>NZ_CP102286.1:0-625349 GCF_025151215.1 Parabacteroides merdae ATCC 43184
ATGCAGACTGAATATCAAACTTTGTGGAATAAATGCCTCGCAGTCATTAAGGACATTGTCCCTGAGGCCGCTTTTAACACATGGTTCAAGCCTATCATACCATTATCATACGAGGATAATAAATTTACGATTCAAGTACCCAGCCAGTTCTTTTACGAGTATCTGGAAGAGAAGTATGTGAACGTATTGAAAGTTACTTTATATCGTGTGATAGGACAGGGTACGATATTGAACTATCGTATCAAAGTCGTTGATAAGGTAAAGGAAGATGGCATGATTACTTTACCTACCGGTAATGACGCTCCCCGTACCGGTAAGAAAAGTGCGGATATCCCTTCTCTATTCGAGTCTAAAGCTCGTCAGGATTGGGATTCTCATTTGAACCCTAAATACAACTTCGACAATTATTTTGAAGGGACAAGCAATCGTCTGGTCCGTTCTTCGAGCGAGGCTATCGCACAGGAACCGGGAAAGACCTTTAACCCGATGTTTGTATTCGGGGCGTCCGGTGTGGGAAAGACCCACTTATGCCATGCGATCGGTAACCGCATTCAGGAGATTCATCCGGAAAAGAAGGTGCTGTATATATCAGCTCACCTTTTTACCGTACAATATACGGAAGCCATCCGGAAAAATACGACGAATGATTTCATGTATTTTTATCAAGGCGTGGATGTGCTGATTCTGGACGATATCCAGGAACTGATCGGTAAAGATAAGACACAGAATACATTTTTCCATATATTCAATCACTTGCATCTGCTGGGCAAACAGTTGATCCTTACTTCCGATAAAGCTCCCGTCGATTTGCAGGGAATGGAGGAACGTTTGATTACCCGTTTGAAATGGGGGCTGACGGCAGAGCTGGATCGCCCGGATTTGGATTTGCGCAAGAAAATCCTGAAGAATAAGATCAGCCATGACGGTGTGGTGATTCCGGATGACGTGTTCAATTTTATTGCAAGCAACGTGACGGAGAATGTACGTGATGTGGAAGGTATCGTTGCGTCCTTGCTGGCTTATTCTACGGCGTTCAACCGGATGATCGACCTGCCATTGACCAAACAGGTGGTGAGCCGCGTCGTGAAACTGGAAAAGAAGCAGGTGTCTGTGGAATCGATTCAGGATGTAGTCTGTAAATACTATAATCTGGAACTGGCCGCTATCCAGACCAACTCACGCAAGCGGGAAATCGTGCAGGCACGTCAGGTTACGATGTACCTGGCGAAGAAGTATACCGACAGTTCTTTTTCTCATATCGGGAAGATCGTCGGGAAGCGTGACCATGCAACCGTCCTGCATGCCTGCAAGACGGTAAGGGACCAGATCGAAACGAATAAATCTTTCCGTTCTTCGGTAGAAGAGATCGAGGCTTTGCTCAAGGCTTGATTTGATGATATATTTATATGAAAGGATGCGCTTCCGGGTTGCGTCCTTTTTCTATTTTGAGAAAATCTTATTGTAGTGTCGGTTCTCTTTTTGGAAAACTTTTTGAACTGAAGGAAAAGGTAAATTGTTGATAAATAACACAGTTAGTCTGTGAAAGAGGAAACTTGTCAACAATGTATATTTTCTTTGTTGAATAATTTGGCTAATCCATAAACAATGCTTAAACTTGCACATCATTAAACTTAAAACAATCGTGAATCGTAAAACTTACACCTTCGATGAAGCGTTTAAAGCTTCACTGGACTACTTTACCGGTGACGAATTGGCCGCAAAAGTATGGGTAAATAAGTATGCCTTGAAGGATGCATTCGGAAATATCTATGAGGAGTCTCCCGTAGACATGCATCACCGCTTGGCAAGTGAAATTGCCCGTGTAGAAAAGAAGTATCCTAACCCTCTGTCGGAAGAGGAACTCTTTGCCCTGTTTGATCATTTCCGTTACATCGTGCCGCAAGGAAGCCCGATGACGGGAATTGGCAATGATTTTCAAATTGCCTCACTCTCTAACTGTTTTGTAATCGGATTGGATGGAGATGCCGATTCATATGGTGCGATTATTCGAATTGATGAGGAACAAGTGCAGTTGATGAAACGTCGTGGCGGTGTTGGTCACGATTTATCACATATTCGTCCGAAAGGATCTCCTGTTAAGAACTCGGCGTTGACATCGACCGGATTGGTTCCTTTTATGGAACGTTACTCAAATTCAACCCGCGAAGTGGCCCAGGACGGCCGTCGTGGTGCCTTGATGCTTAGTGTTTCCATCAAACATCCGGATTCGGAATCGTTTATCGATGCCAAGATGACGGAAGGGAAGGTGACGGGGGCTAACGTTTCTGTGAAGATCGATGATGAATTTATGCAGGCCGTAATCAACGGAACTCCTTATAAACAACAATATCCGATCGACTCGTCGGAACCTACCAATGTGAAGGAAATCAATGCGGCCGAACTTTGGAAGAAAATCATTCATAATGCATGGAAGTCGGCTGAACCCGGTGTGCTTTTCTGGGATACGATCTTGAGAGAGTCTGTTCCCGATTCGTATGCGGATCTCGGATTCCGTACGGTTTCGACCAACCCTTGCGGTGAGATCCCCTTGTGCCCGTATGATAGCTGCCGTCTGTTGGCAATCAACTTATATTCGTATGTTGTCAATCCTTTCACAAAAGAGGCTTATTTCGATTTTGACCTGTTCCGGAAGCATGTTATCCTAGCGCAACGTATCATGGATGATATCATCGACTTGGAATCAGAAAAGATTGAAAAGATTCTGGAGAAGATCGATGCCGATCCCGAATCATTGGAAGTAAAACAGAGCGAACGCCACCTGTGGGAGAAGATACAGAAGAAAACATTGCAGGGACGTCGTACAGGTGTGGGCATCACAGCCGAAGGCGATATGATTGCCGCCTTGGGATTGCGCTACGGCACGGAAGAAGCGACAGAGTTTGCCGAGAAGGTACAGAAGATGTTGGCTTTGGCAGCCTATCGTTCTTCTGTGGAAATGGCCAAAGAACGTGGTGCATTCGATATCTATGATGCAAAGCGCGAAGAAAAGAATCCGTTTATCAACCGTCTGCGTGAAGCCGATCCGGAGCTGTATGACGACATGGTGAAATACGGTCGCCGTAATATCGCCTGTCTGACGATAGCACCGACGGGAACGACCAGCTTGATGACGCAGACTACTTCGGGTATCGAACCGGTGTTCCTGCCCGTTTATCGCCGTCGCCGCAAGGTGAACCCGAACGATGCGGAAGCTCGTGTTGACTTTGTCGACGAAACAGGTGACGCATTCGAAGAATATATCGTATTCCATCATAAATTTGTAACTTGGATGTTGGCCAACGGCTTCTCTGCTTCCAAAAAATATACACAAGAAGAAGTAGAAGAACTGGTTGCCAAGTCTCCTTACTATAAAGCGACGTCAAACGATGTCGACTGGTTGCAGAAAGTCCGTATGCAGGGACGTATTCAGAAATGGGTGGACCACTCCATCAGCGTAACAATCAACCTGCCGGCCGATGTGACGGAAGACCTTGTGAACTCCCTGTATGTGGAAGCCTGGAAGTGCGGTTGTAAGGGCTGTACGGTTTACCGTGACGGTTCCCGCTCAGGTGTATTGTTGTCTACGGATAACAAGAAGAAGAAAAAAGAAGATTGCAACTGTATGGAGCCGCCGGTTATCGTGGCTACCCGTCCGCGCGAACTGGAAGCCGACGTGGTGAAATTCCAGAACAACCGTGAGAAGTGGATTGCATTTGTCGGTCTGCTGAATGGTCGCCCGTACGAAATCTTTACCGGTCTTGCCGATGACGATGAAGGTATCATGTTGCCGAAGAACGTTTCGAAGGGTAGCATTATCAAGAGCTATGACGAGGACGGCCAGAAGCATTACGACTTCCAGTTCAAGAATAAGCGTGGTTACAAGATGACGATCGAAGGTCTGGACGGCAAGTTCAATCCGGAATTCTGGAACTATGCCAAGCTGATCTCCGGTGTCTTGCGCTACGGTATGCCGATCGACCAGGTGATCAAGCTGGTTCAAGGTATGGAACTGAATAACGAATCTATCAACACTTGGAAGAACGGTGTGGAACGCGCTTTGAAGAAATACCTGCCGAACGGTACGGAGGCAAAAGGCCAGAAATGCCCGAATTGCGGACATGAGACACTTGTCTACCAGGAAGGTTGTCTGATCTGTACCAATTGCGGTGCTTCGAGATGCGGATGAAAAGATTTATGGTTTATGATTTATGATTTATCATTGACGCTAAATGATAAATCATAAATCGTGAATAATATCCCATGAATCATAAATCATAAATATAAAAGTACCATGAAAGTCACCTTTAATATCAACTTCCATACCGTTTGGGGGCAGAAGTTATGTGTTGTAGGGTCGATTCCTGAGCTGGGTTCCTGGGAACCTGCTTTGGCAAAAGAAATGAGTTATAAGGGAGATGGAAACTGGCAGCTTGAACTGGAAGTGACCTCTCCTGTCAAGGATATAGAATACAGATATTTCCTGAGTGTAAACGACAAGCAGATATTCGAGGAATGGGAAAAGAACCATCAGGTATTCTTTATCGGCCAGGCAGACCAATATACACTATATGATTATTGGCAGGTTCGTCCTGCTAATCTGGCCTTTTATTCCTCAGCATTTACTAAAAGTTTGTTTGCACATCCGTGTAATACGCATGAGCGGGTGGTGAAGAGCGGTAAGAGACTTACGATCAAGATCTCTGTTCCGCGTGTCGAAAAGAACCAGCGCGTGGCTATCACCGGAAATCAGGACTGTTTGGGCAATTGGCATCCTGATAAAGCGTTAATATTGAGTTGCGACACCTTTCCCGTCTGGCATATAGACTTGGATGCGGGGGAGATTTCCTATCCGTTGGAATATAAGTTTCTGATCTGCGATGATCAGCAGCAGCCTTTATATTGGGAAGAAGATGAGAACCGTGTCTTGAATCTGCCTTCGCAACAGGTGGGAGAGACGGTGATCGTTTCGGGCCTTTATTTTCGTGATAACCTGCCTTTATGGCGGTGTGCCGGTTCGGTGATCCCGGTCTTTTCCTTACGTTCGGAGAAGAGCTTCGGAGTCGGTGACCTGGGGGATTTGCGTATGTTGGTGGATTGGGCCAGGAAAACGTGTCAACGTATCATCCAGGTGCTTCCTATGAACGACACGACGACGACGCATACCCGTACCGATTCGTATCCTTATAGCGCCATTTCGATTTACGCCCTTCATCCGATGTATATCAGCCTGCCCGATCTGGGAGAGCTGGCAGATCCGGAAAAGGCGGCCTTTTTTGCCCGGAAACAGGCAGAGTTGAATGGACTGGATGCCGTCGATTACGAACAGACGGTTCGATATAAGCTGGAATATTGCCGGGAATACTTCAGGCAGGAGGGCGAGGCGATCTTGTCCACCTCTGAATATCGGGAGTTTTTCGCGCAAAACGAGTCCTGGCTGATGCCTTATGCCGCCTATTGCTACTTGCGTGACATGTACCGGACTTCCGACTTCACGCAATGGAAAGAGAACTCCGTATTCGATAAGAACACTATTCGTGAACTTTGTTCCGTGGGAGGCAAGGCATATCCGGAAATATCTTTCTTGTATTTCCTGCAATATGTCCTGCATACCCAGTTTAAGGGCGTTTCCGATTATGCCCGCAAGAACGGGATCGTGCTGAAAGGCGATTTGCCTATAGGAGTGAACCGTACGAGTGTCGAGGCATGGATGGAACCGAAATACTTTAATATGAACGGTCAGGCCGGTGCTCCGCCCGACGATTTCTCCGTAAATGGTCAGAACTGGGGGTTCCCGACCTATAATTGGGATATGATGGAGAAAGATAATTTCTCCTGGTGGAAGAAACGTTTCCGTAAATTGGAAGATTATTTCGATAGTTTCCGTATCGATCATATCTTAGGCTTTTTCCGTATCTGGGAAGTACCGTCGGAGTATGTTCAGGGACTTTGCGGGCATTTTAACCCTGCTTTGCCGCTTACCCCGAACGAAATCGAACAGTATGGCTTGGATTTCAATGAAGCGCGCCTGACTACCCCTCATATCAACCGCGAGTTCCTGCCCGAATTGTTTGGCGATCAGACGGAAGAAGTGATCGGTGCGTTCCTGGCCCAGTCATCATCGCGGCATTTCGTGTTGAAACCTTTCTGCGATACGCAACGCAAGGTGGAAGCTCTGTTTGCCGGAAAGACGGATGAGGCATCCCTTCGGATTAAGAAAGGACTGTTTGCCATAGCCAATGAAGTGCTGTTCCTGCGCGATCCGCGTGAGCCGGATAAATTCCACCCGCGCATTTCGGCTAGCCAGTCCTACTTGTATCGCGAGTTGAGCGCTTCTGACCAATATGCTTTTGACCAGTTATATTGGAACTTTTTCTATCACCGCCATAACGAGTTCTGGAAAGCGCAAGCCTTTAACCGCTTGACTCCGCTGGTAGGCAGTACGAACATGTTGGTTTGTGGCGAAGACTTAGGAATGATCCCGGAATCCGTCCCCGATGTGATGAACAAATTGCAGATATTCAGTCTGGAAATAGAACGTATGCCTAAGACTCCGCAACGTGAATTTTCGGACTTGTACAACCTGCCTTATCATTCGGTTTGTACGACATCCACCCACGATATGACACCGCTCCGTAGCTGGTGGAAAGAGGACCGTGCTAAGATACAGCGTTATTATAATAATGTTCTGGGATATGCCGGGGATGCGCCAGAGGAATGTACGGCAGATTTGGCGACGCAGATCGTTTCCAACCACCTGGCGACGGCTTCGATGCTGGCTATAATCCCTATACAGGACTGGTTTGCAATGGATGACTCCATCAAGCGGAAAGATTACGAAGCGGAACGCATCAACGTCCCGTCCGATTCAAACCATTATTGGCGATACAGGATGCACATCACGTTGGAGAAACTGATCGAGGCAGACTGCCTGAATAACAAGATTACGGAACTGATTAGGAATTCGGGAAGAAAATAAACAGCCAGTCGGTTCTACAGTCGCGGAGGAGCACGCTATTTTTTTAATAAAATAAGTAAATAGAGTGTTCCTCCGTTATTTTTTTATATATTTGCCTTATTGTAAGTTATAACAGTAGGTTTAAACGAAAAAGTGTCCGTGGCTCCCTTCATATGAAGGGGATAGCCGGCTTTTTTGTGGCGCCGGCTATCCATTCCTTATTATAAAATATACAATGGGTACGAACTGAAGATTACTAATTTAAACTTTATAATATATGGTGAACAAACTTTACTTTTATTGTCTTGCCCTATTTGTGGCACCGACTTTTTCAGCCTTCGGGCAAACTCAACCCTCGCAGGACGAGAATGGGTATTATTTAATAGAGAGTGCGGAACATCTGAAATGGTTCCGGGATCAGGTGAATGCTTCCGAGCACGAACAAGTGGACACCAACGGTGACGGTCAAATCAACATGGACGACGATACGGTTGTCCGGCTTAATGCCAAACTGACGGCCGACATCGATCTCGGTGGCGAATCTTGGACGCCGATCGGTGAGTATAACAACGGCGAGGAGCCTGATGAAGTCCGTTTCGGAGGCTACTTCGACGGGCAGGGACATGTCATCAAGGGACTGAACGTCCAGCCGATCGACGGGCGGCAGTCGTACGGGCTGTTCGGCTATGTCGCTTGGGGTGTGGTGAAGAACCTCGGCATAGTCGGCGGCACGGTCACTTCCAAAGCCGATGATGGGCAGGAATACACCGGTGCCATCAGCGGGATGCTCAGCTACGGACGTATTGAGAACTGCTTCAGCACTGCCACTGTCAGCGGGACGGCAGAGGGAAGCATTGGCGGATTGACCGGCGGTATGCGCAAGATCAGCAGCGTTTCGAACAGCTACAATGCCGGGACGGTCATCAATCCGGCAGGTATGGCAGGTGGCATTACCGGATACATAGGCAGCGATGCGAGCGTCTATAACTGTTACAATATGGGCAAGGTGACCGGTGGCGCGATTTCGGGTGATGATTACAGCGAAAGCACCCTCCGCTCAGGTGAGGAAGAACTGCCCTCCATCATTGACTGCTATTATCTGGAAGGTGCTGGCTCCGGCACGCTTGCCAAGGCACTTTCGGCTTCCGATTTCGTGACCACCATCAATGAAAAGCTCTTCACCGATCCGAATAACGGTGAGGATTTCCCCTGGGACGGCAAGGCGAACCTTGCAGGCGATAGGTTGTCTGTTCCGACATTCGACAGCAGTTCTGTCGTGGAAGTTCCTCTCGATGATGATCCGACGGCTATGGAAACCATCGCGAAGGGAGAAAGCCACATACAGGCGATCGATGGACGTATCTGTATCACGACATCCGAACCGATGAAAGTGCGAGTAGTCAATATTGCCGGGCAGACGGTTCGCACCGTTTCTCTATCGGATGGCTATAGCGAAATGACCGGTTTGGCTGAAGGCGTCTATATTGTCGTCTTGGAAGACGGGACATGCGTGAAAGTCTTGTTACGGTAAGGACGACTGTCAGATATAAAACAAGAAGTCACAGAATTGAAGGAGAAAACGCTCCTCCGGTTCTGTGACTTTATTATGAAAAAGGATTTTGTCGTTATTTTTCCCCTGACATCTTGCAAACCCCGTTGAAGCGGGCGTTCGGTTCGATCTCTAGCGTTTGGGCGAATATATCGCCTTTGATGACGGCGGTCGCTTTCAGGACAAGTTTGGCACTGACGTGTATGGAACCTTCCACTTCCCCTAATATTTCGGCATTTGTGGAAACGATGTTTCCCGTGACGTTCCCTTTCGGGCCGATCACGATCTTGCCGCTACAACTTACATCTCCTTCGATTTTTCCATCCAGGCGGAAGTCTGTTTCCGTCACGATGTCGCCTTTAACGGTCGTACCGGCGGCAAGGGTATTATGCAGGCCGCCATTCGTGTTTTCTTCTTTTTGCTTTATTCCCATCATATATGTAGTTAGTTGCTTATCGCAAATATAAGACTATTTTTTGGCAGAAAGGTTTACTTTATTTACATTTACAGATAAAATAACGAATTATGACAACAAAAATAGAACTGGAGAAAATGAGATTCTATGCCTACCACGGCGTAATGCCGCAGGAGACGAAGGTGGGGAACGATTTCGTTGTGGATCTGATTCTTACGGCTCCATTGGAACAGGCTGTGAAGAGTGACGAATTGGACGATACGATCAACTATGCGGCCGTCTATGCGGTTGTAAAAGAGCAGATGGATATCCCTTCCAAGCTGATAGAACATGCGGCAGGACGGATTTTGTATGCTCTGAAGGAGCGTTTCCCCCAGCTGGCAGCAGTCGAGTTGAAACTCTCTAAGCTGAATCCGCCCTTCGGAGGTGATGTCCATAGCGCATCGATCATCCTTGGTGAAACTTTCTCCTGAAATCAATCTTTTGCCGGGCTTAGTCCTTCGGCAAAAGATTTTTATAATTTAGCTGGTCCGTTATTTGGCGGGAGGGGCGTATGCTCCGTATCTTTGTAGCCTAAAGCACAAATAATATATTCACCATGGCATTTACCAACAACGTAATGATTGTCCGCCACGGATTGCTGGCGAAGTTAGTGAAACTTTGGAAGGAAAACCGTCTGCTCGAAGAGATAGACCGTCTGCCTATCGAGTTGAGTCCCCGTAAGTCGAAAGTCATCGGCCGTTGCTGTGTGCACAAGGAACGGGCTGTGTGGAAGTACAAGACATTGCCGCTGCTCGGATTCGATATGCAGGACGAGGTCGACGAGCTGACCCCTTTGTCTGAATACGCCAAACAAGCGTTGCTGCGTTCGGAAAACAAGAAAGAGAACCTGATGTGCGTGGTGGATGAAGCCTGTTCGTCCTGCGTACAGGTGAACTATGAGATTACGAACCTTTGCCGTGGCTGCGTGGCGCGCAGTTGTTATATGAACTGTCCGAAAGACGCGATCCGCTTCAAGAAGAACGGGCAGGCGGAGATCGACCATGATACCTGTATCAGTTGCGGCAAATGCCACCAGAACTGCCCCTATCATGCTATCGTGTATATCCCGATCCCTTGCGAGGAAGTTTGCCCGGTGAAGGCGATCAGCAAGGACGAGTACGGGGTGGAACATATCGACGAATCCAAATGTATCTATTGCGGCAAATGCGTGAACGCCTGTCCTTTTGGGGCGATATTCGAGATATCCCAGGTGTTTGACATCCTGCAACGCCTGCGCAACAAGGAACCGATGGTAGCCATTGTCGCCCCGTCCATCCTGGCCCAGTTTGCGGCTCCGGTGGAGAAGGTCTACGGTGCCATCAAGTCACTGGGCTTCCTTGAAGTTGTGGAAGTGGCGCAGGGAGCGATGGAGACGACCCGCCACGAAGCCGAAGAACTGAAAGAAAAGTTGGCGGAAGGCCAACCGTTTATGACGACCAGTTGTTGTCCGTCTTATATTCAGCTTGCCGAGAAACATATCCCGGACTTGAAAAAATATATTTCGACTACCGGTTCGCCGATGTACTACACCGCCCGGATCGTGAAGGAGAAATATCCGGATGCCAAGATCGTGTTCGTCGGCCCGTGCGTGGCGAAGCGGAAAGAAGTGAAGATGGACCCCTGTGTGGATTTTACGCTCACGTTCGAAGAGGTCGGTTCCGTGTTGGCCGGTATGGATATCAAGATCGAAGAGGCACAACCGTTCACCGTCTTGCGTAACTCCGTACGTGAGGCACATGGATTTGCACAAGCAGGCGGTGTGATCAATGCGGTGAAGGTCTACTTGAAAGAAGATCAGGATGCTAGCTTGAATACGATCCAGGTGGCCAACCTTACGAAGAAGAACGTCGCATTGTTGCGTGCATACGCTAAGACAGGCAAGGCTCCGGGACAATTTATCGAGGTGATGGCCTGTGAAGGCGGTTGTGTGACCGGTCCGTGTGTGCATGGCGACCGGTCTGCCGGGCAGAAACAGTTGCTTAAAGAGCTTACTAAATACTAAACGCAAATGATGAAGAAGATTGTTTTACTCTTTTCGCTGGCGGGAGCGTTATTGCTGACGGCATGCGGACCGCGGGAGATTCCTGCGAAAGGAGACTTTACCGTACGTGTGTTTGACGATACGCCCGTACGGTTTGCACCGGATATCTATCCGGAAGCCTATAATGCGCCGGGGGCGGACAGCATTTACCATCTGGTGAACGGGCGTATCATCCTGAAGAAAATAACGTTGCCCGAATACGAACGCAATGTGTCTGTCAAATTGAAGGTGACGATTGCCTCCAACGGCGACCGCTGGGATAAATCCGGTTCCTGTTTCGTCCTGCCGAAGGCTTCGGGCATCAACCTGCTGAACATCGCTAAGGGAGAAAAGCAGTTCCCGGAAGTGGATAGTACGAAGCTGGAACACATGGTCGGGATCGTTGCGGGCGAAGATTATAAACCGACGGTCGAACTGATGCGTTTCATGACACCTTTCGGGGTAGGACATTTCAGTGCCCCCGACGACAGTCTGACGCATAACCGTAAGCCGGTCTATATCGACCATTGGGAAGATAGCGTCAGCTGGGAACAGGATATAACCGACCTGTATCCGCTTTTGGAAGGAGGAGCCTATGTTGGCATCTTTATCGACACCTGGACGACGGAAGGCTATATCGCCAGTATGACGGTCGATGTGGATGAATCCGGCCTGGCTTATGATCCGCTGACCCGCCGCCATGTGGAGCCGTTGATGAATACGGTCTACTACGAGGGGCAGACCTATCCGGATATCTTTGCCCGTCGGGACGTGTCGACGGATTTCGAGATTCCCGCCGGTGTGCGTAATGTCCGGCTGAAATATATCGTGACCGGTCATGGTGGCCATTCCGGTGGTGATGAATTTGTCGAGAAACGCAATATCGTTTCGATCGATGGGAAAGAAGTGTTGAACTTCATCCCCTGGCGTTCGGATTGTGCCTCTTTCCGCCGTTTCAACCCGGCAACGGGCGTGTGGCTGAAAGAGCGCCTGGCTTCTTATATTGCCAAAGACGGTTATTCGGAAAAGAAAGTGGAAGAACCGTTAGGATCATCCGACCTGTCACGTTCCAACTGGTGTCCGGGTTCGGATGTGATGCCTGAAGAGATTCTTTTGACAGATATCGCGCCGGGCAAGCATACCTTCACGGTCAGCATTCCCGAAGCAGCAGAGATAGACGGGAACAAGCTGAACCATTGGCTCGTGTCTGCTTATTTAGTATGGGAAAAATAATGTGCCGATATTTTATTGGCACATTATTCTATTGACACATTATAAAAATAGTATTATTATGGATTCATTGTTACCTTTTTTTCTGTTATGTTTTACCTCGTTTTTTACGCTGACAAATCCGTTAGGGACGATGCCTGTCTTTCTGACCATGACGAATGGCATGAGTGAGGAACAGCGTCGTGCCATTGTCCGCCGCGCTACAATCGTATCGTTCCTGACGCTGATGGTTTTCACTTTCTCCGGGCAGTTCCTGTTCAAGTTTTTCGGTATTTCGACAAACGGGTTCCGTATTGCGGGGGGCATTATCATCTTCACGATCGGTTTCGACATGTTGCAGGCACGCTATGCGAAAGCCAAGCTGAAAGAGGAGGAGGTGAAGACATATGTGAACGACATTTCCATTACGCCCCTTGCCATCCCGATGCTCTGCGGGCCGGGTGCGATCGCCAATGCCTTGATGCTGATGGACGATGCCGTGACATTGGCAAAGAAATGCATCTTGATCGGGACGATCGGATTGATCTATTTTATCACCTACCTGATCCTCCGCGCTTCCACACGTCTGAACCGTTACATGGGCGAGACGGGCAATAACGTCATGATGCGCCTGATGGGATTGATTCTGATGGTGATCGCCGTAGAGTGTTTCGTGAGCGGTTTCAAGCCGATCATGATCGACATTTTGCAGCACTCGAACCTGTAAAAAAGACAAGGGAAGGCATTGCTTTCCCTTGCAACTCCGGTACAGTCCGGTAAAGTCCGGTAAAGAGTGTTGTTTTTTGTATCTACCTGTTTAATATGATGTTATGTTTTAAAAGAAGAGAAAGCGGACAAATGCGGACAGAACGGACACTTGGAAATTATGGACATCCGATTTGTAACAGACGTGCATCCCAAAAGTGGTTTTGGGAATGGATTTTAGAGGTTGTTTTTTGATTATTAGTGTTTTAGTAAAATGTCGGAATTTTTATATATCGGGTGTCCGTTCTGTCCGTACTTGTCCGTTTGCCTGCAAAATTCTCTCTGTTCATAGTTCCGTGAATCTCTTTTTCCCCTGTAAATAGAACGCTAAGATCAGGCTTCCTTTTCGCAGCTCCGGAATGCCGGAAAGTTTTGTTTTGGCGAGATTCTCACGGCGGACCGGTTCGTAAGACGGTTTTAGCTCGTGGAACGCCTTCCGGGCCTCATACACGGCACGGGCGTTCGGGTAATGGCCGGTCAGCAGAAACTTGGCAGCGGCGATATAGTCCAGCCAGAAACGTGCATGCATCACGTGCTTCAAATCCTTTTCCGGTAAGTTCTTATATAGCATCAGCAGGTTGTTTCGGAAGTTGAGGAACGTCTTGCGCGGACTCTCGACATTCAGCGTGGCGCCTCCCACGTGGTACACGACCGACGATGGCGTACAGACCAGCCGGTAGCCGCGCGAACGTAGCCGCCAGCACAGATCGATTTCTTCCTGGTGGGCAAAGAACCCGGCATCGAGGCCGCCCACCTCTTTGTAAGTGGCCGTACGGACGAACAGGCAGGCTCCCGTGGCCCAAAGCAGGTCGGCAGGCGTGTCATATTGTCCGGCATCTTTCTCGACGACATGCAGGACGCGTCCGCGGCAATACGGATAGCCGTACCGGTCCATATATCCCCCTGCCGCTCCGGCATACTCGAAGTATTCTTTATTCCGTTGGGCGCGTATCTTGGGCTGGACGCCGGCAATCGTTTTGTCGGCGTCCAGCGCGGCGATAGGTGCATCCAGCCATCCCGGAGTGACTTCGACATCGCTGTTGAGCAAGACTGTGTATTCGTGTCCGATATGCTTCAATGCCTGGTTATATCCTTCGGCAAAGCCGTAATTCTTGTCCAGCCGGATGATGCCGACCGTCGGAAACTTTGTTTTCAGCATCTCGATGGAATCGTCCGTAGAGCCGTTGTCGGCAACGATTACATCTGCCCATTCGCCGGGTGTGCAAGCGACAACGGAGGGCAGGAATTCTTCCATCAGCGCGCGGCCGTTCCAGTTTAGGATGACGACGGCAAGACGTTTGTCCGGTTGAAAGTTGAAAGTTGAAAGTTGAAAGTTTTCGTTTGTTTTCATATTGTGTGTGCTTTTTTTGTAATTTAACTTTCAACTCTCAACTCTCCACTTTCAACTCTCTTATGTTTCCATCTCTTATGCGTCCAAAGCCACCCCGACGGATTGCGCAAGATACATTTTTCCATCAAGCGGGCATATTGTTCGGTAATCCAGTTCTCAGGAGTCTCTTTGGGAGTCTCGGTCACCAGTTTCATATCTATGGTATAGTAGCCGCGTTTCACCTGCTTCGTGTCGAGGAATATGACCGGCAAATCCAGTTTGCGGGCAAGGCGTTCGGGGCCGGTCAGGATGGAGGAATCCTGGTTCAGGAAGTTCGTCCAGTAGTGCAGGTTGTTCCGGCTCGGTGTCTGGTCGGCGATAAAGATCACGACACAGCGGGTTTTGTCTTTCTTCAGGGTGATGACATCGCGCACGGTGTCCTGTTTTTTGATCCCGAAGGAACCGAATTTCGTACGCAGGTTAAAAAACAGGCGATCGAATGCCTGGTTGTTGAGGGGTCGGTATATCTGGTAGATGCGGGAATCCTTGAAACGGGAAGTCGAGCCGGAAAACCATTCCCAGTTGCCGTAATGTCCCATCAGGAGGATAAAACAGGTGTGCCCTTTCTCCATCAACGTGTCTACCAGTTCGGGATTTTTCAGGAAAGCCCGGCGTTGTAACTCTTCGAGGGAGATGTGGGCGAGCTTGATCGTCTCGACCACGTAGTCGGCGAAGTGATGATAGAACTCGCGTTCCAGCCGGCGCAGTTCGGTGTCCGATTTATCGGGAAAAGAGGCTTTCATATTTTGCCTGACGACTTTCACCCTGTATCTGACGACCTTATAGACCAGAACATAGAGGATATCCGATAATATATAAAGCGCCCACATCGGCAATAAGGCATGAACCTTTACCCAACTGTAGATAAGCGCATATTGTATTTTATTCCACATGATGGTTTTATTAGTTTTTATTTGTGTAAATGCTGATTTATCTGTTGCTTTTCTCTTGAAAGAAAAGTAACCAAAAGTTCAAGGCTAAAGTTGCTTCGCTACTCCGTTCCCTTCGTTCGCTGTCGCGTCTGAAACTCGCTTCGCTCAGACAGCAGACGTTCCGGGTGCTCACTACGGTCTCTGCGCTTAACGCTCACCGGCTTAGGCCGGAAATAGAGCCTGACGGCTCTTCGGGGATTGCCGATGCTACCTGCTCCTTTGCGATCCCACATTTGATGTGGGAACAGGCTTGTCCCCCGTGCTTGACACGGGGGTGCAGAAGTACTGTCGGTTAAGCCTTGATCTTTTGGCTACTTTTGGATCAAGCCAAAAGTAACGGATAAATCATTTATTCTATAATCTTTACTACTAACGCCGTTTTGTCCTCGTTCCAACCTTCCAGTATGACCTGCCGGGTTTCGTTGACCAACGAGTGGTCGTACGGGATCTCCACCTTGATATAATTCTCCGTGAAGCCGTGCATCATGCCTCCTTTGCGTGTTTGTTCAAACAAGACATTCGCCTTCTGGCCGATATGCGCTTCGTAGAAAGCATGGAGCTTACGGTCGGATATGTCCAGCAATTGCTGGCTGCGGGCATGCTTGGTTTTCGGGTCGACGACGTGGTCGATCTTGAGTGCCTGCGTACCCGGCCGTTCCGAATAGCTGAACACGTGCAGCTGGCTGATGTCCAAGCTTTCGATAAAGGTGCGGGCCTCCTCGAAACAGGTATCCGTTTCACCCCGCGTACCGACGATCACATCGACGCCGATAAAGGCGTGCGGCATGACCTCTTTGATCTTTTCGATCTTATGCCGGAACAGGATCGTGTCGTAACGGCGGCGCATCAGTTTCAGCACCTCGTCGCTTCCGCTCTGTAACGGAATATGAAAATGAGGAGCGAAACGTCTGCTGCATGCCACGAAATCGATCGCCTCGTCCGTGATCAGGTTCGGTTCGATGGAGGAGATACGGTAGCGTACGATCCCTTCCACCTCGTCGAGGGCGCGGATCAGGTCGATAAACGTCTCCCCGGTGCTCTTCCCGAAGTCGCCGATGTTGACGCCTGTCAGCACGATCTCTTTTCCCCCGTTTGAGGCGACCTCTTCGGCCTGCTTCACCATGCTGGCGATCGTCCCGTTGCGACTGCGTCCGCGGGCAAAGGGGATCGTGCAGTAGGAACAGAAATAATCGCATCCGTCCTGCACTTTCAGGAAATGGCGCGTACGGTCGTCTGCCGAGCAGGAAGGGGAGAAGGTACGGATATCTTTCGTCCGGGAAGCGATTATGGCGCCTCCCTCTTCTCTCTTTTTCAGATCGTCCAGATACATTAACAAATCCAGCTTCTGCTCGGCTCCCAAGACAAGGTCGACTCCTTCGATATGGGAAACCTCTTCCGGCTTTAACTGGGCGTAGCAACCGGTCACGACGATGAACGCCCCTGGGTGCTGTTTGCCGATCCGGCGGATCGCCTGGCGGCATTTCTTGTCGGCAAGTTCTGTCACGGAGCAGGTGTTGACAACGCAAATATCGGCCTTTTCACCCGGACGTGCTTTGCGTACGCCCTGTTCGGCAAGGACTTTCCCTATGGTCGAAGTTTCGGCGAAATTCAGCTTGCATCCTAAGGTATAGTATGCGGCTATCTTGTTCTCAAAAACAGTCTTATCAATCATTGTCTTTTAATTATCGCGCAAATTTACGGAAAATGTTTGGAGATAGTATATTCTTATCGTTTATTGTGGAACCGGTAACCTATCCCTAACATCAGGTTGTTGGGGTCTTTGAATTTGCTCAACTGGTATCCCACGTGCAGGAACAGGTTGCGTGTGACAGATGTTTTCAGTGCCAGGATTTGGTACATCCCTTGCGTATCGGTGCATTTGTGGTAAACATTGTAGCCTATGCCTACATTGATCGTGAAGATCGGCATGACCAGTTCGCCCCGTACGGATAGCCCGACTGCCAATTGTTCTTTGAATGGCGGACGGTAAAACCTGTGCTCGGCCTGGTCGTTGTAGTCGGCTTCGTATTCCTTGATGTTGGCACTTTCGTCGTATTGTACGTCGAGCGATGCTCCGGCACGGAAATATTGGTGGAAGTTATACATAGGATTGAAATTGAATCCTAATACGCCGAACGAGCCGGGGGCCAGGTAGGCTTCATCGGGCTTGATAACCCCTTTTCGTTTCGAGGCGCCGTATAAGACGATGTCGTAGCTGATGTGAGGTTTGATGCGTTGTGTGGTCCGCCTGCCTGTCATCACCGTCCCGGCATTTGCTCTGAAGGTGTGCACCAGACCTATCCTGCCTCCAACGGTATTGACGCCTGCGTTGGGGTACTGGGTGTTTCCGTTGGAGAAGTGGCTCAGGTCGATGCCTGTCGTCAGTTGCCATCCTGCCGCCAGTTGCCAGTTCAGCAAGAATCCCAAATTGATATAGGCATTGATCTTTGACCCCACAACATAATTATAGGCGTTGGTTCCTGGATGGTACTTTTTCCATCCGAAAGAGGCCCCGAAGTTCCATTCGTAATCCAGTGACAGGCGGGAGGAGAGCCGGGTTATGCGTGCTCCCTGGAATGCATATACTGCAACCGGAGTCCCGATCTCGGCCTTGTCAAAGAAAGAGTGGTATGAGACACCGATTCCCTGGTACGTGTGCGGGTATAATTTCCCGTAGCGCGAATCGGGATGAAACCGGAAAGAGTATTTCAGGTGTGCCGACACGGACTTACGCAAGGGTTGCCATGCAGCGTTCTCGCCGGCAAAGAACTCATTGGTGGGGATGAGGTAGACGGGACGGAAGTCGATACCGACCCCGTGTGTGAGCGGATGGCGGGAGACGGTGTCGTTCGCCCCTGTCTCTTGTGCACATATACGAGTGCATCCTAACACACATATTGTTATAAGTACTTTCCAGTTCTTCATGTCTCATCCGTTTATTCGGTTGCCAAAGATAGGTAAAAATTTAGTTTGTCAAACCTTTGGGTATTGTTGTACTGTTGGTTAAACTCTGGCTATCTGTTGTGTATTTGTCGGATAGTCTGTATTTTTGCGCGAATTATAATACAGTGTGCAGTATGATACAAGAGAATTTTATCAAGATATACGAGAAAAGTTTCAAGAAGAACTGGGAACTGCCCGCCTTGACGGATTACAGCAAAGGGACGACCTTTTCTTTCGCCGATGTGGCCAAAGAGATTGCCCGTATCCATATCCTATTTGAAGAATGTCAGATACGGCGGGGAGATAAGATTGCTCTGATCGGAAAAGACAGTGCCCGCTGGTGTATTGTTTATATGGCCGCTGTGACCTACGGAGCGATTATAGTACCTATCTTGCAGGACTTCAGTCCGAACGATGTGCATCATATTATCAATCACTCCGAGTCGGTTTTCCTTTTTGTCAGTGACCGTATCTGGGATACACTGGAAGAGGAAATGATCGAGGACGTGCGTGGTGTCTTTTCGCTGTCCGATTTCCGTTGCCTGCATCAGCGCGATGGTGAAAGCATTCAGAAGCTTTTGAAAGGCATGGATGAGAAGATGGCGGAAAAGTATCCGGACGGTTTCGGCAAGGATGATATCGAATATGCGGAACTGGACAATGACAAAGTGGTCCTGTTGAACTATACTTCCGGCACGACCGGTTTCAGTAAAGGGGTTATGCTTACCGGAAACAACCTGGCGGGGAATGTGATGTACGGCATCGAGCTTGGCGTATTGTACAGGGGGGAACGCGAACTCTGTTTTCTGCCGTTGGCACATGCTTATAGTTGTGCGTTCAATTTCCTGGTTCCGATGGCTGTCGGAGCGCATGTTTACCTGTTGGGGAAGGTTCCTTCTCCCAAAATCCTGTTGAAAGCCTTCGAGGAGGTGAAACCGAACCTGATCCTGACGGTCCCGTTGATCCTGGAGAAGATTTACAAGAAAATGATCCTGCCGCAGCTTAGCAAGACGACTATGAAGGTGGCGTTGAATATTCCATTGCTGGATTCCCGTATCTATGCACAGATACGGAAGAAACTGGTTGATGCCTTCGGCGGACGTTTTCGTGAAGTGATCGTGGGAGGAGCGGCCATGAATGAGGAGGTGACGAATTTCCTTTATAAGATCAAATTCCCGTTCACGATTGGTTATGGTATGACGGAATGTGGACCGCTGATCAGCTATGACCATAATGACGAGTATGTTCCCGGTTCATGCGGCCAGATATTGAAGGGCATCATGAAGGTGCGTATCGACTCGGAAGATCCTTATAATAAGGTAGGAGAAATTCAGGTGAGCGGCGAAAATGTGATGAAAGGTTATTATAAGAACGAGGAAGCGACTTCCAAGGTTTTTACGGAGGACGGCTGGTTGCGTACGGGTGACTTGGGGACGATCGACGCCGATAACCGTATTTATATCCGTGGCCGTAGCAAGACGATGATCTTGGGGGCGAGCGGACAGAACATTTATCCGGAAGAGATCGAATCGAAGCTGAACAACTTGCCGTTCGTAATGGAAAGCATCATAATAGAGAAGAACGGTAAGCTGGTAGGGCTTGTTTATCCGGATTACGATACGGTGGACAGCACGGGAATTTCGCATGAAGATCTTCCGATCATCATGGAGCAGAACCGGATCGAACTTAACAAACTTTTAGCACCTTACGAAGCTGTTTCCGCCCTGCAATTGTATCCGACAGAATTCGAAAAGACGCCTAAGAAAAGTATTAAGCGTTACTTGTATAGCAACTATTGATTAGTTTATATGGTCTGTAAATCAAATCGTTGAGGCTTGTGTATAAAATATTTTGAAAAAAAGCGCAATATGTTGTACAACATATTTGATTAATACATACATTTGCATCGTTTTAAGACAAGAAGATATTATAGACCGTTTAAATTAAAAAACAAAATGAAAAAGTTAGTTGCATTTGCTGCTGTTATCGCAGCTGTATCATTCGCATCTTGTGGCAACAAATCAGCAGAAAACACTGAAGTTGCAGAAACTGAAACAGAAGCTACAGTAGAAGAAGTTGTCGCTCCAGCTGAACAAGCTACAACAGAAGAAACTGCGGTTGCTGAAGGTGATTCAACTGCTGTTGAAGCTCCGGCTGCTGAAACTGAAGCTGCTCCTGCTGAATAATCATTCGGCAATCAGTGACGAGGACAGTCTGTATGCATGTAACATACAGACTTTTTTTGTTTTTAAACTTATGTGATTTATATATATGAAACGAACACTATTACTCCTTCCGGCTATTGCTTGCCTGAGCCTGTCTGTTTTCGCACAGGTTCCTGTAGATAAAACTGTCTCGTTGCAGAGTGTTGAAATCCAGGGAAAACGCTTTGGAGGCTTGACCGGTGGGGAAGTGAAACGCCTGCAGGTGGACAGCAACCTGAGTGGCCTGACGGGGACGACAGCCGACGTATTCCGCCTGTTGCCTTCCGTTGTGACCGATATCGAGGGAGGAATCACGTTCCGTGGTTCCAATAATCCCGGCTTGCTGATAAACGGAGTGCCCTACGGCTTGCTGGAAGAGTATAGCGGGGATATGCTGATCCAGCTTCCGGCACTGTTCTTCGACCGGGTGTCGATGACGTCGACTCCTTCCATCGGGCTTGTGCCGGATGGAGATGCAGGGATTCTGAACCTGTCATCTGCTGTTTATACGGCTGCTGATTCGCCTCTGGTCCTGACGTTGGGAGCCGGATTCCAGGAACGTTATAATGCCGGTGCGATCCTGAATTTGCATCCGGGCAAGTTTCATATTGTCGGAAAATATAATTATCGCCGGGAGTTCCGTAAGCGTACGTTCAGCAAGTCGACGACGAACAAAGGGGGGACAACCGTCATGAACAATAATGCGTCCGCCCGCCCCGATGTGCATCTCGCCGATCTGAGTGTCGGATATGACCTGACGGCAAACGACCTGATCACGGTTTACGGTCTGTATAACCTGATGGATTACAGCCGCTACGGGAAGATCCATAACAATAAGCTGGTGGACGGGAATCTGCAACCGGTGATGTTCCGCCACCGTTATAACGACCAACGGCAGGAAGCCTATGCCGCAGAGGCGCGTTGGAACCATACCTTCGACAATCCGAAGGATCGTCTGGACGTCGTGTTCAATTACAATAATTTCGGGTATGACGAAGATAACGAATACAAGAACGAGAAGCCGGAAACAGGCAAGATCATTGCCGAGGATAATTACTATGTCAATCAGGACAAGAATAATTATTACCTGTCTGTCCTCTACGGCAAACTCTTTGCCGATGACTGGCATTTGCGGGTAGGATACATCGGGCGTTTCAAGGATGAGAGCTATCACGCTTACGGGAACAAACTGGCTGCCGGAGAGTGGCAGTCCGACCCGCAGAAAGAAAATGAATATAACTTTAATCGCCGTACGAATTTGTTGCTGGCTGCTTTGGAAAAGAGATGGAGCAGTTTCTATGCCGAAGCCGGCGTGCAAGGCGAACTGAACTTGCAAAAGATAGATACGCGTTATCAGACCGACGATGTGCTTGAAAAGATACCGATGGTTAAGAGCACTTCTCGTTTCCATCTCTTCCCCCGTTTGAAGTTGGGCTACCGGGCGGATAAAGTCGGGGAGTTGGCTCTCAGCTATGTGCAACGCGTAATCCGTCCTTACGGCAGCTACCTGAATGTGTTCACCGACCGTAGCGACGCTACGCATGTCTGGAAGGGGAATCCTGATTTAAAAGACGAGATGATCCATTCGGTCGAGTTGTCTTATTCGTATGCTACTTCTGCTTTCTGGTTCTCACCGAGCCTGTATTACCGGAATAAGAAGAACCGCATCATGGACAAAGTCCTGGATGAAGGGGAAAACGGAACGATCTGGACAAAAGAGAATATCGGCCATAGCCAGACATTCGGTTTTGAACTGTCCGCAACCTGGCAACCGATCCGTATGCTGTCTCTCGGTTTGTCAGGCGATATCTATCGGGATGAGATCGACGGGCGCACGATCGGTTATGACCGGAAGAAGTCGATGGTCTGCGGCGATATCAAAGGCTCTGTCAACATCAGCATCACGCCGACAACGGAGTTGCAGCTCGATGGCTTTTACATCTCCGACCAGTTGACCCCGCAGGGAAAGATCAAGCACCGTTCCAGCGTCAATGCCGGTATCTCCCAATATTTCATGCACCGCAAGCTGCGTGCCAACCTGAGCATCAATAACATCTTCAACGGCCTCGAAGAAACAACGATCGTCGATACGAAAGACTTGCAAATGACCCAGGTCCGCAACCGTGACGCACAGGTGACGTGGGTGACGCTGACGTATAATCTGTGATATTTGCCAGGGGATTCTTTAGCCGGGGGGATTAATCCCCCGGCAAGAGTGAAGTCAATATCTTCTTCAGCACCGTTTGTGCTGAAATCTCGCGGTTGGCGGCTTCGGGGATCACGATGCTTTGGGGGCTTTCGATCACGTCGTCTGTCACGATCATATTGCGACGGACAGGCAGGCAGTGCATGAAGTAGGCATTGTTGGTCAACGCCATCTTTTCCGTGTCGACGGTCCAACTGCGGTCCGTGTTGAGAACCTTGCCGTAGTTGGGATCGGCATAGGCTGCCCAGTTCTTGGCGTAGATGAAGTCCGCGCCTTCGAACGCTTTCTTCTGGTCATATTCTACGCGAGCGTTGCCGACGAAGCGCGGGTCCAGTTCGTAGCCTTCCGGGTGGGTGATGACAAACTCGTAGTCCGTCGCATTCATCCATTCGGCGAAACTGTTAGGCACGGCTTGCGGCAGGGCTTTCGGATGTGGTGCCCAAGTCATGACGACTTTCGGACGGGCAGTCTTCTTATACTCCTCGATCGTGATCAGGTCGGCAAAACTCTGCAACGGATGGCGGGTAGCCGCTTCCATGCTGAATACCGGACGGCCGGAGTATTGGATGAACTGGTTCAATATCTTTTCGTTGTAATCATCTTCCTTGCTTTCGAAACGGGCGAATGAACGTATGCCGATCACGTCGCAATAGCAACCCATCACCGGAATAGCCTCCAGGAGGTGTTCGGGCTTGTCGCCATCCATGATCACGCCGCGTTCGGTTTCCAGTTTCCAGGCTCCCTGGTTCACGTCGAGCACCATCGTGTTCATACCTAAATTCATGGCAGCCTTCTGGGTGGAGAGGCGGGTACGGAGGCTGGAGTTGAAGAATATCATCAATAACGTCTTGTTCTTGCCCAGCCCGGTAAACTGGTAACGGTCTTTCTTAATCTCGAAAGCCTCGGCGAGTGCCTGCTTGAGGTTGCCCAAATCCTGTACACAAGTGAAGTTTCTCATATCATGTCTCATTTAAAATTGTTCTGCCTACAAAGATAAACAATGATTTCTGATTTATGGCAATACCGTTATATCTGTATTGTTAGTGTCATATGATAATACTAACACCGAGGCAGGGACTATTTTCGTATTTGTCCGTCTCCTTCGATGATATACTTGTAGGTCGTCAGTTCAGGCAACGCCATCGGGCCGCGGGCATGTAACTTCTGTGTGCTGATACCGATTTCCGCTCCGAAACCGAACTGTGCCCCGTCGGTGAAAGCCGTAGATACATTGGCGTAGACGCAGGCGGCATCGACCATTTGCTGGAAACGGCGGATGGCTTCTGTCGATTCACTGACGATGCTTTCGCTGTGTTTCGAGCTGTAGCGGGCGATATGTTGCAGGGCTTCATCCAAGGAGGAGACTGTACGGATCGCCATTTTGTAGTCTAAGAACTCGGTGCCGAAGCTGTCTGCCGTAGCCGGCTGAAGCAAAGCGGTAGGGTAGTGCCCTGAAAGAGCGGCAAAAGCGGGTTCGTCGGCATAGATAATGACGTTGCTACCGGACAGTTTTCCACACAAATAAGGGAGGTCACCTAATCGGTCGCGATGGACGATCAGACAATCCAAAGCGTTGCAGACGCTGACGCGGCGTGTCTTGGCATTGTTGACGATCTCGCGCCCTTTTTCTTTGTCTCCATCTTTGTCAAAATAGGTATGGCAGATACCGGCTCCCGTCTCAATGACCGGTACGCGGGCATGGTCGCGGACGTAATTGATCAGTGAACTGCTGCCCCGCGGAATGATAAGGTCCACCAGGCCGACGGCGTTCAACAGCTCGGTCGTCGCCTCGCGGTCGGGCGGCAGGAGTGTACAGACAGCCGGATCGACGCCTTGTCTTGTCAGTACGTCGTGGATAATCGCCACTAAGGCACGGTTGGAACTGTCGGCATCCGAACCTCCTTTCAACACGCAGGCATTCCCGCTCTTGAAACAAAGGGAGAAAACGTCGAAGGTGACATTCGGGCGTGCTTCGTAGATGACACCGATCACGCCGAAGGGAACGGTCATTTTGCGGATCACCATGCCGTTCGGGCGTGTTATTTCGCTTAACAGCTTCCCAAGAGGCGACGGTAGCGAGGCGACGTTCTTCATATCTCCTGCAATACCTGCGAGACGTTCTTCCGTCAGTTTCAAGCGGTCGTATTTCGGATTTGCCGGGTCCATACGCGACAAATCTTCGACATTGGCAGCCAAGACTTCGGCTTGGCGTGTCAGCAAAGCCGAAGCCGTGTCTATGAGGATGCGGTTGATGGTGGCATCGTCCAGCGTGACAAGCTGGCGCGAAGCGGCGAGGGTATGTTGCAATAATTCGTTAATCATGGTCGTATGCTCGTTGTTGTTAATCCAGATACAAATAATCGTAATGTACCAACGGTTTTTTATCCCGGCTGCCGATCAGTTCTCGTGCTTCCGTACTGTCGTAACCTGCGCATCCGACTCCTAACTGGACGCCTTCCTCGTTGATAACCTTGACGATATCGTCTTTCTCGAAGTCGCCGATGATCCGGGTGACGCCGACCAGCAGGATACTGGTCGCCTTCGGACCTAACAGTGCCTCTTCGGCCCCCCGGTTGATGTGTATCTCGCCTTTGGCGAAGCCTTCGGAGTGGGCGATCCATTTTTTTACGCTGCTGACAGGTTTGTTTGACGGGATGAAACGCGTGCAAACGGTCCGGCTGTCTTTGGCGAGCAGGTCTACCAGGATGTTGTCCTTCTTGCCGTTGGCAATGATCACCGTGATGCCTTCGTCGGCCACCTTCTGTGCAATGCTGCATTTGGTAAGCATGCCGCCACGACCGAATGACGACTTGCTGGTTTGTACATATTCCGACAGGTCTTCCTTGCTGCCGTCGATCTCGCGGATAACCGTGGAGGACGGATCGGATGGGTTGCCGTTATATATTCCGTCGATATTGCTAAGGATAATCAAAGCATCCATTCCCATCATGGTGGCGATCAGTCCGGAAAGCTCGTCATTGTCCGTGAACATCAATTCTGTAACCGATATCGTGTCGTTTTCGTTCACGATGGGAATCACTTTATTTTCGAGCATTACCTCCATACAATGTTTCTGGTTGAGGTAATGCGTGCGGCTGCCAAAGTTCTCTTTCGTGGTGAGCACCTGGCCACAGGTCATGCCATGTTCGCGGAACAGTTCGTAATACCGGTTGATCAGTTTGGCTTGCCCGACTGCGGAATACAGCTGGCGGGCAGAGACGGGATCCAGCTTTTTGCTGGCCTTTATCTCACTGCGTCCAGAAGCGACCGCACCGGAGGAAATAAGGACGACTTCCACGCCTTTCCGATGTAGTTTGGCCACCTGATCCACCAAGGCGGACATCCGGGTAATATCCAACGTGCCATCCTTGCGGGTGAGCACGTTGCTGCCTATCTTGACCGCAATACGGTTGAATTGCCAATCGATGATTGGCAATTGACCATTATTTTGTGTGTTTCTTTTCATTGTCGGTTGCTCGGATTTCGACTCGGCGTATTTTGCCGCTGATCGTCTTCGGCAGTTCGTCTACGAACTCGACGACGCGCGGGTATTTGTACGGAGCTGTCACTTTTTTGACATGGTCTTGTAATTCTTTGACCAAAGCGTCTCCGGCTTTATCCTTGTAGTCCTTTGCCAGAACGATGGTGGCTTTTACCACTTGTCCGCGGATTTCGTCTGGAACACCAGTGATGGCACATTCTACAACCGCCGGATGCGTCATCAGGGCGCTTTCTACTTCAAACGGGCCGATACGGTAGCCGGAACTTTTGATAACATCGTCGGCACGGCCCACGAACCAGAGGTAACCGTCTTCATCACGCCAGGCGACATCGCCCGTGTAATACAGGCCGTCGTGCCATGCTTCGCGTGTGCGTTCGGCATCCCGGTAATATTCCTTGAAAAGACCGATCGGTTTGCCATTTGTAGTGTGGATCACGATCTGTCCCTGTTCTCCATCTTCGGCACGGGTTCCGTCCGGGCGCAACAAGTCTACATCGTATTGCGGATTAGGGACACCCATCGATCCGGGTTTCGGTTCCATCCACGGGAAAGTGGCGACGGTCAAGGTTGTTTCCGTCTGTCCGAAACCTTCCATCAGCTTGATGCCGGTCAGTTTGTAGAACGTGTCGAATACGGCAGGGTTTAAGGCTTCGCCGGCAATGGTACAATATTGGAGGGACGACAGGTCGTATTTTGTCAGGTCTTCGCGTATCAGGAAACGGAAGATGGTAGGAGGTGCGCACAAAGATGTGATGCGGTAGTCCTGTATCATCTGTAACATATCGGCCGGTGTGAATTTCTCGTGGTCGTACACGAATACGGTTGCTCCGGCAATCCACTGTCCATACAGTTTTCCCCATACGGCTTTCCCCCAACCGGTGTCGGCAATCGTCAGGTGGAGGCTGTCTTTATGCAAGTTGTGCCAGAAACTTCCGGTCACGATATGCCCCAGCGGGTAGGTGAAATCGTGTGCCACCATCTTCGGGTTGCCGGTTGTACCGGAAGTAAAATACATCAGTGAAATGTCGTCGTTACTGTTCGGATGTTCCGGACGTACGAACGGAGCCGCGTTTTCGAGACCTTTGTGGAAGTCCTCGAAGCCTTCGGGGATTTCGGGACCTACCGAAACAACACTCTTTATAGAGGGTGAATCGGGCAGCGAGTCGATGATATGTTGGGTGATCACTTCCTCGCCCGCGCAGACGATCATCTTGATATCGGCGGCATTCGCACGATAGACGATATCTTTCTTTGTCAGCAGGTGGGTAGCCGGGATCACCACTGCTCCCAATTTATGCAACGCGATAATCGAGAACCAGAATTCATAACGGCGTTTCAGTATCAACATGACCATATCACCGTGGCCGATTCCCAGCGACTGGAAATAAGCGGCAGTCTGGTCGGTATATTTTTTCAGGTCGGCAAAGGTGAAGTCTATGTGTTCCCCTTGGTCGTTTGTCCAGCACAGCGCAATCTTATCGGGTTCTTCTTCCGCCCATGCATCTACTACGTCATATCCGAAGTTGAAGTTCTCCGGGACTTTTATCTTGAAATTCTTTATAAAATCTTCCTGCGACTCAAAGGTCGTCTTGTTTATGAATCTTTCTAACATGATGATTAAATTGTCAATTTATAGGATTATTGCCAGGAAACTGACCTTTTCTCCATCGAGTGCCTTCATTCCATGCGGCAGTTCGGAGTTGAAATAGATACTGTCGCCTTCTTCCAGTATCAGCTCTTTGTTGTTGATCTGTAATAACATGCGGCCTTTCAGTACCATATTATACTCTTGTCCGGGATGCGAGTTCAGATAAATCGGTGTCCCGTCTGGAGCCGGATGGACGGTAACCATGAACGGATCTGCTTTCCGACCGACAAACCCGGCGGCAAGCGACTGGTATTTGTATGCTTTAGTCCGTTCCACGGCAATACCTTTTCCTTTGCGAGTGATAAAGTAGCTGCTCATTTTAGGTTCATCACCGAACATAAGCGTGGTCAACTCAACCCCGTAAGCCTGTGAAATCTGATGTAATACACTTACTGAAATATCTACAGTACCGCTTTCCAGCTTCATATACTGTTCGGGAGTCAGGTTACAAACCTTGGCCATTTCTTCAGGCGTGATTTCCAATGCATCCCGAAGTCCGGCCAAACGCTCCGCAATTTGTTTTATCTGTTCGTTCATCTCCGTTGATTATTATATTTATGATGCTCCAAAGATAGGAATAAAAAGCAAAATGTCTAAGGAAAGAGGAATGTAATGTTATTTAGTTATTTTGAAAGGAAGTGCGGAAGATGTTTTTTTGTATTGGCTGCTTCCCGCTGAAGAAGTTATAGTTTCCTGCGGAGAGAACTACAGTTTCCAGCCGAGGAAACAAACGTTTCTTCCGGTAGAAAACTGTAGGTTGTTGAATAATAATTTATTAGATGCTGTATAAGAAAGCTTCTTAATCGTATTTGATGACGCTGACCGGGCAGCTTTCGGCGGCTTCTTTTATACCTTCTTCATAATCGTTGAAGTTTACTCCTTCATTTACACGTGAGCGGTCTGTAACCTGAAATACTTCGGGACAAATGCCTTCGCATGTGCCGCAAGCGATACAATCTTCTTCTATCCAAACACTCTTTATAGCCATATTTTTTACATTTAAGATGATTAATATGTTAAGATAACAGCTCTACGGCTTGAATTGTTGATGCTGGACGAGAATATCTTGGCCCCTTTGATTTAAATTTAATTTAACGCTCCTGTCTCTTATTTTAGAAAATTATTGATTATGTTTACAGCGCTGAAATAATCAGTCTTTGAACACTTAATAAATAAGAGATACTATGGACAACGCAATTTTTAGTTTCCCCAAGCCTATTAACGAGCCGGTAAAAGCATACGCTCCTGGTTCAAGTGAAAAATCATCCTTGAAAAAGGCTCTTGCGCAGCTCTCTTCTGAAGAATGGGATATACCATTGGTTATCGGAGGTAAAGAAATCCGTACAGGCAATACCGGCAAAGTCGTGATGCCGCATGATCACCACCATGTATTGGCCACTTATCATAAGGCCGGAGAGAAAGAAGTGCAGATGGCTATCGATGCAGCAATGAAGGCGCATAAGGAATGGTCTGAACTTCCTTGGGTAGAACGTGCTTCCGTCATGCTGCGTGTAGCAGAATTGCTTTCCACTAAATATCGTTATATATTGAACGCATCCGTCATGTTGGGACAAAGCAAGAATCCGTTCCAGGCAGAAATCGACGCTCCTTGCGAATTGATCGACTTCCTTCGTTTCAGTACTTTTTATGCCAGTCAGGTATATGCCGACCAGCCTTATTCGGAAACAGGTATCCTGAACCGGATGGAATATCGTGCTTTGGAAGGTTTCGTGTTTTCGCTCACGCCGTTCAACTTTACTTCCATTGCCTCTAACTTGAACATGGCGCCTGCCATGATGGGAAATGTGGCAGTCTGGAAACCGTCGACAACAGCTATCCATTCTAACTATTTCCTGATGAAAGTGTTCCGGGAAGCCGGTTTGCCCGACGGTGTTGTCAATTTTATTCCGGGGCAGGGAAGCGTGATCGGCAAAGTCATAACGGCCAGCCGTGATTTAGGCGGTTTCCATTTCACAGGTTCCACTTCAACCTTTAACACCCTTTGGCGTCAGATCGGTGAGAATTTAGGACATTATAAATCTTATCCGAAGATTGTCGGTGAAACAGGCGGCAAGAACTTCATCTTTGTCCATCCTTCTGCTCCGGCTTTGGAGGTGGCGACAGCTATTGTGCGCGGTGCGTTTGAGTATCAAGGACAGAAATGTTCGGCTGGTTCACGTGCCTATATCCCTGCTTCACTCTGGAAAGAAGTAAAGGACTATGTCGGCGATATGCTGAAAGAAATCAAAATGGGAGATGTCCAGGATTTCACGAATTTTGTCAATGCGGTTATCGATGAAGCTTCGTTCGACAATATCATGAGCTATATCGATTATGCAAAACAGTCTCCTGATGCGGAAATCGTTTTCGGTGGAAATGGAGATAAGTCCGTAGGTTACTTTGTTGAACCGACTGTCATCCGGACTACGGACCCGATGTTCAAGAGTATGGTGGAGGAGATCTTCGGTCCGGTTATCACGATCTATGTGTATGATGATAATAAATATGAAGAAACACTCGAACTCTGCGACCGTACATCTCCGTATGGTTTGACCGGTTCTATTTTTGCACGCGATCGTTATGCGATCGATATGGCATTCAATAAATTGCGTTATGCCGCGGGTAACTTCTATATCAACGACAAACCGACAGGTGCCGTCATTGCACAACAGCCGTTTGGCGGTTCGCGTGCTTCGGGTACGAATGATAAGGCCGGAGGGCCGTTGAACTTGATTCGCTGGACAAATGCCCGTTGTATCAAAGAGGCTTTGGTTCCGCCGACAAGCTATGGTTATCCGTTTCTTGGAGAAAAGTAATTAATTTTATCAATGAGCCGATAAATCAGGATGTGCCAATATGCCAATGAAAGAGTTTCTCTTATGAATTGGTGATTGGCACATTTTGTGAGACGGTATTCCTATTCATTTTAATGCGTTAACTGTCAACTAATATCAAATACCATGTTAGATTTTAATAATACCGAAATTGCTTTCTCTGCCAAATCGCAGTCTGAGCTGAAAAATGCTTATCTGCTGTTCAATACGATCAAATATCCGTGGCTGGTAAAGTGTGCCAGTGTAGTAAGTAATATTGCTTTGAATATTCATTTTCCGTTAGGATGGGCGGTCAAGCCGACTTTATACAAGCAATTTGTCGGAGGTGAAACTTTGCAGGACTGTACAAAGGCGATCGACCATCTGCGGAAATTCAATGTACGCTCCACCTTGGATTTTTCAGCCGAAGGAGAGCAAACGCCCGAAGGAATACAAGCTACTTTTGAGGAAACCATACGTTCGATTGATTTTGCAAAGGGAAATGATAATCTGGCCTATGCCGTATTCAAACCGTCCACCATCATAACGGACGAACTTCTTGCTAAGGTATCCGAAAAGCAAGAGGAATTGACCATCGAAGAAGTAAAAGCTTACCGGGAGTTCAAGGAACGCTTTATGGCTTTTTGCCAGCGTGCCTACGACAATGACGTACGCTTGATTGTGGATGCTGAAGACTATTGTTTTCAGGATGCCATCGACTCTTTGACCGATGAGGCCATGCGCAGGTATAATAAGAAACGTGCGATCGTATTTGCTACTTTGCAAATGTACCGCCATGACCGTATGCCGTATTTACGCCGTATTTTGGACGATGCGAAAGAGAAAGGATATATTGCCGGTGTGAAATTCGTACGTGGTGCCTATATGGAAGCCGAGCGTGCCAGGGCAGCTGCTTTGGGATATCCCGATCCGATCTGTAAGGATAAGCAGGCAACGGACGAGAACTTCGACGAGGCTGTCCGCTTCACAATGGATCATCTCGACTGTTTCGAAATGTTTATGGGGACGCATAATGAAGAGAGCAACTATAAATTGGCCAAGCTGATAGATGAAAAAGGCTTAAAGCGCGATGATCCCCGTATCTTCTTCGCGCAACTGTTAGGTATGAGTGACAATATTTCTTTCAACCTGGCTCATGAAGGTTATAACGTAACCAAATATGTACCGTATGCAAAAGTGCGGGATGTTTTGCCATACCTGATCCGCCGTGCCGAGGAAAACACTTCGGTTGCCGGGCAAACCAGCCGTGAACTTCGTATGCTGAAAGCAGAATTGGATCGCCGGAAAGCGGTCCGTGCTTTCTGATCGGATTTGAACTTTATCCGTTACTATTCTTTCAAGAGAAAAGTAACGGATAAATCGGCATTTGTGGTTCAAATTTGTCAACACTATAATGGATTTTAAAAAAACAACTATCATACCATCATGTTTCTTGTGTACAACTTGAATATCATGATATATAGATATGATAGTTTCCTTTTTAACTATCATGCAACTATCATAAATCAGTTGTTTAACCATCATTTTAGCCGTTTTACCCGAAACAGATACACTCCAAAAGTGTTAAAAACGGAATGTTTTCAGGAAAGCATAAGCCTTTTTTGCCGAAACACGTTACTTTTTTGTAAGAAAGACGTTAGATTTTTTCCTCAAAATGCCCGTATCAGGGCCGTTTACACCTCCATCTGAGCGGTCTTGAGATCCGGGTCTGTAGATGTCTGACACCCGGGTCTCGACAAAAAAATGTAACTATATTGCTGAAAATATGCTATATGTTACATGTGAAAAAGTTATTGTATTCATGATGGTATGACAGTTGTTTTCGTAATCAATAACACGTTTGCAGAATAAAAATCATCATTTGCTTGCCTTCAATCCCCGAATGACGGAAGAGGTGAAGCCGGAGAGTTCCATTTCGTTCAATCCCTTGATGGTGATACCTCCCGGAGTTGTTACCTTATCGATTTCCGTTTCAGGATTGCTTTTGTTTTCCAATAAGAGGTCGACAGCTCCTTTCACCGTATGGACAACGATTTCCTGTGCCTGCTTCGGGTAAAAACCTAATTCGACACCGCCTTCGATGGCTGCGCGGATATAGCGCAAGGCGAATGCGATCCCGCTGGAAGCCAAAGCGGTTCCGGCAGACATCAGGCGTTCTTCGACCAACATCGCGTTTCCCAATTCGTTGAAGATATTAATGATTAAGTCCGTTTGCTCTTTGGAAGCATTACGGGCTGCTACGAAAGTCATACTGCTAAGCACTTCGATTGCCGTATTCGGCATGATACGGAAAATAGTCGGGGTTGTCAGGCAATCGTCGAACCCCGTGTTTTTGGTCAGATAGGTGTTCAGCAGATCGAATGTGATACCTGCGGCAACGGAAACGATTATCTGTTTGTCATAGTCGAGTATGCCTTTGATCTGGTCGATAATTTCTTCTACGCGCCACGGTTTTACGGCAATGACGATGATGTCGGCGCCTTTGACCGCTTCTACATTGTCCAGCGAGAGGACGAAATCAGGGTTCGTATTCCTCATTTTCTCCAGAGTCGTATCTGATTGTGCCGTGCAAGTGATATCCGATGCTTTAAACATATGACCTTTTGCTAATCCTCGTGCTATGGCACCGCCGATATTTCCGGCGCCGATAATTGTGATCTTCATGTTTTCTTTATATTATAGTTATTATGTCTGACAAAGATACAGTTTAAATTGTCAATTGTCCATTGCCCATTGTCAATTTAATCGTATCTTTGCCCTTCAAAATTAATCTAATAACATAATATAAATAGATTTACATGAAAAAGACAATTATTGCGGTTGGTATGCTGTTCGCCATGACGATGTCTGCAACAATCCATGCACAAGAATCAGGGAAGAAGGAAAATGAAGAAGGGTTTGTTTTTACGACAGTGAAGGAGAATCCGATCACTTCGATTAAGAACCAGAATCGAGCCGGAACTTGTTGGTGTTATTCGACAATGGCATTCCTGGAATCTGAATTGCTTCGTATGGGAAAGGGTGAATACGATTTATCCGAAATGTTTACGGTTTACAATACTTATCTGGATCGTGCGGATGCAGCTGTGCGTACTCACGGGGACGTTTCTTTTTCACAAGGCGGTTCTTTCTATGACGTGATTTATGGAATGGAGGCTTTTGGCCTGGTTCCGGAAGAAGAAATGCGTCCGGGTGTGATGTATGGCGATACGTTGAGCAACCATACCGAACTTTCCGCCCTTGCAGATGCAATGGTCGCAGCTGTAGCCAAAGGCAAACTGCGTAAATTGCAATCAGATGAGAATAACGTCATGTTGTGGAAAAAAGCGGTTGCTGCCGTTCACGAAATTTATTTGGGTAAGGCTCCAGAGAAATTTACTTATAAAGGTAAAGAATATACTCCGCAGTCTTTCTATAAGTCAACCGGTTTGAATCCTTCCGACTATGTGTCTTTGACATCTTATACACATCGTCCGTTCTATACCCAATTTCCGATCGAAGTCCAGGATAACTGGCGTCATGGATTGTCTTACAACTTGCCTATCGACGAATTGATGGAAGTGTTCGACAATGCTATCAATACCGGCTATACGATTGCCTGGGGTTCTGACGTGAGCGAATCCGGCTTTACTCGTGATGGTGTAGCCGTTATGCCTGACAATGAAAAGGTTCAGGAACTGAGCGGTTCCGACATGGCCCACTGGTTGAAATTGAAACCGGAAGAAAAGAAACTGAATACAAAACCTCAACCACAGAAATGGTGCACGCAGGAAGAACGCCAGTTGGCTTATGACAACTACGAAACGACTGATGACCACGGTATGCAGATCTATGGTATCGCTAAAGACCAGGAAGGTAACGAATACTACATGGTGAAGAACTCTTGGGGTACTTCCAATAAGTATGAAGGCATCTGGTATGCATCCAAGGCATTTGTCCGTTACAAGACTATGAACATCGTTGTTCACAAAGATGCACTTCCTAAAGCGATCAAAGCGAAATTAGGAATCAAATGATTTATCCCTATTGCTATTCCAATTTACAAATCATAAACAGAAAAGAGGCCTCCAGGAGTCGGAGTGCCTCTTTTCTGTTTATATAAAAGATGTGCTGTGAAGATGTATCGATTATTGTACGAGCTTTAGCGTGTAATTAAGGTCGGAGGCGGCTTTTTGTAATTCCTGGTTCAGCATGGTCAGGCTATCCCCTTCTGCCTGGAAATAAAATACCATGCTGCCATCACTTGGGATCAGTTCATATATGACTGCGCTTGCATCAGCAGGAGTTCCTTTTTTCACTTGGCGTTTACCGGTAGAAGTGAATGTCTGGTCTTTGCCGTTTTCGGCTTCCAGATAAGTGGCGTCCAATTCATAAACGCCGTCATCACTATCTTGCTGATAGAACAATGTCAGGTCGTAAACGATACCAGGTCCATCGGCGGCAGGAATAGTCCCTTTATATTTTTTTTGTACGACTGCCCCCTTTTTCGGATCCAGTTTCAAGGAGTCGCGCATATTGACCGGCTTTGCCGGTTTAGCTTTTACAACTGGTAGCTCCGGCAGAGAAGGAGCATCGGGAGCCGCTTCGGCGACGGCAATACTTTCTTCTTCAACTAACACGGGAGTGTCTTTTGCTGCCTTTCCGTTACATGCAGCCAAAAATGCCAGTGCTGCTACTGCGATAAAATACTTTTTCATTTTGTACTTTTTATTTAGAGATTTAGTGACTTTTGGAGATATAACAAAAGACCCCCTGCCTTTTGTTTTTGCAGAGGGTCTTTTTAACTATCTACCGCCGGCGGGCAGATGGTCCAGCCAGTATTTGGCCATCGTCATTCGTAAGTGCAGGGTTGTGCCAGGACGTTCGTAAATGCCGTGGCTGCGCATCGGATAGCTTACTTGGCTGAACATCTTGCCATGTTTCACCAGCTCGTTGACCAGCATCTCGCAGTTCTGATAGTGGACGTTATCGTCGCCAGTACCGTGTATCAGGAGCAGGTTCCCTTTCAGTCCGGATGCGTATGTGATAGGAGAACCTTTTCGGTAACCTTCCGGATTGTTTTGGGGTGTGTTCATGTACCGTTCCTGATAAATCGTGTCGTAGGTGCGTTGGTCGGCAACGAAAGCGATGGCGATACCCGTATGGAAGACGTCCGGATAACGGAACATAGAGTTCAGTGTCTGGCTTCCGCCGCCGCTCCATCCGGTAATGCCGATACGGTCCGCGTCGATAAACGGGTAACGGCGTGCCATATCTTGGATGCCTCGTGCCTGGTCTTCGGATGCGAATGTGCCGACCTCGCCATAGATGCATTTACGCCATTCGCGGCCGCGCGGAGTGTTGGCTCCTCGGTTGTCGATGCTGACAACGATATATCCGAGGTTGGCGACATATTGGTTCCAGAGATCACCACCGCCCCATACATCCTGTACGGTCGAACTGGCCGGTTCGCCATAGACCTCTATGATGACGGGGTATTTCTTTGTCGGATCGAAGTTGACCGGTTTGATCATCCAAGCATCCAGTTCGAGATTGCCGGAGGTCACTTTGACGAACTCTTTCGGGTTCAGCCCCAGCGCAGCATATTGTTCGCGTGCCTTTGCATTGTCCTCTATCATCCTTACAGACTGATGCTTGGGGAAGGAAACCATGTCGATCATTGAAGGGGTTGCCGCATTGCTATAGGTATGGACCGCCCATTTTCCGGTAGGCGACATATTATAACGATGCTGTCCCGGCTGTCCTGCCGGACTGAGCCGTTTCACTTCTCCTTTTCCGAAAAGTTCGGCACTGTAGAGATAACGTTGGGTATAGTTTTCCGGTGAAGCGATAAAATATACCAGTCCCTTCTGAAGATCCGTCCCGACCGGCGATATATAGTCGAAGTCGCCTTTCGTAACCGGCTGTATCTCCTTCCCGTCCCGGCTGATGCGATAGAGGTGGCGCCATCCGTTGCGTTCGCTCTCCCAGGTGAACCAAGTATTGTCCTTCAGCCATTGGATATTGTCGTTCGTGTCCAGCCATGCTGCATCTGTGTCGGTGAAGATATTTTGAGGTGTAGGGCTACCGATGCGGGCGATCCATACTTTGTTCGTGTTCTGAGGACGGTTCATCTGCTGGATAAACAGTTCGTTGCTTCCGGGGATAAACTCCATACGGGGAATGTAGTTGTTTCGCGGATCGCCGGGAATCTCTATCCAGGTTGTCGCTCCCCCGGCTGCCGGAAGATAGCCCACTTTGACCGCCGAGTTCGTGCTGCCTGCCTTCGGATAAGGGAAATGCAAGATGGTTGGGTAGATGGAATCCACATTATTGATGATGTCGAACACCCCCGTTCCTTTTGTGTCGCTTTGCCAGTAGGCGATATATTGTCCGTCCGGGCTCCATCGGAAACCGTCGCGGCAGGCGAATTCTTCTTCATACACCCAGTCGAATGTACCGTTCACGATCGTCTGGCTCCCGTCATGGGTCAGCTGAGTGATCTGGCCGGAAGCGACATCTTCTACATATATATTATTGTTCGAAACGAAAGCCACACGTGTTCCGTCAGGCGAGAATTTTGCAAACATCATCGATGATTCGGGCAGTCCCTTCCCCAATTGGCGCAAAGTCCCGTCTTTCAGAGTCAGTACCCAGTAGTCACCCCTCGTGTCGTAACGCCATACCCGTTTTGTATTGTTATAGATTAAGACCTTCCCGTTGTCGGTGCTCCAAGAGATGCTGCGGATGGCAATTGGTTTCCCGGTTTCTTTGTTGATAAACATGGAAGAGGGAATGATGACTTCCCTCCGGTTGTCTTTGGCGCGGTAGGCGACAATGTCCATACCGCCTGTTTCAGCGTTTGGTTCCATCCGGCTGTATCGCTCGCCATCCTTCATCCACGTCATGGCGCCGATTCCTTTTGTCTGTATGAGCCGTCCGCCTATGATTTCTTCGAGGTGGAGTTTGCCCTTTGTGGCGGTCGTTTCGCCTTTCGCAAACGGATCGCCGTCTGTCTCTGTCCGGTTTTCCCACGGCATGATTACCTGTGCCATGCTTGCATTTCCGGCCAACAGGATGCATGCTACCGGAATAATGAGTTTGTTTAGTTTCATGTATATTGGTTTTTCTATGATTATTAGTGTGCAAAGAACGGAATGTTTTATAAGATAAGCAAAGGAAATGAAAAAAGTAAGTGGATGTTTTTAATAAATTGTTAAATTGCAGAACTTTTGATGAAAAAACAAAAAACGGTGATTATGTTAGAAAATATAAAAGAAAATATGTTGGGAGAAAAGCATGAATCTCTTTTGGATGAGAACAAAATGCTTCGTGAATTATTGAAGTCTGCGTTGGATGAAAATAAGAAATTTTGTGAGGATCTGGAATTAAAGCAGAAAGAAGTGGATTCTTACAAAAAAATGAATATTGAAGGGAAAGAAGAATATGGTAACTTAAGAAAGTTATATGATGGAGCGAAGGCAGAGAGAAATGAGTATTTTCGCATGTATTCGGAGCTCCTCAATGAAAATAAGGATTTGAAGAAGTCTTATGAGAATTTTGTGAAAGCGAAGAACGCTCAATATTTAAGGAAAAGAAAAACTTCATCTCAGAAGGATGTAGACGCTTTGAACCTGAAGTTGGAGAAAGCAAGGGCGTGTATTTCCGATTTGGAAGCAAAGAACGAGTTTTTTTATCAAGAGAGCATTCACCTTAAGAAGCGGCTTGACGTTTATTACTCCTTGCATGAAGGCAAAAACGATGTTTTCGATACCGTGACTGGCATTGTCGATGAACTTGAGAAAGCGTTCCGGGTCACTTTCGAATTTACCGAGCCAAGCCTGAAAGGCATGGCGGAGTTGTTTAGGAAAGAAAAGGCTAAAATGGAATACCAGTATGCTAATATCGAGTACGTGGATAAAATGTTTGACAAGATAATGAAAGCAGAGAAGAGCTTAAAGGAAAAAGAAGAAAAGTTTGAAACGAATAAAAAAATGGTAGAAGAACTTTATCCCCGATTCTACTATTTGATAAAGAATAAGAAATTAGTCTTAGAGCAGATCTCTAATTTGAAAAGATGGGAGGAAGAACTGAAAGATAATAAAATAAAGGATGCCTATGAAAGGCTGATGGAACAGGAATTCGAATACGAGCGGCGGAAAAGTCGGTTGCAGGAGAATGAGGCGTTGTTGAAACGTGAAGAGAGATGGTTGCATAGTGAGCTGGTTGGGATGAACAAGCAGAGAGATGAATTGATAAATGAAAATATCGAAATCCAGCGTCAACTCTATGCCGAGATCGAAAAGAACGAACAGGTCCTCTTCATCATCCGCTCTTTGAACAGCATGAACCCTTTATATGAAAAAATAACGAAGGAGCTGGTCGCTTCTGTTCGCGGTGAGAAAACCCGTCACATCGTTACCTCTTTCCTGAAGGGGGAAAGTATCTACGAGATTGCACAAAGAGAAGGTAAATCTGCCACTTCTGTACGTCGGATGGTTCTTTTGTCCCTAATGGTCAAAACGAGGAAATAGCTTGTGCAGCATTTATAAGCCAGCCTGTTTTTTGTGCATTTTTCAAAAGAAAAATGTCAGATATATGAGGGGATGAATCTCTTACTCGCTCTATCTTTATCCCCGAATTACGAAAAAAAGAAAAATACCATGAGTACATTACTGAACCGCCTTACCTTATTAGTCTCTTTCGCCTTTTCGGCTCTTTGCCTGCAGGCTGCCGACAAGAAACCTTTTGGGCTGATGACTGACCTGATTGAACATACCGGGCAGACGTGGCAGAACGGATACGCGTCGAATCTTCCGGTCTGGCAGCTCGAAGAGGCGATCGAACCGTTGCAATATGCCGCCATCCGTTCATCACATCCCGCCTTTTCTTGGATCGTACCGGGCGAAACCGGAGGAACACGACAAACCGCTTATCGCGTGATCGTGGCCGATAACCGTGAAGATGCTGCTTCTGGAAGAGGTAATCTGTGGGACAGCGGGGTGGTCGGGAGCGATCGGTCCGTAGCTGTCCGTTACGCCGGTGAAGCATTGGAACCGGGTAAATCCTATTTCTGGCGGGTAAAGACGGTGACCAATACCGAGGGGGAAAGCGAATGGTCCGAAGTGAAGGCTTTTCGCACTGCTGACCGCCTGTCCGAATATGAAACAGCCTACTACCCACAGGTGAAGACGATGGAGTTTCCGGTCGGAATAACGGAAATCCGTCCCGGTACGCGCCTTGTCGACTTCGGGAAAGATGCTTTCGGGCAGTTGGTGCTGACGTTGGCATCCGATGGTACGCGCGATTCGGTGGTCGTGCATTTAGGGGAATGTCTCGAAGGAGGACGCATCCTGCGTGATCCGGGTAAATCGACAATTCGTTATCGCCGCTATCCGCTGGCTTTGTTGAAGGGGACGAACACATACCGGATCAAGATCAAGAAAGATAAACGGAATACCGGATCGGCTGCCGTGTTGATGCCTGCTTATGTGGGAGAAGTCGTCCCTTTCCGCTATTGTGAGATCGAAGGCTATGAGGCTCCTCTGTCACCAGCCTCGGTTGTCCGCGAGACGGTGCATTATCCTTTTGACGAGACAGCTTCTTCTTTCCGTTGTTCCAACGATACGTTGAATCAGATCTGGGAATTGTGCAAATATTCTGTCCGCGCTACTTCATTCTCCGGGATTTATGTAGATGGCGACCGCGAACGTATTCCTTATGAGGCGGATGCCCTGATCAACCAGCTTTGCCATTATGGGGTGGACCGCGAATACGCGATTGCCCGCCGCTCGCATGAATACCTGCTGCAACATCCGACATGGCCGACCGAATGGATTTTGCAGGCGTTGTCGATAGCCTGGTACGATTATCTGTATACGGGCGATAGCCGTTCGCTCGAATCCAGTTACGAATTGCTGAAACCGCGTATCTTGATGGCTCTCCGCGAGAAGAACGGGTTGATCAGCACGACGACCGGATTGCAGACGGACGATTTCCTTCGTTCGATCCGTTTTAAGGGACAGATACGGGATATCGTGGACTGGCCGCATACCGGAATACTTGGTTTGGGAAAGAAGCAAGGGGGAGAAGACGACGGATTTGCTTTTACCGATTATAATGTAGTGACGAACGCCTGGCATTACGCGGCTTTGAAGCAGATGGAAGGTATTGCCGGTGCATTGGGTAAGCAGGATGATGTCGCTTTTTATGCATCCGAATCGGACGCTTTCAAAAAACGGTTCATCCGTTCGTTCTTTGATGTTCGCAAGGGGTATTTCACGGATGGTCTTGCTGCCGACACCGACCATGCTTCCCTACATGGCAATATGTTCCCGTTGGCGTTCGATCTGGTTCCGGCCGGAAAGAAGCAAAATGTCGTCGATTTTATCCAAACCCGCGGGATGGCTTGCAGCGTCTATGGCTCGCAATTCCTGATGGACGCCCTCTATGAAGCGAATGATGCCGAATATGCTTTGCATATGTTGACCAAGACGGACGACCGCAGTTGGTATAATATGATCCGTGTCGGCTCGACTATTTCGCTTGAAGCCTGGGACAACAAGTACAAGCCAAACCAAGACTGGAACCATGCCTGGGGAGCGGCTCCTGCCAATATCATCCCGCGTCGCCTGATGGGAGTGGAGCCTCTTACGCCCGGTTTCGGCACTGCCCGTATCAAACCGCAGCTTGCTTCGCTCGAATGGGCGGAGGCAACGATTCCGACGATCCGGGGGGCGATCCGTATGGAGGTGGAGAATAAGGCGGACGCCTATATTCTGAAGGTGACGATTCCTGCCAATATGGATGCTGAAGTGTATCTTCCGCTTCCGCGCGGTAAATACACCGTGACGAATAATGGTGCTCCGGTGAAAGTCTCCCGCGTGAAGGGCGAGCCGTTCCTTTATGCCGGGAAGATCGGTTCCGGCAGCTATACTTTTGTGGTGAATTGACCGTCCCGTTTGTACCGTATTGCTTTGTATGCTATCTTTGCGCCTTCAAAACAATAAAAGACTGAAGTACAAATGAAGAGATCTATTTATGCCGTAATCAGCCTGATGATGGCGATGGTAGTCGGGTTTACCGCCTGTGGGGATGATGACAAAGGCTTCTCTGCCGAACAGATTGCCTATTTCGAGAAGAACCTTGAGTTCATCCGCGAAAAGAAAGTATTGAAGGGAGACGATGGGGAGCTGCTTTACAAGCAGGTCGTTTTAGGCGGCGACACCGCCTTGTATCGTGTTTTGGGTAAGGAAGGAGAGGAAACGCAATGCCCGACGAGCCAGACTCCTGTAACAATGATCTTGAAAGGTGATTTTATCAGCGGCCAGAATTTCCAGAAGGAGATGACGATGACGCTTACTCCTGCTGGCGTTGTACCGGGGTTGGGAGCAATATTGTTGAATAATACTATTGGCGAACGGGTTGAGGCGATTATCCCAGCTAACTTGGGATATGGCTATTATGATTACAGAGGGATTCCTGCTGGTTCAACCTTGATCTTCACCTATACGATAGAGAAGTTCGATTGATTGGATGAAGAATGTAACTGCTGATTTATCAGTTATTGTCCTCCCAAAAAATCAAAGATCCACCAACCGGAAGCTCCGATGGTGGATCTTATTTATATAAAGAAACAATTAAGCTGTATAGCGATGGTTGGCAAACCGTCTTCTTTTTTAAGCATTCAGCACCTTGCGGAATCGTACGATGAATTCCTTTGCCTCGTCCATGCTCAGACAGAGTGGCGGCAACAGACGGATCGTGTTGGTTCCGGCTACTCCCGTAAATACCTTCTCTTCGAACAGCAACTTGCTGCGTACTTCCTTGATCGATTCTTCGAACTCGATACCGATCATCAGACCACGTCCGCGAATCTCTTTAATTCCCGGTAGCTTATGCAATTCATCCAACAGGTAAGCTCCTACTTCCCGCGCATTGTCGATCAGCTTTTCTTCTTCCATGATCTCCAGTACGGCAATGGCGGCCGCACAAGCTAAATGATTGCCTCCGAAAGTTGTGCCTAACATCCCGTATACTGGTTTGAACATCGGGCTGATCAGCAATCCGCTCATAGGGAAACCGTTGCCGATACCTTTTGCCACCGAAATCAGGTCCGGTTTGATTCCGGCATACTGGTGGGCGAAGAACTTACCGCTGCGTCCGTATCCCGACTGGATTTCATCAAGAATCAGGCAGGCTTCATATTTCGTACACAAGGCGCGCAGTTCCTGCATAAAGGAATCGGTTGGCAACTGGATGCCGCCCACGCCTTGAATACCTTCGATAATAACCGAAGAAACGTCCCCCTTCTGCAATTCGGCTTCTACTGCTGTCGCGTCATTCAGAGGTAGATAGGTTACGGCGAGATCCTCATTTACCGGAGCGATGATTTTCGGATTGTCTGTCACGCGTACGGCAGCAGACGTACGTCCGTGGAAGGCATGTTTGAAAGCAATCACACGTTTCTTTCCGTTGTGGAAAGAGGCTAATTTCAAAGCATTTTCATTGGCTTCGGCTCCTGAGTTGATCAAGAAGAGCGAATAGTCGTCATAACCGGATGCCTTACCCAATTTGTCTGCCAATTTCTGTTGGAGACTGTTGATGACGGAGTTGGAATAGAATCCTAACTTGTTTACTTGTTCGGTGATAGCCTTTACATAAGTAGGATGGCTATGGCCGACCGAGATTACGGCATGTCCGCCATACAGGTCGAGGTATTCGTTTCCCTCTGTATCCCATACATGACATCCCTTGCCTTTGACAATCTCTATATTGAATAATGGATATACGTCGAATAGATTCATAATGTAAAAATGTTTATAAATGATGATTTATCGGTTACTTTTGGATCAAGCCTTAACCGTCCGGTCTACTCCGGTTCTCTCTTTTGCCGTCTGCTGAAGCAGACGGCAAAAGAGAATCTGCGACATAAAGAGCAGCTTAGCCTGTTTGCTCACCGATAAATCATCATTTGTATATTAATTAAAACGCTGAAGGCTTCAGATGCAACCCTACCGTCTCTTCCAAGCCGAAGAGGAGGTTCATGTTGTGGACTGCTTGGCCGCTCGCTCCCTTCAGCAGGTTGTCTATCATCGAAACGATCAGCAGCTTGTCTTCCTGTTTCAACAGATAGATCAGGCACTTGTTCGTATTTACCACTTGTTTCAGATCCGGGTTCTTGTCGGTGATGAAAGTGAAAGAGTGATCAGCGTAGTATTCTTCATAAATACGCTTGATCTCATCCAGTCCGATTTTGCAATCCAGATAAGTCGTGGCAAAGATACCTCGTGAGAAATTACCTCTCACCGGGATAAAGTTGACCATACTGTTGAAGCTGTTCTGCAATTGCCGTAGACTCTGTCCGATTTCTGCCAGATGCTGATGCGTGAACGGTTTGTAAATCGAGATGTTATCATTTCGCCAGCTGAAATGAGAAGTGGACGACGGTTTGACTCCAGCTCCTGTCGATCCCGTGATTGCATTTACATGCAAATCCGAGTTCAGCATCAGATGCTTGGCCAGTGGTAAAACAGCTAATTGGATACAGGTGGCAAAACATCCGGGGTTTGCAATATGCTGTGCGTTGCAGATACGGCGTCGGTTCAGTTCGGGCAGGCCGTAGACGAAATCGTGTTCAGGGCTTTCGATGCGGTAGTCCATACTGAGATCGATGATCTTCACGTTTTCGGGTACGGTATGACTCTCCATGAACTTCTTCGTATCGCCGTGAGCGGTACAGAAGAAAAGGAGGTCGATCTGGTCCAGCGGCAGTTCATCGGTAAATATCAAATCTGTTTCGCCATACAGTCCGCTATGCACGTCCGTGATCTTGTTGCCGGCATTGCTCGTACTGTTCACAAATGTAATCTCGGCGTCCGGATGATTCAGCAGCAAGCGGATCAATTCGCCTGCCGTATATCCTGCTCCTCCAATAATCCCGACTTTGATCATATTTCTTCGTCCTTATGGTTGTTGTAATAAACACGCAGTGGAGTGGAAGTGACCTTGATGAAACCTTTTGCATCTTCGGCTGTCCAACCTTTCTGCATTTCTCCGTATTCTCCGAACTTGGTCTTTACCAGATCGTCTTTTGAATCGACGCCGACAGTCGAGAACGAAAGCGGGCGAAGTTCCAAAATGACAGTACCGTTCACATTGCGCTGTGATTCCTGCAACATGGCTTCAATGTCGCGCATAACCGGTTCGAGATACTGGCTTTCGTGGAGGAACATTCCATACCAGTTGGCAACCTGGTCTTTCCAGTATTGCTGCCATTTGCTAAGCGTATATTTTTCGAGGAAGCGATGAGCGCCGATAATCAGCATTGGAGCGGCTGCTTCAAATCCTACACGTCCTTTGATGCCGATGATCGTATCTCCCACATGCATGTCACGGCCGATACCGTATGCTGCACCGATTTCTTCCACCTTTTGGATGGCAGCGATTTTGTCTTCGAATACTTTACCGTTCACAGCATGGATTTCACCGTTTTTGAATTCAAGACGAAGTTCTTCGCTGCCAGTCTTTGTCACTTGTTTCAAATAAGCACTTTCCGGCAGACCTTGTGTGGAGTCGAGAATTTCGCCGCCGCAGATGGAAGTTCCCCACAAACCTACATTGTAGGAATATTTCAGTTTCGTGAAGTCTGCTTCGAAGCCATGTTCTTTCAGATAGTTGATTTCGTAGTCGCGGCTCAATGCCATATCGCGTGTCAGCGTGATGATCTCGACATTCGGAGCCAGCACCAAGAATGTCATGTCGAAGCGGATCTGGTCGTTTCCGGCTCCTGTGGAACCGTGGGCGATCGCATCAGCACCGATCTCGTTTGCATAGCGGGCGATTGCCAACGCCTGAAAAATACGTTCCGAACTGACGGAGATCGGATAAGTACCGTTACGGAGTACATTTCCGAAGACCATATATTTCAGGCTCTTTTCATAATATTCTTTTGTTACGTCAATTGTCACATATTTAGTTGCCCCTAACTTATAGGCGTTTTCTTCGTTTTGTTTCAACTGTTCTTCGCTGAAACCGCCTGTGTTGGCACAAGCTGCATACACTTCATATCCTTTTTCCTTGGCCAGATACATAACAGTAAAAGATGTATCCAATCCTCCGCTAAATGCGACTACTACTTTTTTCTTCATTTTGTATACCTGTATTGATCTTAATTTTTTAATTCTTAATTTTTAATTCTTAATTTCCCTCGCCTCTCTCTCGGCCCGATGAGGATCGTCCGGATCGAAGAGCATTCCGGTACAGATGCAGTAACGGCGGCCGGTACGTTCGAGGATATCGTGGTTGACACAGCCTTCGCAACCTCTCCAGAAAGCCTCGTCGTCCGTCAGGTCGGCAAAGGTAACCGGCACATATCCTAATTCCGTATTCATTTTCATGACGGCAGCACCCGAAGTCAGACTAAAAATCTTGGCGTGAGGCCAGCGCATACGGGCCAGCTGGAAGGTCATCTCCTTGATTCTTTTGGCAATGCCCAATCCTCGAAAGTCGGGATGCACGATCAGGCCGGAGGTGGTCACATATTGTTTGTTACCCCAAGACTCGATATAGCTGAAACCTGCAAATTTGTTACCTTCTAAAGCAATGACGGCTTTTCCTTCCTTCATCTTTTGGGCAACGTATTCATGTGTACGCTTGGCGATACCGGTTCCGCGCACTTTGGCGGCGGCTTCGATCGTGTCGAGGATGATATCTACATATTCCTCGTGACAGGCTTCAGCGATCATCACATCAATTTTTCTTTCTTGTTCCATTTTTATGTTTGTTCTTTTATCTTCTGTTGTTAGTGGGAACAAACGATCAGTTCCCTATACATTATATATATATTATATAAAATGAGCCAATGCTTTTACGATCTTGTCCCGGCTGATCCCTTCGCGCGGGATGATCAGGATCGTGTCGTCTCCGGCAATCGTGCCCAGTATTTCACAGGGCGCATGCGTATCGATATCCGAAGCAATCCCCATTGCATATCCCGGGCGGGTCTTGACAACGGCCAGATTACCCGAAAACTCGATGTTGGGATGATACTGCGTTTGCTCTTTCACTGGTTGCATAAGTGCTGAATAATCGGGCAGGCGATATACATAATTTCCGTCCCCGTCATGTACTTTGATGACTTTCAGTTGCTTTATGTCGCGTGACAGGGTCGCTTGGGTAACCTGGAATCCGCTATTTTCCAACTGTTTAAGCAGCTCTTCCTGATTTCCTATTTTCTCTGTCTGTATAATGCGGCAGATGGCATCCAATCGTTCTTTTTTTGTACTCATACTTGTATATTTATGCAACAAGGCTGCAAATATAAAGAGTATAATTGAATAATTATACAAGTGTGCCTTCTTTTTTTGTATAAATCTTCATATTCTTTATCTCTTGAGCAAAAAGCCTTTACGAATTGTTTATTATGAAGAGAAATCATAATTTTGCAAATAGTATAAATAAAGGATAAAAAATGAAGAAGATTACAAGTTTATTCGTCGCCATGTTGCTGTTGCTAAGCAGTTGCGGAAGTGTCCCGTTGACCGGAAGAAAGCAGGTTTTGCTTGTTTCGGATCAGGAAGTGCTGTCGTCCAGCCTGACCCAATATTCTGATTATATGAAATCGGCTAAGAAATCATCATCGAAAGACGGTGCCGCTATGGTGACACGTGTTGGTAAAAAGATAGCGGCCGCTACTGAACAATATCTGAGAAACAACGGGTTGGAGAGCGAAATCAAGAATTTTGCATGGGAGTTTAACTTGGTGAACGATCCGCAGGTCAACGCGTTTTGCATGCCGGGGGGTAAAATCGTTGTCTATGAAGGACTGATGCAGTTGGTTTCGTCGGACGATGAATTGGCCGTCGTGGTCGGTCATGAAGTGGCGCATGCCGTAGCCAAACACAGCAACGAGCGTATGAGTCAGCAGTTGATGGCACAATACGGTGCGCAGATATTGGGGCAGGCGTTAAGTAATAAGTCGGCTGCTGTCCAGAAGATCGGTGCTTCCGTTTATGGCTTGGGCGCTCAATACGGTGTTATGTTGCCATTCTCACGCAAACACGAATCCGAGGCGGATTATATGGGACTGGTCTTTATGGCAATGGCCGGCTATAATCCCGCAGTCGCCGTCAACTTCTGGCAAAAAATGTCAGCCGGCAAATCCGGCTCCACTCCTGAATTTATGAGCACGCACCCCAGTGATGCCACCCGTATTAATGAGATTAAGCAGCATTTACCGGAGATAGAGAAGTACAGGGTAAAGAAATGATTTGTCACCATGATATGTCTTGTCCTGATTTAGATTGGCCATGCCTCCCCGTTTTACCTCTATATATTTAAGAGAAAAACAAGGACACTACAATATTAATTAATCAACAAATACACAGGTATTAACAGCATTACTACCACTCCTTTGCTTTTCGCCCTTAGTCGAAAAGGTTTTTGACCAGTGTCGAAAGGGCTTTTGACCAAGGGCGAAAAGGTTTTCGACTAAAGGCAAAAGGTCTGTGGGCTGGCTGTTTGATAACAGTAGCATGGCAATTGTCTTTTAAATAGGACCTTCCGAGGCCGACTTTATCCCTGATGAAGGCAAACGCAAACGGTGAAGCCACTTTTACTACCAACATTCATCTGCCAAAAGTCCCAATAAGGGTTATTGTCTGTTTTGGTGACATGTCTTATCATTGTCTTTGTCCTGAATGATTAGGGTGGGCCATAAAATTTCTTCGGTATAGGCATGTTATACCGTTATCCCCATCTTCTTCATCAAGAAGCAGGCATTCATATTTTGGGCTATCCCTTCTCTGAGTTGGTAGGAAAATGTCAGTTCGTTGTCTTGGATATCGGCCTCAAAACGATAATTCTTGATCTGGTTCGGGAATTCCTTTTCAAGTTCGCCTAACGCCAGATCGTGTGTGGCAATGATACCGCAAGCCTGATTCGCTACCAGCTGTTTCATCAAAGCAAGGGAACCTTTTTGTTTGTCGATCGAATTGGTCCCTTTCAGGATTTCATCTAAAATGATGAATAGCTGTTCGCCCTGTTGCAAGCGATCGATAATCATCTTCAGCCGTTTCAGTTCGGCAAAGAAATAAGACTCATTGCTTGCAAGAGAATCGGAAGTACGCAGGCTGGTCACCATCCGGGCCGGATATAAAGTCAGAGACGCCGCACAAACCGGAGCACCGATACAGCCGAGCAGATAGTTGACGCCGATGGTACGCAGGTAAGTGCTTTTTCCTGCCATATTCGCTCCCGTAATAATCAGGAACCAGGGACTTTTCCGGATCTCGATGTCATTCTTTACGCATATGTCCCGGCGCAGTAACGGATGTCCGAGCGCTTTGCCTTCCATTTTGAAATATACGTCTGCTATCTCAGGATAAATGTATTCCGGGTGATTGAAGGCAAATCCACCCAGCGAACAGTAAGCATCGAACAAAGCCAATGCTTCGAACCAACGTTCCGTATCCTCTCCATGCTCTATCTTCCATTTTTCCAGCTTTATCGCCATGCGGGTATCGCGCAAAGTGAAAATATTCAGTATGACGCCGATTGCACTGAAACGTTGGTTCAGCGCACCGATATGTCCGGAGAGTTTTTTGATGATTGAAGAGGCCGTTTGCCCGTCGCTTGCAAACCGGTTGTGGATATCGGCGAGCTCGGCGGATTGAAAGTTTTCACCTTCGATACATTTGATCAGCTTGGAATAAGTCTGCAATATTTGCTCCATTCTGTCCAAAGAATTGTGTACCGTAGCGATCTGCTTCGCATTGAGATAAGCGATAATGAAAGACAATCCGAAGAACATGCCGGCTATCGATACCGGGAGCAGGTTCAGTGCACATCCTATCGCGACCAATACCCAGATGGAAGGGATCAGACAGATGAGCAGTTTCCATATTTTATTGTTGATCAAGCAGGGAGCCGCTTTACTCAATAGAGAAATAAGTTGTTGGTCGTCCTTGTTTCCCGGATGCAGAATGCCTGTCACATAGAAATGTTGCCGGAGCTGTGTGAACGATTCCAGTTCGCGGATCGCTTCCTGGCGTCTTAATATCATAGCCTTGTCGGTGAGTGGTTGCATAAACCAGCCGGCCAGCTTCTCTTTTCCCATAAAAGTAACCGTGCGGTTGACGGACTGGAAAAGCGAATGGTTTCCGAACAAATCCAGATCAAGGCTGAACGAATGTTCTGCGGAACTTTTTTCCGGTGCTCCGTCGAACGCACTGAAATCGTAATCCAACCCGTTCAGTTCGTTTTTGCACAGGTTCGCCAGTGCTTCGGCGTAACATTTCCGGGCGAAGAGCTTGGTGTGCCAGACCATTAGAGCGATAAACGGGATAGTAAACAAGACGGCGATCCCGGCCAGCACTTTCCAGTCTTCGGATTTGAAGAACCAGACCATGGCGATCAGACCGGCGACCAACAACAAACGGATGCTTCCGAGCAAATGAATTTTTTTCTTCAGGTTATCGGCCCTGCGGGTGTAAGCCGTGACAATATCTTGGTAATAGTTGTATATCTTTTCCATGCCTGCAAAGATAAATAAAAATGAACTAACCATTCTGTAATTGGTTTTATTTAAAAGAATGATAACGAAATGACCAATATAGGTGCTAAAGAGGCGAATTATCATTCATTGATTCGTATATCTTTGCTAAGGTTTTTATCGACTCAATAAACTTGATGCGTTTTATGAAAAGGATCGTGATGCTTCTGTTTCTGTCTGTGATGGTCTGTACCCTCTCGGCACAGGAAAAAAAAGGAGAAACTATCGGGGAAAGGATCGTGGCGAATGCTTATAACGCCGACAGTATCCGCGGCATTTTGGACAAGATGCCGTATTTCACCCTGTTCAAGGACAATTACTTCGTGGGAGGGACAACTCTCGGACATAAACCGACTGCCGCCAATTCGGACGTGAAGTTTCAGTTGAGTATCGCCCAACGACTGACAAAAAGCAAATTGCCGTTCGATACTTATCTGTTTATCCAGTACACTCAGAAGGCTTTTTGGAATGTCTTTCAGGAATCGTTGCCCATGAAGGATCTTAATTTTAATCCTGGTATCGGTCTGGGGCATCTGATCGTTTACCATAATAAATATATAGGTAAAGGGTATCTTATGCTCGAACATGAATCGAACGGGAAAGACAGCACCGCTTCCCGCAGTTGGAATAAAGTCACTTTTGCGGTTGCGATCACCCTTTCGCCGAATTGGGAGGCACAGTTCAAGACCTGGATACCGATTGTGGATGGTGAGAATAATAAAGACCTGCTGAAATATAACGGGATCTTTCAGGTCGCCGCCAATTACCGGACCGACAACCGCCGTTTTAATTGTGGTGTGATCCTGACGAAGCGTAAGACTTGGACCAGCTTTAACACACAGGTCGAATTGAGTTACAAATTTAACAATAATGAGAATCAATATTTCTTCCTGCAATATTACAATGGCTATGGGGAAAATCTATTGGAATATAATAAGTTCAAAAGCATGATAAGGATAGGCTTCGTTATCAAGCCTTCCGATTTCAGCCTGTATTGACAGAAGACGATAAACAACCGCTCTCCTGTATTGTTATTTATATATACATTGTATAATAATGCAAAATAACAAAATGAATGTAAAGGAACAATACTGGAAATACTCTCTGGTTACGATTATCGTAGTGCTGGGGACGATTCTTTTTGTGGAATTCATCCCTTTTCTGGGAGGTATCTTGGGCGCTTGTACCATTTATATATTGGTCAGGAAACAAATGTTGTATCTGACCGAAAAGAAACATTTGCGGCGTAGCTTCGTTGCTGTAATCCTGTTGCTGGAAACGATCCTCTGTTTTTTGATACCGCTTTCGCTGGCTGTCTGGTTATTTATCAACAAACTGCAAAATTTCAATCTGGACCCGACCCAATTGGTCAAGTCGGCGGAACATATTGCGAACCTGATCGAGCAACGGACCGGATACGACGTGCTCGATACCTCCAATATCATGTCTGCTGTCTCCATTCTCCCGAAGATAGGGCAGGTGTTGATGGGAGGAATCAGCGGTTTCGCCATCAATGTGGCCGTACTGGTGCTGATACTTTATTTCATGCTGATTGGTGGTGCCAAGATGGAAAAGTATGTCTACAGCATTTTGCCTTTTAGTGACGAGAATAAGAAAAACGTCTTGAACGAGATCAATATGATCGTCACCTCCAACGCAATCGGAATTCCGTTGCTGGCCATCATCCAAGGGCTGATCGCTTTGCTCGGATATTGGATATTCGATGTGCCGAGTCCTTTCCTTTTCGGCTTTCTGACCTGTTTTGCCACGATCATTCCGGTTGTGGGTACAGCGTTGGTCTGGTTGCCGCTGGCTCTTTATATGACGTTGACAGGAGATTGGGTGAATGCTGCCGGACTGACGGCTTATGCTTTGATTATCATTACGAATGTGGATAACCTGATTCGTTTTATCTTGCAGAAAAAAATGGCGGATACTCATCCGCTCATTACCATATTCGGTGTGATCATCGGCTTGTCTCTATTCGGTTTTATGGGGATTATCTTTGGGCCGCTCCTGATTTCGATCTTTATACTTTGTTTCAATATATTCAAGGAAAAGTATCTGGATAATGCCCGATAACTGCTACTTTTGTATGGATAAATAAACAAAGCCATGCATAGCAGAAGAATAAAAAACAATTGGCACATCATCAAAGGACAGCCTCTTACCGAATTAGACAAAAAAGTGCTTTACTATCAGAATAAAGGCCACCTGGTGCCGCCACGCAAACTGATCAAGACAGCAGAACAGATCGAAGGCATCCGCCGGAGCAGTGTGGTGAATACCGGGGTGCTCGATTTGGTTGCAAGAGAGATCAAGGCCGGTATGTCTACTGCCGAGATCGATAAGTTGGTATATGATTATACCGTTTCGCACGGGGCTATTCCGGCGCCTCTGAATTATGAAGGGTTTCCGAAAAGTGTCTGCACTTCTGTCAACGAGGTGGTCTGCCACGGTATTCCCAGTGAAGATGAGATATTGGAAGAGGGGGATATTATCAATGTAGATGTTTCGACTATCTTGGACGGGTATTACTCGGATGCTTCCCGTATGTTTATTATAGGTAAAACGACCCCTGAAAAGGAAAAGCTGGTGCGGGTGACGAAAGAGTGTCTTGAAATCGGTATGCAGGCGGCGAAACCGTTCGGTTTTGTCGGTGATATCGGCAATGCCATCCAACGCCATGCGGAGAAGAACGGGTATTCTGTCGTCCGTGATTTATGCGGTCATGGTGTCGGATTGGAGTTCCATGAAGAACCGGAGGTCTGCCATTTCGGACGAAAGGGGACAGGGATGCTTCTGGTTCCAGGTATGGTATTCACGATCGAACCGATGATCAACATGGGAACTTGGCAGGTCTTTATTGACGAAGAAGACGGATGGACAGTCGTTACCGAAGATGAACTGCCTTCCGCTCAATGGGAACATACGTTCCTGATGACGGAAACGGGGCTTGAGATATTATCTTATTGATTGATATAGGTTGGCGGAAGGAGATGTCGAAACAATATCCTGCTGACTAATCGACATGATTTAGGCACGGAATTTAATCCGTGCCTAAAAGAGCGTGATACAAAGGTGTTTTGATATCGTCTTATTTTTTGTCTTTCAACAAATCACGTATCTCGGTAAGCAACTGTATATCGGCTGGAGGAGGAGCCGGAGCTGCCGGTGCTTCTTCTTTTTTCTTGTTCAAGGCATTGATCCCTTTTACTAACATAAAAATAGAAAATGCGATAATGATGAAATCGAAAGTCACCTGCAAAAAGTTTCCATAGTTGATGGAAACAGCTGGCGAGACAACTTTGTCACCGTCCATTACAGCTTGTTTCAGTACGATCTTTAAATCGGTGAAGTTTACGCCTCCGATCAGCAGGCCGATGGCAGGCATGATAATGTCACCGACGACAGATGATACGATTTTACCAAAAGCACCGCCGATAATGATACCCACAGCCATGTCGATCACGTTGCCTCGCATGGCGAATTGTTTGAACTCTTGTAGAATCTTCTTCATAATTTAACCTTTTTATGTTATAACTACAAAAGTATACGTTTGGTTGTGGATATCCAAAACAATTTGAGAATCTTATGCTATGATGAACTGTTCTATATCTTTTTCCGGAGTTTGTATGGTGTCGATCCCGAAATTTTCGACCAGGACTTTGGCTACATTCCTTCCAACCCGAATACATCCTGTAGTTTCATGGCGGTCAATGCTAGTGAATAGCTGTCGTTGCATTGTCCGGTATCCAGTACGCGGGGAATGCCGTTGATATCTCCTAACGACAGTTTGTTGTATCGGTACTTGGCGAAACCTGCTGTCAGAATCACGCAGTCATCCGGCAATTGTTCGGCAAATTCGGTATAGTAGTTACGTTTTTTCATGCGCCCGTCGCATCCGGCCATGACGACAAACTTACGGATTGCCCCGCTTTTCACGGCATTGACGACTTTATCAGCTAATGCTAACTGGCCGGCAACTCTGAAAGGACTTTTACAGGGACAAATGGTGAATGATGCGGGAAAGTTGGTTGTGATAGAAGAACTTATGTATGCAATAGTTGAGGCAAATGGCAAAATAACTCAGCTGTTTATTTTCCTTTTTATCATGATAATATCCCAATATTTTTTCTTTCGTACCTTAAAATAGAGTATTATGTATCCAGAGCGTAACGAAAAAAAAGTTTTCAAACCATTTGGAAGTTTGTATTAGAAGAATTACTTTTGCACCCGCATTCGAGCGAGAAGGTCGGCAGTTAACATGATGATGGGGTAGTTTCAGTGATAGCGAGGATGAGGTTAGCTAGGCTAAGCGAATATCCGACCATCCGGGGGCTTTGAAAAAAAACTTTCAAAATTTTCCTTGAAAAGTTTGTCAGTTAGAAAAAAGTTCTTACCTTTGCAGCCGCAATCGAAACGATAGCGCAAGTTCTTTGAAAGCATTACATATCAACAAGTAGTACAAGAGACGTAGTAGGAATACTGACATACCGTCAAGACTACATAGACAGATAGAGATTCTGAGCAAAAGGTATAAACAAAATCAACAACGAAGAGTTTGATCCTGGCTCAGGATGAACGCTAGCGACAGGCTTAACACATGCAAGTCGAGGGGCAGCATGATTTGTAGCAATACAGATTGATGGCGACCGGCGCACGGGTGAGTAACGCGTATGCAACTTACCTATCAGAGGGGGATAGCCCGGCGAAAGTCGGATTAATACCCCATAAAACAGGGGTCCCGCATGGGAATATTTGTTAAAGATTCATCGCTGATAGATAGGCATGCGTTCCATTAGGCAGTTGGCGGGGTAACGGCCCACCAAACCGACGATGGATAGGGGTTCTGAGAGGAAGGTCCCCCACATTGGTACTGAGACACGGACCAAACTCCTACGGGAGGCAGCAGTGAGGAATATTGGTCAATGGCCGAGAGGCTGAACCAGCCAAGTCGCGTGAAGGAAGAAGGATCTATGGTTTGTAAACTTCTTTTATAGGGGAATAAAGTGGAGGACGTGTCCTTTTTTGTATGTACCCTATGAATAAGCATCGGCTAACTCCGTGCCAGCAGCCGCGGTAATACGGAGGATGCGAGCGTTATCCGGATTTATTGGGTTTAAAGGGTGCGTAGGTGGTGATTTAAGTCAGCGGTGAAAGTTTGTGGCTCAACCATAAAATTGCCGTTGAAACTGGGTTACTTGAGTGTGTTTGAGGTAGGCGGAATGCGTGGTGTAGCGGTGAAATGCATAGATATCACGCAGAACTCCGATTGCGAAGGCAGCTTACTAAACCATAACTGACACTGAAGCACGAAAGCGTGGGGATCAAACAGGATTAGATACCCTGGTAGTCCACGCAGTAAACGATGATTACTAGGAGTTTGCGATACAATGTAAGCTCTACAGCGAAAGCGTTAAGTAATCCACCTGGGGAGTACGCCGGCAACGGTGAAACTCAAAGGAATTGACGGGGGCCCGCACAAGCGGAGGAACATGTGGTTTAATTCGATGATACGCGAGGAACCTTACCCGGGTTTGAACGTAGTCTGACCGGAGTGGAAACACTCCTTCTAGCAATAGCAGATTACGAGGTGCTGCATGGTTGTCGTCAGCTCGTGCCGTGAGGTGTCGGCTTAAGTGCCATAACGAGCGCAACCCTTATCACTAGTTACTAACAGGTGAAGCTGAGGACTCTGGTGAGACTGCCAGCGTAAGCTGTGAGGAAGGTGGGGATGACGTCAAATCAGCACGGCCCTTACATCCGGGGCGACACACGTGTTACAATGGCATGGACAAAGGGCAGCTACCTGGCGACAGGATGCTAATCTCCAAACCATGTCTCAGTTCGGATCGGAGTCTGCAACTCGACTCCGTGAAGCTGGATTCGCTAGTAATCGCGCATCAGCCATGGCGCGGTGAATACGTTCCCGGGCCTTGTACACACCGCCCGTCAAGCCATGGGAGCCGGGGGTACCTGAAGTCCGTAACCGCAAGGATCGGCCTAGGGTAAAACTGGTGACTGGGGCTAAGTCGTAACAAGGTAGCCGTACCGGAAGGTGCGGCTGGAACACCTCCTTTCTGGAGCTGGAATCTCTAGATTAAGTCCGATGAGGTATGTAGCTCTCTGGTACTACGGTTGAATATGTATATATATATGATCTTAAACTGGAAAGACCAGTATATAGAGAGAAAGATGATGCTGAGATGAAAATTTCAGGCACATAACGGTTGACAGTCCTATAGCTCAGTTGGTTAGAGCGCTACACTGATAATGTAGAGGTCGGCAGTTCAACTCTGCCTGGGACTACCAGTTGAAAAACGGGGGATTAGCTCAGCTGGCTAGAGCATCTGCTTTGCACGCAGAGGGTCAACGGTTCGAATCCGTTATTCTCCACGATAAACTCCGTAAGGGGTAAAAAAAGATCTTTGACGTATTGGACAACTTCAAAAAAGTAAAGTAACAAAAAAATAGAGCAAGCTGAAGATATATCAATCCGACACGGGCTTCAATTTTAGCAATAAAAGGAAGCAGTGTCAGTGATAAAGAAAGTAAGCAAGGGCAGACGGTGGATGCCTTGGCTCTCGGAGGCGATGAAGGACGTGATAAGCTGCGATAAGCTTGGGGTAGGTGCAAATAACCTTTGATCCCAAGATTTCCGAATGGGGCAACCCGGCTGGTAGAAGGCCAGTCATTCCGTAAGGAAGGCGAACGTGGGGAACTGAAACATCTAAGTACCCATAGGAGAAGAAAACAAAAGTGATTCCGCAAGTAGTGGCGAGCGAACGCGGAACAGCCCAAACCGATGATGTTTAGGCATTGTCGGGGTAGTAGGACCACGTTGTGGCAAGAGATTAAGGAAGTAGAACGTTTTGGAACAAACGGCCGTAGACGGTGAAAGCCCAGTATACGACTCTTTAACGAAGCCTAGTGGAATCCTGAGTAGCGCGGAGCACGAGAAATTCTGTGTGAATCAGCGGGGCCCATCCCGTAAGGCTAAATACTCCCGAGAGACCGATAGCGAACCAGTACTGTGAAGGAAAGGTGAAAAGCACCTCGAACAGAGGAGTGAAATAGTCCCTGAAACCGTCTGCCTACAAGCGGTCGGAGCAACGTAAGTTGTGACGGCGTGCCTTTTGCATAATGAACCTACGAGTTACTTTCTCCGGCAAGGTTAAGGGCTTCAGGCCCGGAGCCGAAGCGAAAGCGAGTCTTAATAGGGCGTGATAGTCGGAGTGAGTAGACGCGAAACCAAGTGATCTACCCTTGGTCAGGATGAAGGTTGGGTAACACCAACTGGAGGTCCGAATGGGTATACGTTGAAAAGTGTTCCAATGAACTGAGGGTAGGGGTGAAAGGCTAATCAAACTTGGAGATAGCTCGTACTCCCCGAAATGCATTTAGGTGCAGCCTTTATTTAGTATAGCATGAGGTAGAGCGACTGATTGGATGCGAGGGCTTCACCGCCTATCAAGTCCAGATAAACTCCGAATGCGTGCTATATATTGATAAGGAGTGAGGGCGCGGGTGCTAAGGTCCGCGTCCGAGAGGAGAAGAATCCAGACCATCAGCTAAGGTCCCCAAATAACAGTTAAGTTGAACTAACGAAGTCGGACTGCAGAGACAGCTAGGATGTTGGCTTGGAAGCAGCCATTCATTTAAAGAGTGCGTAACAGCTCACTAGTCGAGGAGTCCGGCGTGGATAATACTCGGGCATAAACTGTTTACCGAAGCTATGGATGTAGAAATACATGGTAGGGGAGCATTCCAACGGCGTCGAAGGTGAAGGATGACCTTTGCTGGAGCTTTTGGAAACGCAAATGTAGGTATAAGTAACGATAAAGGAGGTGAGAAACCTCCTCGCCGAAAGACTAAGGTTTCCTGATCAACGTTAATCGGATCAGGGTAAGTCGGGACCTAAGGTTAAGCCGAACGGCGATACCGATGGAAGAATGGTTTAATATTCCCATACTACTTTATGGAGCGATGTGGAGACGGAGAAGTGAAAGTCCTGCCATCTGACGGAATAGGTGGTTGAAGAGTGTAGATGTAGATTCCTGTAGGCAAATCCGCAGGGAGAGTCGACCTTGACAGTATGCCGCGTGCTTGCACAAGGCAAAATGGACGTAATCAGGCTCCCAAGAAAATCCGCTAAGCATATTCATAAAGTACCCGTACCGTAAACGGACACACGTAGTTGGGTTGAAAATACTGAGGCGCTCGAGTGATTCACGGTTAAGGAACTAGGCAAATTGACCCTGTAACTTCGGGATAAAGGGTCCCTACTGAGAGGTAGGGCGCAGAGAATAGGTCCAGGCAACTGTTTAACAAAAACACATGGCTGTGCGAAATAGAAATATGAAGTATACAGCCTGACACCTGCCCGGTGCTGGAAGGTTAAGAGGAGAGCTCATCGCAAGAGAAGGCTTGAATTGAAGCCCCAGTAAACGGCGGCCGTAACTATAACGGTCCTAAGGTAGCGAAATTCCTTGTCGGGTAAGTTCCGACCTGCACGAATGGTGTAATGATCTGGACACTGTCTCAACCGTGAGCTCGGTGAAATTGTAGTATCGGTGAAGATGCCGATTACCCGCGATGGGACGAAAAGACCCCGTGAACCTTTACTATAGCTTTACATTGAATTTGGGCAATCGATGTGTAGGATAGGCCGGAGACCGTGAAGCAGGTACGCCAGTATTTGTGGAGTCGCCGTTGAAATACGGCCCTTTGGTTGTTTGAGTTCTAACCCGCAGAAGCGGGGACACTGTATGGTGGGTAGTTTGACTGGGGTGGTCGCCTCCAAAAGAGTAACGGAGGCTTCTAAAGGTACCCTCAGACCGATTGGTAACCGGTCGTAGAGTGTAATGGCATAAGGGTGCTTGACTGGGAGACAGACAAGTCGATCAGGTAGGAAACTAGAGCATAGTGATCCGGTGGTTCCGCATGGAAGGGCCATCGCTCAAAGGATAAAAGGTACTCCGGGGATAACAGGCTGATCGCTCCCAAGAGCTCATATCGACGGAGCGGTTTGGCACCTCGATGTCGGCTCGTCACATCCTGGGGCTGGAGAAGGTCCCAAGGGTTGGGCTGTTCGCCCATTAAAGTGGCACGCGAGCTGGGTTCAGAACGTCGTGAGACAGTTCGGTCTCTATCTATCGTGGGCGTAGGATATTTGAGGGGCTCTGACACTAGTACGAGAGGACCGTGTTGGACAGACCACTGGTTTACCGGTTGTACCGCCAGGTGCACCGCCGGGTATCTAAGTCTGGATTGGATAAGTGCTGAAAGCATCTAAGTACGAAGCCAGCCTCAAGATGAGATATCCCTAGAGGGTCGTTGTAGACTACGACGTAGATAGGCTACAGGTGTAAGGGCAGCAATGTCGAAGCCGAGTAGTACTAATAGCCCGAGACTTTCGATCATGTAAGGGTTGATATATCAGCAGATGGCTGATGCCATATGTTTCTATTAGTTACTTCAGGTAATGGGGTTGTCCAGTCAAAATCTTACAAAGAGGTATTAAGGTGGTTATAGCGTTGGGGATCCACCTCTTCCCATTCCGAACAGAGAAGTTAAGCCCAACCACGTCGATGGTACTGCGTAAAAGTGGGAGAGTAGATAGCCGCCGTTTTTTAGGAGTGAGAGCGAAAGTTCTCCGTGAAGGAAGCCGATTCAGTTTTGAGTCGGCTTTTTTCGTTTCCGACAGCCCATTCTTTAGAGATCGTGTTTTTGGATGGCGAGTTTGTCCTCCACGACGTTATGTTTGATTTGCATGTAATGCTCGTATTGTAATGTCCCAAGATCCGGCAGGTGCACGAATGGGGGGATAAATGATCCGACCGTTCAGTGGAGAAAGCCCGACTTGGATCAGAATTCTACACTGGGAGTATAGAGGACACGCGGTGTACGACAAGAGGCTTAAGGAAGGCCGTTCAATGAAGAGGTTTAACCAGCCTTACAAATGGAAGGCATATCGTCCGACAAGCAGGAATCCAGAATCCGGGATTCCGGAAGATGCATTCTAGGAGCGGGAGGGTCTGATAAAAAACGGGGCCTCTCAGTGTTGAGAGCCCCCGCATAAAAGATCTTATTAAGATAGCAAACGCTTCGATTAACAAATTCTTTTTTTGAAGTCATAGTCAAGGTTACATATTTTTTCTTAGTCAAGGACTTGGATGCACAAACGTAGGCATTCCTTTTTTACTATGCAAGTATTTGTTTGTTTATTTTTGAAACAATCGGATTTTACTGAATTGATTTTGTTACTACTTTGTTACTTGGACTTGGAAAGTTCTTTTCGTAAGTAGACCATATCCACTAGTTGCTTGCCGTCTTCGTATATAGGATGATCATAATTGTCGGTAAAGAAATCCTTGATACGATGCGAGTATTTGAATCCGTTCTGTGCATAGAAAGGGATGGTCAGCGGACTTTCACCTGTGCCGACAAGCAGAGTGTCATATTTCCCCGCATAATGTTCGGAGATAAATCGGATCAATCTTTTGCCATATCCCTGTTTCTGATATTGTGGATCGGTTGCGATATTTTTGAGTTCGATCGTTTTGCCACCTTCATCCGTGACAACACAAATAGTTTTTAGGATATTTTGATCGTACAAAGCAAACATTTCTCCCCGTTCGAGATAAAGGTCTATCATCGATTCCTGTTCATCGGCCAACAACAGAAGATCGAGGAAACGTTTCTTATGGCGGAAGATTTGCCGGATTTCGAAGGAACTGTCTGAAGCCTGCACGATTGTTTCATTGAGCGAAAGATGCAGGATCGGAAATGGATTGCCGTTTGGATCGGTTTCATCTCTTCCGACAATATCAAATCCTCTGTTCAGATAGAAAGAAGTAGCTTTTTCGTTTTGTTCGTTGACGTCTACTTTGAATATCTGTTTGTGGTGAATGACAAATTCGATTAACAGCTTGCCGTACCCTTTTCCTTGTTCTTCCGGATGGACGAAAAGCATTTCGATTAATTCGTCACTTAGCCCCATAAATGCAGCTATCCGGTTTTGTCCATTTCGGATGGTGTATAATTCGACAACCGGAATATATTTGTTCCGGATTAACGGCTTGAAGAACCGGATATCCTTTTCGGTCAGAAAACGGTGGGTGCTTCGAACGGAGGCCTCCCATACTTCTACCAATTCGTTTTTTAGCTTTTCTGATTCATCAGGACTAATTGCAGACCAATTTATTTTCTGTAGCATGGATTTTTAATAACAATGGATTTCTATTTATGAAAAAATTCTTGTAGCAGATGCCGGATAGCAGCTGTCGGATGATATAATATCATTCTGGGGCCAGTAAAACGCATGACCTCCTGCATTTTCTTGCGCCTATCCGGTTTGTAGCAATGAACAGGGCATAACCGGCATGTTGTTTTCTTCTCTCCGAAAGGACAATGAGACAGTCGTGCATGAGCATATTGCAAAAGTTCTTTACAATCCGGACATAAATCCGTGTGCTTTTCTTTCTGACGGCAATAGATACGGACCATCTGTGCGACGATCTCCTGTTCTTGTCGGATACGGGTTGATGGCATATTGAGTCTGTTCTTTTCTACAAATTTAGGCATAATCAACATTATCTTCCAAGTTTAAATACCAAATATGTGCGGGTTTGTTGTTTCTGCCATATATTTGTTGATCGGAAGAGTTTTTAATGTAGTTTTATAGGAAGAAGGGATATATGGAATATGCAGAATTGTTGAAACGGTTGACGGTGGATTGTAAGGATGACGGAAAACAGTTTCGGAAGAAAGACCGGATACATGAGATAAAAGCCTTGTTGGAAAATTCGGGTTATGAATTGTTGGGCGAGGGAAGTCTTTCTTTGCTGTATGGAAAGCCGATGGAAGAAGAAAATACTTACCGGACGCTTGTTTCATCCCATGTTGATTGCGTTTATAAAAATTGTTTTGCCAAAGACGAAGACGAACTTTGCTGGAAGGGCACGTTCGACAATAGTGCGACCAATGCTGCCGTGATCGACCTGATGTTGCGGGGCGAACTGGATGAATCCGTTCTGGTCGCTTTCACGGGAGATGAAGAGAAAGACTCGGCAGGAGCCATCGAAATCATGCAGATGTTAGGCCGAATGGAATGTCTGGTAGGTAAGGCTCTCGTGCTTGATGTCACGAATGAAGGTTGGGAAGATGAAGCTGCTTTCTCTATCGAAAACGATCATGGTTTTGATATAATAACCGGTTATCACATTGTCGAATTACTTCAAGCAAGCGGTACTTCGTGCGTGTTTGTACATGAAGCAGAACCCGATGAGACTTGGGAATACAGTAAAGGCTCCAGCTCAGATCTGCCGGGAATCCCGTGCCTAAGTCTGTGCTTGCCTGTCTGTGGAAATATGCATGGGGATGATGGAGTCTTGTTGCGCAAGTCATCTGTCATCCCCTATGAAGATATTCTGAGAAACCTGGCAAATGCCGGTTTCTAATTCTTACTGATAAGATAAAGAACAATATTCAAATACGGCAGGTGCCTTTTCGTCTCCTTCATGGTAAAGTCCCGGACGTGCCACCCGATCCCAGCGAATAAGTGAGCGTATGGCTTCTTCCGATAGACCGTGGTTCACCGGAGTCCATTGCTTGCCGTCTTTACTCCAGGCGAATTGATAGGGGAGTCCTTCTTTCACCTGCATGCGCAGATGCAATGCCATGCTGGGCAGTGGCAGATCGGCCAACTGTTGTTCCTTCCCTTCTCGAACCAACTTTATTTGCAATCGGTCGCCGACCGGGCCGTAAGCGATATAATAGCTATTATCCCCGTAAAGCGTGATCCCTTTCCAACTGCCATTTTGGTTTGTTATGCCGGCATCCAATGTGTAGCCCGAAGATGCAGGACGAAGGCAAAGTGCCTCTCCTGTCTTGCATTCCGGCTTGGGAGAACCACTCAGCCACAGTCTGCCCGCTTCGATTTTAGCTTGGACATTCGAGTACGGATAATTCCAACTCCATTCCGGGCGCAGATTCGGGTCGGCAAAATTGTCGAAGAAACCGGTTACCGGCTCTTGCACGCAATCGGCAAAAGGCATCGGTTGTACCAAGCGGGCATATTCGCCGGTAACGAAATAAGGCCAGTTGTCCTCTCCGAAACGCAACTCCTGGAGATGGGGCTGACGCCCTAGAAAGAAATCGCTGCCTTCCGAATAGGCGTGACATAGATAAAACATACGTCCGTCAGGCGTCGTCGTCAGTGTGCCATGACCGATAGATTGTATCTCGTCGCTCCCGTGCAGGATCGGATTTCCTTCATACTTTTCATAAGGCCCTTCGAGCTTCTTCGAGCGGGCGACAGCTACGGCATAGTCGCTATTGGGACCGCAACAACCATTAATCGCATAGATCAGATAGTAGTAACCGTTCTTTTTGAACCAGTGCTGTCCTTCCATCCCCACACGTTCGTCGTCTCGGAGCAGGCTGAACGGCTTGCCGGTCAATTTCAACCCGTCCGGAGTCAACTTGCTGGCGAGAAGTTCGATCGGCCGGTTGTCCAGTCCGTAGGCTTTCCAGCTGATGTATAAATCACCCTTGTCTTCGAGGATAAAAGCATCGATCGCTTCCGTTCCGAATTCGACAACCGGTCCGTGATCTTTGAATTTGCCTGTCGGAGAGTCGGAGGTGGCTACTCCGATGTAGGAAGTGTTGTTCGACTTCTTTCGTGCGGTATAGTATACATAAACCTTACCGTTATGATAATACCATTCCGGAGCCCAGAACGACGACTTGGTCCATTCCGGCTGCTGCTCGAATACGTGTCCGGTCTGTTTCCAGTTGACTAGGTCTTTAGATGTGAATACCGGATAGTAGGGAGCCCATTCGGAGGAAGTCCCCGTTGCATAATAAGTATCGTCGATCCTCAGGATGGACGGGTCGGCGACATCCCCGTGAATAACAGGATTGGTAAAATAGGTCTGTTTCTGAGCCATACTTGTGCCGGAATACAAGACGGAGCCTAACAAGGCGATGATGAGTCTGTTCATGGTCTGTTAAAACGCTAATTATTAATTGGTCTAAAATTGATGGTTACAAATCTACTGGATAAAACGGAGCTGTCCAAAAAAATCCTTTACTTTTGCCGGATAAAACGTTTTGATTCGGAAAAAGCATGAACAAACTTCACTATTTTGCAGATTCTATTTCTCTTCTCTCTCTGCCGGAAAAGTTTACCTATCCGTTCCATTATACCCCGCATCCCCTTTGTGTGGCGGCAGCGGGCGAGGTCGGGCGCTATTTGTCGACAAAGGGAGAATGGCAGGGAGAACTGCGGAAAGGGAAGATGTTTGGCGTTTTGATTGTCCGTACAGGAGAGGGGGAAGTCGGCTATCTGGCAGCCTTCTCTGGCATCCTGGCAGGGAAGAATCGACACACTTATTTCGTGCCTCCGGTTTATGACGTGCAAGAGCCAGATGGCTTTTTCAGAATCGAAGAAGAACAGATATCGGGAATCAACAGGCGGATCGAGGAGTTGCAGGCAGATGTGCGATATAAAGATTGCAAGCAACGGTTGGCTGACGAGACGATCCTTGCCGGACAGGTTTTGGATGATATACGGGGACGGATGAAAGCGGCTAAGGTTGAACGTGACCGGTTGCGTTCGACCGTCACACGGGTAGATTCGGAGCAGCTGATCCGTGAAAGCCAGTTCCAGAAAGCGGAACTGAAACGGCAGAAACAATATTGGAAAGATCACCTTGCCTCCCTCCAAGCGGAAGTAGAGGTGTTCGAGACGGAAATCGAACGCCTCAAAGCAGAACGCAAGACCCGTTCGGCTGCCCTTCAACAATGGCTTTTCAAACAATTCCGCATGTTGAACGCCCGCGGGGAGGAACGGGATTTGTGCAACTTGTTTAAAGATACCGTCCAAAAGACGCCACCGGCAGGTGCAGGTGAGTGTGCGGCTCCCAAGCTCCTGCAATATGCCTACCGGAACGGTTGGCAACCTCTTGCTATGGCTGAATTCTGGTGGGGAGATTCTCCGAAAAACGAGATCCGCCGTCATGGATATTATTATCCGGCCTGCAAAGGGAAATGCGGACCGATCCTGAAGCATATGCTACAAGGCCTACACGTCGAGGAAAACCCGTTGGAAACGGATATGCACCGGGATACGGAGTTGGAAATCATGTATGAAGACGAATGGTTGTCGGTAGTGAACAAACCGGCCGGCATGTTGTCAGTCCCCGGAAAATCGGATATCGATTCCGTCTACGGGCGAGTGCGACGGATGTATCCCGAAGCAACCGGACCGATGATCGTGCACCGACTTGACATGGCGACCTCCGGCCTGATCCTTATAGCCAAGACGAAAGAAGTGCACCAGAACTTGCAGGCACAGTTCAAGAACCGGACGGTGTGTAAACGATATGTTGCTTGGTTGGATGGCATTGTGGAGAAAAAAGAAGGTCATATTGAACTCCCCCTCCGCCCGGATCCGGAAGACCGGCCGCGGCAGGTGGTCGATGCGGTTCACGGAAAACCTGCCGTGACTGATTATACTGTGCTGCATTATGATTCGGGGCGTACTTTTATTTCTTTCATACCGAAAACCGGGCGCACACATCAGTTGCGTGTCCATTCGGCCCATCCGCTTGGCTTGAATGCCCCGATAGTAGGGGATGAGTTGTATGGCAGGAAGGCAGACCGCTTGTATCTGCATGCCGAATACTTGGGGTTTATTCATCCTGTCTCTGGAGTGTATATGGAAATAGAAAAGGAATCCGGCTTTGATGATCTTTTATAGTTGTGCCACGATTTCTTCATGCCGTTGGCACTGTTGTTTCCTCGGCATGGTACAGTCGTTTCATGCCGAGGAAACAACAGTTTCATGCTATGGTAACAGTTGTGCCATGTCTATGTAACGGTTGTGTCATGCCTATGGTATAGCTATTGTCACTCGATATAGATCATTTTCTTTGTCATCCCTCCGTCGATCGTTACGTTCTCGCCGTTCATAAAATCATTTTCCTCCTGGCAGATGAACAGGCACAAACGGGCGATGTCTTCCGGTTTACCTACTCGCCCCGACGGATGTTGGGCGTGATCTTCTGGGCGAAGCTGTTCGTAGTCGCGCGTCTCGATCCAGCCCGGCGAAATCGAGTTGACCGTGATATGCCATTGGGCAAGCGATAGTGCAAGGGCGTGTGTCAGCGAATAGATACCGCCTTTGGATGCCGCATAACCTTCGCTGCCGGGTTCGCTCATCAGATAGCGAGTGGAACAGATATTGACGATCCGTCCGAACGGATTGGGTGCCTCCTGTGATTGGCGGTGAATGGCCAATCTGCGGGAAGTGATGAAAACCGGACGCAAGTTCACGGATAATATCCGGTCGAAATCTTCCACACCGGTTTCCGTGATAGGGGAGAAACAACTGATTCCCGCATTGTTGATTATGATATCGATATCGCCCCATTCCTTGAAAATCTGCTGCATGCAGTTCTCTAGCGCTTCTTGGTCACTTACGTCAACATGGAAAAAAGAGGTTCCGGTCTGCAACGCTGTCTCTTTTCCCGCCGCTTCGTTACGGTCGCAGAACGCCACGCGGTGTCCGGCGGAACGGAAAGCTCTTACGATCGCTTTGCCTATACCTTCCGCACCTCCTGTTACAAAGACTCTCCTGGTTTTGTGGATAACGGTTGTTTTCCTACCATTGTACGGATGGTTCGTACGTCCCTCCTTGCGGGATTTATATTCTTCGTATTTCTTTTCCAGATAGTTGTCTGCCATGATCTTTCGCTTTTTAATAGGATGGCAAAAGTAATCATAATTGAATCTATTTACAATGGTTGTAGGTGAACGATATGCAATCGGGGAATTATTGTGGATTCGGAGCACGAAGTTGCCAAAATGCCACGGCCGCTGCGGCTGCCACATTAAGTGAATCGACACCGTGCGACATGGGGATGCGGACAACATAGTCGGCTGCGGCAATCGTTTCCTGCGAAAGTCCGTCCCCTTCAGTCCCCATCACGATTGCCAATCTGGGTTCGGTTGCCAAGACAGGATTATCGATGGAAATAGAATTGTCTGTGAGTGCCATGGCTGCCGTACGAAAACCCAGTCTTCCCAAGTCGCCAAGAGAACCGTCCATCCAAGTCCAGGGCACAAGAAAGACTGTCCCCATTGACACTCTGACTGCGCGACGGTTCAATGGGTCACAAGAGTTGCGTGTCAGTAATACGGCATCAATTCCAAGAGCCGCCGCCGAACGGAAAATAGCACCGATATTGGTTGTGTCGACAACCCCATCGATTACGACGATGCGTCGGGCCTTCTGGCATACATCTTCCATGCCGCGTGGCTCAGGACGACGCATGGCGCAAAGGACACCGCGTGTCAGGACATAGCCGGTCAATGTCGCAAGCAACTCCCTTTCTCCTGTATAGACAGGCACGTTGCTACAACGTTCAATGATATCGGAAGCATCTCCTGTGATATGCTTGTGCTCGCACAAAATGGCTAAAGGTTCGTAGCCGGCATCCAGAGCCCTCGTGATAACCTTTGGGCTTTCTACGATAAAAATACCTTTGTCTGGCTCGATACGATTGCGCAACTGAGCTTCGGTGAGTGTACAGAACATCTCGACTCCGGGATGAGATAAAGAAGATATTTCGATAACAGGCATTTGACAAGTCTTTTAATAAATAGCAATCTTGATTACACCGTCCAGTTTGTTTTCAAAAACTCGATAAGCCTCCTCGATCTCGTTCAATGCAAAGCGGTGGGTGATAAGGGGAGTGGTGTCTATCTTGCCTTCCTCAATCAGTTGGAGAATCTCAGCACAATCACAACCGTCTACTCCACCGGTTTTGAAAATCAGGTTCTTACCATACATGTCAGGCAGAGGGAAAAGTAGAGGTTTATCGTAAAGAGCCACGATTGTGACTGTCGCGTTTGGACGAGCGCATTCCCACGCCATCTGGAAACTGTCTTCGCTCCCTGCCACTTCCAGAACAACATCTGCTCCGCCGTGGTCACTGTTTTTGAGTACAAACTCCTTACAGTTATCAGGAGTCGTGATCAATACGTCAGGGTAATGTTCACGGATAAACCGAACCCTTTCAGGAGACTTTTCACAGACAATGATATGCTTCGGGTTCTTCAGCATCGAGCAGAGTAAAGTACAAATTCCGGTAGGCCCTGCACCGATGATGAGGACCGTGTCTTTCTCCGTAATTTCCGAGATGCGAGTAGCCCAAAAACCTGTGGCAAGTATGTCTCCGACAAACAGAGCCTGCTCGTCACTGACCGTGTCGGGAATGCGATTCAGTCCTTGATCGGCATAGGGTACTCTGACATATTCCGCCTGTCCTCCGTCGATACGGCAGCCTAAAGCCCAGCCACCGTTGAGGTCGGTACAATTATTGACATATCCGTGTTGGCAAAAGAAGCATTTTCCACAGAAAGTCTCGACGTTCACGGTTACTCTGTCTCCGGGTTTGACAGATGTGACACCTGTTCCCACTTCTTCGACGACACCTACCATTTCATGTCCGACGGTTGTTCCGGGTATTGCGCGGGGTACACTTCCGTGCTTGATATGCAGGTCACTGGTGCAGATACTACCCAGGGTCACACGCACGATCGCATCCCGTGCATCCGTAATTTTCGGTTTCGGTTTTTCTGTTAAACCAAATTTGCCTTTTTCAATATATGTATATGCAAGCATGATATGATCTTTATTGATTAATTGATTCTTTTCCTTACAAAGATACGAATTTCATCAATTGTAATCCTATAAATTTTTTGTCAATCCAGACAAAAGATTTACCTTTGTTGTATGCTTAGAATTGTAACACATATTGAACGTTTGCTTTTAGTGCATGATTGTGTGATTGTGCCGAAGTTCGGAGGTTTTGTTCTGCAGGCTGTTCCGGCCATGCAGCATAAGGAGGAACATACGTTTCGTCCTTTGAGAAAAGAGATCGGTTTCAATATGACGCTGCAACATAATGACGGGCTTTTGCCTGAATCGTATATGCAGATGCACGAGGTGAGCTATCGTCAGGCACAACTGATGCTGGAAGAAGATGTGGAGGATATAAAGAACATCCTGCAACAATATGGAAAGTTGTCGTTAGGGGTGTTAGGTTCGTTCAGCATAGGAGAAGAAGGACAGATGATTTTCCATCCGGGGGAAACCGATCTGTTCAGTGTCGGCTCGTATGGCTTGCCTGTTTTCCATTTCCCGGTTCTCGCTCCACTAGAGATGGAACGCGAAGAAGCGGTTCTTCTTGCATCCCAAAAAGAGAAGAAAGATACTCTTTATATTCCGATTAGCCGTAAACTTATCCGTACAGTGATGGCTTCGGCTGCTGCAGTGGCATTGTTCCTGTTGGTTTCTACTCCGGTTAGAGATGTTAACCAAGAGGCTTATACAGCCAGTTTTGTTCCGACGGGGATGGTTGTACAAAAGCCGGTTCTTCTTGAAGCGGTTTTGCCAGACAGTACTGTGGCGGAGGCAGATACGAAGCAAGAGTCATCGGAAGAGGTGATTGCGCGTGAAGTGAAAAAAGTTGTGTCTGTTCCGGCTCCGGAAAAGAAGGCGTTTGTGTCCAGGCCTGTAGTTGTCCAATCTAAAAAAATGTATCATATCGTAATCGCCAGTTTTCCATCAGAATCGCAAGCGGACGAATTTATTGCCGGTGTAGATCGTAACGAATGTAAGCATGTCAGCAAGGTTGTTCGTGACGGGAAGTATCGTATCTATGCGGATAAGTTTGATAATCGCGAAGCTGCGGAATCTTATATGGCAACTCTCCGTTCCAATCCGAAATATAAGGATGCGTGGTTATTTATTAGCCGTTGATTTATAATGAATAGAAAGAAATATCCTTCAGTTGAAAAGTTATTTTCTACCGAAGGATATTTAAAAAACGTCCGGACAGGTTTTCGTTATTATTGTTTTCTACTCTTTATTTTTCTCTTCAGATTTTAGTATTCGTTTCTTTTTGAGGCGCCCTGCCTTGCGTAGGGCTTGATCCAAAATGTATTGTATCTGGCCGTTTGTACTCCGAAATTCATCGGCAGCCCAGGCTTCGATCGCTTCCATCATTTCTGCGTCCACACGCAATATGAAACTCTTGGTCGCATTTCCATTTTCCTTTTTGGCCATATTTAATATTACTGTATTAAGTTACTGATATAAAGTACCTGTATTGACTACAGGTTGTGCGGACTCGTCTGCGCAAAGGACTACCAGCAGATTGCTGACCATTGCTGCTTTCCGTTCTTCATCCAGCTCGACAACACCGTCTTTCTCTAACTTTTCCAATGCCAGGTGAACCATGCTGACAGCTCCTTCTACGATCCGTTCGCGGGCAGAAATGATGGCGTCTGCCTGCTGGCGGCGTAACATCACGCTGGCGATTTCGGATGCATAAGCCAGATAGTTGATACGGGCTTCCACAATTTCGATTCCAGCGATGGCAAGACGGCTGTTGAGTTCGTCTTCTAGGCGTTGGGTTATTTCTCCGCTTTCATCGGAACGGAGTGTGACTTTATCAATCGTCTCATTTGTGTCGTAAGCATACATGCCTGCTACTTGCCGAAGAGCGGCATCGCTTTGTATTTGGACAAACTCTCGGATGTTTCCGGATATATCGAAACTGGCTTTGTAGGTGTCTTTTATTCTCCAGACGACCACGGCTCCGATCATGATCGGATTTCCGACTTTGTCGTTGACTTTGATCGGGTCGATGTTCAAGTTTAGGATGCGTAATGTTACGGTTGATTTCAGGAAAAGTGGGTTTACCCAATAGAAACCGTTACTAATGACCGTTCCGGCATATCTGCCGAAAAAAGTCAATACGCGCGAATTGTTTGGCTGGATGATCATAAATCCGGGTAACATGACAACAACGCATATCCCGCAGATGACACCGGCGATGATACTCGGTGTTTGTGGCAGCGATAGTAGATATATGGCTGTCCCTGTTAAAGCAAGCATGATAAGTATAGCCGTAAAACCGGATAATTTGATGCCGTCGAAGTTCTTTTCCTGTGTTTTCATAATGATCGTTATTTGATATTATTTTGATATCACAAAATAAGACAAAGTTTCGGACATATGCAAATAAATTATGGACTTTTTATGAGTAGATATATAAAATATTCTATAGCTTTGTCTACTTAAAAATTACACGATTGGAATTTCAGTTAGACACAGATAATAAGGAGTTTCAGGATGCCCTGCAACTGATCACTCATACACGTCAGTCCGTCTTCTTGACCGGGAAGGCCGGAACGGGTAAATCCACGTTCTTGAAATACATCTGCGCACATACGAAAAAGAAATATGTCGTATTGGCACCGACAGGGATAGCCGCGATTAACGCGGAAGGGGTGACGCTTCATTCTTTTTTTAAATTACCTTTTCGCCCGATGTTGCCCGATGATCCGGATTTGAGTCTGAAGAACGGACGGATCTTCGAGTTTTTCAAATACAGGAAAGAGCATCGGAAGTTGATTTCGGAAGTGGAATTGATCATTATAGACGAGATTTCGATGGTACGGGCAGATATCATCGATTGTGTCGACCGGATCTTGCGTGTCTTTTCCGGTAATATGCGTTTGCCGTTCGGAGGCAAGCAATTGCTGTTTGTCGGCGACGTCTTCCAATTGGAGCCGGTGGTCCCTGCCGACCAGAAAGAAATATTAAGTCTCTTCTATGCCAGTCCGTTTTTCTTTTCGGCCCGTGTCTTCAAAGATATAAATCTGGTCCCGATCGAATTGCAGAAAGTGTACCGGCAGACAGATCCTGTATTTATCAATATTTTGGATCGTATCCGTAGCAATATTGCCCGGAAACAGGAGTTGGATACTTTGAATGCTCGCTATTTCCCTGATTTTATACCTCGAAACGAGGATATGTACATCACGCTTGCCACCCGGCGGGATCAGGTGGATTTTATCAATGAACGGAAGTTGGGGGAATTGCCCGGTGAAGAGTTCGTTTCTCACGGCAAGATCGAAGGTGATTTTCCTGAGTCGTCTCTACCGACACAATTAAACCTATCCATCAAGGAGCAGGCCCAGGTTATTTTTATCGATAATGATTATGAACGTCGTTGGGTCAATGGTACGATCGGTATGGTGTCGGGGATCGACGAGAATGGGAATGTCTACGTCCTGTTAGAGGACGGGAGGGAATATCTGGTCGAGCCGACTTCTTGGCGCAACTATAAATATAAATACAACGAAAAGGAGAAAAAGGTCGAAGAAGAAATTGTCGGTACTTTCGAGCAGTTGCCGATTCGTCTTGCCTGGGCGATCACCGTGCATAAGAGCCAGGGGCTTACGTTCAGCCGTGTCGTGGTGGATTTGACAGGCGGCGTGTTTGCCGGTGGCCAGACATATGTCGCTTTAAGTCGTTGTACGTCTCTGGAAGGGCTGGTGCTGAAAAGCCGGATTTCTCCGCATGATATCTTTGTGCGGAAAGAGATCGTCCAGTTCAGCCAGATGTTTAATGACCGGCAGTTGATTGAAAAAAGTTTGCGTGAAAGTGAGGCGGAATTGTTGTATGCACGTGCCGCCCGTTGTTTTAAATCCGGCAATGTGAAAGAGATGGTTGAGGCTTTCGCTGCTGCTGTCAGTAAGCGGAATGAGCTGGAAAAGCCAGAAGTGCAACGGTTGCTCCGTATGAAATTGCAAACTATGAACACTCAACGGGCGCAGATCAAGAAACTCCGGGAGGAGATACACGCCCAGCGGGAGATTCAGAAAGAATATGCCCACGAATACTATTTGATGGGGAATGAATGTATTACGAAAGCGCACGATCCGAATGCAGCTATTCGCTCTTTCGACAAAGCGCTCAAGCTTTATCCTGAGTTTGTGGATGCTTGGGTACGTAAAGGAGTGACCCTTCTCGATATGGGTGACGGTTTCCAGGCGGTTACTTGCCTGAATGAAGCCGTGCGACTGAACCCGAAATCATTTAAAGCGCGTTATAATCGTGGAAAATCTTATCTTCAACTGAAATATTACGACGAGGCCGTTTCTGACTTTATGAAAGCTGTCGATCTGAAACCGAAGCACGCTGCAGCCCATGAATATCTTGCCGAAGCATTTCTGCATATAGGGGAGGAAGAGTTGGCTCGGCAGCATCAGGATATTGCCGATGACCTTCGTAATGGGAATGAAAATTAATAAGTTGTCATTAATTTTGTACAGAAATATAATAAAAGCGTGATAATAAGGTTGTATCTTTGTGATGCAATGTTAAATTTTGTAGAGGGTATTCATTAAAAACAAATTTCTGTATGAAAAAAGTTATCTGCTTTTTTGTATGTGTTTTGATATGCATAGGGTTCTCCGTAAAAGCTCAGGTGACAACTTCCGTACTGAGCGGAAAAATTATCGACGATCAAAATGAGTATGTGATAGGAGCTACGGTGGTAGCGGTACACGAACCATCCGGAACCATGTATGGTGCGGTAACGAATGTGGATGGCCGCTACACGATCCAGGGAATGCGTACCGGAGGACCCTATAAAGTGGAGATTTCCTATGTCGGTTATAAAAAGGCTGTTTTTACGGATATCAGGTTGGAATTGGGCAATACATATGTCCTGAATGCGACCTTGTATCCCAGTTCGGAGCAATTGGGAGAAGTGGTAGTCACAGCTGATGCAAAAGCGAATATCGGTGCATCCGAAAATTTTTCTACAGGAAGGATACAGGAGACTCCGACGGTCGACCGCAATATATATGATGTCGTAAAGAATATGCCGATGGCCATGACCTCCAAAAACGGAGGGATCACGTTTGCCGGCTCCAATAACCGTTATAACAGTTTCCAGATCGACGGTACGGTGAGCAATGATGTTTTCGGGCTGGCTCCGTCGGGTACAAACGGTGGTCAGACGAATGCCAATCCGATTTCGATGGATGCCATCCAGGAAATCCAAGTGGTGGTCGCTCCTTTCGATGTCCGCCAGAGCGGTTTTACCGGAGGTGGCATCAATGCTATTACCAAACAGGGAAACAACACATATCATGCATCGGTCTATTCCTATTTTACAAATGAAGGTCTCTACGGAAAATACAATGCTTATAAAGATAACATAAAGGATAAATTGACGGAACAGTCCACAAAAACTTTTGGCGGGACGTTGAGTGGTCCGATCATCAAAGACAAGCTGTTTTTCTTTGCCAATGCAGAAAACCGTAAGGAATCTTATCCCTCCCGTTTCTATGCCGGATATGACGAGAAAGGATTTTCCACCGATATGGCACAGAAAATCGCCGATAAGTATGAAGAATATACCGGAATCCGTGAGAGCTTCGGATCACGCGATGTAGATCAGAGGGCCTTTAATTTCTTAGGACGTATCGACTGGAATATCGACCGGAACAATAAACTGGCTTTCCGTTATCAGTATAATAACTCATACGATGACATTTTCAGCCCGTCAAGCACGACCTACTTCTTTAACGGGAGTGGTTACCGGATGAAAAATAAGACGAATTCGTTTGTGGCCGAGTGGAACTCCCATTGGAGCGATGTCTTGTATAACGAGTTCCGTGCAGGTGTTACGACAGTCCGGGATGAACGCCAGGTGGCTTATCAAGGGCCGAACGTAAAGATTAACGGTAGCGATAACAGCGGAACGAACAATACGACGGTCAACATCGGTACGGAGTATTCTTCAGGAGCAAACGCCCTGGATCAGGATATTTACACATTTGAGGACAATCTTTCCTGGTATAAGGGTAATCATACTTTTACCTTCGGTACGCACAATGAAATATTCCGGATGAAGAACCTCTTTATCCAGGTCGTTACCGGCTCATGGGAGTTCGGTTCGATGGACGCATTCTTGAATGACAGTCCTTCCAAATATGTATTCAAGTATACGGACCCCGATGTGACGGGCGGTAACTATCGCTATACACCTATTATTAAAGCCGGTCAGTTTGGCTTCTACGCACAGGACAAATGGGATGTTGCCGATAATTTCTCACTGACTTACGGTTTACGTTTTGATATCCCTTTGTTGTTTAATGATCCGACAGTCAATCATGAGTTCAATGAATATGCCGCAAGCAAAAATATTAAGGAAAGAGTAGGAGAAATGCCCGGCGCCAAAGTGATGGTATCTCCCCGTCTGGGATTCCGCTGGTATACGGACGATAGCCGGACCACCTTGATTCGTGGTGGACTGGGGTTGTTTACGGGGCGCGTTCCTTTTGTATGGCTTTCCAATGCTTATAATAATACCGGGGTTGAGCAGAAAGGTACGACTATCTTTGCTTCCGGTTCGACTTCCGCCCCTTCGTTGGGACAATATGCGGATGATCCGATCGGAGCCATGAATTCCCAAAAGGGAAATCCTGCGACCCCCGATATCGTGACCGTGTCCAAAGACTTTAAATATCCGCAGGTTTTCCGTGTGAACTTGGCATTGGAACGTGTCTTGCCCGGTGATGTGAAGATGACTTTGGAAGGGCTATATTCCAAAACATTCAATAACGTATATTTTGAGAACCTGGCATTATCGAGCAATGCCAAAGTCTATGCCGTTCCGGGTGTGGAAACTTCCGCCACTCCTTATTACTCCGTAGACAAGAAGTATTTCAGTATTACCAATCTGAAAAATACGAATATGGGATATACCTATTCTCTGTCCGCCTTGTTTGAAAAGAGTTTCTATTTCGGTTTGGACTTGGCTGCGTCTTATACGTTCGGGCATTCCAAATCGGTGTATGACGGAACCTCTTCTGTGGCTTATTCCAATTGGAAATATAATTATGCGGTAGATTCCAATAACCCTGGTCTGGCTTATTCCATGTTCGATATCCCTCACCGTGTGATGGTTTCTGTCGGTTATCGGACTCCCCGCTATGCCAAAGGCTTCATGGCAACTACCGTCTCTCTTGTCTATAACGGCTACGTGGGACAGCGTTACAGTCTGACGATGAACGAATCTTACTACGATGCCGAGAAAAAGAAAACGGTCTATATCGACTACAACGGTGACGGCTGGGGTGGAAACTCATTGCTTTATATCCCGACTGAAGACGAACTGCAGAAGATGGACTTCAAGACAGAAGAAGACCGTCGGAAGTTTGACGAATGGATCGAAGGCGACAGCTATGCAAAGAAACATCGTGGAGCGTACGCCATGCGTAACTCCAATTCGGCTCCGTGGGAAAACCGGGTCGACCTGCATGTGGCGCAGGATATCTTCGTGCTGAAAGACCGTGGCAGCAAATTCCAGGTGACATTCGACGTTACGAACTTTGCCAATATGTTGAATAAGAAATGGGGAACCACTTACACCGCAGCTTATAACGTAATGCCTTTGCAGGTAATCGGCAGTAAGAAGGGGGAAGATGGCAACTACACAAACACATATGCTTATAATTCGAGGAATACGATCACCAAGAATGATGTTTTGTCTCGCTGGCATGCCCAGATCGGTTTTAAATATATTTTCTAAACCTATATGTATAGATTTCAGACATTCATATTAGTAAGTCTCTTTTCGATAATCTGTTTGTCGATAGCCGGATGTACGGCTCACTCGAAGAAGGAACGCTACGTCGTAGTCCTGTCTATGGACGGTTTTCGTTCGGATTATCCGTCGCATGCACATACGCCGACGCTCGATTCATTGGCCTGCGTTGGGGTGAAGGCTGCTTTTCGTCCCAGCTTTCCGAGTGTGACTTTCCCGAACCATTACAGTATGGCGACAGGCTTGCATCCGGATCATCATGGATTGGTGAATAATTTCTTTTATGCCCCCGATCTGGATAGCGTCTATGTGATGGGAAATCCGAATCCAGCCTTTTTCGGAGGAGAGCCGATCTGGAACACGGCGGAAAAGCAGGGTGTCCGAACCGCCTCGTTCTATTGGGTCGGTAGTGAATATCCGATACAGGGATGCCGGCCTTCCATCTGGAAACCGTTCGATAAGAATGTTCCTTTTTCTGACAGGGCGGATTCGGTGATTGCTTGGTTGCAACTGCCGGAGGAAGTCCGCCCGCACCTGATCATGTGGTATATGGAAGAACCGGACGGAGTCGGGCATAGGGCAACCCCCGATTCGTCGGCAACCCTTTCAACGGTTGAACATTTGGACCGTATATTAGGTGACTTCTTTGCTGAAGCCCGTAGGCTGGATATCTTTGACCAGATTGATTTTATCGTCCTGTCTGATCATGGCATGGCAACTTATTATCCGGAGAATTATGTGAATCTGAACGATTATCTGCCTCGCGACAGTTTCGATTATGTTTTCGACGGAGTGCCGACTTTGCTTTATCCGAAACCGACTTATACAGATAGCGCTTATGCAATCCTGAAGCGTGTACCTCGTGTAACGGTTTGGAGAAAGAATGAGATTCCGGAAAAGTTCGTGTATGGAAAGAATCCGCGTATAGGCGATCTGTTCGTATTACCGGATATCGGGACGTATCTGCAATTCCGCCCCGAATCGTGTCCTGTATTCGCGGCTACACATGGATATGATAACTTTGCTCCGGAAATGGAGGCCATCTTTTATGCTGCAGGGCCTTCCTTCAAACAGAATGTCGAGCTGCCGGTGATGGCGAATGTCAATTTGTATCTGATAATTGCCCGCTTGCTGGATCTGCAGCCGGCTCCTAATGATGGAGATAGCGTGGTTGTTTCAACATTGTTCAGATAAGTATAATTTGCTTTCATCTGAGTGTAAGTCGGACTCGGAAGGCCACTATTTAAGTGGCAATAACCATACTTCTATTGCAAAACCGCTTAACCATAGACCTTTTGCCCTTAGTCGAATAGGTTTTCGCCCTTAGTCAAAAGCCCTTTCGACTAAGGGCGAAAACCTTTTTGCCTTTGGTCGAAAAGCAAAAGAGTAGTAGTCTTGGTTATAAATCTCAGTGTATATGTTTGTTAGTTTGGGTTGTTACGTCCTTATTTTTCACTAATATATAGTTGTGGATATAAAGCGGGAGGTGGCATGGTCAACTTGAATCAGGACGAGACACGTTTGTTCATAACCTGAAAAAGAAAAAGCCCGCAAATGAACTGCGAGCTTCTTGTAGTGCGTCCGGGGTTCGAACCCGAGTTTCCGCCGTGAGAGGGCGGCGTCCTAGACCACTAGACGAATGCACCGGGTAGTCTTTGTTTGACGTTGCGAAATTAGTAAATATTTTATTCCGATGTATCATTTGGAGAAATTTTTTTGAAGAAAATGTTTGTCTCCTGTCATTTTGGTATCCAAATTCTATGTGTCTCCACTAAAAGGCGTTAAAAGAGGTGTCAAATTCGTTTGTATTTCATTTGCGTTCAAGTTTATTTATTCTACCTTTGCCTTCTGTTATTGAACAATATACTATTGAACAATTACTAATACCAGTATTAAAATAACTAATATTATGGCAGAATTAAAAGAAAAACTTTTCTCAGAATTCGCACCTGTGTCTACTGAAGAGTGGATGGCGAAGATTACGGCCGACCTGAAAGGGGTTCCGTTTGAGAAAAAGCTTGTTTGGAAGACAGGCGAAGGATTTAATGTGAATCCTTTCTATCGTGCAGAAGACATCGAAGGTTTGAAGACTACCGAGTCTCTTCCCGGTGAATTCCCTTATGTTCGCGGAACAAAGAAGGACAACGATTGGAAGGTGCGCCAGAACATCGAAGTCACCTGTTTCAAAGGTGCTAATGAAAAAGCCCTTGACATCCTGAATAAGGGTGTGACGTCTCTTGGCTTCATCATTAAGGGAAGCGACGTAAACGCTGAAAACATTGCTACCTTACTTGACGGGATTTGTCCTGAGTGTGTGGAACTGAATTTCAATACTTGCAACTGCAAGGCTGAAATGCTGATCGGTATTCTCGCCGACTATTTCAAAGGCAAAGGCGCAGACCTGGAAAAATGCAAAGGGTCTGTAAACTACGACCCGTTCAAGAAACCTCTGGTAAAAGGTAAGGAAAATGAAAACTGGGTGGAAGCTGCTGCCGCTGTGCTCAAAGCGGGTGCTGCTCTGCCGGGTTACAAAGTATTGGCAGTGAATGCCTTCTACTTCAACAATGCAGGTGCTTATATCTCTCAGGAGTTGGGATATGCATTGGCTTGGGGAAACGAACTGCTGGCTAAGCTGACCGAGGCAGGCCTGGACGCTACGGAAGTGACCAAGAAGATCAAATTCAATTTCGGTATCAGCTCCAACTACTTCATGGAAATCGCCAAGTTCCGTGCCGCTCGTTGGCTGTGGGCAGAAATCGTTGCCGCCTACAACCCTGCTTGCCAGTGCGCTTGCAAGATGCATGTTCATGCACAGACTTCGGAATGGAACATGACGGTTTATGATGCTCACGTAAACTTGCTGCGTTCACAGACGGAAGCCATGTCTGCTGCTCTTGCCGGTGTCGATTCGATCACGGTTCGTCCGTTCGACAAGACTTATCAGACTCCGGACGACTTCTCCGAACGTATAGCCCGCAACCAGCAGTTGTTGTTGAAGGAAGAATGTCATTTGGATAAGGTTGTCGATCCTTCTGCCGGTTCTTATTATGTGGAAGTTTTGACAAACTCTCTGGCTGATGTAGCCTGGAAGTTGTTCTTGGAAGTGGAAGATAAAGGCGGTTTTGGTGCGGAAGTCGCTTCCGGCGAAATCCAGAAAGCAGTTAATGCATCCAACGAAGCCCGCAAGAAAGCAGTCGCTACCCGTCGTGAAATCCTGTTAGGAACCAACCAGTTCCCGAACTTCAACGAAGTGGCTGCCGAAAAGATCCAGAACGAAGCTGCCGGTTGCTGCTGTGGTGGTGGTCACAATTGCGGTGAAGCGACTATCACGGCTCTCGATTTCTCACGGGGTGCTTCGGAATTTGAAGCTTTGCGTCTGGCAACGGAAAAGAGCGGCAAGACTCCGAAAGTATTCATGCTGACGATCGGTAACCTGGCTATGCGCCTGGCTCGTTCTCAGTTCTCAAGCAACTTCTTTGCTTGTGCAGGATATAAGGTCATTGATAACTTAGGCTTCGATACGGTTGAAGCCGGTGTGGAAGCCGCTGTTGAGGCTGGTGCTGAAATCGTGGTTCTTTGCTCAAGCGATGATGAATATGCAGAATTGGCTCCTGCTGCTTACAAGGCTTTGGCCGGAAGAGCAGAATTTGTTGTAGCCGGTATGCCTGCTTGCATGGAAGATCTGAAAGCAGTAGGCATCGACCAATATGTAAATGTAAAGAGCAACGTGCTTGAGACATTGAAAGCTTTCAACGTAAAATTAGGAATTAATTGATTTATGATTTATGATTTATAATTTATGATTGGCAGTTCGTTGCCATGAATCATAAATCGCAAATCATAAATGGTGAATCTCAAATCATCAGAGATATGAGACCAAATTTTAAAAACATAGATATAAAGAATGCCGGTTTTGCAGCTACTAATGCTGCCGAATGGGCAAAAGCCAATGGCATCGAGGCCAATTGGAAAACCCCCGAGCACATCGAGGTGAAACCCGTATATACTAAAGAAGACCTGGAAGGTATGGAACATCTGAACTATGCTTCCGGTCTGCCTCCTTATTTGCGTGGTCCGTATAGCGGCATGTACGCTATGCGTCCCTGGACAATCCGCCAGTATGCAGGTTTCTCAACTGCTGAAGAGTCCAACGCATTCTACCGTCGTAACCTGGCTTCCGGCCAGAAAGGTCTGTCTGTCGCTTTCGACCTTCCGACGCACCGTGGTTATGATGCCGACAACGAACGTGTGGTAGGTGATGTCGGTAAAGCCGGTGTTTCTATCTGTTCGTTGGAAAACATGAAAGTTTTGTTCGATGGTATTCCTTTGAATAAGATGTCTGTATCCATGACAATGAACGGTGCCGTACTTCCTGTACTGGCATTCTATATCAATGCCGGTTTGGAACAGGGCGCCAAGTTGGAAGAGATGGCCGGTACGATCCAAAACGATATCCTGAAAGAATTCATGGTGCGTAACACTTATATCTACCCGCCTGAATTCTCCATGCGTATCATTGCCGATATCTTCGAATACACTTCTCAGAAGATGCCGAAGTTCAACTCCATCTCCATCTCCGGTTACCACATGCAGGAAGCAGGTGCGACGGCCGATATCGAAATGGCTTATACGCTTTGCGACGGTCTTGAATATCTTCGTGCCGGTGTGAATGCAGGTATCGATATCGATGCTTTCGCTCCGCGTCTGTCCTTCTTCTGGGCGATCGGTGTGAACCATTTCATGGAAATCGCCAAGATGCGTGCTGCACGTATGTTGTGGGCGAAGATCGTGAAGAGCTTCGGTGCCAAGAACCCGAAATCTCTGGCTTTGCGTACTCACTGCCAGACTTCTGGTTGGTCGTTGACCGAACAGGATCCGTTCAACAACGTTGGCCGTACTTGTATTGAAGCTATGGCTGCCGCTTTGGGGCACACGCAGTCTTTGCACACGAACGCATTGGACGAAGCGATCGCTTTGCCGACAGACTTCTCTGCACGTATCGCTCGTAACACTCAGATTTATATCCAGGAAGAAACAAAGATCTGTAAGGAAATCGACCCGTGGGCTGGTTCTTACTATGTGGAATCTCTGACGAACGAATTGGTTCATAAAGGCTGGGCTTTGATCCAGGAGATCGAAAGCATGGGTGGTATGGCGAAAGCTATCGAAACCGGTCTGCCCAAGATGCGCATCGAAGAAGCGGCTGCCCGTACGCAGGCTCGGATCGACTCCGGTATCCAGACAATCGTTGGTGTGAACAAATATCGTCTGCCGAAGGAAGATCCGATCGATATCCTTGAAATCGATAATACTGCCGTTCGTAACGAGCAGATCGAACTGCTGAAAGAACTGCGTGCCAACCGTGATGAAGAAGCCGTACAGAAAGCATTGGCCGACATCACGGAATGTGTTCGTACGAAGAAAGGCAACTTGCTGGAACTGGCTGTCAAGGCAGCCGGCTTGCGTGCATCACTGGGAGAAATCTCCGATGCTTGCGAAGTTGTAGTAGGTCGTTATAAAGCAATCATCAGAACTATATCAGGCGTGTATTCATCAGAAACTAAGAAAGATGCAGACTTCCAGAAGGCTTGTGAGCTGACTGCCGAGTTTGCCAAGAAAGAAGGTCGCCAGCCGCGTATCATGATCGCTAAGATGGGTCAGGACGGACACGACCGTGGTGCTAAAGTTGTAGCTACAGGTTATGCAGACTGTGGTTTCGACGTGGATATGGGACCGTTGTTCCAGACTCCGGCCGAAGCTGCCCGCCAGGCTGTAGAAAACGACGTTCACGTAATGGGTGTTTCTTCTTTGGCTGCCGGACACAAGACTTTGGTTCCGCAGGTGATCGAAGAACTGAAGAAGTTAGGACGCGAAGATATCATCGTGATAGCTGGTGGCGTTATTCCTGCACAGGATTATGACTTCCTGTACAAGGCAGGCGTTGCTGCCATCTTTGGTCCGGGTACTTCTGTGTCGAAGGCTGCCGTTCAGATCTTGGAAATCCTGTTAGGTGAAGAATAATAGCTGTAAATTTTTTATTATAATATAGTAGACTGCGTAGCTTTCGATGGAGAGTTACGCAGTTTTTTTATTACCATTATAAGTATTGATATGAACAAACAAGCAAAACTAAAACAAGATCAGGATGTGGCAAAAGATGATTTAACTATCATACTATCATATCCACATGTATATCGGTTTAAGCCAATATGTTATGGCATGATAGTTGCTGTTTTGAACTGCCATTCATCTGTCATAACCATCATGGAGAAAAACGATAATATCCTGTGTATCAATTATACGATAAAAACAGGGACCGTCCGGGAACAGGTGCAAAACCTGTTAAAGCGGCTTCTTTTTTCATCAAGACAGGCTTTTCTTTTGTCAAAAACAGCTTGCAAAGCCGCTTGAGACCCGGGTGTACCCACCACAGAGGCCCGGGTGTGGGAGAGGTGCAGACCCGGGTCTGCGCGAGGCCTTTGCGGGGGTGTGGGGATGTTTATCTGCTGTGTTGGATGCGTTTTTATGCCCTGTTTTTGCATCTTTTCCGGCGAAAAAGGTCGTTTTATATTTAAACGCCTCCGTTTTGTCGATGGTTATTATTTGAACATTCTTCTCGATTCGTTGCTTACTCATTAATAATGGTTATATTTGTGCCATAAGTAATAGTGAATAAAGCAAAAAAGGAAGAGTCGGATTTGGAAATCAGGAAAGAGATGGAGAGAAGGGTGTTGCAGGATAGGCCTATTCGCTTTGACTGGGTCATCAAACGTTTGTTGTACCGGAAGGCCAACTTCAATGTGCTCAATGGTTTTGCCGTCCTCGCGGGATTGCTGGCTATCCTTTTGCTTGTACCGTCTTGTACGACGGAGGATGAGGTTCCGGATCTCTCCGACGAGGGTACGAATGGTTGGATCTATAAGATTATGGCGGATTACTATTTGTGGAATGAGGATATGCCCGGCAAAGGAAATTTGAACTTCTCACAATCTCCAGATAAGTTCTTCGATTCATTGTTGTCTGATCAGGATGGCGTAAAATACGGAGACGGATGGCTCACTTTTTCCCGGATAGAGAAAAAGGAAGAGGAGACGAAATCTGTTTCGGAGTCCGATTCGTATGGTTTTGAGTTTGCATCATATAAAAACGGCAACCTTTATTATGCCTGGGTTTTATATGTCTTGCCTGGCTCTCCTGCTGCCGAGGCCGGATTGGAACGGGGGGACTGGATTATTGCCGTTGGTAGTGAGACTCCGAATGTGACGAACTTGTCTGCTTTTTATAGCGGAGGTGAAACTACTTTCTTATTGGCAGATGCGGTAAGAAAAGGCAATGAGGTCACTTTTTATAAAAGAAAAACTATTTCGGTTGCAGCTTCCCGTGCAGTGGAAGACACGCCTTTTCTGAAAGATTCTGTCTATACGGTGGGTGGCAAGAAGGTTGGTTATTTGGTTTACAACAGTTTTTCTTCCGGTCCGGACGATGAAAGTACAATCTATGACGACCGGATGAAACAGGTCTTTGCCGGGTTTAAGGTTGAAAATGTGGACGAGTTTATATTGGATTTGCGATATAATCAGGGAGGTTTGGTCACTTGTGCGCAGTTGATGACCTCTCTTCTGGCTCCGGCCGATGCTTTGGGTAAGACATTCTGTATTATGGAGCATAACGAAAAGCAATCAAAAAGTGATGAAACTTTGCTGTTGAGAAAAAATTCTGAAATAGGAAATGCTAATCTGGACTTGAAACGCATTTACGTGCTGACAGGAAGTGTGACCGCATCTGCTTCGGAAGCCGTGATCAATTGCCTGATCCCTTATCTTACCCGTAGTAACATTACGATCATAGGAGAAAAAACGATTGGCAAGCGGGTGGGCAGCAACACTTTCGGAACCAAAGAAAAATATGGCTGGCTGTTGCATCCGATTACATTACGCATTTATAATGCCGATCACGAAGCTGACTATGCAAATGGTTTTGAACCGGATGTGAAGATCGAGGAACTGGTTATAGGAAATGATTTGTTGCCCTTCGGAGATACGAACGAGAGGCTGCTGAGTGAGGCGCTTTCGCGGATAAGCGGATTGAAGAGCCTGCCGGTACATGCGGAAAGCGAAGGTCGTATTTTGCTCACCCCGTCATCTCTCGAAAGAAAACAAACGAAAGGTCTTATCTTCGAGGAGGGAAAATAAGGCCTCTTGTGCCGTCTATGCTTGAAGGTCTTCTGCCAGCTTGGTTTTATTTTTGATATACTTACAAAGATATTTTTCTCTTCCGGCAAAAGCTCATATTTTATCCTTATTTTTGTTTCCGGTATCAACTAATTACGTTATGAAAATGATAAATTGCTTCATTCCGTTCCTTTCTTTACCCCAGGCCAGGCAAACCGTAAGAGCGTTGGGGTTATGTGACCGGATAAAGAATATCTACTTGTTAGCGACGGAAAAGATTCCCGATGAGGTCGAGGGTTGTGAGATGCTGATGATCGATTCGCCCGCCAGTACCGCTACTTTTCGGACGATTGCTTTACATGCAGATACGGCCTATACATTGTTATATACCAAATATACGGCATTCGAGCCGGGGCAGTTCGCCTTCGAACGCCTGTTGGCTATTGCCGGCGATACGAATGCCGGAATGCTTTATGCGGATCGTTACCTGTTAAAAAACGGCAACAGCCAACAGGCTCCTGTCATAGACTATCAGAAAGGAAGCTTGCGTGATGATTTTGATTTCGGCTCCCTGCTGTTTTTCCGTTCGTCCGTTTTGAAGCAGGCGGTCCGGGCGATGGATGCTGATTACCGTTTTGCCGGGCTGTATGACCTTCGCCTTCGTGTCTCGGAGCTGGCCGAACTGGTTCATGTCAATGAATATTTGTACTCGGAAGTGGAGACGGATATCCGCAAGAGCGGAGAGAAGTTGTTCGATTATGTTGATCCGAAAAACCGGGCGGTGCAGATCGAGATGGAAGCTGTTTGTACGGCCTACCTGAAACGGGTCGGCGGTTATCTTGCCCCGGACTTTGAACCGGTCACCTTCGATGCTGGCGGTTTCGAGCAGGAAGCCTCCGTTATCATCCCGGTCCGCAACCGTATCCGTACGATAGAAGATGCTATCCGTTCCGTGCTGGCACAAAAAACGACCTTCCGCTTTAATCTGATTATTGTGGATAACCATTCGACAGACGGAACTTCCGAAGCGATCGAAAAATATACCGCAGACGGACGTGTGGTTCATTTGGTTCCGGAACGTTCCGATCTGGGGATCGGCGGTTGCTGGAACGTGGGTGTGCATCATCCGGCTTGTGGCAAGTTTGCCGTCCAGCTCGATAGCGACGATGTATATAGCGGTCCTGATACGTTGCAGAAGATCGTTGATGCTTTTTACGAACAGAACTGCGCGATGGTTGTCGGAACCTATCGGATGACCGATTTCAAGATGAACGAAATACCGCCCGGCATCATCGACCATCGGGAGTGGACGCTTGAAAACGGACGTAACAATGCGCTCCGCATCAACGGTCTGGGAGCTCCCCGTGCCTTTTATACACCTGTGCTCCGGAGGATCAACCTTCCGAATACAAGCTATGGAGAAGATTATGCTTTGGGGCTGCGAATCTCCCGCACCTGGCGTATCGGGCGCATCTATGATGTCCTTTACCTCTGCCGCCGCTGGGAAGACAATTCGGATGCCGCGCTCGATGTCGTGAAAATGAACGGACATAATACCTACAAAGACCGTATTCGTACTTGGGAATTGCAGGCGCGGATTGCCTTGAACGCTCATTCGCCCAAATGATTTCTTCTTGGTCTTTTGGCTGTTTGCTCACTATGGATTCTTTTTTCACTACATTTGTGTTGCGGGACAAGTTGCCGGCAACCATGAAAACACGAAGCTTATGAATGATTTGGAACGAGAAATAGAATTCCTGCTGATAGACCAAAAGCAGGATTGGAAACTGGCAAGGGAGAATTATGGTTCTTTGACCAATGTGCAGACGCGTTATTTCCAGGATGATTACAGGACAACGATTCTTCAATTTAATCCGGAACGGATTCGTTCTTCCGCAGCTAAGATCGACAAGGCATCCTTGCTGGCGCGCCCCTGTTTTTTCTGCCATCGGCCGGAAGAACAAAAGGGAGTGACGTATAATGATGCGTTTGAAATACTGGTTAATCCATATCCTATTTTCGAAGACCATCTGACCGTTCCCCTGCGTTGGCATGAAAAGCAACAGATAAAGCCTTATTACGAGGATATGCTGGACATCGTTTCGGATTTATCTGACTATGCCTTGTTCTATAATGGTCCGAAATGCGGTGCTTCCGCTCCGGATCATATGCATTTCCAAGCTGGAAAGAAAGAGGAGTTTCCGGTTGTGAGAAATTGGCCGAACTTCCCGAAACAGGTCGTTTGGGAAAGTGAACGGACTGGTTTCTATGCTTCAGTCGATCTCCTTCCGGTCTGTTTTATCCTAGTGTCGAGGGATAAGGGTGAGGCGGCGGCCGTTTTCGAGTTGTTATACGACATGATGCCGATGGGACCGGAGGATTACGAACCAATGATGAACCTGTTGGTCTGGAGGGAGGATGATGTTTGGATTACCTGTATCTTCCCCCGGCGGGAATTGCGTCCATCCTGCTATTATGCCGAGGGAGATGCCAATATTCTCATCAGCCCGGCGACGGTCGAGATGGCCGGTTTATTTGTCGTCCCTTTGGAAAAGGACTTTAAGAAAGTGACATTTGCAGACCTCGAAAAGGTCTGGGAAGAGGTAAGTATTACGGAGGATGAGGAGAATGAGCTCATCCGGAAAATAAGAGATGAAGCATGATATCATATAAGCCTATGTCTGATAAGCCATCTGTACGGTCTCCTTGGTTTTGGGTTCCTTCCCTGTATTTTGCGCAGGGAATACCTTATGTCGCGGTGATGATCGTCTCTGTCCTTATGTATAAGCGCCTGGGAGTTTCAAATACCGATATCGCCCTTTATACGAGTTGGCTGAATCTGCCCTGGGTGATCAAACCTTTTTGGAGTCCTTTTGTGGATTTGCTGAAGACTAAACGCTGGTGGGTGGCCACGATGCAGTTATTGATCGGGGCAGGACTTGCCGGAGTGGCGTTTACGATCCCGACGACGTTCTTTTTCCAGGCTTCATTGGCTGTATTCTGGTTGCTGGCTTTCAGTTCCGCCACACATGATATTGCGGCGGACGGCTTTTACATGCTGGCTCTCGATTCGCATGAACAGGCTTTCTTCGTCGGTATCCGGAGTACTTTTTACCGGATTGCGATTATTGCCGGACAGGGTGTGCTGGTCATGTTTGCCGGATTTCTGGAAAACAGTACGGGGAATATCCCGCTTGCCTGGTCTGTTACATTCTTTATTTTAGGCGGGCTGTTTTTGGCTTTGTTCCTGTATCACCGGTATATACTTCCTTTGCCGAAAGGGGATAAGCCATCGGCTACGGTGACTCCTTCCACAATCTTAAAAGAGTTTTTCGCGACTTTCGCCTCTTTTTTCAAAAAGAAACAAGCCTTTGTCGCGATCCTGTTTATGCTGTTGTACCGTTTTCCGGAAGCCCAGTTGACTAAATTGGTAACGCCTTTCCTGGTCGATCCCCGCGAAGTGGGTGGCTTGGGGCTTTCGACGGCTGAAATCGGACTGGTGTACGGGACGATCGGTACGATCGGTTTGACATTGGGCGGAATATTGGGAGGTATCGCCGCCTCGGCAGGAGGATTGAAGAAATGGATCTGGCCGATGGCGTTGGCAATTTCCCTTCCTGACGCTGTCTTTATTTATTTGAGCAGTGCGTTGCCTGATAATTTGTGGATAGTCAACATTTGCGTATTTATCGAACAGTTTGGATACGGCTTTGGCTTTACGGCCTATATGTTGTATCTGATTTATTATTCCGACGGAGAACATAAGACGGCACATTATGCGATCTGTACGGCTTTTATGGCTTTGGGCCTGATGCTTCCTGGAATGGCGGCCGGCTGGTTGCAGGAACAGATGGGTTACGAGAATTTCTTCTGGTGGGTGATGGGATGTTGCCTGGTGACGTTGCTTGTCACGGCCTGCCTGAAGATCGATCCCGAATTCGGGAAGAAGAAACAAGGAAATAACTAAATATATTTGCTTTGTATGGTGGCGAAAACGATATTGATAGCGGATGGCGGTTCCACGAAAACGGATTGGAGTATTGTGTCCGGCAATCGGGAGATAGACCGGATCAGGACAGGAGGAATTAATCCTTTTTTCCAGACGGAAGAGGAGATCTCGGCTGAGATAAGGGACAATCTGATTCCCCGGATAAGGGAGTCCGATTCTGTCGGGGCCGTTTACTTTTATGGTGCCGGATGTGCATTCACGGAAAAGAACGAGATTATACGCCGTTCTGTCACGCGCTATCTGCCGGTCCCGGTGGAGGTCGGCAGCGATTTGCTGGCAGCCGCCCGTGCCCTTTGTGGAGACAGCCCCGGCATTGCTTGTATTTTGGGGACCGGTTCCAACTCCTGTCTGTATGACGGAAAGGGTATTGTCAAGAGCATATCTCCGTTGGGCTTTGTCTTGGGAGATGAGGGGAGTGGCGCCGTACTTGGAAAATTGTTGGTTGGGGATGTGTTGAAGAACCAGTTGCCGGCAGCTTTGCAAGAGGCTTTTTGGGCGGAGTCCGGTTTGACACCGGCCATCATTATGGAAAAGGTTTATAAAGGGTCTTTCCCGAATCGTTTTTTGGCAAGCCTGTCTCCTTTTTTGCTCCGGCATATAGAAGAACCTGCAATACGTGATCTGGTGAACAATAGCTTCCGGGCGTTCTTTGCCCGCAATGTCATGCAGTATGATTACCGGGAGCATCCTGTCTATCTGACAGGCTCCATTGCTTGGTATTATCAGGATATATTGAAAGATGTTGCTCGTGAGTTCGAGCTTCGATTAGGAACGATCGTTCAAAGTCCGGTTCAAGGTCTGATCCACTATCACTGTGTTTTATAAATAATAAATTATCTAATTCGGTTTTTATCATGAAAAAATCTTTATTCTTATTGTGTTTGCTTCTGGGTATGTTGGGTAATTGTGCGTTGGTGTTGGCACAACCAGCCCAGAAGTTGGTCAATGTGGTGGTTTCGCCTGATCGTATCGATTGGAAATGCAAGGCGAAGGAAGAAGTCAAGTTTACGGTACAGGTTTTCAAGAATGAGAATTTGTTGAAAGATGTAGTTGTCGATTATGAGTTGGGACCGGAATATTTTCCGACGGTTGTAAAGAAAGACGTTCGTTTGGCGGATGGAAAAACGATACTGAAAGCGAAGATGAATGAACCCGGATTCTTGCGTTGCAGGGTGACGGCCAAAGTGGACGGACGGAAGTATGAAGGGATGGCGACAGTTGGCGTGGATGAAACGAGGATTCGGCCGACGACGGTCAATCCGGAAGATTTTGATGCTTTCTGGACCGGTGCGATCGCTGAAGCCCGTAAGCAGCCGCTAGATCCCAAGATGACTTTGTTGCCGGAAAGATGCACTTCTACGCAGAATGTCTATCATGTCAGTTTCCAGAATGAACGCCCCGGTTCCCGTATATATGGCATTCTGATTGTACCGAAGAAAACTGGTAAATATCCGGCGGTCCTCCAGGTTCCAGGAGCGGGCATACGTCCTTATAACGGATTCAATTTGGGAGAAGATATCATTACGTTGGAGATTGGAATACATGGTGTTCCTGTGACGATGCCGCAGGAAGTGTATAACAACTTGGCTGCTGGAGCATTGAACGGATATAATGCAATGAACAAGAATAATCGCGATACGCATTACTACAAACGGGTCTATCTCGGTTGCGTGCGGGCTGTGGACTTCCTCTATTCTTTGCCTGAGTTTGATGGAAATACAGTCGGTGTGACCGGTGGAAGCCAGGGAGGAGCCTTGTCTATTGTCACGGCCGGACTAGACCCGCGTATCAAGTTTCTTGCTGCTTTCTATCCGGCCTTGTGCGATTATGCCGGCTATCTGCATAAACGTGCGGGAGGCTGGCCGCATTACTACCGGAATGCGCAGCCTGTGGCAAACGAAGTGGAAACGCTCGCTTACTTTGATGTCGTGAATTTTGCCCGCCGGGTGAACGCTCCGGGCTGGTATAGCTGGGGATATAATGATGTGACTTGTCCTCCGACATCCATGTATTCGGCCTACAATGTTATTCCGGGAGTGAAGGACTTGCATCTTTACCTCGAAACCGGTCACTGGACATATCCGGAACAGCAGTCGGAACGTATTGAATGGTTGAAAGATAAATGCGGAAAGTAAATATGTTTCCCGGTTAATAATAATGCATGTATGTCGAATTTAAAGTATTTTTTAGCGGGGGTGTTAATTATGGCAATAACATCGTGTATGCAAAAGGATAGTGAATTGTTTTTGTTTGTCGGATCGTATGCGGGTGCTACAGACCCTGGTATAAATCTGTTTCGCTTCGATGTGGAGAAAGGGACGGCTGTGCCGGTGAAAAGCCTGTCGGGCATTCAAGATCCTTCTTATCTGACAGTGAGCCGGGATGGCAAGTTTGTCTATTCGGTAAGTGAAACTGCTGTGCCGGACGCAAAAGTATGTGCCTATTCGTTTGACAAGCAAACCGGGACGCTTTCTTTGCTGAACGAGCAGCATACGGATGGGAGCGCTCCCTGCTATATCTGGGTGGACAGTAAACACCGGATGGCTGTCACGGCCAACTACAACGGCGGAAGCATAAGTGTTTTCTCCATCTCGGCCGATGGAGCTTTGCTACCGGCTGAAGTATATGCGTATGAAGGAGGAAGACCGGGGGCCGAACGCCAGGCGGTCCCGCATCTGCATTGCGTGTACGCTTCTCCGGATGAGAACTATCTGTATGCCAACGATCTGGGAACGGACCGGATTTATAAATACGAGATCGTTGCTTCCGATAAAGGCTTGAGTTTGCGGGAAGGGACGCCTGCCTCTTTTAGTTTGCCGGTGGGAGAAGGTCCGCGCCATACGGTTTTTCATCCGAATGGGAAATGGGCTTACCTGATTAGCGAGCTTTCGGGCCGCGTCGCTCTCATGTATTACGACAAGGGCAACCTGACCCCGGTCCGGTTTGTAGAAGCCGATACGTTACATGTCTCCGGTAGTGCCGATATACACATCACACCGGACGGTCGTTTCCTATATGCCTCTAACCGTCTGAAAGGTGACGGTATCGCGATTTTTTCTATCGATCTGGAAAACGGGCAATTGACAAAGATTGGTTATCAGCTGACCGGTATTCATCCGCGTAATTTCGTCATCACCCCCAACGGCAAGTTCCTGCTTTGCGCTTGTCGGGATAGTCATATCGTGCAGGTTTACGAAATAGACAAGCAAAGCGGTTTGTTGAAAGATACGGGAAAAGACATCCGGGTTAGTAAGCCTGTTTGCTTGAAGTTTACCGACATGTAAATGTGATATTTTTAGTAGCTTTGCAACGTGTAAATTGTAATAAGCTATGTCATTCATTAAGATAACGGAACAGAATTCTCTCTATAACGACCTGGAACGGAAGTCCGTCCGGGACTTGCTTGAAGATATCAATACGGAAGATCAGAAAGTGGCGTTGGCTGTCCGAGAGACAATCCCCAAAATAGAAGAATTGGTTTTGCAGATCGTTCCCCGCATGAAGCAGGGCGGACGGATCTTTTATCTGGGAGCCGGAACCAGCGGGCGGTTGGGAGTTTTGGATGCTTCCGAAATCCCCCCGACGTTTGGGATGCCTTCCACACTGATTGTCGGCTTGATAGCTGGTGGCGATACTGCCCTCCGGAATCCTGTGGAGAATGCTGAAGACGATGAGGAACGCGGCTGGCAGGAATTGTTGGAGCACCGGGTTAATACGAAGGATACCGTGATCGGCATTGCTGCTTCCGGGACGACTCCCTATGTGATCGGTGCCCTTCGCAAAGCACGTGAACAGGGCATCCTGACTGCCTCCATTTCCAGCAATCCAGATTCACCGATGGCGATGGAGGCCGATATCGCAATCGAAATGATTGTCGGGCCGGAGTTTGTCACTGGCAGTTCCCGTATGAAATCCGGCACGGGGCAGAAAATGATCCTGAACATGATCTCCACCTCCGTTATGATCCGATTGGGTAGGGTTAAAGGAAACCGGATGGTCAATATGCAGCTCACCAATCAGAAACTTATAGACCGTGGAACCCGCATGGTTGCCGAGGAATTGAATCTTCCCTATAACCAATCCCGCCATCTGCTGTTGATGTACGGCTCCGTTCAGGAAGCTGTCGAGGCTTACCGCAAAGCTTAACGGGTCTGGAGTCGGTTTCAGCTTTTTTCTGTAAGAAGATGAGAAATATATGGAAAATATCTTTATATTTGTCCCATGCATTGTTCCTGCTTCGCAATCTGCGGAAAAGGATTAAAAGGGAATCGGGTGCAAATCCCGGACAGTCCCGCTGCTGTAAGCTTCAAAACGGATTGGGCAATTCTTTTATGCCACTGACGCGAGTTGGGAAGGCGCTCATACCGGAAGTAAGTCAGAAGACCTGCAACGCATATTTTTTCGACGGCTTCGAGGATAGGCCGGAAGAGAACTGTGAAGCCGTAGGCTTTTGCCTTTCTTTATTTCCGTTTCCCGTAGCTATTTACTTGTTTTTAATTATTTTGCCATAATAATTAGGAAAAGAGGCATGAATCTGTGGGTGGGATGAGCTCCGCCTCGATTCATGCTTTCCTTTTATGAGTGTGATTAATCTTCCGGCTTTTGTCGTATAAACCTTTTTTTCGTACCTTTGTGCGTTTCCTCCATAAAGAGAGGAAGATAAATACGACTTCAAATTTGTATATGGAAATGAGAAAAACAGTATTATATGGCGTTTTGGCCTTTTGTTTGGTTGTGTTGAATTCTTGTTTGGGAGACCCGGCCACCCAATTGACGATGGCAAACCAGGCAGGGGTAGTGGTGACCGGTTACGGACCTGGTAAGGCTATTTATACCAAGGGGGACGTAGTGGTCTCTTCGGAAGACTTCCAGAATGCCAATGTGGAAAACGGAGAATGTATTTTGTTTGATTATTCCATCGATTACGGGGTCGCAAACAATATGGGGGCAGGGACGGATACCAGTTATACCGAGGCTATTATTTATGAAAATACGATCTCGGAGGTTAATCGTTGGAACTTCTATAATACGTTGACCGATACCTCTATTGTTGCAAAGGACGAACTGTTGCTTTCTTCCCTCCAGGCGCGTTCCGCTTATATCAGAGGCAATTTGTTCCTGTTCACGGAGATAAGCAATCACCCGGCAAACCAAGTGGACAGTTTCTCTTTGTCCTATAATTCGGATAAATTGTTGGGAGACGATAATATTTATAGCCTCTACCTCCGCACGATCAGAATCAAGGCGGACACGACAAGAGGCGAGGCGATGATTATTCCTTGTGCGTTCAATATCGAAGATCTGGTGAAAAAGGCGGAAAAGAATCATTCGGATGAACTGAAGTTCCGGATTAACTATGCATATTCGTTCGGGAAGGATTCTGCATCGATAAACTGGAAAAGTTCCGACGTGTTTACAATAGACTTGACAGGAAAAGGCAAATAAAATGATAAATAGCAAACGAGCGTATTGAAAAATGTATAAAGAGATATTTAAATTGGTTGTAGCCATCATCTCCCAGCCGGGAAAGGCGTGGGATATTCTGACGAGAAAAGAAGAAAAGGACGATGAGTTTTTATCCCGGTTTGTGTATCCTCTCATCGGATTCGTTACGGTTGCTGCTTTTTTAGGCGTGCTGTTCACTCGGAAGGAGTTTGATGTCGAACTGGCGTTGAAGTCGTCTATCCGGACATTAGTCGCTGCGTTCGGCGGCTTTTATCTGGCTTCCTATTTGCTGAATGAGATTTGGCAGGGATGGTTCAAACGGGAGAAGGATATGAAACTGTGTCAACGCTTTGTCGGCTATTCGTCTTCGTTGATGTTTGCATTGAACATCGTGTTGATGTTACTTCCGGAGTTTTTCTTTTTGCGTATATTTGTGTTATATACATTTTATATCGTATGGGAAGGGGCCGGCCCTTATATGCAGGTGGAGGAGAAGATACGCCTGAAGTTTGTCGGGACCGCGACCGGTCTGATTTTGCTGACGCCCTGGTTGATCGAGGTAATTCTTTCCATGCTGATGCCCGGTTTACGTTTTTGATAGGAGAATAAGATGAAAGAGAAGATTAGTAATAACATACAGATAAAGAACAAGCGGGCGACTTTCGATTATGAGTTGCTCGACACGTTTACGGCAGGGATCGTGCTGACCGGTACGGAGATCAAATCGATACGCTTGGGAAAGGCGAGTCTGGTTGATACGTTTTGTATTGTGGAGAAGGGGGAATTGTGGGTGAAGAATATGTATGTGGCAGAATATTTCTACGGGACATACAATAACCATACGGCTCGCCGTGACCGCAAGCTGTTGCTGACTAAAAAGGAATTGCGGAAGATTGAAAGCGCTGCCCGCAATAATGGCTTTACAATTATTCCGACACGTCTTTTTATTAATGATAAAGGACTGGCCAAAGTCGTTGTGGCTATTGCCAAAGGTAAGAAGGAATATGACAAACGCGACTCTATCAAGGAACGGGACGACCGCCGGGAGATGGATCGTGCATTTAAACGGTAACGAACCTTTATGGATAAAGAAATATTTTTGAATCTCCTGAAAGAACGCATTTTGATTCTGGACGGAGGAATGGGTACGATGGTCCAGGGATTTAAACTGACCGAGAAAGATTATCGCGGAAAACAGTTTGCCGATTGGATGAGCGACCTGAAAGGAAATAACGACCTGTTATGTATCACCCGGCCGGATGTGATCAAATCGATCCACCGTCAGTATCTGGATGCCGGTGCCGATATTTTTGCTACCAACACTTTCAATGCAAATGCTATCTCGATGGAGGATTACGGCATGCAAGGGCAGGTGAGAAATATCAATTTGGCTGCCGGAAAATTGGCGCGTGAGGTGGCCGATGGCTTTATGAAGGAACATCCGGATCGCACGATCTTTGTAGCTGGTTCTGTCGGCCCAACTAATAAGACTGCTTCGATGAGCCCTGACGTGAGCGATCCGGCTTACCGTGCTGTCACCTACTTGGATTTGTATAGTGCCTATAAAGAACAGGTAGACGCTTTGGTAGACGGGGGCGTGGATATCGTTTTGTTTGAGACGACTTTCGACACGCTGAATGTGAAAGCCGGACTGGAAGCCGCCGAGGCTGTGTTGAAGGAAAAAGGCAAGGATTTACCAATTATGCTTTCTCTGACGTTATCTGCCCAGGGAGGACGTACGTTTTCGGGGCAGACATTGCTTGCGTTTTTGGCTTCCGTGCAACATACCAATATTGTTAGTGTCGGTCTGAACTGCTCTTTCGGTGCTGCCGATATGAAGCCTTTTCTGGCTGAATTGGCAAAACATGCTCCCTATTATATAAGTGCTTATCCGAACGCCGGTCTGCCGAACAGTTTCGGTTCCTATGATGAGACGCCGGAAAAGATGGCTGTTCATGTAAAATCTTTTATTGACGAAGGGCTGGTGAATATATTGGGAGGCTGTTGTGGTACGACGCCGGCCCATATTGCCAAATATCCCGAACTGGTGAAAGGGGCCAAGCCGCATGTACCGGCTCCGAGGCCCGATTGTCTTTGGTTGTCCGGTCTGGAGTTGCTGGAAGTAAAGCCGGAAAATAATTTCGTGAATGTCGGCGAACGATGCAATGTGGCTGGTTCACGTAAGTTCTTGCGCCTGATCAAGGAAGAAAATTATGAAGAGGCTTTGACAATTGCCCGCAAGCAGGTGGAAGACGGCGCGCAGGTGATCGATATCAATATGGATGACGGAATGTTGGATGCCGTGAAGGAGATGACGACTTTCTTGAACTTGATCGCATCCGAACCTGATATTTCCCGTGTTCCCGTGATGATCGACTCTTCTAAATGGGAGGTGATCGAAAAAGGTTTGATGTGCGTGCAGGGTAAAAGTATTGTGAATTCGATTTCTTTGAAAGAAGGAGAAGAGGTTTTCCTGCAACATGCCGCTCGCATCAAACAGTTGGGTGCAGCTACGGTCGTAATGGCTTTTGATGAAAAGGGGCAGGCAGACACGTTTGAACGGAAGATCGAGGTTTGCGGACGTGCTTACCGTCTCCTCCGGGAGAAAGTCGATTTCGATCCGAACGGAATTATTTTCGATCCGAATGTGCTGGCTATCGCTACCGGTATGGAAGAACATAACGGGTACGGACTTGACTTTATCCGTGCCGTGGAATGGATCAAGAAGAACCTGCCGGGGGCGAAGGTGAGCGGCGGTGTCAGCAATCTTTCCTTCTCTTTCCGTGGAAATAATTATGTGCGGGAGGCCATGCATTCCGTATTCCTGTATCATGCGATTAACAAAGGCATGGACATGGGGATCGTGAACCCGTCGTCGTCCGTACTCTATGAAGATATAGAACCTGCTTTCCGTATGTTGTTGGAAGACGTCATTCTGGCATGCCGTCCGGAAGCAGCTGAAGAACTGATTGCATATGCCCAGAACCTGCATGTAAAAGCGCAGGAGGGAGAAGGTGAAAAGCAGGAAGTCTGGCGTGAATATCCGTTGAAGGAACGTCTGGAAAACGCTCTGATAAAAGGAGTCGGCGATCATTTGGAAGAAGATTTAAAGGAAGCCTTGAAGGAATATCCGCGTGCGGTGGATATTATCGACGGACCGCTGATGGGTGGGATGAATAAGGTAGGCGAATTGTTTGGTGCTGGAAAAATGTTCCTACCGCAGGTTGTCAAGACTGCCCGTACGATGAAAAAGGCAGTCGCCATCTTGCAACCGGCGATCGAGGCAGAAAAGGTCTCTTCCGATTCTGCTAAGGCAGGAAAGGTTCTGTTTGCGACAGTGAAAGGTGACGTGCATGACATTGGAAAGAATATTGTTTCGATCGTCCTGGCTTGCAATAATTATGAGGTGATCGATTTGGGAGTGATGGTTCCGGCAGACGTGATTGTAAAAAAGGCAATTGAAGAAAAGCCCGACCTGGTCTGTCTTTCCGGTCTGATCACGCCTTCGCTCGAAGAGATGGTGCATGTGACGGACGAGATGCAGAAAGCCGGCCTGAGCATTCCCATAATGGTGGGCGGCGCCACGACTTCGAAGTTGCATACGGCCATTAAGATCGCTCCGCATTATGACTATCCGGTCATTCATGTGCTGGACGCCTCGCAAAACCCGTTGATTGCGGCCAAACTGTTGAACCCGGATACGCGCGATGCTTATATCGCCCAGCTGAACAGTGAGTATGAAGCTCTGCGTGCCTCTGTGAATAAGAAAAAAGAGATACTGGTCCCGTTGGCGGAAGCCCGGACGAATCGTCCGGTGATCGATTGGGCTTCTTATAACCCGGTTGTCCCGGCTCGGAACGGGGTACAGGTGATTCCTTCTATTCCTTTGGAAGAAATAATTCCATATATTCATTGGACCTTCTTTTTTAGTGCCTGGAAACTGAATGGGCGTTTCTCGGAAATTGCGCAGATCCACGGCTGTGACGCTTGTCGTGCCGCCTGGCTGGCCGAATTCTCGGAAGCGGACCGGACGAAGGCGTCGGAGGCTATGCAGTTATACAAGGATGCTGTTAAGTTGTTGGATCGCTTGGTTGAGATGAAAGCCGAGTATTGCAAGGCGGTTTATGGTTTCTTCCCGGCAAATGGTGATGGGGATAATATCCGTGTGGGTGAAGTCTTGCTTCCAGTTTTGCGTCAACAGGCGAAAAAAGAGGAAGGAATCTATAAGTCGTTAGCCGATTATGTGATGCCAGTATCGGAAGGGCGTACGGATTATGTCGGCGCTTTCGTGGTGACGGCCGGTACCGGCGCCGAATCTCTGAAAGAACGGTTCGAGCAGGAGGGAGATACCTATAATTCCATGTTGTTGCAAACCTTGACCGATCGTTTGGCCGAGGCTACGGCCGAATATCTCCATGAAAAGGTCCGTAAGGAATATTGGGGATATGCTCCGGATGAATCGCTTTCCATCTCCGACCTGTATAAAGTGAAATATCAGGGAATACGTCCGGCTATCGGTTATCCTTCATTGCCGGACCAGCTTTTGAACTACACGTTGGATAAGTTGTTAAATATGTCACAGATCGGTGTCCGGTTGACGGAAAACGGCGCTATGTATCCGACGGCGACGGTGAGCGGCATTTATATTGCACATCCGGATTCCCAATATTTCATGATTGGTAATATTGATGAAGAACAGATGAAAGATTATGCCTGTCGCCGGAATCTGTCGGAAGCGGAAGTGAAGAAGTTATTGAATAAAAACATTTCAAATTGAAATATATACGCTGGATAGTCTTGTCTCTCCTTCTGGCCGGTATCTGGTGCGCCATGCGTTCGCCGGATATGGGAGAGGCGTATGCCCGGAATGTATATCCTTATATATCGGGTGCTTTGTCCTGTTTTTCTTCTCTATTTTCTTTTTCGATAGGTGATTGCCTGATATACGGTAGTATGGCCGGTTTGCTTGCTTATCTGGTTTATGCCATTGTGAAGAAACGTTCCTGGCGGGCGACAGCCGGACGGATGATCGAATATTTGTTGTGGATATATGTCTGGTTTTATCTGGCTTGGGGATTGAATTATTTCAGGAAAGACTTTTTTACACGGACGGAAATCCCGTATGCGGCTTATTCAGCCGACGCTTTTCGTTCGTTCTTATCCACTTATACAGATTCGTTGAATGCGTCCTTTGTGCCTGTCGAAAAAATAGATAAGGCCCTCGTCGCAGAGGAAGTGAAAAAGGAATATCATGAAATTGCCGGGCGTTTCTCTTTAGTCAGTCCTGCCGGGTATTTGCATCCGAAGCCGATGTTAATGCCCTTTTTGATGAGTGGAGTGGGGGTATTGGGGTATATGGGACCGTTTTTTACCGAATATAATCTGAACCCTGATCTGCTCCCGGTCCAGTATCCGTTTACTTATGCACATGAAATGGCGCATGTGTTAGGAATATCCAGCGAGGCGGAAGCGAATTTGTATGGTTTTCTCGTCTGTTCCCGTTCCGGAGTGCCGGAAATCCGGTTTTCGGCTTATTTTGCTTTGTTGCCTTATGTGTTGAGCAATGCCTACGGCTTATTGTCGGAAGAGGAGTTTAATGAATGGAAAGAGACGATCTCCCCCGAGGTAAAAGATCTTTACAACCGGAAAGTCGCTTACTGGGAGAATTTGTACAGCCCGTTTATAGGCGAGATCCAGAGTACCGTTTACAACTGGTTCTTGAAAGGAAACAACATTCCCTCCGGCCGGAAGAATTATTCGGAAGTGGTGGCATTATTGATGGCGCTGGGAAATACGTCCGGAGAGATTTGAGTCCTTGCTGTTTCCATATTGCCTAATTCGAATTAAATCACTACCTTTGCGGCAATTTTTGAGAAGATAGATAAATATAACGCATATGAGTAAGAAATTTGCCGAATACTCGAAACTTGACTTGTCGAACGTCAATAAAGAGGTGCTGAAGAAATGGCAGGATGGCGACATCTTCCATAAGAGTCTTGAAATCCGCGAAGGACATCCCTCGTTTGTCTTTTATGAAGGTCCTCCTTCTGCAAACGGTATGCCCGGTATTCACCATGTGATTGCCCGTTCGATTAAGGATATTTTCTGCCGTTATAAGACCATGAAAGGATATCTTGTCAACCGTAAGGCGGGATGGGATACACACGGACTTCCAGTAGAGCTGGGAGTTGAAAAAACATTGGGTATCACCAAGGAAGATATCGGCAAAAAGATCTCTGTGGCCGAATATAATGCCGCCTGCCGCCGTGACGTGATGAAGTTTACGAAGGAATGGACGGATCTGACACAGAAGATGGGATATTGGGTCGACCTTGAAAACCCGTATATCACTTACGACAATCGTTATATCGAAACATTGTGGTACTTGCTGAAGGAACTGTATAAGAAAGGTTTGCTTTACAAAGGGTACACGATCCAGCCGTATTCGCCGGCCGCCGGAACGGGGCTTAGCTCGCACGAGTTGAACCAGCCGGGGTGTTATCGCGACGTGAAGGATACGACTTGTACGGCTCAGTTCCGCATTCTCGATCCGAAACCGGAGATGGCGGGATTTGGCGAACCGTTCTTCTTGGCATGGACCACTACTCCGTGGACTTTGCCTTCCAACACGGCTCTTTGTGTGGGTCCAAATTTCACTTATGTGGCTGTTCAGACCTATAATCCATATACAGGTATGCCGATGACGGCTGTTTTGGCTAAGGACTTGTTGAATGTGTATTTCAATCCGAAAGCCGCCGATCTGGCTCTGACCGATTATAAACCGGGCGATAAACTGGTGCCGTTCAAAGTGGTCGGCGAATGGAAAGGACCGGAACTGGCCGGCATGCATTACGAGCAGCTGATCCCGTGGGTCAATCCGGGAGAAGGTGCTTTCCGGGTAATCACCGGCGACTATGTGACGGTGGAAGATGGTACGGGTATCGTACATATCGCTCCGACTTTCGGTGCGGATGACGACCGTGTGGCAAAAGCAAGCGGCGTACCTCCTTTGATGATGATCGACAAAGATGGGAACCGCCGTCCGATGGTCGATATGACAGGTAAATTCTATCTGCTGGAAGACCTCGATCCCGAGTATGTTCAGGAGCATATGAATGCGGCCGACTACGACCCGTGGCAGGGCAAGTTCGTGAAGAACGCTTATGATGCGACCAAAGGCGAAAAAGACGAAACGCTGGATGTTGAAATCTGCATGATGCTGAAAGCACAGAACCGTGTGTTCCGCATCGAGAAGCATGTGCACAACTATCCGCATTGTTGGCGTACGGACAAGCCTGTGTTGTACTATCCGCTGGATAGCTGGTTTATCCGCACGACCGCTTGCCGCGAACGGATGATTGAACTGAACAATACGATCAACTGGAAACCGCAGAGCACCGGCACGGGACGTTTCGGCAAATGGTTGGAAAACCTTCAGGACTGGAACCTGAGCCGTAGTCGCTACTGGGGAACGCCGTTGCCTATCTGGCGTACCGAAGACGGGGCGGAAGAAATCTGCATCGGTTCGGTTGAAGAACTGTACAATGAAATTGAGAAATCCGTAAAAGCCGGGCTGATGGAGTCCAACCCGTATAAGGAATTGAAATTCCAGCCGGGCGAATATACGAAGGAGAACTACGAAAAGATCGACCTGCACCGTCCGTATGTGGATGATGTGATTCTGGTTTCCGAAAGCGGTAAGCCGATGAAGCGCGAGACCGACCTGATCGACGTATGGTTCGATTCCGGCGCGATGCCTTATGCTCAGATTCATTATCCGTTCGAGAACAAGGAAATCTTCGACGACCGCAAGGTTTATCCGGCCGATTTCATCGCCGAAGGCGTCGACCAAACACGCGGATGGTTCTTCACTTTGCATGCGATTGCTACGATGGTATTCGACAGCGTTTCGTATAAAGCTGTCGTTTCGAACGGATTGGTATTGGACAAGAATGGCAACAAAATGTCCAAACGTCTGGGTAATGCCGTCGATCCGTTCGCCACGATTGAGCAGTACGGTTCCGATCCTTTGCGCTGGTACATGATTACGAACGCCTCTCCGTGGGATAACATCAAGTTTGATATCGACGGTATCGAAGAAGTTCGCCGCAAGTTCTTCGGTACATTATATAATACATATTCGTTCTTCGCCTTGTATGCGAATGTGGACGGTTTCGATTATTCCGAACCGGATGTGGATTGGAAAGAACGTCCCGAAATCGACCGTTGGATTCTGTCGTTGCTGAATTCGTTGGTAAAGGATGTGGATGGATTCCTGGATACATACGAACCGACCCGTGCCGGACGTGCGATCTCTGATTTCGTAAACGATAACCTGAGTAACTGGTATGTGCGCCTGAACCGCCGCCGTTTCTGGGGTGGAGGTATGACGACCGACAAGTTGTCCGCTTACCAGACTTTGTACACTTGTCTGGAAACGGTCGCCAAGTTGATGGCTCCGATCGCGCCGTTCTATGCAGACCGGTTGTTCTGTGACCTGATCGCCGCTACCGGACGCGAAAAGGTTGAATCTGTCCACCTGTCCGAATTCCCGGTTTGCAATGAGGCAATGATCGACAAGGACCTGGAAGAACGTATGCAGATGGCTCAGGATGTGTCTTCTATGGTGCTGGCTTTGCGCCGTAAGGTGAACATCAAGGTGCGTCAGCCGCTTCAAACCATCATGGTCCCGGTTGTGGATGCCCACCAGCAGGAAAGCATCGAAGCCGTGAAAGCGCTGATCTTGAACGAGGTCAATGTGAAGGAACTGAAGTTTGTCGATAATGCCGCCGGTATTTTGGTGAAGAAGATCAAGCCGGACTTCAAGAAGCTGGGTCCGCGTTACGGCAAGATCATGAAGGCATTGGCCGCCGCTATCCAGGCGATGAGCCAGGACGAAATCAATGCGTTCGAGAAAGCCGGAACATTCACGCTGACCTTCGAAGGACAGGAGGCGATGATCGAACGTGCAGACGTCGAAATCATCTCCGAAGACATACCGGGCTGGTTGGTTGCGAACGAAGGCCGCTTGACGGTGGCGCTGGATATCACCGTGACGGAAAACCTCCGCAAGGAAGGGCTGGCGCGTGAGTTGGTAAACCGTATCCAGAACCTGCGTAAGAGCAGCGGTTACGACATTACTGACAAAATATCCGTCACTGTCCTTTCGAACGATGGGATGGACGAGGCGATCAAGGACTTCAATTCCTATATCGCAAACCAGGTGTTGGCTGTATCAGTGGAAATTACGGATGTGATCAGCGACGCGACCGAGATGGATTTCGAAGACTTCAAGCTTTCGGTCCGGATCGAAAAAGCATAAATATTCAATGAATAATGAATAATTAATAATGAACAATGGAAGAATTGCTTATATTTGTGGGCAAGAGAAAAGGAAATCTTTCTCATTGTTGAATTATTCATTATTCATTCTTGATTGTTAATTATTAATTTAAATGAACCATGGCAGAAAAGACAAGATATTCGGATGCCGAACTCGAGGAGTTCCGCGCCATAATATTGGAAAAGCTGGAAAAGGCGAAAAAAGATTATGACCTGTTGAGATCCGGTGTCACCAATTCTGACGGCAATGATGTCGCCGATACATCTCCTACGTTTAAAGTATTGGAGGAAGGTGCTGCGACTTTATCGAAGGAAGAGGCCGGTCGTTTGGCACAACGCCAGATGAAGTTTATCCAGAACTTGCAGGCGGCATTGATCCGGATTGAGAATAAGACATACGGTATTTGCCGCGAGACCGGTAAATTGATCCCGAAAGAAAGATTACGTGCAGTACCTCACGCTACGTTGAGTATCGAAGCTAAACAGGGAGGTGCCAAGTAAATGAGATATTCCAAAGGTTGGGGAGCAGCGTTGATTGTGATGCTGCTCCTTATTCTTGACCAGGCTCTTAAAATATGGATTAAAACTCACATGCAGCTGCATGAGAGTATCGAAATTACTCCGTGGTTTTATTTGTACTTCACCGAGAATCCGGGAATGGCTTTCGGGATAGAAGTGATCGGTAAGTTGTTTTTATCGGTATTCCGTATTATAGCTGTCGGCTTTATCGGTTATTACCTGTATAAGCTGGTGAAACAGAATTATGCCTTTGGCTTTATCGCCTGTATCTCGTTGATCTTTGCAGGGGCTATTGGGAACATCATCGACTCTATATTCTATGGGGTGGTGTTCGATCATAGTTTTGGACAGGTAGCCTCATTTATGCCGGAGGGTGGAGGCTATGCCAGTTGGTTGCACGGGAAAGTGGTCGATATGTTCTATTTTCCTTTGATACAGACGGTGTTGCCCGAATGGATTCCGGTGTGGGGAGGAGAGGAGTTCATCTTTTTCCGTCCGATCTTTAACTTGGCCGATTCGGCGATTTGCGTAGGCGTCTTTTTGTTGTTGCTGTTCTACCGTCATACATTGTCGACAAGTCTCTCAAAAGAAAAATAAAAGAATTGATGCGGAACAGGCTGCATAGATATAGATATAATGTCGTTTTGTTGCTGGCAACCTGGTTGGTTGCCTGTAGCAAAGTACCGGATGACATTCTTTCGGAAAAGAAAATGCAAGCTGTACAGGTGGATATGCAATTGGCAGAAGCTATGATTAACTTGGACAGCAAGGCGTTTTCCGATAATGCCCGTAAGGAGGCTCTATATCAGTCCATCTTCCGCAAATACGATATCACACAAGCCGAGTACGACAGTTCGCTCATTTGGTATGGACGGCATCTGGATATTTATATGAAGGTGTATGACCGTGTGCTGGCCGATTTGAATAAACGGCAGAAAGCGTTAGGCGACGTACAGGCTTTGGCTGCACCTGTTTCCAAACAGGATTCGGTGGATATCTGGCCTCGTCGCACCTCTTTAAGATTGGAGCCCGATGCTCTGTTTAACGGTGTGACGTTCGACATCAAACCGGAAACGAACTATTCGTCCGGCAGCACGTTTGTGTTGGGGATGAATGTCTGGGGTATCAATAAAGGGATGGTCTATAAACCGGAAATACGCATAAGTGCTGATCAGGGCGATACGATCGTGACTGTCAATGACAAGGTGCTTCGTGATGGTTATCATGAAACCGTTTTGAAGACAGTTCCGACTAAACAGGTCAAACGTGTGTACGGTTATATCTTTATGAACAATGCCGATTCTTCCTACTACAAAGTTTATTTGGACAGCTTGAACCTTATGAAATATAATTACGGTCGTCTGACCGATATGGCAAAAGATTCGTCTGCCGTAAAAATATCCACAGCGGAATAAAAAGTGTTATGCGCCGGATCGCTTCCCATTATATCTATTGGAGACAGTTCTACCGGCTGCACTATGTCGAGTTGAATGATAACGGCGTATTGGCCGGAATTTTCCCTTTGGAAGGGGAAATTGCGGGTACGGAGTTCTATGACGGCATCTTGATCCTTGTACCTATTCCCGCGCTTGACGCAGGGGTGCAGGAGAACAAGCGGTGTCATCAGGATTCTTATTCTGACACATCTTTTGTAATTCCGAGTCAAGCGCGGGAACAGGGCACTTTTGACATGCTGCCGGGAGAACAGTTGGCAGATGCCTTGGAACGTCAAGGTTTTACAGGTATTGCTGAAGCGGGTTCGCCTGTTTGTGTACTGTTATTGGGCGGCATTCCCCTGGCAACGGCGAAATTCGGCGCAGATGACAGCCGTAGCGATGGCTACATTCAAAGACTCTGATGTTTCTCTTTCGGGTGGAAAGCTTGGAATATAAAGTTTTTGATTAATCAACTTTTCTATTTGCGGACGTATTCCGTTCCCTTCGTTCCCCATCACGATGATTCCGTTTGCCGACAATTCCTTTGTGTACATGTTTTCTCCGTCGAGGAATGTACCGAACAACGGAATTTGTCTTGCCGCCTGGGCTTTCAGGTAGTCTTCCAGTTCCGTGTAATGGACTTTTACATGTGCCAGTGCGCCCATTGTGGCCTGCACAGTCTTCGGACTGAAGACATCTGCGGTGTCGGGGCTGCAAACGATATGTTCGATGCCGAACCAGTCGGCAAGGCGTATGATGGTTCCGAGATTTCCAGGGTCCTGTATGCCGTCTAAAGCTAAAACGAGCGAGGTAGAAGGATCGGCTTCGTCGAGCGACCAGTCCGGGCGCTTGAACACGGCAAGTACATCCTGCGGGTTTTTCAAGAAACTGGCTTTACGGATGTCATCCCCTTCCGCTTCCAATAGTTCTTTCGCCGGAATGTTTCCCTGCATCGCCATCCAGGATGGTTTGGCGAGAATCAGTTCGCATTCGAAAGCAAACATCATGTCGGCAACCAGTTTGTTTCCTTCGGCAACGAATGCATTCAGTTCGTTCCGATATTTCTTCATTTCCAATGAATGGATGTACTTTACTTTCCCCTTGCTTAGCATCTTTACTCTTTTTATGCGGCAAAGGTAATTGGTTTTTACGATTTATGATTTATGATTTGTGATTTATGTGTTGTTGATAAATCATAAATCATAAATCATAAACCACATTTTATTTTTACATTTGCGTGCGTAAAAACTTGAATGATGAAGGGAATCCAAACACTATATTTCATTTGTTTCCTATTGTTGTTAATCTCCTGTAGCTCGACAAAATATGTAGGCGAAGGAGAATACCTGTTGGACAAAGTGGAGATTGTGTCGGATGGCAAGACTTATAAAAACAGCGATTTGAAGCCTTATTTGCGCCAGCAACCCAACTTTAAAGCATTCGGGCTGATGAAATGGCAGTTGTTTGTGTACGATTGGTCGGGCCGGAACGAGAAGAAATGGATCAATAAACAGCTTCGCCGGATGGGAGAGGCTCCCGTCATTCTGGATACGACGCTGGTAACGCAGTCGGTTGACGAGTTGAAACGTTTCTTTATCAATAAAGGATATATGAATGCCGAAGTCTCGGCTTCTATTGATACTTCACGAGTCAAAAAGGCTGTCGTGACCTATAGGATCGTCCCTAACACTCCTTACCGGATTCATAATTATTCGATGGATTTGAGCGATCCTAAGATCGATAGCATTGCTAAGCTCAAACCGCCTCACCGTTCCGTGCTGGCTTCGGCTTTTCGTACTTATTCCGACGATTATACTTCTCTGATAAAAGACAGTGCCTTGTTTGACCGCGATGTGCTGGACAAGGAGAGGCAACGCATTACGACTTTGCTTCGTCGGCGTGGTTATTATGCTTTCAACCGGGATTACCTGTCTTATATTGCCGATAGCTCTTTGAATCGGAATATCGTAGATTTGGATATGCTTCTGAAACCGTACCGTTTGCAGAAGCCTGACGGGACGGTGGTCGACACGTTACATCGTCAGTATTACATTAAAGACGTTTCGATTGTGACCGATTATGACCCGTTGACGTTAGAGGAAAACAACGCTATGCCTTACGATACGGTTCGAACTGACGGTATTGATATCCTATACGGCAAGAACGGCAGAAGTATCCGTCCGGGAGTCTTGCGCAAGAGCAATTATATCATGCCGGGACGCTTGTATAACGAGCGGACGGTGGAGCAGACCTATTCTTCGTTTGCCACGCTGCGTGCTTTGCGTAATGTAAATATCCGTTTTTCGGAGGTCGAAGAGAACGACACGATGAAGCTTAATTGTACGATCTTGACTTCTCCCGCAAAACTGCAAGGTTTTGGGGTCGATCTGGAAGGGACGAATTCGGCAGGGGATTTTGGATTTGCTTCCAGTTTGAGTTATCAGCACCGAAACTTGTTCAAGGGCTCGGAGGTTTTTTCTGCTAAAGTACGCGGTGCATACGAGGCGTTGACCGGCAGCCAGTCGGAAGGAAACAACTTTTGGGAATTCGGTGCGGAAGCATCTGTTTTGTTTCCCCGTTTCCTGTTCCCCTTCTTGCATGAAAATTTCCGTCGTAAGATTCGTGCAACGACCGAACTGAAGGTGAACTACAGCATACAAACACGTCCGGAATTCAAAAGAGCCATCGTCTCTGCAGGATGGAATTATATCTGGCAGGAGCGGAGCAATATGCAGGCGCGCCATGTGTTCAAGTTGTTGGACATTGACTATGTGCACTTGCCGAAGATAAGTCAGTCGTTTAAAGATTCGTTGCCTGAATCTACTTTGCTTTACAATTTTACCGACCAGTTTATTGTCGGTTCCGGTTATACCTATTCTTTTAATAATTATGATCCTCAGAATCGTTTGAGGAATACGCATTCCGTTCGCTTCTCCTTCGAGATGGCAGGCAACTTGCTGTATGGGCTTTCCCGTCTGACTGGTGCGGATAAGGATGACGAAGGGCGCTATAAATTGTTTGGGATTAATTATGCCCAGTTTGTGAAAGGGGATATAGATTTCAGTAAAAGTATCGTGTTGGACAATCGTAACAAGTTGGCTTTCCACATTGGTATCGGAGTCGGTTATCCGTATGGTAACTCGAAGATGCTACCGTTCGAACGCAGCTATTTCTCTGGAGGTGCAAATAGTGTCCGCGGTTGGTCCGTACGTTCGCTCGGTCCCGGTAGCATGCCGCTCGATTCGGTCAAGTCCTTTGCCCAGCAGATCGGTGATATCCGTCTGGATCTGAATTTGGAATACCGAACGAAACTATTTTGGAAATTCGAGATGGCGGCCTTTATTGATGCCGGTAATATTTGGACTTTCCATAAGGATGAGAGCCGTCCGAACGGTAACTTCGATTTTTCCCGTTTCTACAAAGAGATTGCCGTCTCTTATGGATTAGGTCTCCGCCTCGATTTCGATTTCTTCCTGATCCGTTTCGATACCGGTATGAAAGCCTATAACCCGCAGGAAAGTGGCAGAAGGAAATGGGCTATCCTGCATCCGAACTTTGGCAGTAACTTCGCGTGGCATTTTGCGGTGGGATATCCGTTCTGATTTTATTTCCTTCTTTATGTAGTTCGACTACATATGAATTTAGGAGGAAAAATAACAAAAATATTTGCTTGTTAAAATAATATTACTACCTTTGCACCGCAAATAAGGATGGTTCCGTAGCTCAGCTGGATAGAGCAACGCCCTTCTAAGGCGTGGGTCGAGCGTTCGAATCGCTCCGGAATCACATGATTTGAAAAAAATACCTGGTAGATTAAACATTTACCGGGTATTTTTTTGTATACTCAGTTGTGTTTTGTATGGATTACTTTTTACCGGACATATGTCTCGCACAGGCAATGGCAGTGAAAACTGTTTCGTAGAGATTTAAGTTATTGAACAATCGGTCAGGTCGATACCTAGTCAAATAAGGTGATAGAAAATAGCCGTTTGCGGGTTGAAACGGAACGATTATCCCTGTTAAGATGTTTTTCTTGATCAAATCTGCTATAATTATATATCTATTGCTTATATTTACAACCTTTTTGATAGATAAGCTTGTCGATAAATATATTGACTTGTAACGTCTGAACAATATCTATTTATTTATTCCAAATACAAAAATGTATTTTTTGCACTGAAGAAGAAATGAGAAAATGGCGTATTGAAGACTCAGAAGAACTCTACAACATCACAGGTTGGGGGACTTCGTACTTTGGTATCAATGACAAAGGTCATGTAGTGGTAACTCCTCGTAAAGACGGCGCCGGTGTAGATCTGAGAGAGCTGGTCGACGAACTGCAATTACGGGATGTGGAGGCTCCTGTACTGATCCGTTTCCCAGATATTCTGGATAACCGTATTGAAAAGATCGCGAACTGTTTCAAGCAGGCTTCTGATGAATATGGTTATAAGGCGCAGAATTTCATTATCTATCCGATTAAAGTAAATCAGATGCGTCCGGTAGTGGAAGAGATTATCGGTCATGGCAAGAAGTTCAACTTAGGGTTGGAAGCCGGTTCAAAGCCGGAACTCCATGCGGTGATTGCGGTCAATACAGATTCGGATTCTTTGATTATCTGCAACGGTTACAAGGATGAGAGTTATATCGAACTAGCTTTGCTGGCACAGAAAATGGGTAAACGCATTTTTCTGGTTGTCGAAAAGATCAACGAACTGACTTTGATCGCCAAGATGGCCAAGCAGTTGAATGTCCGTCCGAATATCGGCATCCGTATTAAACTGGCATCTTCCGGCAGTGGTAAATGGGAAGAGAGCGGTGGCGATGCCAGCAAGTTCGGCTTGACGTCCAGCGAATTGCTGGAAGCACTTGATTTTCTGGAAAAGAAAGATTTGACAGATTGTCTGAAGCTGATTCATTTCCACATCGGCAGTCAGGTGACCAAGATACGCCGTATTAAAACGGCTTTGCGCGAAGCATCACAATTTTATGTACAACTGCATGCGATGGGCTTCAATATCGAGTTTGTGGATATTGGTGGCGGACTGGGAGTCGATTATGATGGTACTCGTTCTTCCAATAGCGAGAGCAGTGTCAATTATTCCATCCAGGAATATGTAAACGACTCTATTTCTACAATGGTCGATGCCAGTGACAAGAACGGTATCCCGCATCCGAACATCATAACGGAAAGCGGGCGTTCGTTGACTGCCCATCATTCCGTTTTGATATTTGAAGTGCTGGAAACAGCTACGCTTCCCGAAATGGATGAAGACTTCGAGGTGAGCGAATCTGATCACGAGCTTGTGCATGAACTGTATGAGATTTGGGATAAGCTGAACCAGAGCCGTATGCTGGAAGCCTGGCACGATGCGCAGCAGATACGTGAGGAAGCGTTGGATTTGTTCAGTCATGGTATTGTCGATTTGAAGACCCGTGCCCAAATCGAACGCTTGTATTGGTCTGTGACGCGCGAAATCAGCCAAATTGCTTCCGGGTTGAAACATGCACCGGATGAGTTTAGAAAGCTGGACAAACTATTGGCTGATAAGTATTTCTGTAATTTCTCGCTTTTCCAGTCCTTGCCTGACTCTTGGGCGATTGATCAGATTTTCCCGATCATGCCTATCCAGCGGTTGGATGAACGTCCGGACCGGACGGCGACTTTGCAGGACATAACCTGCGACTCGGATGGCAAGATTGCCAACTTTATTTCGACACGCAATGTTTCCCATGATCTACCGGTACATTCGCTGAAAGGAAAAGATGCTTATTATATCGGTGTCTTTCTGGTTGGGGCCTATCAGGAAATTCTGGGAGATATGCACAATCTTTTCGGTGATACGAATGCAGTGCATGTAACGGTAGATGAAAAAGGTTACAACATCGAGCAAGTCATCGACGGGGAAACGGTTGCCGAAGTGCTTGATTATGTCCAGTATAATCCTAAAAAGTTGGTGAGGACACTGGAAACTTGGGTGACTAAGTCTGTAAAGGAAGGTAAGATTTCGGTTGAAGAAGGTAAAGAGTTCCTTTCCAACTATCGTTCCGGCTTGTATGGATATACTTATTTAGAGTAATCCCAGTCGCTGAATTCAAAACTTAGTTGTTCCCAGCGGGCTTTCTCTTCGTTCTTCTCGTAAGGATTGGAGACCGAAAGCCCGATCAGGCGAATCGGGTGAGTCGTATATTCGATGTCTTTCAACAGTCCTTTGGCTAAAGGTAGTATTTCGGCTAAAGTCGTCAGTTCGTGGCTTTGGGTGATGCTTCTTGTCTTTTGGTTGAAATCATGGAATTTAATTTTTAAAGTAAGGGTATTTCCTTTGAAACCGGTTCGTTGCAGCCGTTCGATCAGTTCGGTCGCAACATGATATAATTCGATGATAACGGACGATTGCTGCGAAATGTCTTTTTCAAGCGTATGTTCACAGCCTACGGATTTGCGGATTCGGACGGCTTCGACAGGGCGTAAGTCTATCCCTCTTGAAAATTCATAATATAAAATTCCTGCTTTTCCGAATTGTCGGGTGAGCATTTCTTGTGAACAAGCTCTCAACTGTTCTCCGTTATGGATGCCTAATGAGTGCATCCGTTGGGCGGTGACCGGACCGATCCCCCAGAAGGATTCGATCGGCAGACGTTTGATGAATTCTTCCGCCTGGGACGGATGGATGGTGCACAGTCCGTCCGGCTTGCGGTAGTCAGAGGCGATTTTAGCCAAAAACTTATTATACGATACCCCAGCCGAGGCAATCAGATGCAGCTCCTCCCGGATTTTTTGCTTGATTGCTTTGGCTATGTCGACGGCAAGCGGGATGTTTTGTTTATTCTCGGTAACATCCAGAAACGCCTCGTCCAGTGAAAGTGGCTCGACAATGTCCGTATATTCGTGGAAGATTTCGTGTATCTGGCGGGACACCGCTTTATAGACATCCATCCGTCCGGAAACAAATGTGAGCTGAGGGCATAGGCGTTTAGCCCTTTGTGACGACATGGCGGAGCGTACGCCGAACTTCCGGGCTTCGTAGCTTGCTGCCGCTACGACACCCCGTTCCTCCGCGTGGCCGACTGCAAGCGGAATTCCGCGAAGTTCCGGATTATCCCGCTGTTCCACAGAAGCGTAGAATGCGTCCATGTCGATATGTATGATCTTCCGTTCCATTAAAATCCGTTCATCGGAACCAATACTGTCGGTATGAGTAACAGGAATCCGACTATTACCAGAAGCAATATGAATTTCCATGCCCAGCGAAACCATTTATCGTAGGGGATACGGCTGACACCCAGAACGGCGATCAACACTCCCGATGTCGGGGTGATCATATTGGTGAATCCGTCTCCGAACTGGAAGGCCATCACGGTCGCTTGCTTTGACAATCCGATCAAGTCGGAGAAAGGAGCCATGATCGGCATGGTCAGGGCTGCTTTGGCACTTCCGGAAGGAATGATCAGGTTGATCAAGGTCTGGATCACGTACATCATGCCGACGGTCGCCACTTGTCCGAGCCCTTCCATCCCTTTCGCCAGGTTGTAGAGAATGGTGTCGATGACAAGCCCTTCTTTCAGTATCACGATAATACCGCCTGCAAGGCCGACTACCAAAGCTGCGCTCATAATGTCCTTGCATCCGTCCAGAAACAGTTTGACCAGTTCGTTGGGAGTCCGGTTGTTGGCGATGCCGGCTGCCAGTCCGAGGGCGAAGAACAGGGTGGCTATCTCCATGATATACCAGCCATATCCCATCACTCCCGTTATCAGATAAAAAATCGTGAAGAAGAGGAGGTTCAGGATATAAAGATGGACTGTCTTGCGTAGGGCGAACAGGGAAGTCAAGATAAAAGCAGCTGTTAGAATGGGGAGGAGAGGCAGTCCTTTGATAACGCTGTTCCCGATTTGTAAAGTTGTTGCAGGATAATAAGCTGCGAAAATGATTTGTATGACTGCCAATGTGCCAAAACTGATCCAGGCGGTACGTGGTGTATGATAGCTTACATCCAGCGAGTTGTTATTGTGTAGGTCCCGCCAATACTGATCTTCTTCGTAGACTAACGAAGCTTTCGGGTTTTTCTTTACTTTAGCAGCATAACGCAGTATCCAGGAGAAACCGATCATATTGATGACAATCCAGCAAAATATCCGGTATTCGATTCCGGAAAAGAGCGGAATACCGGCCAGCCCTTGCGCAATGCCGATTGTAAATGGGTTCAGTATCGCACCGGCAAATCCTAATCCGGCGGCGACAAAGACCATGCAAACGCCTGTAATGGAGTCATACCCCATCGAGATCGCCATCGGGACAAGCACCAGGCAAAATGCGATGGTCTCTTCACTCATCCCGAAGACGGCCCCGAATATGCTGAATAGTAGCATGATGGATGTCAGTAAGAAATTCTCCACTCCGATCTTGCGCAGGAAACGGTTGTTCTCCATTTTACGGGCGCGGCCGAGGAAACTGACGGTTCCGATATCGAAAGCCTTACTGTCGTTGACGATCCAGAACGCCCCTCCGATAATCAGGATGAAGACGATGATATCTGCCTTGTCGACAAATCCTTTGTAAAAAGCCGAGAACACCTGCCAGGTTTGCGGAACATGTTCTACCGCTTCGTAGACAACCGTTTTTTCTCCGGCGGCATTGATACTCTCTTTGTATTGTCCGCCCGGAATGATCCAGGTGAGGGCGGCACAGAAAAGAATGATATAAAATATGATGGCGTATGTATGTGGAATCTGTCTCTTTTTCATAATCCGTTTTCGTTTTCTTCATCCGTTAATGGACCTATTTCGGGAAGGATGGCACGTGCCTCCCTGTCGCTGAGGGTGTCTACATCTTTCAGTTTGCGCTGGATCACGCGTGTGCGTGTCCCTAATACCTCTTCGATCTGTCCGCTGGCCGTCTGCAAGTTCTTCTGTGCTTTTTCCAGCATGCCACCTACCTTCTCGAATTCTTTCTTTACCGCCCCCAAGATGGTCCATACCTCGCCGGAGTGTTTCTGGATAGCGAGCGTGCGGAATCCCATTTGCAGGCTGTTCAGGATGGCGGCAAGCGTTGTCGGACCGGTGACGACCACTTTATAGTTGCGCTGTAGTTCTTCCAGCAGGGAAGAACGGCGTACGACCTCCGCATAGATTCCTTCGAAAGGCAGGAACATGATGCCGAAGTCGGTGGTGGCGGGGGGAGCCAGATACTTGTCGGAAATATCCTTTGCCATCTTTTTAATAGTTGTTTCCAATAGCTTTCCGGCTGCTTCTATAGCCTGTGTGTCGGCATGATCATATGCATCGAGCAGCTGTTCGTAGACGTCTTTGGGAAATTTTGCATCTATCGGCAGATAGACGAATTCGCGGACATCGTCACGCCCCGGAAGTTTGACGGCAAACTCCACGACGGCATCCGATCCTTTGCGGGTGTGCACATTCGCCTCGTATTGCTCCGGCGCCAGGATTTGTTCGAGAAGCATGCTTAATTGGATTTCCCCGATGTTGCCGCGTGTCTTCACATTGCTGAGGACACGTTTTAAACCACCTACGTCTTGTGCCAGCGTTTGCATTTCTCCAAGTCCTTTCTGTACGCTTTCCAGTTGTTCCGTCACAAGCCGGAATGATTGGCCGATCCGGTCATTCAGTGTCTTTTGCAATTTCTCGTCTACGGTCAGGCGGATTTCTTCCAACCGCTTTTCCGTATTGGCAACCAACAGGCGTTGTTGTTCGTCCAAGTTAGCGAACTTTTCGCGTTGCAAGGCATTGAAGGAAGTGATCCCCCGGTCGAAAGCATTCCGGAATTCGTTCATGGAGCGCGTCAGTTCTTCCCGGTTATCCCTGGCGACGATGCGGCCTTCTTCCCGGTTCAGACGAAAATCTTCCCGAAAGTTTTTTTCAATACGTTCAAATGAACGTTGCATTTCGTCGAGCAGCCGTTTCAATTCGCCTGCGATGTCCGAATGGTCTTTCCGGGGGCGGAAAAAGACCTGTAAAGCAATGATTACAACAAGTAAGCAAATAATCAACCCATCCATTTCTTTCTATTTTGGGTCAAAGATAGAAAAAGAGTTATCGAGAGCAGTAATTAAAAAGAGTTAAAAGGAAAAACATTATTCAGATTCCTTTGTTTAAGTTATACAAAGCAGCTTATATTTGTAAGCCGCTTTTGATAAAGAACATAAAATACAACAAAAGATGGCAAAGATAACATTTAAAGGTAATGAAGTCAATACGAACGGTTCATTGCCCGCAGTTGGAGCAGAGGCTCCTGATTTTAAGGGTGTAAAGAGCGATTTATCCGAATTGCATCTGAAAGATTTAAAAGGAAAGAAAGTCGTGATTAACGTGTTCCCAAGTTTGGACACTGCCGTGTGTGCCGCATCGGTAAGACGTTTTAATAAAGAAGCCGCTTCTCTTCCTAATACTGTGGTGCTTGCCGTATCAAAAGACTTGCCTTTTGCGCAAGGACGTTTCTGTACCACGGAAGGTATCGATAAAGTGATCCCACTTTCTGCATTCCGTTGTTCTTGTTTTGAAAACGGGTACGGGATGTTGATGGTCGATGGTCCGCTGAAGGGTTTGTTAGCCCGTGGCGTGATAGTTGTCGACGAAGCCGGTAAAGTTGTTTATGAGGAACTGGTTTCCGAAATAACGAACGAACCGAATTACGAAGCCGCAATCGCTTCGTTAAAAAACTAATAAAGTAGATTATTGTTTTTCATTGGTTAAAGTTAAGGGTTAGTGTAGAAGGCCGCCGGATGTGAATCCCGTGGCCTTCGTTTTTTATAATCCTGACCAGCTCATCGTTAATTTGGCAATTGTCTTATGGCTTAGTTTTGAAACAAAATCGGCGGAGGTATTGGTTTGGGTTACTATCATGGCTATGCATTCCCAATCTTTATCCGCTTACGACGCCTTTCAATCGAAGATTTGAGGAAAATAGAATATATGTACCAGTATCAAAGATATTAAAGTGGTTCACAGATTAACTTGTAACCGATTCCTCTTACGTTCAAGATCTTGATGCGAGAGTCTTTGTCCAATTTGTGGCGCAGCTTGGTGATGAAAACATGCAGGCTGCGTGCATTATAAAAGCTGTCGTCTCCCCATAGGCTCAGCAGAATGTCCTTGCTGTAGATCGGCTGGTTCTCGTTTTCGCATAGGCGTTTCAATATTTCGGATTCTTTGTAGGAGAGTTTGTCGCTTTCTCCGGCTATCAGCAAGGTCTGGACTTTCGGGTAGAAAGTGTAAAGCCCGATCTCGTAGAATTCGGTTCTTCCCTCCTCCTGTTTATATTTGATCAGGAGGGCTTTAGCGCGAACGACCAATTCACGCAGACTGAACGGTTTGCGAACATAGTCGTTGGCTCCTAATTCGAAGCCGAAGACGATGTCATCTGTTGAAGAACGGGCACTCAGGAAGAGTACAGGCACTTCTTTATTCTCCTTCCGTATCCGCCGGATCATTTCGAACCCGTCTATTTCCGGCATCATGACATCCGCGATAATCAGGTCGGGAGCATACTTGTAGAAACGATCGATCCCCTGCAGGCCGTTTCCTGCCGTTATGACTTGGAAGTCTTCTTCTTCCAGTGCATCTTTGATGATCATGGACAGGCTCGCTTCGTCTTCAACCAATAATATCGATTTCTTGTCTTTCATGTGTTTGCGGTAATGTGATTATGAAGCAACTTCCCTTTCCGGGCTGGCTTTCTACCCGGATCGTACCGTTGTGCATGTGTATCATTGTCTTGACATAAAACAGCCCGATGCCGTACCCTCTTACGGGAGGTCGCTTGCTGTTGGAAACCCGGTAGAATTTATCGAAGATATGTGCCAGGTGTTCTTCTTCTATTCCGATGCCGTTGTCGGTAATGCGGATGATGACCGAACCGTTGCGCTCTTCTGCCGTTATCTGGATGTGCGGACTATCACCGGAATATTTGATGGCATTGTCCAGAATGTTGCTCAAGATGTTGTAAAGATGTGTTCTGTCGGCTTCCAGTATAATCCTGTCCGGCATGGATTCCAGCCCGACATGAAAGGGTTTGGAGGATTTGATGCTCTGTTGTTCGACGATTTTATCGAGCAACCCGTTCAGGTCTACTCTTTCGTATTTAAGTTTGAAATCCTTTTTACGTTCCAGGCCGAGTGAAAGAATTTGCTCGACCATATTGCCGAGACGTAGCACTTCCTCGTGACAGATATGCAAGTATTTGTTTGTCTTTTCTTTGTTTCCGGTTATGTTGTAATGGATCATGGCTTCGATTGCTGCATAGGTGATTGCTATCGGGGTTTTCAATTCATGCGTGACATTGTGCGTAAAGTCATCTTTCAGTTGTTCCACTGTCTTTTGGTGGATCAGGAACCAGAACATATAAGCGAAAGAGAGGATCAGGATCAACAGGATCAGGAATGAAGAGAATAGGATGCCCGACATCATCCGGATCGTATCCCACCGGGTTGGTTCGGTATAAACCAGATAAGCCCTTTTATGATAGGTCGTGTATTCCCATTTGTGTAGGTCGTATTCTGTCTTGTCCAGGTCTGCCGGAACGGATGAGGCGATGATCGAACTGTCTTCCAGATTCCACATTTCGGTATGATGGCGAATATCCAGCCCCCTCTTTTGCAGGTGGGAGGACAGGATGCTGTCGAACTTTGCAAGGTCGACCGGTTTGACCGAATCGATCACTTCATGTAGAGCTTGCTGCATCTGTAAGCCTAACTCTCCTAACGACCTGAAATCGTTACCGACCTCCACTGCCGTGCTTTTTAGCATTTTACCCGCTTCGTTACGGAGTGTCTGGCTCCGGTATCGGGGATGATAGATATTCGTATCTAAAGGCTGCACGCTCAGTTCGGGAATAACCGAATCCTTGTCAGGAAACCGGGTACTGAGAGCCGCACCGCCTTTCGTATCGGCAATGGCGGATGTCTCTCTTTGCCTGTGCGTGACCCTGCTGAGGAAATCGGCCCGATTGAACAGTTCGATATGATCTGCATTTTTGATCGCCATCCGGATCTCTTCCTGGTTCTGCTTTTGCCGTGAGTGGTAGAGGCCGGTTATCCAGAATAGCTGATAGATGAAGAGGCCGGACAACGACAGGATGACCAGAACGATTACATATTTGAACGAAGATTTCATGTAAACAAATGTAGGGAAAGTTTATCTGATCCGGTTTATTTGGTAAGACTAAATAACATTCGTGCGGGGGGATGTTATATAGTCTTACCAAAAAGAGGCAAAGTTTGGAACTCTCGTTTCCGAATATAACCTTTACAAGAAAAAATAATACGATGAAGCATTTCTATCATTATTTGTTGACCGTTTTTCTGGCAGGGCAAGTACCTGGATGGGGGCAGAACGCAACGGAAAAGAAACACATCTTCGTGAACGACAGTATAACCGTAGATCTTCCGGAGGTGTTTGTAAAAGCGGAACGGCCGCTGGTGAAAGTGTCGGAAGGCAAGTTGCAGTACGACATTCCGAACCTGGTAAAAGATAAACCGGTCGATAACGCTTTTGATGTGATAGGCGAATTGCCCGGTATACAAAAAGATGGGGATAAGGTGTCGATTATCGGAACCCCTTCGACCTCGATCCTGATCAACGGACGCAAAAGTTCGATGACAGCGGAACAATTGGCTGGCTTATTGAAATCCACATCTTCATCCAAAGTAAAACAAATAGATGTGATGTATAGCACGCCTCCCCGGTTTGGCGTGAAAGGTGCATCCATCAATGTCGTAATAGAAAATGACAAATCTTTGAAAGACGTGCTGAAGGGGGAAATCTCTTTGACGGGTAAGCAAGGTTATTTCTTTTCTCCATCCGGTCAGGCGAACCTTTCGTATATCGGGAAGAATTACTCGGCTGATATCTCTTATTCGGCCGCTTATGATCATGGACGCCAGGAAGAGGAAATGATTGCCCGACCGACTGTAAACGATCGCCCGTACGATATTAGGCAGGATGACTGGTATAATAATGTAAGCCTTTCTCACAATATACGGGGAGCTTTCGATTTCGATTTGAAAAGTAAAGACCGCTTGTCACTTTCCTATACCGGCCGTTTTTACGACCCGGATAAAGTATCGAGAAGAGGCGCGTTGACCGAGTTTGTCGATATCCGGCGGGTAGAGACGGAGCTGGAATTGTCCGGCGCTTCGAATCTGCATAATGCCCGGATGGATTATATCGGTCATAAAGGGTTCAGAGCCGGGATGGATTATACTTTTTATAAGAATGACGACAAGCAACATTTGGTTAATGACTTTGAAAAAGAGGAAGAGCAGACAATCTCAACTCTGTCTTCCCAGCAGGTACAACGTGTTGATCTTTATATGAACGACAGTCGTAAATTGAAAAAAGAATGGATGTTGGATTACGGAGTAGATGCTTCTTTTTCCGATACCCGTAACGAGTCCGGTCAGTCGATCAATGGTGGGAATGCTCCTGAAGGAACTTTCCGCCTTAAACAAAAAGATTATTCAATGGGTGCTTTTGCCAGTTTTACGAAACAATTCGGGAAAAAGGTTTCATTGAATGCATCCCTTTCCTTGCAGTATTATAAAGCATCCGTCGATTCGGCAGGAAAGAAAAAGACATTATGGAACAGGGCCGGCCTTTTCCCTCAATTGAATTTTACTTACAAGGTGGCTCCGTCCGGTATGCTGATGTTTTCCTTTTCGAGTGATAAAACCTATCCGTCCTATTGGATGACTACTCCTACTACCTATTATATGAATGTCTACAGTTCTATAATCGGGAACCCGGACCTGAAGCCGCAGCTCTCTTATTCGATGCAACTGAATTATGTCCTGAAGAGCAAGTATGTATTCGGCTTATTTACAAATATACAGCCCGATAAAATACAACAGATGACGTACCAGCGCCACGATGAGTTGAGGTCCGTATTCCAGACAGTGAATATGGATATCTACAATATGTACGGAGCGGTCGCCGTCATCCCTTTCAGGCCTTTTGATTTTATGAGTTCCAGGCTGACGCTGATGGGCTGTGCCATTCATAACAAAGGGACGCTTTATGATGTCTTTTTCGACCGTAAAAAACTGTTTGGCCGGGCCGAATTGAACAATACCTTCTACCTGACCGAAGACCGGAACTTGTTGTTGGAGTTGCGGGGCTATTGTATATCTCCGGTCATACAGGGATTGTATGATGTCGATCTGATATACAACGTGTCGGCCGGTCTGACCTGGACATTCGCGAAAAAGAAGATGCGCCTGACGGTTCGGGGTAATGATTTGTTCGAGGGAGGCAATCCCGTTACCCGTGTGGATGAACAGGGGCAGAAAAGCCGCATGAAACTGTGGCAGGATAGCCGGAATGTGACACTGACATTACGGTATAGTTTCGGTGGCTACAAAGAGAAAAAGGCAAAAGAGGTAGACACTTCACGTTTGGGGACGGGGATTTGATATGCTTGCTGTCCAAATACCGGGATGAATCAACTGATGGCGGAAATGTTGGGAGGTATAGTAAATAAGTCTTGAAGAACAATTGTTTGTGTTATTATATTTTATACCTTTAGCGCTGACTTGCTAATGCTATCCTGTACCTCTTAGTTAGTTATCCTGTACACCCTGGTAAACCATCCTGTACATCTTGACCGATTATCCTGTACAGGCTGTTGTTACTGAGTGGTTACTAATAAGATATAGGATGGTAACCTTTGAGATAAATCGTGTTAATGTTAAATCTAATAGAAAGATAATAGTATGGCGGTAAGATACAAGCTGACAAAAATCAATGACAATATTACTGATAATAAGACGGTAAAGTATTCGGTAACGACGGTAAGCTATGACAATGTGAATTTGGATGCTTTAGCCGAGCAAATAGCCGGATCCAGTACATTTTCCTACGGCGAAGTGAAAGGACTTGTGGAAAATCTGACTATTCTGATTGCGGAAGCTCTGGAAGGCGGCAATACCGTGACGATCGACGGTTTGGGAACATTTTCCGTAACTGCCCGACCCAACCGTGAAGTGGAAGATCCGTTGAAAATCCGTGCCGAATCTATTAAGCTGAAAGGAATTGGCTTCAAACCCAGCCCGAAACTGAAGGAGAGGCTGAGAAGTATTGAGTTTACGAGGATGAAATAGGTTTTATACATAAAGTTTACGGGAAGTATTTGCCATTTGCAATCTTACCAGGTAATAATTTGTATAATAGTTTGTTATTCCATTGCAAATATCTTTTTGAGTTTGCAATGGAGTTTGTCATTAGTCATAAAACAAAAGTTGCACAAATGAGTCCGGATATGAAAATAACACAAGTGAAGAGTAATGGTAAGTCTTTGAAAAATATAGAGTTGCCAGATGTGATGACTGCGATAAGATCCGGCGAACAAGCCAGGGTGGTGAATGAACATCGGGGGATATTATCCTCTTCAATGCCTGGCGATCGGAACATTCATGCGACGGATATTCCTGTTTTGCTTTTTGCCGCCCGGTTCAGGAAAAAGGAAAGCAGGATAGAGTATCAGGTGTATAACGGGCTGGTGCTGATGGATGTCGGCAATCTGGCGGATAGGGAAGAGGCCGTGGAGGTGAAGCGACTCGCTTCCTTAGCCCCGCAGACAATGGCTGCCTTTGTCGGTTCGAGCGGGAAGAGCGTGAAAATACTGGTTCCTTTTGTGTTGCCCGACGGTTCCCTTCCGGAAAAGAGGGAGTTGGCCGAGTTGTTTCATGCGGTGGCCTACAGGCGTGCAGTGGCCTTTTATCAGGCTCATCTGCAACGTCATATAGAGATGGGGGAGGAGGCATCGTTGGAAAGAGGATGCCGCCATTCTTTTGATCCTGGTTTATATTATAATCCGTCGGCCACACCGTTGATTCAGGAGCAACCGATGCAGATGCCTGCCGAACCGACCTATCGGGAGGTGGTGGCCAAAGAGGAAGATCCGCTTTTGCGCATGATGCCCGGATATGACCGCAGTCGTATCGTTTCCCGTTTTTATAATGCCTGTATGTTGGACGCCCTCGAAAAGACGGGTGGCTTGGATGAAGGAAAAGAGGTCAGGCCTTTCCTGACAAGGTTGGCTGAAAATTGTTTTCGCTCCGGTATTCCGGAAGAGGATGTGGTTCGCTGGACAAAGATTAGCCGGAATCTCGAACTGTTTGAAGAGGAGATCCGGGAGACGGTTCACATGGTGTACCAACTGTCGAAGTGTTTCGGGAAGAAGCCGGTGATGCCTGCCGAGCAACTGCTTTCGATAAAGACGGACGAGTTTATGAAACGGCGGTATGAGTTCCGGCGGAATATGCTGGCAGGCGAAGTGGAGTTCCGGGCAAGAGGTTCGTACTATATCCATTTTGCCCCGGTTACCGAAACGGTTCTAAATAGCATCGGTCTGAATGCGCAGGCCGAAGGGCTGGCTCTTTGGGATCGCGATGTGAAGCGGTATGTTTATTCCGACAGGGTTCCGGTCTTTTATCCGTTGGAAGATTATCTGGAATATTTGCCGGAGTGGGACGGTAAGGATCATATACGTGCACTGGCCGATACGCTGCCGACCGCTAATGCCCAGTGGCGCAATCTGTTTTATATCTGGTTCCTGAGTATGACCGCCCACTGGTACAGGCGCGAGCATTTGCATGCAAACAGTTCGTTGCCTTTGCTGGTCGGTCCGCAGGGATGTGGCAAGTCCACCTGGTGTCGGAATTTGTTGCCGCCTTCGCTTCGTATGTATTATACGGATAGCATTGATTTCAGTAACAAACGGGATGCCGAACTGATGCTGACTCGTTTTGCCTTGATCAATATCGATGAATTCGATTCGGTCAGTTCCGCTTACCAGAGCTTTTTAAAGAATGTCTTGCAAAAGCCGGTTGTCAACGCTCGCCAGCCTTATAAGCGAAGTATTCAGGCATTGCACCGGTATGCCTCTTTTATCGCGACCTGCAACAATTACGATCTGTTGACCGATCCGACCGGAAGCCGGCGTTTTATCTGTATCGAGATATCCGGTACGATAGATAATTCAACGTCAATAAACTATGAACAGTTGTATGCCCAGGCAGTGGCTGCTTTAAAGAATGGCGAACGTTATTGGTTTACTTCCGAAGAGGAGTTCTCGACAACTCGTAACAATGAAGTATTCCAGCAACTGCCTGTCGAAGAACAGTTGTTTCTTCAGTACTTTCGTGCCGCCCGGCCGGGAGAGGAGAGTCTGGAATTATCCGCCATTGAAATTCTCCAGTATCTGCAAAGTGAAAGTGGCATTAAGTTGGGCAATAAACGGTTGACCTACTTCGGCCGCCTGCTCCAGAAGAATAAGATCCCTTCACGCCGCACGATGAAAGGAACTTGCTATTCGGTGGTGAAGGTGGGATAATGTAGGGTGGATAACAAATGTTATTGCAAATGAAAAAGAGTTTGCAATGAAGTAATAGATTGTTATATAGCTACTTATAGGTCGCTATTGCAAATGGCGAATGGATAGCAGAAAATTATTATATGAAATGATGAAAGAACAAGATTTTATAGCGCATGTCAGAGTAGAAGAGGATGCTTTCCGGATACAGACGGTGAAGGAACATTCAGTCGGTACGGCCACATTAAGCGAATCGTTTGCATCTGTTTTCGGGGCGGCGGCTTGGGGAAAGCAGAATGGCTGGTGGCATGATATGGGGAAATATACAAAGAATAGTTTTCAACCTTATATCCGTAACGCATCCGGCATGGCAGTGGAACAGAAAGTAGTGGATAAACCCGACCATTCCTCGGCTGGAGCGATTCTGGCGAGAGAAAAATTGCCGGGTTATTATCCTCCATTGGCTTATTGTATAGCCGGACATCATTCGGGATTGCTGGACTGGACTTCTTCCGGGGAGGCCAATTTGAATAGACGTCTGTCTAAAACAGATTGCTACCAGGAGATGCTGAAAGATGCACCGGAAGAGATGCAAGAGGTGGTTGCTTCGTTAGACCAGCCTTTGATTGATGATTTTGAGAAGGATATACATCAATGGATTCGCATGTTGTTCTCTTGCCTGGTTGATGCCGACTACTTGGATACGGAGCGGTTTATGCATCCGGAACAAGCAGCCAGGCGTGGGCAATATGATTCTATGGAAACGTTGAAGGATCGGTTTGATGTCTATATGGAATCGCTTACGGCAAATGCACCAGCATCTTTCATCAATGAGAAACGGGCGGCTATCCTGTCCCGTTGCCGGAAGATGGCCGAGAGCCTTCCCGGCTTTTTTAGCCTGACAGTTCCGACAGGTGGGGGAAAGACATTGGCGTCGATGGCTTGGGCACTCCTCCACGCCGTTCGTTACAAAAAAAAACGGATTATCATCGTTATTCCTTATACGAGTATTATTGTACAGACGGCTGCCGTGCTCCGGGATATTTTCGGAGCGGAGAATGTGGTGGAGCATCATAGTAATTTGCAACAGGATAGTAACGACGAACGGTCCCCTTCTTTGCTGGCAACGGAAAATTGGGATGCTCCGATCATTGTGACGACAAATGTGCAGTTCTTTGAATCGCTGTATGCTTGCCGCACTTCGCGATGCCGGAAATTGCATAATATCTGTAACTCTGTTGTTATTCTGGATGAGGCGCAGATGTTACCGGTTGAGTTTTTGCACCCCATACTGGATGTCTTGCAGAGCTTGCAAGCCTCTTTTAAAGCCAGTATTTTGTTTACTACGGCCACATTACCCGTTTTTTCCGGTCGGATCGGAACAGGACCGGGGGCTTTTGACGGACTGAAAACTCCCGTGACAGAAATTACTTCTGTGCATGATAATTTGTTTGAGGCTTTTAAACGGGTGGAGCTGCATTGGCCGGAACCAGGCACAACCACTAACTTCGATGAACTTGCCGACGAGCTGTCCGGGTATGATTGTGTGCTATGTATTGTAAATACCCGTAAGGACGCGCGCGAGCTTTACCGGCGGATGCCTGAAGGAACTTTACATTTGTCGCGTATGATGTGCTCCGCGCATATCATGGAAGTTATAAAATTGATCAAGCAGAAATTGAAGGACAATGAACCAGTCCGTGTGATAAGTACGCAGTTGGTTGAAGCCGGGGTAGATATTGATTTCCCTGTAGTATACCGTGCTTTTGCCGGTCTGGATTCAATCATACAGGCGGCAGGAAGATGTAACCGGGAAGGCAAATTGAATCATGTGGGTAAATTAGGTCAGGTTTTTGTCTTTAATTTGGAGAATACTCTTTTGCGTGGTTTGATGGGAAAGGGAGCGGCTGCTTTGCGGGAGATACTGTCTGTTTCCGATGGGAGCGACTTGTTTTCTCCGGAGTGTATGGCTCAATATTTCAGCTTATTCTATAGCAATTGTAACACCTTTGATAAGGCTAATATAAAAGGTCTGTTATATAAAGGTTTTGCAGAAATGCACTTTATGTTTGCAACTGCTGCAGAGAAGTTCCGGTTGATAGACGATAAAGACTCGGTATCCATCTTGGTCGGCTATGGTGATGGTGCAACCTTACTGGAGGAACTGAAGCGGATTGGCCCGGAATTTTGGTTGTTACGTAAGCTACAGCAGTATAGCGTATCCATTAGAAAATGGGATTTCGAACAGTTATGTAAACAGGGAACAGTGGGAGTGTATGCTGGGATTTTTATATTGGAAGATGGAAGGTGTTATGATGAACGGGCCGGATTGGTTTTGGACGGTGCTTGGGTAGAGGAACTACTGTTGATGTGATAGGTGTTACAGATTGAGTTGGTTATAATAGTGCGTTTGGATTGAAATGTGTCTGAATTACAACAATAACATTACCGTCGCATCCTTTACGGGTGCGACGGCTATGACACGTGTATCAACTTCTGGCCAATGCACGTACCTATATAAGGTACGACAGACTCCGAAGGACACGCGTACCGGTTGTCAACTGTTTCAATCCACGTACCTATATAAGGTACGACCAACAACCGACTATATGTTATAAAACATATAACGGTTTCAATCCACGTACCTATATAAGGTACGACAAACGGTAAGACCGTCCTTTAAATTACCGTCAGTTTCAATCCACGTACCTATATAAGGTACGACAATGATTCATTTGATGGCAATAGATGTACAATATAAGTTTCAATCCACGTACCTATATAAGGTACGACGCTTCCATATCCTCTAAAGGGGGTAAATTCAAAGTTTCAATCCACGTACCTATATAAGGTACGACAAAGCGGCATATTCAAGTATGTTTACCCGTTCCTGTTTCAATCCACGTACCTATATAAGGTACGACATATCACGCTTTCGACCTCCCTACTCTTTTCCATGTTTCAATCCACGTACCTATATAAGGTACGACAAAAGGCCTTGGGCTTTGATCGTATTTATATTCGTGTTTCAATCCACGTACCTATATAAGGTACGACATGAATTGGGAATAAGGAGTAAGAGACAAACAGGTTTCAATCCACGTACCTATATAAGGTACGACGCAGGCCCTATTATGGCTACTCCTACCGCTATGGTTTCAATCCACGTACCTATATAAGGTACGACTTTCTTTCCCTGCATTATCCTGTCTATCCTTTACAGTTTCAATCCACGTACCTATATAAGGTACGACTTGCAAACTTATTACGCTACTGTTATCACTGTCAAGTTTCAATCCACGTACCTATATAAGGTACGACATAGCATTAGCTCCAAGTGTTTTATCCGTCTCAAGTTTCAATCCACGTACCTATATAAGGTACGACCATTTTTCAGGATCATCTTCTCCTGCCACAATAGTTTCAATCCACGTACCTATATAAGGTACGACCGCACCTCTTTTTATTACACTTACATACAATCCTGTTTCAATCCACGTACCTATATAAGGTACGACGGAACGGTTTTTTGTGTTTTATTCCTGTTTTATCAGTTTCAATCCACGTACCTATATAAGGTACGACAAGGCCTTGGATTTTGATCGTATCTACATCCGTGTTTCAATCCACGTACCTATATAAGGTACGACTTAAAGGGGTCACAAAACTCATCCGTATAGTATTGTTTCAATCCACGTACCTATATAAGGTACGACCAATGGCGCGCTTTTGGCGTCTACCGGCTCCAATAGTTTCAATCCACGTACCTATATAAGGTACGACGTCGCCTGTGTGTCAGATAAAGAAACAGGATTTGTTTCAATCCACGTACCTATATAAGGTACGACTTTCATTTGTATGTTATCGTTCAAAATAACACCGTTTCAATCCACGTACCTATATAAGGTACGACCATGTTCCTTCATTATCATTTGAGCCGTACCTATCTGTTTCAATCCACGTACCTATATAAGGTACGACATCTGAACCTTATAAAAGTCAGACTGTGTTCTTGTTTCAATCCACGTACCTATATAAGGTACGACCTTCGCATTCGAGATCGAAGCGACGGTTATTAAGTTTCAATCCACGTACCTATATAAGGTACGACTATTAAGCGTATTCTTGGTATTGAAGTGCCGGATGTTTCAATCCACGTACCTATATAAGGTACGACAAAGCGGAGTATGGGTTCTGACGTCCAAATATCAGTTTCAATCCACGTACCTATATAAGGTACGACGTCACTTCAAATCTTCTATTTTTATGTCAACGGTTTCAATCCACGTACCTATATAAGGTACGACTGCATTACAAATAATGCAAACATTTACAGTCTGTTATCAATGCATTTATGCGATAATAAACTTTTTGGATTTTTTATTGATGAAATAAAACTAATAGGAGTGTTTAATAGGCTAATAATCAATGATTGCGAAAACTCCAGCTTTTTGTTAATGCTTAATGTTCGCAAACAGTTATATTATAAGTTCATCTTCTACATTATAGGATGTGACGACACCTATGTATTCAACTCTTTTAGAATAATTATTTCCCAAGAAATAGAAACGAATACTATCTTTTTTATGATCGATGATATCCGATAGTTTTAATCTTAACTCGGTAAATTGAGCAGGCGAGACAGAGCATTCAAAAACGGAATTTTGGACGCGTTGGCCATAATTCAGGCATTGACGTGCTACCTGACGTAACCTGCGCTGTCCGTCGGAAGTCATCGTTTCTACGTCATATGTAACTAGAACATACATGAACTTACTTCATTAAAAAGACCGGATAATTATCTAAATCGTTTCTCAAAAAACGAGCTAAAAGCATCGCCTGAATATATGGGATCAGTCCTATCGGTACGGATTCATTTAAGTAGGGGTGGATTATTGTCTCTTTTTTTCTCTTCTGCCAAGCGAGTAAGACTCCCTTTCTGATATCTTCATCCATTACAATCCCGTTATCTCCGTGTTCGACAAAACCTTTACCGGATATCTGTTTACGATTAATTAAGGACAAAACCAACCTGTCTGCCAGGTAGGCTCGTAACTCTTCCATCATATCTAACGCTAAACTCGCTCTTCCTGGTCGATCGGTATGTAAAAAGCCTACGTATGGATCAAGTCCTACTGTTTCCAATGCAGACTGTACCTCATGATTCAGCAATGTGTAAACGAATGACAATAGAGCATTTACTTTGTCTTTGGGCGGTCTTCTGTTCCTCCCGTTAAAAGGAAAATCCTCACATTGCGATATGATCATCTGGTTAAATACAGAGAAATAAGTTGTAGCGGCTTCTCCCTCTATACCTCTTAATGTATCGGAGGACTCAGCAACTAAAGCCTGATTCTTTGATCTCTTTAACTTTTCAGATACGGATAAAAACAAGGATAGCTGTTTGTCGGAAGAAATGTGATCTCTTTTGAAACGATCGATAACCGTCCGGGAATTTGCTATCTTTCCTGCAATAAAAAGCCGACTGATTTCCAGTGATTTATTTGCATCGTCGGCAATCCTGTATTGTGTTCTTCGTAAAAGGACATTTCCTTTTGTCGGACCGGAGACTCTACCTTGAAACTGTCCATTAGCACTTAAAAAACATAATCCTACATTTCTTTCAGCACACATCTTCATTAATGCCGGAGAAGCACCTATATATCCGAATGTGACAATACCTTCTATATTTAAAACCGGAATTCTGAATATATCTTTTTCCTTAACCCTAATTACAACGTTTTCTCCATCTTTAGTTAAATAGGCTTCAGGAGTAGTTACATACAATGTGTTCAATAATTTTCTCATATTTTAATCGTATAACTGGGACAGGTAAGTATTCACTTTCGGTGTTTTTGTCAGTACTTTAGGCATACATACGTCACATAAAGAACATGACTTGCAATGCGCTTTGTATATTGCCGGCGGAAGAACTTTTTGCTCGTATAGCTTGTGCATTTGGACACATTTATTTTCAACCAGTTTCCGTAATTCTTCAGTAAACTGGACCTCTTCTCGGTGGCGAGTTTCCCCATAATACAAAAAGCCTTTTTCTATGCTGACGTTATACATCTCTTCCAGGCAAATCGCTTGTGCGCATAGCTGGACTTCATCTATCTGATCTTTTTTAGGTTTGCCTCGTTTGTATTCGACCGGAATTAATTGCCAGAATCCCGGATATTTAGGATGTCTTATTGAATTTTGTCCGGAGGTGGAAGCGACCATCTCTACTACATCAGAGATACCATAAAGTCCCAGCCGTCTGGAGACAAGCGTTACGGATCTTAATGTTACTATGCCTTTATTGCGGTTCATCAAGGTAGGATCATCGACTTTTTGATGCATCCAGTTTCCTTCAATAGTGAGGTTGTTTTCCGCCCACTGTTGTTCGATATGTATAAGGGCCCATTGACGTTTACAGAAAGTTATGTGTTGGATTCCGGAAAGCATCAACAGGTCCTCATCTCCGTATTCTATCATATCATGTCCAGAACTTCTACACCTTCCGGTAGTTTATCCTTGTCGATGGTAACAATATAATCGTCGAACGAACGGGGTGGGCGTTGGTCATCCTTAAGTTGAACCTTCACTAAACCGAATAAAGAATGAGCTGAAGCATTACCTAATGCTGTACTGTGTTTGAATACGATCAATTTGCGGGCATTCATCATTCCTCTGGCTGCTGAATGGTCGTGATCGAACATGTTTTTCAATGAATCCCAGAATAAGTTCAGGTCATCTTCATTGAATCCGGTTTGTGCGGCTAAATGAGCGGAAATAAATCCGTTAGCTTTATATAGTCCGTAAGGAACTGTAAATTTACGTCCCATAGTGCGGTTATCTCCACTCTGTTTTTTAGCCTCATCCTCCGTAGCCACAGCCATACGGGTTATACTATGTTCGGCAGTAACAATCGGACTGATGGAACGGGCAAAAGTAAATTGGATAGGGCCACGAACCTGTCCGGCATTTTCGCCTGTACTTAGTACGGCTCCAAATGTCCTTATGTCATAAAAGTTTCTGCACATCCATTGCCGAGCAGCCTCTGTTTTATCTCCTTTCTCTTTTATATCTTTAACCCCTTCCTGTTTATGAGCGTCTGCGATCAGATTATTCAATACCGCTTTCTCTTTAATGAATATATCATACAGTCTTTCTCCTCCTTTTACTATTTGAACAAAGTTCCGGACTTTACGCTTCAGACAGACATCGGAAACCAGGCCTTCACCTGTTTCCGGATCAACTCTGGGTAAATTTCCGGCATCGGGATCACCGTTCGGATTACCATCCTGTACATCAAATAAATAAATGAAGTCGTAACGATTGTTTATTGCTGTTTCCATATTTGTATAGTATTAATTTTTTTCTTTATCTGTTGTTGTTTTATATAAATCTTCTCTTTGATGGTAATAACCGATTGCGAAACGCGATTGGTCGTCCATCGATAAATATTTAGGTAATCCGTTACTATCCAGGTTGGTGATAACACTTTGCAATAATTTTTCATAATAAACAGATTTCCCGGTATCAAATTTTGCAAGGTGATGTCTGGATAAAGACAACAAGCGGCCGAATACAGTTGTCGGGGTTGTCGACGCTGCACCGTAGTAACGCTCTTTGATCGTAGAATTTGCTCCTGGGATAGCATCACTCTGGATCTTTTCAAGGATAGCAAACAAGCGGCCACATAAGTACGCTTGGTTTTTATTTTCTAAATCTAATGCCATTTGAATTTCTTTAGGTGGATTATTATGATTTCTGAATTTTCTATTTAAGTAGGCTTTGAGTATAGCGGCTCTTATCGACGTTATATTCCGGTCTGCTTTGATTCGTATCAGACATTGCATCTGCAATGTGGTCGGGTAGGGTTGGTTATCCCATATGCTTTGACTTAAATCGCTGGCTAAGCAGGGAGGCAGATTTTCCATTTTATTTAAGGAAGCAACTTGGGTCAGTAAGTTGAATAAAGAAAAATAGGCTCTTTGATTCTTGCTTTTAATGATTTCCAAGTCCTTAAAATGTTGTCTGATGTGACTGGCAAATTCGCCTACTGTTCCTTGTCGCCAGAATCTAACGGAGATACGGGCGGCATTAGGAGATAAACCTAACACGTAAAAGGGAGTTTTGTCCTCGTCATTCAATACTCCCGAGAACGGGGACTTCAAGAAGTCTCTGATAACTTCCGTGTTTTTATCCGGATCATCTTTGGGAGGAGATGTAAATATGAAACAGAAACATTGCTCCAACTTTGTCGGTTTCTGAGACCAGAAAACAACGGATGTGTCATGCAAGCGATATTTGTTAGAGGAATCTTTTCCCAATAAAGAATTTAAAGCTGTGGTATAAGCAGCTTCCGCTTCTTTTGAAATGGGTGCGTTCATACCTTGCTCTTTATAATAAGAATCGTAACCCGATTTCTTTTGAAAGCCAACCAGTTTAGCTCCGCTCTTACCCCCGGGTATGGCTATGGCACTATTGAGTATGGCTATCGGAGCCTTTTTTCCGGTGATGAGGCATATCCCTGTAGGTTCATCTTTGTCTGAACAGTCTTCTATAGATGATGTTACATCCGGATTTGCAGCCACGATAGTATTGTTTCCTGCTACTTTAAAGGAGATGTTTGTCCCGTCTTTTTTGATACATTCTTCCCATAAAGGGTCCATTTTTATACGTTGAAGATTATCAGGATTATCGTAAAATTTGGCTACTGCTTGAATCTCTTCATTGGAAGGATACATTTCGGCAAGCCGCCTGACCTCCTGAACAAAGGTTTTATTTTGTTTAGCGGCATCGTCCAGTGCTTTTGGCATTCCTTTATCATCCGTATTTTTAGGTTGGGCTAACACATATCCGAAATGGTCCCAAAATACATTTGCCGTTTGCCAACTGTTGCTGCCGGTACGTCCTTTACTTTTGACGACCAGGTATTTTTTTGCTCGTTTCTGTTTTCCTACCCCCTCGGTGGTATCCTGTAGTTCTAAAAAATTCCCTTTTTTATCTATCAGAATAAGATAAGGTATTTCTTTCCATTCTAATCCATGGGGAGCAATAGTACTCCCCGGATCAGCAGCTTTACGCTGGTAGTATTCGTATAATGCTTGCAAAATCATCGGCGTACCTCCTCACTGTTAATGGATGGAACGATCAAGACTCCTTGTTTCATTATAGCCCTGAAGAACATTGGCTTTGGATCTTTTTCGTTTGTGAAATCCATATCATATAGCATATATCCAAAATCACGATCTTCGGGTATTCCGTTTCCTTTTACCGGATTTTCGATGTATGTGAAATCTGCGGAGAACTCACGGCAACCTAAATAGGGTTGATTGAAACATTGCCCCTTTTTAGCTCTACGTTCGAACATAGCATTATATTTGCCTGGATTTTCGTCAGAGGACTTTGATGGCACTTTCAACATATCTTCTTTCGCTCTATTTCTTATAGGTATAAATTCCAACTCTGCAAAAATTCTATAGCAAACATCTTTTAGTAACAAACTGGATTTTTGTTGCCGATTATCTTCGATGAATAATCCGGATGAACGGGGGCTCATTAAACTTCCAATCTCATTTCTTTTCATGGAAAACCATCTGATTGGATTTAATACTTCTATTCGAGTAATATTCCATTGTATGGCTGGTTTCCAAAATATAGATTCGAAAATAGCTCGGGCAGCAGATGGCGTTATTATGTCGTAGCTAACTCTTTCGACTTTCATCTCCGGACGGGTAAAGCAGGCCATGCTTCCTTTAACCTCAAGACAGTATTCTTTATTTGTATATATCATATGTTTAGGTTAACGTAATATAAGGTGTTTATGCTTTGAGTAATAAGGTATCTTTATAACTCTGTTCAACAAAGATATATTTTATTTTCTAACAAACAAATATTTTAATCCTGTAATCTTCTTGCAAAAAATATTATAAATAGTTGTCCCCGTAAAGGATGCGACATTAAAGACACGTTCAAACGCGCCTTTGAAGAGTGGTTTCAATCCACGCATCTGTAAAAGATGCGACTTATTAGTTGCATTATTACTGTTGTATTCTAAAACGGACGTTTCAATCCACGCATCTGTAAAAGATGCGACTGGCATTGCGAAAAAACTCCTGCACTCTGGTAAGTTTCAATCCACGCATCTGTAAAAGATGCGACTTGACGAGGACGGTAATGCTTATAAGGTTGATTTCGTTTCAATCCACGCATCTGTAAAAGATGCGACATTATGGGATTATTGTATTCCTTTTGAGGGCAATGTTTCAATCCACGCATCTGTAAAAGATGCGACGTAGACGCCAAAAGCGCGCCATTGCTGCACAAGTTTCAATCCACGCATCTGTAAAAGATGCGACTTGGTTTTGCCGGTGACTGTCCATGCTTGGTCGGGGTTTCAATCCACGCATCTGTAAAAGATGCGACATACGCTGAGCGTCATCATACTTTTGATCCTGTTGTTTCAATCCACGCATCTGTAAAAGATGCGACAAGCCAATTAAGCTCAATTTGAGCGTAAGAAGGAGTTTCAATCCACGCATCTGTAAAAGATGCGACTCGTTTTGATGTTAATGTTCGTTACGACGCCTTGTTTCAATCCACGCATCTGTAAAAGATGCGACACATAATACCCATTACTATGCTCTCCTCGTCACAGTTTCAATCCACGCATCTGTAAAAGATGCGACCGAATATAAGCGTTATATATAGCCTCATACGCACGGTTTCAATCCACGCATCTGTAAAAGATGCGACTTTTCAAATACTGTTCTCGACGGCGAAAGTAAGTTTCAATCCACGCATCTGTAAAAGATGCGACTCTCGGCAAGAGTCTTCGCATAAGCAGCACCTTGTTTCAATCCACGCATCTGTAAAAGATGCGACGATTGAATATAATATAAAATATTGATAATCATGGTTTCAATCCACGCATCTGTAAAAGATGCGACAGAGCCGTACTCGCCACACGCGAGATAGCGCAGCGTTTCAATCCACGCATCTGTAAAAGATGCGACGGCATTGCGAAAAAACTCCTGCGCTCTCGCAAGTTTCAATCCACGCATCTGTAAAAGATGCGACTATTGGTTCTGCCTACATTCGTGCTCGAAAGGATGTTTCAATCCACGCATCTGTAAAAGATGCGACTCCTATCTTCTCAAATGCAAGAGAGTCACATTTTGTTTCAATCCACGCATCTGTAAAAGATGCGACACTTTCTTTGAGTGTCTATGAGGATGAAAAGATGTTTCAATCCACGCATCTGTAAAAGATGCGACGTATATGCTTCTTATGTGTTTCGCAAAATCAAGTTTCAATCCACGCATCTGTAAAAGATGCGACATGGGACAAGACTTGAAATGTCGCAATGTCTTGGTTTCAATCCACGCATCTGTAAAAGATGCGACCCTGTGTTTGGGTTGGAAGTCCCTGTAAAAGATGTTTCAATCCACGCATCTGTAAAAGATGCGACTCAATGTGACAGATTCGGAAGGTGGCACTGTGGTTTCAATCCACGCATCTGTAAAAGATGCGACGATAGGCGATCTTGTCGGCAAATGATCGAGATTGTTTCAATCCACGCATCTGTAAAAGATGCGACTCCATGTTTGTGAAAAGCTTTATTGATGACACTTTTAAATTGTAATTTTGCGAATGATAAAGTAGAAAAGCAATAAATGTTCATATTCTCTAAATAAATCTATAAGTGTATGATTTATAGAGGATGCGAACATCCAACGTTTTTTACAATTACTTAGGGTTCGCGTTTTTGTTATTGAAACATAAGTGTAATCATGTTATTTCTAAAGTAATCTGTAACTTTGCTGACAAAGTTAGGAATAGTTTTTATAGATACGATAAATAATGAATAAAAAGATACTTCAGTTAGCGCTTCCTTCTATTGTATCCAATATAACGGTTCCTTTGTTGGGATTGGTCGATGTGGCGATTGTCGGACATTTGGGGGCCGCTTCCTATATCGGGGCGATTGCGGTAGGGGGGATGCTGTTCAATATTATTTACTGGTTGTTCGGTTTCTTGCGGATGGGAACGAGTGGGATGACTTCACAGGCTCTGGGGAGACGGGATCTCCTGGAAGTAACGAGGGTTTTGTTCCGGTCGGTCGGTGTCGGGATTCTGATTTCTCTGGCTCTGCTTCTGCTCCAGTATCCGATACGGGAAATAGCTTTCTTACTATTGGATACGACGGATGAGGTAGAACGGTTGGCTTCCTTATATTTCAATATTTGTATTTGGGGAGCGCCGGCTGTGTTGGGATTGTATGGTTTCTCCGGTTGGTTTATCGGAATGCAGAATTCCCGTTTCCCGATGTTTATTGCGATCACCCAGAATGTCGTGAATATCGTGGCGAGCCTGATCTTCGTCTTTGTGTTCGGCATGAAGGTGCAAGGGGTTGCGACGGGAACGCTGATCGCTCAATATGGAGGCTTCGGGATGGCTGTATTCCTGTGGTTCGTATTCTATCGGAAGCGGTTGAATATTCGTGTTTGCTGGCATGAGGCCATGGATAAGGTCGCTATGCGTCGTTTCTTCCAGGTGAATGGCGATATTTTCTTTCGTACGCTTTGTTTGGTGGCGGTTACTACATTTTTTACTTCTACGGGTGCGAGACAGGGCGATATCGTTTTGGCTGTTAATACATTGCTGATGCAGTTGTTTACGCTTTTCTCCTATATCATGGACGGTTTTGCCTATGCGGGCGAGGCTTTGGCGGGACGTTATATCGGTGCTCGGAACAAAACAGCCCTTAGTCGGATGATCCGTTTGCTGTTTGGCTGGGGGATTGGGTTGTCCCTTTCGTTTACCCTGCTTTATGGAGTAGGCGGGAAAGGTTTTCTCTCCCTCCTGACGAATGACTCTGTTGTCATACAAGAGGCCGGAACCTATTTCTATTGGGTGCTGGCTGTTCCGCTTGCCGGCTTTGCCGCCTTCTTGTGGGATGGTATCCTGATCGGTGCGACAGCTACCCGCCTGATGCTTTATTCGATGTTGGTCGCTTCCGGCACTTTCTTTTTGATCTATTACCTCTTTTTCGGAATGATGGGAAATCATGCATTGTGGATGGCATTTCTGATATATCTGTTGCTTCGTGGTAGTATGCAATGGGTATTATGGAATCACCACAATGAATTAGCGTAATCGGTCGTATGCCCATTGTGCCGGATTGTTTAATATATAATTGGATATATTATGATACGCTTTTTCATCCTGTATGATATGTTCATAATAATTACGTTGCCATAATTTTTGACCGTGTAGATTAATCATTTTTGTCGATTGATATTTAAAATATCCCACAATATGCCCCAGTGTCACCACGTAGGGGCGGGGTTCGCCCGCCCTAAATGCATCCCGATCGATTTTTATAATCGCATGGAAATGATTTGGCATAATAACATATTCGCAACATTCGATATTGGGGTATTTGTGTTCCAAATCCCAATAACATTGTTGGATTATTTCACCATATGGGTTTAATATCATTTATAACCCTTCCTGTGAATAATCATATCCTTTCAAACGGATACTGTGACGATGGTGGATGTCTGGATTGTACTGTTTCATAGTCGATGGTTGTCTTATTGGCTTAATACGAGTCTAAATATAAGGAAAAAGCCGGAAATCAAGAGAAGATATCCGGCTTTTATGAAATTAGATACGCTCTATTATTGTCTGTAGCTTGCTAATTCGTCGGCATTGAATTTCAAGATAAAGCTGCTGTGTTTTTCCACTTCCGCTTCGACATAATTCAAGTATACGACAGCTGATTTGGCAAACATTTCAGGAGTCTTTGTCGCGTCTTGGATCAGCAGGTGAGCCATGATGCAGTCGGCTGCCATTTCATAAAGGCGACGGGCAACAAAGTCCTGCAATTCCTGGTTCTGCGCTTCCTTCACCTTGTTCATGCAGGCTTCGAACTTATTGGCCATTTCAACCAGGCGGCCTTTCAGCGGTTCCATTTCAGGAGAACACGGGATTGTTTCGAATTCTCGGATGGTAGCCAGATAGGAACCGTTGGTCACGTAACGGATGGCTGCAACTGTCTGCAATTGCGTCGTTCCTTCGTAGATGGAGGTGATGCGGGCATCCCGGTAGATACGTTGACAAGCATATTCCAGCATGAAGCCTGAACCACCATGAATTTGGATACAGTCGTATGCGTTCTGGTTGGCATATTCGGAGTTCATACCTTTTGCCAGCGGGGTGAAAGAGTCGGCTAGTTTGGCATATTTTTTCTGTTCCTGACGTTCTTCCGGAGTCAGCTTGCGTTCACGGGCGATGTCGTCCAGTGCTTTGTAGATATCTACATAACGGGAAGTCTGATACAGTAAGGCACGGCCGGCATCCAGCTTCGCTTTCATGATAGACAGCATGTCGTAAACAGCCGGGAATTCGATAATTGCTTTGCCGAACTGTTTGCGTTCCTTTGCGTAAGCTAACCCTTCGTTGTAGGCGGCCTGGCTCAGACCGACAGACTGTGCGGCGATACCCAAACGGGCACCGTTCATCAGCGCCATCACATATTTGATCAAACCTAATTTGCGATCTCCGCAAAGTTCGGCTTTCGCATTCTTGTAAACCAGTTCGCAGGTAGGCGAACCGTGAATACCCAACTTGTTTTCAATACGGCGGACATCTACGCCACCCTGGCGTTTGTCATAGATGAACATAGACAGGCCACGCCCGTCTTTCGTCCCTTCTTCCGAACGGGCCAAGACCAGATGAAGGTCGGCGTCTCCGTTTGTGATGAAACGTTTCACACCGTTCAGACGCCAGCAATTTTCTTTTTCGTCGAAAGTCGCTTTCAGCATCACGGACTGCAAGTCGGAACCGGCATCCGGCTCTGTCAAGTCCATAGACATCGTTTCACCGGCGCAGATACGCGGAATGAAACGGCTGTGCTGGTCTTCGTTTCCGAATTCATATAATGTCTCGATACAATCTTGCAACGACCAGATGTTTCCGAATCCAGCATCGGCAGCGGCCACGATTTCGGCGCACATGGTGTACGGCGTGATCGGGAAGTTCAAACCGCCGAAACGGCGCGGCATCGTCATACCGTTCAGGCCGGCTTTCACCATTGCATCCAGATTCTGCTTGGTCCCGGAAGCGTATTCCACACGTCCGTTTGCGCAGTGGGGGCCTTCTTCGTCAACTCCTTCGGCATTGGGAGCGATGATCTCACCCGTGATTTCGCCTGTGATTTCAAGCACTTTGTCGAACGAGTCCATTGCATCGGCATAATCCTGCGGTGCATAGTCGAACTCTTCTTTATCTCTGTAATTGCGTTCTTTCAGTTCGCAAATACGTTCCATCATCGGATTGTTCAAGTGATACTTGAGTTCCGGAATGTCTGTATAATAATTTGCCATCTCTTTACTTGCTGTTCTGTTTGTAATACTTAATCATCTTCGGAATCACCTCCTCAACAGTGCCGTTGATCACGTAGTCGGCAATCGTGTTGATCGGAGCGTTCTCGTCGTTGTTGATAGAGATGATGATACCTGCATCCTGCATACCTGCGATATGCTGGATCTGTCCGGAGATACCGCAAGCGATATACAATTTCGGACGGACCGTCACACCTGTCTGGCCGATCTGGCGGTCATGGTCACAGAAACCGGCATCAACGGCTGCACGGCTGGCGCCTACTTCGGCATGAAGTTCCTTTGCCAGTTCGAACAACATATCGAAACTTTCCTTGGAACCCATTCCGTAACCGCCGGCTACTACGATCGGAGCACCTTTCAGGTTGTGTTTGGCCTTTTCTATGTGGCGGTCGATGACCTTTACGACATAATCCGTTTCCGGAACATATTTGGCGACGTCGTGTTTTACCACTTCGCCTTTATAACCGGCGTCCAGAATTTCTTTTTTCATCACACCTTCGCGAACAGTCGCCATCTGAGGACGGTGTTCCGGATTGATGATCGTCGCTACGATGTTACCACCGAAAGCGGGACGGATCTGGTATAACAGGTTTTCGTATGTTTTACCAGCTCTTTTGTCTTCGTGCGAGCCGATTTCGAGGGATGTACAGTCTGCTGTCAGACCGCTTGTCAGTGCAGAAGAAACACGGGGGCCTAAGTCACGGCCGATAACCGTTGCTCCCATCAGGCAGATCTGCGGTTTTTCTTCTTTGAACAGATTGATCAAAACAGAAGAATGAGGAAGGGAAGTGTACGGGAACAGACCGGGAGCGTCAAAAATATGCACCTTGTCCACGCCATAAGGCATCACCTGCTTTTCAATCCCTTCCAGTCCGGAACCGGCCACAATGGCTTCGAGTTGGCAGTTCAACTGGTTGGCTAACTTGCGACCTTTGGTCAGCAGTTCGAGGCTTACATCGGCAATCGTTGTACCTTCAAGCTCACAATATACAAATACATTATTCATATTGTTCAATCTTTTTTACCGTATGAATTGTCAATTATCAATTGTCAATTATCCGATAGTGTGGTTAGCTAACAGTTCAACAATCAAATCTTCCACATCCTTGTCTGAGCCGGTCAGCGTCTTGCTTTCCTTTGCCTGGAACACGATGTTCTGAATCGCTTTGACTTTTGTCGGCGAACCGGACAAACCGCATTGTGCGAGATCTCCGTTTACATCGGCAACACTCCATTCCGGAATATTCAGGTACGGGCGCTTTTCATACAGTTCGGGGTATGGCAGTGCCGATACGCCTTCCGGATGGCAGGCGGGAGCAGGAACTTTTTCCTGCGCGCCCAATGCCCGTTTGTATTTCATCACCAACTTGGCATTACGCGGACGGCAGGGGGCAGCCGAACCGTTGACCGTAATCACGATAGGCAGCGGACCTTCCACTGTTTCGACACCACCGTCGATATGCCGTTTCACTGTGATACTGCGATTCTTTTCGTCTACGTTCAGGATTTCTTCGGCATATGTGACCTGTGTTAATCCTAACTTTTCAGCGACTTGAGGACCTACCTGTGCTGTATCGCCGTCAATAGCCTGGCGTCCTCCGATGATAATATCGTAGTCACCTATTTTCTTGATTGCTGTGGCAAGCGCATAAGACGTTGCCAAAGTGTCGGCACCGGCAAATGCACGGTCGGTTAGCAGATAACCACCGTCTGCTCCCCGGTATAAACCTTCACGAATAATTTCAGCTGCACGCCCCGGACCCATTGTTAACAAGGTTACCGTAGTTCCCGGATAGGCGTCTTTCAAGCGGAGGGCTTGTTCTAATGCGTTCAGATCTTCCGGGTTGAAGATTGCGGGAAGTGCGGCTCGGTTGATAGTTCCGTCCTCTTTCATCGCATCCTTTCCCACATTGCGTGTGTCCGGAACCTGTTTCGCCAATACAATAATTTTTAAACTCATATTATAGGAATATTAGATTTCTATATTGGATATTTGTTCGAATTAACCTTCTGAATACTGACCTGCAAAAATAATCAAACATTCTTTATATCAAAGAACTTTCGTCTGGAATCTGCACACTTTAGGTTTTTTTGAGCATATCCTTTCTTTTTACTTACCACCTTACTAATCACCATAATTTAGGCACGGATTACACGGAAAACACGGAAAGAAAATAAATTTATCCGTGTCAATCCGTGAAATCCGTGCCTGAAAGATCGTGATAAAGGTGCTTTGGCACCGTTTTGTCAAGTCGAAATCGAGTAATAGGTTTGCGCCGGTTTATATTAAATTTCGCATGCACAAAGTGTTGGAATCAGGTTGCGGTCGCCATACGCATTGTCTACGCGGGCTACATTCACCCAGAATTTGCTGTCGTGCAACCATTCCAGCGGGAAGGCGGCCTTGCTGCGCGGATACTCGTGTTTCCATTCGTCGGCCGTTACTTCATATTCGGGATGAGGAGCGTTCTTTAATACGTTGTCTTCCTTTGAAGCCTTGCCTTCTTCCACTTCCTTGATTTCGTTCCAGATACATTCCAGCACCTCGACGAAACGATCCAGTTCGGCTTTGCTTTCGCTTTCGGTCGGTTCGACCATCAGAGTGCCGTGAACAGGGAAGGAAAGAGTTGGAGCGTGGTAGCCGAAGTCCATCAGGCGCTTGGCGATATCGCCTTCATCGATACCCGAACGTTCTTTTACCGTGCGGCATTCCAGGATCAGTTCGTGACCGACGCGACCTGTAGCACCTGTGTAAACGATTCCGTAAGTATCTTTGAATTTGGCTGCCAGATAATTCGCATTCAAGATCGCGGTCTTGGTGACCGTTTCCAACCCTTCTGTTCCCAACATGCGGATATAAGCATATGTGATCGGCAGAATGCCCGCGCTACCGTAAGGTGCGGCGGAGACTGTGTTCAGGTCGCTGCCCCATAATATCGGATGCTGTGGCAGGAACGGGACGAGATGTGCGGCAACGCAGATCGGACCGACACCGGGACCGCCTCCTCCGTGAGGAGAAGAAAAGGTCTTATGCAGGTTTAGGTGGCAGACGTCTGCACCGATAGTACCCGGATTGGTCAGACCGACTTGTGCATTCATGTTGGCGCCGTCCATATACAGCTGACCACCGCAAGCGTGAACAATGTCGCACATTTCCTTGATGTCCACCTCGAAGATACCGTGAGTAGACGGATAGGTGATCATGCTGGCTGCTAAGTTGTCCTTGTTGGCTTCGGCTTTAGCCCGGAAATCTTCCAAGTCGATATTTCCTTTGTCGTCACATTTCACCGTAACGGTCGTAAAACCGCATTGAACCGCACTTGCCGGGTTCGTACCGTGGGCAGAGGCAGGAAGCAGGACGATGTTGCGATGTCCCTGCCCGATGCTTTCCAGATAAGCCCGGATTACGCGCAGACCTGTATATTCGCCGGCTGCTCCGGAATTAGGTTGCAGCGTACAGCCTTTGAATCCGGTGATCTCACACAAGTAAGCCGATAAGTTTTCAATCAGTTCCGTGTAGCCTTCGACCTGGTCTTCCGGTGCATACGGATGTATATTCATGAATTCCGGACGGCTGAGTGGAAGCATGGTCGATGCCGGATTCAGTTTCATCGTACAAGAACCTAAAGAGATCATGGATTGGGCCAATGAAACATCCTTTCGTCCCAGGCGGGTGATATAACGCATCAGTTCCGTTTCGGTATGATATTTTTTGAATACGTCTTCTTGCAGGAATTCGGAAGTACGGGCGAATTTCGGATCGAAATAAGTTTTCTCAGGAACGGCTTCTTTCAGCATGTAGTCCTTTCCGGCTGCCCCTGCGAAGATATACAGCAATACGCCGATATCGGTCGGTCCGGTCGTTTCGTCCAAGCTGATGCCGATCTGTCCGGCATCGAAGTAACGCAAGTTCACCTTACATTCCAATGCGATCTCGCGGAGTGCATTGATGGATACATGTTCCGGCAACTGGATTTTCAGTGTGTCGAAATAGTTTTTGTTCAATTGTTTGTAGCCTAGTTTTTCCAACTCGCCTGTTAGGAAACCTGCAGAAGCGTGGATACGACCTGCGATGTTCTTCAAGCCTTCGGCACCGTGGTAAACGGCGTAGAAACCAGCCATCGTGGCTAGCAAGGCTTGGGCGGTACAGATATTGGAGGTCGCCTTTTCACGTTTGATATGTTGTTCGCGTGTTTGCAAAGCCAAGCGGTAAGCCGTGTGTCCATAGGCATCTTTGGAAATGCCGATGATACGTCCGGGGATGGAACGCTTGTATTCGTCTTTCGTGGCGAAGAATGCAGCGGACGGACCACCGTAGAACATCGGGATACCGAAACGTTGGCTGCTTCCGAACACGACATCTGCACCCCATTCTCCCGGAGGAGTCAGCAGGACAAGACTCATCAGGTCGGCAGCAACGGCGACACGTGCTCCACCGGCATTGGCACGTACGATGAATTCTTTATAATCTTCGATCGAACCGTCGGCATTCGGATACTGGACGATAGCCCCGAATACATCCGGTGTGAATTCAAATGTTTTGTAATCACCCACAACGACCTTGATGCCTTGCGGGATCATGCGAGTGTTGATAACGGCCAGTGTAGAGGCGAATACGTTTTCGTCGACAAACAACGTATTGGCTTCTGCTTTCACCTGTGCACGGCTACGGCTACCGTAGAACATGGTTGCCGCTTCGGCTGCTGCTGTCGCTTCGTCCAGCAGGGAACAGTTGGCTAGCGGCAGGCCGGTCAGTTCAGCGATAACAGTCTGGAAATTCAACAACGCTTCCAGACGTCCTTGTGAAACTTCTGCCTGGTACGGAGTGTAGGAAGTGTACCAAACCGGATTTTCAAATACGTTACGTTGGATAGGAGCCGGACATACTGTGTCATACCAACCCATTCCGATATAAGAAGTGAAGACTTCGTTTTTGGATGCCAACTCCGAGATGTGTTCTGCGAACTCACGTTCCGTCATGGGTTCGGGAAGGTTAAGCGGTTCTTTCAAACGGATGTCGGACGGGATGGTCTGATCGATCAGTTCGTCAACCGACTTGACGCCGATGGCTTGCAGCATGGAAGGAATGTCTTCTGCCGAGATACCAACGTGGCGGTTTACAAATTTATTTGTGTCCATAATATTGTGATTTATGATTTATGAATTAATTCTTAATTGTCAATTACAAATAGGGATTGTTGAACTTCTCATCGATGACTCTTGTTTCCGGTCCATGCCCCGGATAGATTACTGTCTCGTCGGGAAGTGAAAGGAGTTTGTCGTGGATGGCGGCAACCAATACCTCCTGGTTTCCACCCCAAAGGTCGGTACGGCCGATACTTCCGGCAAACAGTGCATCGCCGACGATCGCAAAGCCGTTCTTTTTGTTATAGAAAGCGATGCTGCCGGGTGAATGTCCGGGAACTGTCAGCACTTGAAGTTCGGATGTGCCGAACTTAATGATCTCGCCTCCTACGATATATTTTTCAACCGGGACGTTCTCGACATGCTGACGGAGTCCGAACAACTTGGCCTGTTCGTCCGGAGAGGGTAGTTTCTCGACATCCTGCTTGTTCGCTTCGGGTTTCAAACCGTATGTCTTATATATAAAACCGTTTCCAAATACGTGATCCACGTGCAGATGAGTACAGAGCAAATGCTTTAATGTCAACTTGTTTTCGAGGATAAAGTCGGTTAACTCCTTTTCTTCTTCCTTGCGACAGCAACCACAATCGATCAGTACGGCCTCGCGTGTATCATCATACAGCAGGAATGTGTTTTCCTGGAAATAATTGAACTCAAACGATTTTATTGTAATCATAACGGTACGTAAACAACTTTTTTAGTTTGGAAAAATTCTTCTTTAAAATGGTCACTCAGGTTGAGGCTGACAGCTTGCTTGTGGAATGGCAATATTTCATGCTGCAACTCTCCTCCTTTCAGACAAATCAAACCGTTAGGAAGTGCATTTTGTTGTTCCTTCTTTATATTCTTACGGGCGATTTTTACCAGATCGGCCAGTGGCATGACGGCACGACTCACGACAAAGTCGAATAATTGTTTTTCCTCTTCGGCACGACAATGGCGGAAAGTGACGTTTTTCAGACCGATCGCTTCGGCTACAGCTTGTCCGACCTTGATTTTTTTTCCGATACTGTCTACCAAATGAAACTGTACTTCAGGGAGCAGGATCGCAAGTGGTATGCCGGGAAAACCGCCTCCCGTACCGATATCCATAATTGTCGATCCTTCTCTGAATTTCAGCATTTTCAAGATACCTAACGAATGAAGTACGTGGTGCAGGTACAGGTTCTCTATATCTTTGCGTGAAATTACATTGATTTTGGAATTCCAGTCTGAATACAAATCAAACAGGGCGTCTATCTGTTGCTTTTGCGCATCGGTTAGCGTTGGAAAGTAAGACTTTAGAACCCCCAATTGACAATTGACAATTGACAATTGGGAGGATATTGTTGCACTGTTATCCATAAATTATATGTATGGGATTATTGTTATATTTTATTTGTCAATTGTCAATTAGTTTCGCAATTGGACTGTCTTTTTTCAATAGATATAGGATTTCCGCATAGGGTAAGAATACGTTTGTTTCCCTTACCACGTAAGCGGCGATCTCATATTCATTAAAGGTATACGTGATGCCGTCCTCGTCGACCAGGAAATTACCGTTCGGAAAAATTTCTTCGACACTGAAAAAACCGATGTTTTCCAAATCTTTCGGATTCTCCACCTTGTTTTGTTTGGCAATATGATCGATCAATATCTGTGCGAGGCTGTCCTGGAAGTTCTCGATGAAAATATCTTCTTCTGTGATTGCATTGCCTGTTTTCAAGTTGATCACGTGATTGTTGTAGGCATGCGAACCGTGTGCACCGCCTGTATAGTTTTCGAAACTTACAGTATAGCTCAGAATGTCATTCTGGTTGTAGACGATTTCATCCGATGACATTTCGAAATAAGAGAACCAGGCTCCGACCGGCAGATCGTCCTTCTTTTCCAACTCTGCCTTGAAATCGGCTTCCAGTTCTTTATAGTTGTTCAGATAGTCTTCCGTGTACTTGGCGACCGCCTCTTCTGGAGACAGGTTCTCATAATTCTCGCCGAAGTAGGAGAGGACAAAGTCATTCTGTATCTTTTTCAGAATCTCCTTATCGGAAAATTTGGCAGGATAGGTGAAGTTCAATTGCAAGTTGCAATTGGGATTATCGGGATTATTCAGCAGATGATAGGTCCTATCCACCCGGATAGAATCGAATTTAATATCATTATCGGCCGTTTGCTTCGTGTTAGTATTGCAACCGGTTACGAACATTCCTAAAAAGAAAAGCGCTATCAGGCTTTTACTAATTTGTGTACTCATCGGAATCATAGATTTTAGATAATACTTTTAGATGCAAATGTAAGCTATTATCTTGTAATAAACGAATGGCTGGTTTCTTTTTTCAGCCTCGGAGGCATCAAAAGGGTGAGGAGATAGCAGTGCTGGTGTTGTTTCCTGCCTATGTAACGGTCGTTCCCTACCTATGAAACTACTGTTTCCTGCCCATGAAACGGGAGTACCATGCCAGTGGAACTCTTGTGCCAATAAAATGTAACAGGCTTGGCACTGCGTTCTGGCTTATCATCCGGAAAAGGAATTCTGCTTGGCGAAGGTTGAGTTGTAATAAATGTTTTAAACGAAAATAAACGCTAATTAGGCAACCTTTTGAGAAAAAGGTTGCCTAATTCTATTTGTGAAACGAACAAATCCCCTATATTTGCAGAGTGTGTACGCACACCTCTTTGAACCATGTAAAAAATAACAGGTAACAAATGGCTTATTCTAACTATTATGCGGCTTCTGGGCTTTTCCATGGATCTATGTCGTCGGTAATGGGAACGCAGTTTGACATCTTGATGGTCGGCAGTGATCCCCGCCTTCTTGGTACGGTCTGGGAAAAGGTCGAATCGGAAGTGCAGCGATTAGATAAAATGCTGAACCGGTTCGATCCGGAGAGTGAGGTTTCATTTGTTAACCGGGAAGCCGGACACTATCCGGTGACGGTGGGGGAAGAGCTTTGGAATATATTGTTGAACTGCAAGCGTTACAATGAGCTGACGGAAGGATATTTCGATATAACTTTGCAGGGATTCGACCAGGTATTGCTGACGGAAGAAGATAAAAGCATTTTTTTCTTTTCTGAATCTTTACACATTGATCTCGGCGGGTACGGGAAAGGATATGCGCTTGCTAAAATACGGGAACTGTTGGAAGAAAACGGGATTGGTAAGGCGCTTGTCAATTTCGGAAATAGTTCGGTTCTGGCGGTCGGTACGCATCCGTGCGGCGAATATTGGCCGGTGGGTCTTGACAATCCGTTTACGAAAGAGCGGATTGCCGATTTGAAGTTGAGTGATAGTTCGTTATCGATATCGGGAAATATGCCTTCCCATCCGCGCCATATCGTGAACCCGCATACGGGAACATTCGTGGAGGATAAGAAAATGGTGTCGGTGGTGGCGAAAGATCCGGTGGTGGCGGAGATTCTGACAACTGCCTTTATGATCTGCGGCGACGAGCGTGTTCCGGTAATCGCGTCTCAATTTGATATTTATGAAAAACATGTATATAAGTTATGAAAAATGATGAGAATTCAGTCAATTTAAGCCGGCGGGACTTCTTTAAGGAGTTGGGAATGATTGGTGGAGGCGGTGTGCTGCTTTCCGCGTTTCCCTGGTTGCAGTCCTGTAGTGCCGACGATAAGGTGCAGATCGCAAAGGAGAAAGTGCGGATCGGATTTATTGGTACAGGTTCGCGCGGACAGTACCACTTGAATAACCTGAAGACGATTCCGTATGCCGATGTGGTTGCCTTGTGTGATAATTATCCTCCCCACCTGAAAGAGGCTTCGGCTCTCTATCCGAAAGCCAAGACATATGACGATTACCGGAAGCTTTTGGATGATAGAGATATACAAGCTGTCATGATCGCCACTCCGCTGTACGAACATGCGCATATCACAATAGACGCCTTGCATGCCGGAAAGCATGTCTTCTGCGAGAAATCGATGGCGATGACGTGTGCTGACTGTCTGGATATGTATAATGTGTTTAAGGAATCCGGCAAGGTGATGTTTATCGGCCAGCAGCGCTTGTATGATCCGAAATATATAAAGGCGATGGAAATGATCCATGCCGGCTTGTTGGGAGAGATAAATTCGATACGGGCGTATTGGTTCCGTAATAACGACTGGCGCCGTCCGGTCCCTTCTCCCGATTTGGAACGTAAGATCAACTGGCGTTTATATAAGGAATATTCATGCGGCTTGGTAACAGAATTGGCAACCCATCAGTTGCAGGTTGGAAACTGGGCGCTCCGGATGCTTCCCGAAAAGGTAGCCGGCATGGGAGATATCGTCTATTGGAAGGATGGTCGCGAAGTGTATGACAGTATCAATTTGATTTATCATTATCCGAATGGTGTGAAGATGACCTATGAGTCGATGATTGCCAACAAGTTTTATGGCCTTGAAGAAGAGATTATGGGAAGCAAGGGCACGATGGAACCGGAAAAAGGTAAATATTATTTTGAAGATGTCGAACCTGCTCCTGGTATCATGCAGTTGATCAACCAGATCGAACATAAGATCTTCGACAATGTTTCATTTGCCGGCCCGAGTTGGGTTCCTGAAACTGCATCGGTAAACAAGGGACATCTGATCATGGACAATGTCACAACGATCAGTGGACAGTCATCGGTAGGAGCTGCTGGCGACGGTTCTATCGAGTTGGTTACTGCTTTCTGCGAAGCGGCTATTACTGGAAAACCGGCTCCTAACCTGGTGGAAGAAGCTTACTATTCCTCTGTTTTGGGTTTGTTGGGCTTGCAGGCGATTGATGAAGGACGGGTGATTACTTTCCCGGATGAATATAAAATACCGTATCTAAATTTTGCATGATTATGAAAGAGATCGTATTATCTGTAAAGAGACAAAAAACGGAAATCAAGATATTCTGTGTCTGTATCGCGCTCGCTTATCTGATGAACATTATCTCAATCATAGCATACGGTACAAGCTGGTCCGAGCTTTGGACACAATCGTTGTGGATGCTACTCATTACGTGTGGCTTTTACGGATTGTCGGTTGTACTCCGTTTGCTGTATTATGGACTGAGCCAGTTGAGAAAGTGATTGTTGCTTTTCTTTAGAAAGATAAGTAACCAAAGAATTTAATATCGTTCTATTGTTTTTTCATCAGGAGAAAGTGATAGAACGATTTTTATATGTTTTTGATTGATTTCTTATCATGTTTTTCTGTCATAATCCTTTTCTTTGCCCAATAAATCTGATAAGCATGAAAAAGACGATTTTATTTTTCTCAATTCTGTTGGCGTCGTGTGCAGGTAAGCAGACGCAAGAGATCCGGACAATGGAACGTTTGTCCACTGCATCTCATAATGATTACTATGTAAGTAACCGGGCTCCGTTGCAACCGTTGCAATTTATTAAGCTGCCCGCCGGAAGTATCGAGCCAGAAGGCTGGATCAGGCGGCAGATCGAATTACAGAAGGATGGACTTTGTGGTCATTTGGGGGAGATTAGTGCCTGGCTGCAAAAGGAAAACAATGCCTGGTTGAAAAACGGAGGTGAATGGGGGTGGGAAGAAGTGCCCTACTGGTTGCGAGGGTATGGTAACATGGCGTATGCCTTGAGAGACGAGACTTTGTTGAAGGAAACGAAATTCTGGATAGAGGCCATCTTGTCAAGTCAGCGAGCGGATGGTAATTTCGGGCCGGTGCATTTGAATAACGGCAAGCAGGATTTTTGGCCGAACATGATCGTCCTTTGGATCATGCAATCTTATCATGAATATACGAACGATAACCGGGTGATTGACTTCATGACCCGCTATTGTCATTATCTGCAAACGGTTCCTGATGACGCTTTCCTGTCGAGTTATTGGGAAAATAGCCGCGGGGGGGATAATCTTTGGAGTGTGGTTTGGCTGTATAACCGCATGGGTGACGAGTCACTTCTTCGGTTGGCCGAAAAGATTCACAGGAATACGGCGGATTGGACAAAATCAACTCAGCTTCCTAACTGGCACAATGTGAATGTTGCCCAGTGTTTTCGCGAACCTGCCACTTATTTTCTGTTTACAAAAGATTCGGCGATGTTGGCTGCCAGCTATAATGTCCAGAGTTTGGTACGCCGTGCTTTCGGCCAAGTTCCTGGTGGAATGTTTGGGGCGGATGAGAATGCCCGTATCGGTTTCTTCGATCCTCGACAGGGTACGGAGACTTGTGGTTTTGTGGAGCAGATGGCTTCCGACGAGATCATGCTTTTGATCAGTGGCGATCCTTATTGGGCTGATCACCTCGAAGATGTTGCGTTCAACAGTTATCCAGCTTCTTTGATGCCTGATTACCGGGCGCTTCGTTATCTGACTTGTCCGAATATGGCGATCAGCGATTCTCGCAATCATCATCCGGGATTGGATAATTCCGGTCCGTTCTTGGCCATGAACCCGTTCAGCAGTCGTTGCTGTCAGCACAATCATGGTTTCGGTTGGCCTTATTATGTCGAACATTTGGTGTTGGCAACGCCGGATAACGGGGTAGCCGCCGTTTTATACAATTCTTGTAAGGCAAATGTAAAGGTGGGCGATGGAACGGAAATCACCTTACGCGAACAGACGAATTATCCGTTTGAGGAAATGACACGTTTTACGGTTGGAACGTCCGAAAACGTATCTTTCCCCTTCTATCTCCGCATCCCGTCCTGGTGTAAAAATGCTTCTGTCTTGATCAACGGAAAAAAACAGCAAACAAAGCTTGCTCCCGGAACATACGCTTGTATAGAACGGGAATGGAAAGATGGCGATGAGGTAGTCCTGAACCTTCCGATGGAATATGCCGTTCGTCAGTGGCAGGTAAATAAGAATAGTGTCAGTGTCGATTACGGTCCGCTAACCCTGTCCTTGAAAATAGAGGAAGAATACAAGCAAATGCCCAGCACCGAGACTGCTGTTTGGGATTCCAAATGGCAGGAAGGAGCGGATGCCTCCGCATGGCCGACATTCGAGATTCTGCCTGCAAGCCCGTGGAATTATGCCTTGAGAGTCCAGTCACCTATCACGTTGCAACGCAGAAACTGGCCGTCGGACAACAATCCTTTCACTCTCTCTTCCGTCCCGATGGAATTTAAGGCTCAGGGACGTTTGGTGCCGGAGTGGAAAATTGACGAATACGGATTATGCGGAGTCCTTCCATACGAAAACGCCCGCAAGTCCGACTGCCTGGATGAAATCACCTTGGTCCCTATGGGAGCGGCAAGGTTGAGGATTTCTGCTTTCCCAGTGGCAGAGCGGTGAGAATTAAAAAATAATGATCGGTCTCTATTTTTAATTCTCAATTTTTAAGTGCTTCATATATTCTGATGGAGTCTTTCCGTACTGCTTCTGGAAGCAGGTGGAGAAGTAGGCAGGTGACGAAAAGCCGACTTGGAAAGCGATCTCGCTGATGCGGTTCTCTCCGTTCTGCATCAGCAGGATCGCCTTCTTTAAGCGGGCAATGCGGATGAAGTCGTTAGGAGAAAGACCGGACAGACCCTTAACTTTGCGGTAGAGGCTGGAAGTGCTCATTCCCATCGTATCGGCAAGCATCTCAACGGAGAGTGCTTCATTGCTGAGGTGTTCTTCCAAATAATCGTTCAGTTTGCGAAGGAAAATATCATCCACCTGCGAAACGGCGAGAGAGGCTACCGGGGCGAACGGCTTCTCCAAATAGGTTTTGTTCAGTAGCTTACGGCTTTTCAAAAGGTTGCCCACTTGGGCCGTCAGCAGTTCGATAGAGAACGGTTTCTCCATATAGGCATCGGCTCCAGAGTTCAGTCCCTTCAGGCGTGATTGCAGGTTGTGTTGTGCTGTCAGCAGGATAAACGGGATATGGCTGACATTGACATCGTTTTTCATTTCGTTGCAAAGTTCGAAGCCGTCCATGATCGGCATCATGACATCGCTGATGATTAGGTTGACCGTGTTTTTACGGACCAGATCAAGAGCTACTTTCCCGTTTTCCGCTTCTAGCACTTGATATGTTTCCGCCAGTTCGCGGGCGATGAAATGGCGCATATCATTTTGGTCTTCGACAATTAAGATAACCGATTTGCCCGTTTCGGCCAATGTGACTATTTCCGCTTTCTCTTTTCCAGCAGTGGTCTGGAAACTGTCTTCCTGCTGTTCTGGGAGCATCAGGACAAACTGGTTCAAGCCGTCCGGCGTTTGTCGATAGAACAGTCTGCCGCAGTGGAATTCGGTCAAAGAGTGGGCCAGCGACAAACCGATACCGCTTCCTTGCTGGTTTTCTGTCTCTTTGAGGCGGTAGAACGGATTGAATATATTTTCGATTTCACTGTCGGGTATCAGATGCCCGTCGTTGGTGACGAGCAGGGTGAACATGCGCTCTTCACCTGAAGGAGGGAGTAATTCGAGCGATATCCGGCTGTCCGAGTACTTCAGTGCATTGCTGACCAGGTTGCTGACGATCTTCGAGAATGCTTCTCGGTCCAGACAGGCCTCGAAAGGTAGATCCGGCAGCTTGACTGTGAAATTCTTGTTTCCCTGTTCGAAAGCCGGACGGAACGGATGCAGGATCGTTTCCAGCCAGAGGACGACATCGGTCTTGACATAGTTCAGTTTGAACCCGCGGCTTTCCGTCTTGCGGAAGTCCAATAGTTGGTTACTTAGGTCTAACAGTCGCCCAGTGTTTTTCTCGATGATTCGTAGGTTCTCCTGTGTGGCGGGCGTTCCATCCCCTGAACGAAGGATTTTTTCCAGCGGGGCTTTTATCAGGGTAAGAGGTGTCCGTATTTCATGCGTGATAAAGGTAAAGAACTGTATTTTTGCATTATAAAGTTCTTTTTCCTTCTTACTTTCGAATATTTCACGGTTGATGCGGTGTTTTTCTTCCAGTTTGGCTTTTTTATAGTTATACCAGAGTACGATCAGCAGGCATAAGATCGTGAAATAAATGAGTAATGCCCATCCGGTAGCCCAGAATGGCGGTGTCACCGTGATCCGAAGAGTCGTCTCGTTATCTTGCCAAACCCCGCTGCTATTGGTCGATTTTACCCGGAAAACATAGTCGCCGGGTGACAGGTTGGCAAAGGTCACGTCTTTATTCTGCTTCATATAGATCCAGTCTTTGTCACTCCCTTCCAAACGGTAGGCATACTGGATCGCGTCTGGAGATGTATAGCTCAATGCCACATACGAAAGGGTAAAAGTGGAGCGGTTATGCGGAAGTTTCAATTCTCCGTTTTTCATAATCTGGTTGACATTATATTTAGGGGCACCGATGCGGTCGTCCTGCACATCTATGCGAGTGATACATACCGACGGTGAATAAACATCCTCTTTGAAATCGCGCGGATTAAAGGCGATCATTCCGTTTATCGTTCCCATATACATGGTCCCATCCGGCATCTTGTAGGCAGAACAATAGTTGAATTGCGTTTCGGGCAAGCCATCCGTGTACGAGAAAGTCTTCATCACATATGTTTCCGGGTTAAAACGAACCAGCCCGTTGGCCGTTGCAATCCAGAAAAGATGTTCGTCGTCTTCTAAAATACGGTGTACGATATTGCTGGGCAGTCCGTTTTCAACCGTGATGCGGTTGAATGAATCCGATATCTCGTTGTAGAGGGAGAAACCATAGGTCGTTGCCACCCAAATCCGTTTTTTCGAATCTTCGAATATGGATGTCACGTTGTTGTCGCCGATGGTCTGTGACCGCTCGCGGTTGGATGTATAGTGCGCTAACTTCTTGTCAGTTTTAGAATAGCGATAAGCGCCGGAGGTGGTCGCAACCCAGATATCCCCTTTGCTGTCTTTGTAGATTTGACGTACCATCGACTTAATCTCTGTTTTCCAAGGGGTGAAACATTCTTCTTTTTTATGGAAGAGGACAAGCCCTTCGGAGGTCCCGATCAGGATTTCGTCTTCGGAGAGTTTGCAAAAGCAGAGTATGAAGTCTGCCGGAAGCAGGTTGTCGGTATTGTTCCGGGTATATCGTTTGATGATTTTCCCGGAAGGGATGTCCAGAAGGTCGATTCCGGTGTTGAATGTCCCTACCCACAACCGGCTGCCGTCGGCAAGCAGGCCGTGGATATTGGTTGCCGAAAGCGGGTGGACTGGGTTGGTACGGGAGAAGTTCGTGATCTTGCCGGTAGTCGGGTTATAGCGGTTGATCCCGTTATCTTCCGTTCCTAACCAGAGGTTGCCGTATCGGTCCGGACAGATTTCACGTACGGCATTTCCCGGCATTCCCGGATGGGTTTTCCCTCCGATAAAATATTTAAACGGGACATATTCTTTGGGCAGGTAGTTGATTCCTCCGAAAAAGGTGGTAACCCATATCCCTCCTTCACGGTCTTTTGTGATCGAATAGGCTGCATTGTCGGAGATCGTATATTCGTTTGTCAACGATTTTTGCAGGTGCGTGATGCTCCGGTCTGCCATATTCAGGATGTAGACACCGGACTCGGATGCGATCCAGTACGTATTCTCACTACACTGCTTGATGTCGCGAACCTGTATATCTGGGATGACTGTTTCCGTTTTCCGGTTGTGCCGGTCGTAAAACTTGAGTCCTGCCCGGTCTGTCCCGACCAGTATTCCCCAATCCGGCACGAGGCAAAGCTTGGTGAGGTTGATCGGATTTTCTTTTTCCTTTTCAGTCAGTATCGGGATACGGGCGAATTTGTCTGCCTCCGGTTTGTAGAAAAACAGGTCGCTGCGTCCGGCGAGGATCGGCTCGCTCTCTTCGTTCATCGTGATGTCTATCATGCTTATCTGCTCCCCTTCGGGGTAGAAATGCGGACTGCTTTCGCCTGAAAGGGCATAGCGGGCGATCCGGTTGTAGCTCATCAGCCACAAATTCCCTTTTTTATCTTCTCTGATTTGTTGGAAATATTCTGGGGCGTTGTTGCTGTCGGAAAAGGTCAGGGGATGGAAAGCATCTGTTTGATAGTCGTAATAGCAGGTGTGGGAATAGGTGCAGACCCATATCCTACCGGTCGAATCTTCGAAAAGGCTGATGATCCTGTCGTTCGGCAGACTTTCCGGCTCGTACGAGTTGTAGCGGTATATCCGGAACTGATGTCCGTCGAAACGGTTCAATCCGTCGTCCGTCCCGAACCACATGAATCCTTTTTTATCCTGTAGGGCACAATAAACCGTGTTGTGCGACAATCCCTGTTTGTTGGTATAGTGGCGGAAATAAAGGTCGTGCGACCAGCCGGACCGGGGGAGGAGGAGCGAAAGCGTGCCCAGTAGAATGATAAGGAATGTTCTCATGCCCTGCGAGTGTTTTTTTTGTAAAGTACAAATGTAAAGGAATTTTGCAAAACACTCAATATCGAGGTACAAATTCGGTTTATGGGTGGTAGTAACTTGGCGTCGTAAATAGTTCAATGCGGCAAACGTAGGGGACTTTCGGTACGATCCGTCCCGCCCTGTCCGGACGGACGTGGGGCGGGATGGAGAGCCGGATCATCTTACCGGAAATTCCGTAATCCGGAGGGTCGTGCATCCGTAAGGGATCAGTTCGATCGTCTCCTCGTCGCCAAAGTCTTTGCCTTGCTGCGTGTAGTAGGGTACCGGACCTGCCGAGCCTCTGACTTGCGTCCAGCCGTTCAGTCGCATTGCCTTCGTTTTGATGCGTATGGGGGCGTTCTCGACATTCCATGGATAGGGGGTGGTAATGTCTGATTTTTCTACCGTGAAAGCATCCTTGATCCGGTCGGGCGAGAAGGAACGGGCCGGCAGGGCGTAGTTCCAGGGACTGTCAGACGTCACCTCGTAATACCATTTGCCGTACACGTCGGACTTATCGCTTTCAAACGCTTTCTTTTCCCATTTCTCGTTCATCTTCAGGGCATAGACCAGCGGTCCCCGTTCGACAACAGCGCTGTTTTCATACCAGCGGCTGACGGTCACCTCCATCGGCAGTTCGAGGGATAGGATATCGCCCTCTTTCCATTCCCGGTTGATACGTGTGACGGTTCCGGGATAGGCATCGACCGTCAGCGGTTTGCCGTTGAGCTTGACCACCGGTTGCTTGCACCAGCCCGGTATGCGCAGGTGGAAGGGGAAGAAGACCTTTTTCACTTTCTTGTCCGTAAACGAAACATGGTAGCGTACTGTCTCCTCGAAAGGATAGGCCGTTTCCTCTTTCAGGTTCACCTCGATTCCTCCTGCCACTCGTGCCGTTACTTGCGAGGGGGCGAAGAGCAGGGAGGCGAGTCCGTTGTCGGCAGTCGCGTACCAGAGGTTCTGGACGAATTTGGGCCAGCCTTGGTGAAGATTGGACGTGCAACAGGGATAGCCGGTCAGCTCGCCGAAAAGCAGGTCGGTGTCGTCGTGCGGGGTGGAGAACTCCCTCCACTCGCGGGTGACGGCGATCTGGTTGGTCTGCTGGTAATACTGGCGGGCGGAGTAGTCGTCGGTCACTTGAGTGGGCAAGGCGTTGTATGCCACGCGCTCCAGGTAGTCGGCCCATTGCATGTCCCCTGTGACCTCCAGTATCGTTTCCAGTGAGTACATCATCTCTACGGCGGTACAGAGCTCTGAGCCTGTCGTCGGTTTGCCGAAGCGCAGCAGTTCGTCTCCTCCCCAAAGGCCGGTAGGCAATCCGATGGTGTGACGGATGTCGTTGACCGCTTGGCGGGTGGCTTGGATTTGCTTGGAGTCTTTGCCTTGCTGGTAATAAACGATCGGTTCCTTGAAACCTTGTGCGAGGTTCACACAGTGCAGGCTGTGTTGGCGTCTGAGATGATTTTGATTTAAAAAGATATCTGTCCAGTTGAACGTCTGTTTATGGATTAACTCGCCTAAATCCAACAGGAATTTGTCGCCGGTGATGTTGTACAGCCAATAGACGACCATCAGGTTATCCCCTCCGCGCTGTTCGCCCCAGAAGGTCCATTTGCCTAACGGGTTTTTGGGCAGTTCGTCCAGTTGGTATCGGAAATATCGGGTCATGAAGTCGATCACGCGCCGGTCCTGCGTAGCCGTGTAGTATTGTTGCATGACTTTCAGCATGACCATTTTGGGCCACCAGTCTTGCGCGTTGTTGCGTTGCAGACCGGGTTCGTAGTCGCGGTCGGTATCGGGGCCGAAGTAGCCGTTGGGCTTTTGTGATGCCAAGGTCCATTCGATCCAAGGTTGTACCTTTTCGATCAGGGCTTGGTCGTTCAGGAGATAAGCCAACGGCAGAAGTCCGTCGATCCAGTACGGACCCCGTTCCCACACGTCACCGTCACCGCCGAGCCATCCGTTTCGGGGACCCATTACTTTCGTGTAGACCTTATCCAAGTGGCCGGTCATTCCGTCGCGCATACGGGTCAGTTGGTCGTGCATCCACCCTTCGGCGCGGATGGTTCCGAGAGGCAGTTGGATGTAGTCTTTTTGCAAGAGCGGGTGTCGGTTGTTCCGGTAACTTTCGGCTGCGGGTTCTTCGCCGGCGGCCGAGACAGTCGCCACCGTGAGGGTGGCGACTGCTGTCAGGAAAATTTTTTTCAATTTGTTCATGGTGATAGGATGATGTTATGTTATTCTTGATAATCGATCCATACTTTCATCTTGCCTGCTTTGCGGTTGTCCCAGGCATAGTAAGGAATGAAATGTAGTGTTTGTCCATTCGATATGGCTTTGATTGAGCGGATGCCACCCAGGTTGTCCGGTTCGTCTTTGACCTCGAATGAGGAGGTGGGCGTCAGTGCGAGGTCGGCAAAGTCTTTCGCGTTGTCCGTCTCTTCGAGGCAGTAGACCAGCGGTCCGCGTTGCAGGGCGCGCTTGCCCGTGTTTTGCCGCACGCGCGGGTCGGCTGATACTTTTTCGACCGGCATGTCCATGTTGAGCACGATCAAGTCGCCGGTTTTCCATTCCTTGATGACGGTATATCCCTTGTCGGTCGTACTGTCGACTTTGTTCCCGTTGACCGACAGGGTGTATGACTTGCACCATCCGGGGATACGGATGCGCAACTCCTTGCCGAGCGGTTGTTCGGAGGTGACGGTCAGCTTGACCAGCCCGTCCCAAGGGTAGTCCGTTTCTTGTTTCATGACGACCTTTTTCCCGTCGATCGTGACTTCGGTGGTGTTTCCGATGAAGAGGTTTACCCACAAGGCCTTGTCCGATGTCCCATAGATATAGTTCCCGATGGAAGGCAGGAAGCGCGAGATCTGGCTCGGACAGCAGGCGCACCCGTACCAGGCCTGGCGGTGATGGTCTCCGTTCGATTCCAGCGGATTGACGTAGAAGAAGCGGTCTCCAGCCAGTGAGACGCCAGCTAGCGCACCGTTGTACATGGAACGTTCCAGTACGTCTATGTATTTCGAATCGCCTGTGAACTGGTTCATGCGTTGGTTCCAGTAGACCATCCCGACGGAAGCGCATGTCTCGCAGTAGGCATCGAGGTTCGGCAGGTCATAGTCTTCGGTAAAGCCTTCGTTGTGCCGTGAAGAGCCGATCCCGCCGGTCACGTACATGTTACGTAGTACTACGTCGTCCCAGAGGCGGTTCAAAGCCTCGACATAAGCGGTGTCTTTTTTCAAGGCTGCCACATCGGCCATCCCGCAGTACAGGTACATGCAACGGACGGCATGCCCCGAAATGTCGGTCAGTTCTCTTACCGGGATAACATCCTGGTAGTAGGCTGGGTCCCATTTCCCTTCGCCACCCATGCTCCCGTGTCCGTGTCCGCGTTCTTCGAGCAGCCAGTTGGCGAAGTCGAGATATTTTTCCTGACCGGTTGTCCGGTATATTTTCACCAAAGCCAATTCGATCTCCTCATGTCCCGGCACCCAATGGCGCTTGCCGGGACCGAACAGTTCCATCATGTGGTCTGCCATACGGATGCTCACATCGAGCAGTTTCCGTTTTCCGGTTGCCTGGTAATAGGCGACGGCGGCTTCCATCATGTGGCCGGCACAATACATCTCGTGCTTGTCCATGTTGTTCCAACGTTTGTCTTGTCCGGTCAGTGTGTAGAATGTATTGATATATCCGTCCGGTTGTTGGGCTGCCGCGATCTTGTCGATCCATTCGTCCGCTTTCTTTTCCAGTTCGGGGTCCGGGTTGTTGATCAGGCTGTAGGCGATACCTTCCAACGCTTTATATACGTCCGAATCGTCGAAGAAGATACCGGAATGCTTCCCTGTCCCTCTGGCTGCATTTTCAAAATTTTGCATTCTTCCGGTTTGGTTCTCTATTTGGTCGATACAGACAGGGAGTGTAGCCGATGTGTGCTTGGCGAGACGTGGCGACCAGAAGTTGTCCCGGATGTGCACGTGCGAGAAGTCTATCTGGTCGATTATTTTCAAAGGCGGGGTTTCTATTTGGTCTTGTCCGCCGCATCCCCATAGTGCCATACAGGCAAAGAGTAGTACAAAATACTGTTTCATGGTTTTAAAATTTAATGTTATAATTTGCAACTTATTTTTGTCAAAGTAGGAGAGGTGGCTGTCTTTGTCCCGTTGATGAAAATCGACAGTCCGGCTCCTCGTTTATATTTATCACCTGTCTTATCATAAAGCACGCATATTGTTTTGCCACGATAAGTCAGATTGTCCAGGCAAAAGTAATCCCAATATCCTTCCGGTATCAACGGGTTGACATCGAGTTCCTCTTCTTCACTTGGCCGGATTCCGATTAACCCGTTGATGACGAGGTCGCAGAATAAAGAATGATTATAATCTTTTCCGCGTTCTTCGGGTTTTTGGTGACGTGTTGACAACATTGTCCTGGATATCCAATCGCCAGTAAAAGGATTCAGGTTTTCGTCAATCCATGGTGTTAGTATGCCATTCGCGTCTTTCTTATACAGGCTTCGTGCATAAATCGAGAATAAAGTTATGAAATCTCGTGAATCTACAAAAGATTGCGTTTGATTATTTAACAAATTAGCCAATCCGACCAATGTCATCGAGGTCGCGTATGGCCAAGAAGGACCGTTCCACTGGCATTCATGTCCTTCGTAAGCAACTTTGAATTGAGGATGGCATTGTTCGGCAGTTGTTGGCCCGTAAGGAGCGAAAAAATGTCGTGTGTTCATCAGGAATTTCCAGGCGACGGCATAGTCCGCGGAAGCCAGGTCGAATGCCCAAGGCGTATATCCGTGTAGTTCGCGTACGTCTTTTAAAGAAGCGTTTTTTTCAACAGACAGTACTTTTAGAAATTCCGCTTTGGGGTCCCATAAATATTTGAACATGTTTTCTTTGATCCGGCAGGCTTCGGTTTCGAGTGCTTGTGCTTGGTTGTCGTTTTTCCAATGTGCAATTTTGGATAAGGTGGCGGCTTCGGCTGCCATATATGAGTTGATGGTTACCCGAAAACCGTGTCCGCCGATCGAAATTTCCATGCCGTCTTCTCCGTCTTTTTGCCAGAACAATCCTTTTTCAGCTATGAATTTTTTTTTCTTCCACTCTGAATAGTTTTGTAAAAGTTCCGGATATAACTCTTTCAGCAATTGATAATTCCCCGTGATCTGACAATATTGGTAGATTGCATGGGCAACGGGAAAACTGTAGGAATGCGTGTCACCTCCTCCCTTCAGCCAATAGTACGCATAGTCTTTGAGGAAACCGGAATACTTCAGCCACCTGCCTTCCCGAAAGTGGAACCAGGCAGGGCAACAGATGCCGTTGTGCTTTCCGGCCCACGGGACATCCGGAAGGAATTCGGTTACGATGAACCCGTCCGGTGTCTTTTTCAAATGTTTCCGGAAAGTCCACCAGCGGAAATAATAGATTTCCTCTATGTTTTTGTCCGGACATTCGAATAGCGGTATATTGCCGGATAAGAATTCTTTTGCCTGTCCGTTTGAAATATGTTGCACATACAATTCCTTGTCTTGCATGTTGAACCGGTCGATATACGAGCCTATCATGGCGGGATCAAGGACCTGCCCTGTGGTTGTATATGGAAAAGCCGTGACTGTGAGAAGAAAGTATAGGAGAAGGATTACAAGTTTGTTCATAAGGACATTTTTTATTTGCAGGGAAGCTTGCTTCCCTGCGAGGTTTGTAAGTTGATTACGTTTGTTATTTATAATGGGGGTTTTGTTCCAAGTTGGGATTGGAGGTCAAAACTTTTTCGGGTATCGGGAAGACGGATCGGTAATCACCTTGTGGTTTATGCGAGAGCCAGCTTTTTTTCGTGTAAACACCGAATCGGATGGCGTCTCGTCTGCGGTGCATTTCCCATGCGAATTCCCAACCCAGTTCGTCATACATTCTACCGAATCGGATGAGGTCCGTGTTCCCTTTGTCTGTAACGGTGTAGTGTTCCACATAGCCATATTGATATGAACTGTTTTCTTGTAACTGTGCATCGGTTACTATCGCTAATTCGGGATTGTCTTTGAATGCCCGTTTGCGGACTTCCGTGACCAAGAGGCCGGCTCCTGGTTTTCCCGAACGCAATAAGCATTCCGCTTTCATCAGGAGTACTTCTGCGTATCGGAACAGAGGCACATCCGTTTCGGATGAGGATTGCTCGCCTTTTACGATTTCGAATTTGTTCATGCGAAAACCTTCCATCTCACTGGTGTAATTCCCGTCCGGAAGATCTTTCGTATAGACAAGCGGTTCTCCCATTTTGTCGTATGTCCCGTATAGAGGACTTCCGTCTGCAGCTCGTTGTTCGCCCATCAGCCAGCTATCGGCCAGACGGGAATCTTCGGGATCATACGTGTCGATGAATTGAGTGACCCCCATAGCTGAACCGCATCCCCAAGGAGTCGCTTCGGTTTCGTATTTCTTTTTCAGTTCCCCGTGCCAGGAAAACATGTGGATCGAATTACCCCCGGCGATATTTGCATCGAACGGGATGGTGAAAATGACCTCTTTGGATGTTTCCACGCCTGTAGAACGGAAGGGGGCTTTGTAGTTGTCGGACAATGCGAACCTGTTGCTGTTTATGATGTCGTCACACTGTTGGATACAGTCGTCCCAGTGTTCTTCGCCTGTATATACCTTGGCATTCAGGTATATGTTTGCCAACAGCGTCTTTGCCGCCCATTTGTTCATCCGTCCGTAAAAATTTCCGCCTTGTTCTTCACTTAAAGAAGGGATGATTTCTTTCAGTTCTTTTACTATGAAGTCGAAGATCTCTTTACGGTTACTTTTGGAGGGTAGTTCCATCGTGGTTGTCGTGACTAACGGAGCGTCTCCGAAATTGTCGCAGATTTGCCAATAATAATAGGCTCTCATGGCCCGTAATTCCGCTAATCCCATTGTTTTGTCCGCTTCGGAAGATGCCGGTAAAATACCGTTTTCTATTTGTTCTATCACTTTGTTGCATAATAAGGCGCCTTGATAGAAGTTGGACCATATTTCTGAGACGTGTCCTTGTTCGGAGTTCCATGTTTGGTAGTGCATACGTCGATAGACTCCGCCATCATCCCAGCCGGAAGCGTTAGGGGGCATGACGATGGCGTCGGCACTGACCTCTTGTGTCGTGAAATATCCTCCATGACTGGGGAAACTTCTGAGTTGGCTATATACGCTGGCAATAGATGGTGAGAAATCGTCGACTGTGTAATTGTAGGTTTGTTCGGTTATTTTGGAATATACTTTTTCATCCAAGTCATTGCTACAGGAAACGATTGTTCCGGAACAACATAACGCTAAAAAAAATTTTGTATAAGTATTCATGATAATTACGTTACGATTAAAATTTGACAGATATTCCTAATGTGTAAGTCCGTGTAGAAGGATAACGGTTCTTATTGTCGACTCCTGGTGCCAAGCCGCTTATGCTTACTTCCGGATCAATGCCGGAGTAGCCTGTGATAGTGGCGAGGTTGGAAATCGTGCCATAGATTCTCAAGCGTTTTATCCAAGAATTGAATTTGAATGTATATCCTAAGGTCACGTTGTCGATTTTCCAATAATTGCCTTTTTCGATATAATAGCTGACATATTGTAATTCTTGGTCGGCCGCTAAAGGAACTTTCCCGTATTTCGTATCGAATGCCGCATTCAGCACGTTCCCTCTTGACAACATGACCGGCGATTCATATTGCAGGCGTGGCATGTTCAGGATGTCGAAACCGAAAGCACCGCGCATGGTCATGTTGAAATCGAAGTTTTTCCAATTTAGGGTGTTGTTCCAGTTCAAGTAATGTTTAGGCAGGCCGTTCCCGATGATCTGTTTGTCTGTCGGTTGTAGTTGGGATATCGGTTTCGGACTGCCGTCGGCTCCTTCTATGATCCAGTGTCCGTTCTCATCGATATCGATACTTTTGTATCCCCAGAAATTACCAATCGGTTGTCCTTCCTGAATGCGGTGGGTTGTCGTTTGTAAGGGTTCTCCCGTAGAACCTTGATCCGAGTAACCGCTGGAGACAAACTGATCGTTGGAAAGTGACAAAAGTTCGTTTTTGTTTGTCGAGTAATTCATGGATGTCGTCCATTGGAAATCTTTTGTTTGGACAGGGATGACCGTGATACCGGCTTCTATTCCTTGGTTGCGCATCGATCCGGCGTTTGCTACCATACGGGAGAACAGGTAAGGAGGAGATGGCACGTCATAGTCCCATAACAAATCTTCTGTTTTGCGATTGTAGTAATCGATATTACCTGTGATGCGATCTTCCCAAAAACCGAAGTCGACACCGATGTTGATCTCTTTTTTCTTTTCCCATCTCAATTCGGGGTTCGCATTTGAATCCGGTCTGATGGTTTTGATCCATTGATTGTTATAATAAACATAAGTTCCGAAGTTCAGCGTGTTCAGTGACATATACGGATCACTTGGAACCGTTCCCGTGACACCATATCCGGCACGTAGTTTCAAGATGGACAAGACATCGGTGTCTTCCAGGAACTGTTCTCCTTTGATGTTCCATGCAGCAGAAACAGATGGGAAGTTGCCCCATTTGTGATCGGCTCCGAATTTGGTGGAACCTTCGTGACGGAGACTGGCTGCAAACATATATTTCCCTTTATAGCTGTAGTTCAGACGGCCGAAGTAACCGATCAGTTTGCTTTCATTGGCCGTCGAGTATTCCGTTCCGCGTCCGTCTTTCAGTGCCTGCCCTGTGCCCATATTATTATAGGTATAGTCATTGGAGGGAAAATTGAAATTCTGCATGTAAAAATTCTGGTAATGCGTCTTTTGCCAACTATATCCTCCTAAGAGTGTAAACGAATGGTCTTCAAAAATGGTTTTCCTCCATTGTACGGTCAGTTCCGACAAATCTTCATTTGAGCGCGTGGAACCACGGGAAGCATATCCGTTTTTGCCGTCTTTCCAAGTGGATTTGTGTTGCTGGGTCTCGTAATATCCTCTGACTTGGTTATAGGTATTGGAAGAAAACAGATATTTGATATCTAATCCTTCGATTGGTGTATAAGTGATATTGGCGAACATGCGCAGGTTGGTTGCTTGGTTTTCTCCTTCCACTTCGTTCAGGAGGGATACAGGGTTGAAGTATTCGTTTTTAGTGCTTTCCGAATAATTGCCGTTTTTGTCGTACACAGGAGTGGTCGGATTGTATATCAAAGCGTTTCTATATACTTCGCTGTTGTAGCCCCCACCATCGGAACCGGAAAAATAGGTTTGTTTGTAACCGCTCAGGCTTGCGTTCAGTTTCAATTTGTTATTGAACATGCGATGAGTGATTTCTACACGCGGGTAGAACATCTGGTTGTTTGTACGTTTGATCAGGCCGTTCAGACCACGGTATTCGAAGCTGGCCACATAATTGGTCGTACGGCTGCCACCGCGCAGGCTGATGTTGTAAATCTGTGTGAACGGTGTACGGGTCACTTCGTCCAGCCAGTCGGTTGATGCACCGTCGTCTTGGGCTCCCGGCCATCCTTCCTGTACGCGTCGGCGATATTCGTCTGCTTTCATGAACGGCAAGGTCTTTGTGATTTGCTGGGTGGAAAGATAAGCATTGACATCTACTTCCGTAGGCATTTCTCCATTGGCATTCTTGGTGGTAATCAATATGACGCCGTTTGTTCCTCTGGTTCCGTAGATCGCGGCGGCGGAACCGTCTTTCAGGACGTCGATCTGTTCGATGTCATCGGGTGAGACGGAGTTCAGGTCGCCGGGTATCCCGTCGATGAGCACCAAAGGGCTGGAGCTGGCTTTCAAGGTGGTGATTCCACGTAAGGCGATCTGCGAGGTGGAAGTCGGGTTGGCATCCGGCGTAATGATACTTAGGCCAGGAACTTTCCCTTTGATCAGTTGTGCGGCATCCGTAGTCGGTGTTTTTACGAAATTATCGGATTTGATTGTGGAAATGGAACTGGCCACTTCCCCTTTCTTTTGCGTACCGTATCCGACAACTACCACTTCATCGATCTTTTGGGTGTCTTCGATCAGTATGACGTCGGCCGTTTTGTTGTTATCGATAACGATTTCTTTTGTCAGGTAGCCGATGTAAGAAATTTGCAAGATGGCTTTTGGTGGAACTTCCAAGGTGTATTTCCCATTGATATCCGTGACTGTTCCGATAGAAGTCCCTTTTATGATCACGTTCGCACCAATGACGGGTTCTCCGTTGTTGTCGGTTACTGTACCTGTGATGGTCCGGCTTTGTTGGCCGATAAGAGATGTCCTGCCCTTATCGTTCTTTTTCAACAGGAGGATGTACCGGTTGTCGAATTCGTAGGTGATATCAGTATCTTTGAAAGCTTCTTCAAGATAGGATATCATTTTCCCGGATGTGTTTTGGACAGTAATGTAACGTTCTATGTCTACTTCACGACTTTTGAAAACGACCAGATAATCGGTTTGATTTTCAATTTGAGTGATCAACTGGCCGACTGATATCACGCTCTGTTCCAGTTTTATGATTGTGTTTTGTGTTTCCGAATTAAGCGCTATCGTCTGAAAAGTACAGGCGAAAAGCATGAAGGACGGTAACAAAGTTTTCATTTTCATATCTTTTCTAAGTAATAAAGTGAATACTAAATGAATTTTGTAGATAAAGGCTTGTCTGTTGATAACGGATGTTTCCGATATCAATCATTGTTTTTACAGATGTGTTTCCATAGGCATTTTTTTTAGATATTAAACATTCGATTAACTAAGTGTAATGATATTGTTTTCTTCATCCTTTTGTATCTTGAATTTGTGTATTTTTTGTAACATTCTGAGAATATCGTCGATGCTGTCTCGTTGTCGGAATTTTCCGGTATATTTCTCTTGATTGATGGACGGGTTTCTTATGATTATCCGGACATCATAATAGAGTTGCAATTTGTTCAGTATATCAACAAGCAACTCGTCTTTAAAACTGTAAATTCCTTCTTTCCATAAAAAATAGTCATGATGAGAAATCGTGTCCACCTTTATGGTTCCGTTTTTTATGCTTATTTGCTCGTTGGGGCTCAATATGATACTTTCATTTTCTTTCCCTGTAAAATAGATTTGGAGCGAACCTTCTATCAGGCTGGTTCTCACATCGTTGTTTTTTCGGTAGCTGCAAATGTTGAATTGTGTGCCCAATACTTTCGTTTCTATGCCTTGCGATGAGACGATGAACGGTTTGTGTTTGTCTTGAGCTACAATAAAGAATGCTTCTCCGTCTATGGCGACTCTTCGTTCTTTTTTGTCAAAAATGGCAGGATAGGTGAGAGTTGTGTGGGAGTTCAGCCATACAGTAGTTCCATCCTGAAGTGTCAGTTTGATGCGCTGTCCGGCAGGTACGTGCAGTTTGTTTTCGATATTCTCCTGTAAAATTTCGGAATGCTGGTTCACGCCGGCCTGATAAGCGAATATAATGAGTAAAGTGATGATAGCTGCATATTTGAATAGGTAGAATGAAATCTGTCGTATGTGTTTCGCTCTCATTTTACACAAGAACTGGGTGTAGCTGTCTCGAGTAGTCTTTTTCCCGCAGGCGGCATCGGAAAATGATAATAGTGCGTATGTATTTTTGAATTTGATGAATTGTTTTTTCAATTCGTTATCAGATTCAACCTGTTTTAAGAAATCCAGTCTTTCGTCTGCATTCAGTTCTTCTTGAAAATATTTTTCGATTTGTCTTTCCATGCGAATGAAATGTTACATGCTGTAAACACTTACTCCGGAAAAATGTACCAAAAGAAAATCATTTTTTTACGTTGGATTTCGGATTCATCGTCTCGTCCCCAGACTGTCACTCGTAAACATCTCCGCGATTCTATGTGCAATGAAAAAGGAAAAGCCATAAAGGAAGATAGTCCTTTAGTTCGTTCCTAAGCTTTTTATAGGCGATGCTGATTTGATTTCTGACCGTGTTGGTTGAGAGGTTTAGTTCGGTGGCGATCTGTTCTTGCTTTTTCCCTTCCAGTTTGTTCATGATAAAGATTTCCTTGCATTTGGTCGGCAGGCTGTCTAAGGCCCGGTTAATTAAATCTTCAATATCTTGGTCGGAGAAAATATGTTGCTCGAAGGCTTCTAAAGAATCTAAATTCATACGAAGGGTCATGTTATATTCTTCTTGCATATTGTTGATGGTTTCCAGGGCAATCGTTTTATGTCGCAGGTGGTTGAGGCATTTGTTCTTGATGATGGTGAACAGATAAGCGATCCGGATTGTTTGACAAGTAAACATTTCTCGTTTTTCCCAAAGTTCCGCGAACATGTCTTGCACGATATTTTCCGCATCTTGTTCCGATATCACATATTCTTGTGCAAAGCGTTTCATTTTTGGAAAGTAGGAAAGGTAGATGTTTTCGAATAAACGATCTTCTTTTTGTTGGGCGGACATTATTGTCATATATTTATTGTGGCCTTTCAAACAGCCGGAAAAGGCATAATTGTTAAAAAAGAAGTGGGCTGCTGTTCTTTTTCCTGTTAGGTGTCGCCAAACCCCTGTACACGCACGAACAAGCAACCCACTTGATATAGCAGGTCACCTGTGCCTTGCGTGTTGTTAAAAAATTGGCGACTTTAACAGAAAAAAGGCACTTCTGAAATATTCCTTATACAGTCTCTCCAGACATTGCAAATGTAGGTAAATTTTTTGTTTTCCGTGAAAAAGATTAAATAAGCTTCGTATATTTGTACCCGAATTGAAAATAAAAAAGAACGTCGGAATCCGGATGAATACGAATAGTGATGACATATTATTGCTGAAATTGATTAAACAAGGAGATCAGATCGCTTTTCGGCATTTGTTTTATCAGTATGCGGATTCTTTGGAACGTTTTATTACTTATTACATCCATGACCGGGAAAAATCGCAAGACTTGGTTCTGGATATTTTTACCTATATATGGGAAAACCGGCAGAACTTTGAGATAAAACTGACCTTGAAAGCCTATTTGTTCCAGGCGGCACGCAATAAGTCTTTTACCTATATCCGGGACAAGAAGATTCCGGTTTATCTGGAAGAAATGGAGGGTATGGAGATTGTGCAAAACTATGATTCGGAATTGGAGTTGCAGGAACTTCATCATCTGATAGAAGAAGCGGTGTCGCTTTTGCCGGATAAATGCCGTGAAATATTCCGGAAAAGCCGGGAGGAAAATTTGACCAATAAGGAAATAGCCGGACAGCTCCATATCTCGGAGAAGACGGTGGAGGGGCAAATCACGATTGCTTTAAAGAAAATCAGAATTCATTTGGGCGATTCTTATTCTTATTTGTGGTAAAAACGGGCTGGGCAACCGTACCAGAATCATAAAGCGTCCATCCGTTTTCGCCACCGACCCATACAGACTAATTACATACATGTTTTTGCAAAAACAACTATCATACTATCATATCCGCCTGTATATCGGTTTAAACCAATATGTTATGGTATGATAGTTGCCGTTTTGTACTATCTTCATCTATCATAACTATCATGGTGTAAAACGATAATGTCTTGTGTATCAATCATACGATAAAAACAGTGACCGTCCGGAAACAGGTGCAAAACATGTTAAAACGGCTTCTTTTTTCATCAAGACAGGCTTTTCTTTTGTCAAAAACCGTTTGCAAAACCGCTTGAGACCCGGGTGTACCCGCCACGGAGACCCGGGCGCGGGAGAGGTGCAGACCCGGGTCTGCACGAAGCCCAGACGGGTCTGCAGAGAAGTTTATCAGCCATGTTGGAGGTACTTTTATGCCTTGTTTTTGCATCTTATTCGGCGAAAAAGGTCGTTTTATATTTAAATGACCCCGTTTTGTCGATGGTTATTTTTGCATATATAAACATAAATATCATATTATCAGCTATATAAATGAATAGTCATGTAAAAAGTGTGATAGATGTATGATAGTAGAATGATAGTAAAAAACAGCAACTGTCATTTTTTAACGTATTGTGAAACAGTAGTTAACAACCGGATATGATAGTATGATAGTTGGTTTGCGAAATTTTCATAAAAGAAAAGATGTGGTTCCGGATAGCAACTTTTGGTGCGGTTGCCCTGTAAAAACGGGGATTCTTTTAGGGGAGAAAGTGCTTTTTGGAGTCTATATATCCAAGAGGGTGGTACAGAAGATGGATTCTTGGCTACCGCATGATATATAATAGATAAGATGATGAAGACTAAATCATTCTTTTTTTGGGGAACTGTTTGCTGCTGTCTGTTCTGCTTTTTGCAGATATGGTATCCGTTTTATTTTTATTATGTCGAACAATTGCAGGTTTTTCCTCTCACTTGGGCTTGTTTTGAGGAAACATGCCGACAACCTGGCGGGTTGGCTTGCTGGTTGGGTGGTTTCCTTTTGCAATTCTATCATCTTCCTTTGGGTGGTGCGTTGGTTTCGACCGGTTTGTTTTTGGGGATCGGTGTGCTGATGCAACGGATCTGCCGGCAAACGACATCGCCTGTCTTTTGTTATTTACCGGCTCTTTGCCCGATTCTGGCTTTGCTCCCTTTGCATGTCGATGTGAATTACCGGTTGCAGGGGACGGTTGCTTATTGTTGCATGCTTGGGGCTTTTGTACTCTATGTGCGTATTGTCGTACCGTGGAAACGGGTATTGGCGGGTTGGCTGTTGATGGCTGTTTTGTTTGTATTGGCAGGGCCGGTGGCAACCTTGTTCGTTGCCGGAGTCGTGGTCCGGGAGATGTTGGTGCGGGAGAAGGGATGGCAAGGATGTCTGGCACTTCCGTTCGGGATTGTCCTGATGCTTTGGTGGTCTTATCATTTCTTTTGGCAGCCGGAATACCGAATGATCGTTTTGCCGGATTTTTATTATGAGCCTTTGTTGAAGGCGAATAAGCTCTATTGGGCTTGGTTGGCTTTTCTTTCGGGGCTTTTAATGACTTGCTTCCCGATCGGAAAAGGCAGAGGCGTGTTGGATCGGACTGCTTGGTGGTGGACCACAGTCCAGCTGTTGCCTTTGGTTGCCTTTTTGGGGTGGATGAAAAAAAAAGAGAATTGTATTTGGTTGAAAAACATGGAGTTGTGTTATTATGTGCGGGGAGAACAATGGGATAAGGTCGTTGCCGGATATAAGGCGGCAGTATCGGACATGCGGACTTTGAGCTTGCTGAACTTGGCTTTGGCGTGCCAGGGCGAATTGGGAGATAAACTGTTCCATTATCCGCAGCAAGGCAAAGGCGGATTATTGCCAGAATGGAACAGTACGGTTCCGGGGGCAATCGTGTTGTCGGATATTTGCTACCAAATGGGGGATCTCTCTTCCGCTCAAAAGTTTGCATTTGAAGGATATGTCTCCTCTGTAGATGGAAACCCGCGTCTTTTGCAACGTTTGGTACAGACGAATATCCTGACCGGAGCTTATGCGGTAGCGGAAAAATACATCCGGATATTAGAGCAGACTTTGTTTTACAAAGAATGGGCTGCTGAATGGCGGAAGTATCTGTATCGGGATGATCTTGTGGAAGAAGAACCGTCGTTGGGCGGGAAAAGGCGGGCGTGGGGAAAAGGCGGACAGTATGCCGTGTCTGCAGATTTGTTGGAAGTGTGGGAACGGTTGGCAGTGAACAATCCGGACCGGTCGGTCGCTTTCCAATACTTGTTGAGTTTTCATTTGTTGGGCAAGACTTTGAATCGTTTTGACGAGTTGCATCGGAAGTATTACCGGACGAAGGTGTGGCCTTCCCTTTCCATCCACCAACAGGAAGCCGTGATAGCGCTTTATCAAAAGACTCCCCGATTGTGGCCCGAAAAAGGGGTCGGAATGAAAGTCGAGTTGCGCTACGGTGCGTTCGATCAGGATATGAACACGAAGCATGGCTATGTCAATTTTCGGGATGTCATGGCCGGTTCGTATGGAGATACCTATTGGTTTTATTTGATGTTTAAGAAATAAAGGTACGCGATGAAACGATTTTATTGCTTTTTGGTGGCGGCAATTTTGTTTTGTGCTTGTTCGGAGGATTGGAAAAATGGGAAACGGTTAGGTGAGAAGCCTGTTCTATTTCCTGATTATGCGCAAACCACTATCCCGTACAATATAGCTCCGTTGAACTTCACGGTCCGCGCGGACGGATGTCGTGTGTCGGTCTTGTTGGAAGCAGGAGTGGTAAAATTCAAGGTGGAGGCCCCCGACGGGAAAGTCAGGATTCCGGAAAAGAAATGGAAGAGGCTTTTGCAGGAGGCAAAAGATGATTCCGTTCGGGTTACGGTGGCGCGTAAGAAGGGCGATCGGTGGGAGATTTGGCAACCCGTATCGTTGAATGTGGCGGCAGATCCGGTTGATCCTTATTTGGTATATCGCTTGATAGAACCTGGCTATGCATTATGGAACAAAATGGGAATTTACCAACGTGGAATGGAGTCTTTTGATGAAACGACTGTTTATGAGAACAAGATGACGGACTATAATTGCGTGAATTGCCATTCTTTCTGCGGCCATGATCCGGACAAGATGCTGTTCCACTTGCGTGCCAAGTTGGCCGGGACTGTATTGGTTGATGGAGACGAGGTCGAGTTATTGGATACGAAAACAGATAAGACGATATCAGCTTTTACCTATCCTTATTGGCATCCTTCGGGTCGTTACATCGCTTTTTCCATCAATAGGACGACCCAGCAGTTGCATTCCACTCAGCGGACGGAGGTTTATGACACGGCATCGGATGTGATCGTTTACGATGTGGAGCGCCATACGTTTTTGTCTGTGCCCGGACTCGCTTCGCAGTCAAGTTTTGATACGTTTCCCTCTTTTTCTCCGGATGGTAAGAGTTTGTTTTATTGCACTGCTCCGGCTTGCTTGATGCCTGATTCCATTGGAAAATTGGCTTATAGCTTGTGCTGCATCTCGTTCGACCCTGAATCCGGAACGTTCGGTTCGCAGGTGGATACGCTGTTTGATGCTCGTGCGAATGGAAAAAGCGTTTCTTTTCCAAGAGTTTCTCCGGATGGTCGGTTCATGCTTTGTACTTTGTCTGGTTATGGCACTTTCCCGATCTGGCATAAGGATGCCGACCTGTATATGATCGACTTGAAGTCCGGAGTCGGTTCCTATCCGGAAACGCTCAACAGCAATGATACGGAAAGTTACCATTCGTGGTCGTCCAACGGAAGATGGGTTGTGTTCAGCAGCAGGCGTTTGGATGGATTGTACACGCGTCCTTTCATTGCGTATGTCGGGAAGGATGGCAAAACCGGTAAACCGTTTTTGCTCCCTCAAAAGGAGGCGGACTACTATGCCGGCTTGATGAAATCGTATAATATTCCCGAGTTTGTCACCGGTAAAGTGACTAATCGTTCTTATCAGATTCGCCGTTTGGCAGAACAGGGCGGAATATCCGTTTCTTGTTCAACTTTTTGATTTTTTTACAATAAGTCATTCTTCCTGTTTGCAGGATATTGTCATGGCTTGGAATCGGGGAATTGGAAAAAAATCGATTTGTTTTTAGGGGATGCCTTCATTTTTCGAGTCTCACGTTTCATAAATGGTACGAAGAGACAAAAATATACCGTGGGAAGTGATTATCCGGAAATTCAAGTGTGAGATTTCGGAGAAGGAACAGGCAGAATTGGATGTATGGCTTGCCGATGTGGAAAACCATGCCCGATTCCAAAGTTGGCAATCCCTTTGGTTGTCCATCATGGAAGAAAACATGCGGTATGTTTCCAATGTCGATGCCTTATGGAAAAGGATGGAGGAGCGTATGAGAAAGGCAGAGCCGCGAATGTTCAAGTTGTCTTTGCGTTCTTTTCGTTTGTATATTGCTGCGGTTGCGGTTTTATTTTTCCTGTTGTTCTCTTTTGCCGGTTATATGACGGCCGAATGGTACAAGGCAAGCGATGCCGTATTGGCTTATTCTTCCTTGAATGGAAAATCCCGGATATGTTTGCCGGACAGTACTTTCGTTTGGCTGAATGCCGGATCGACGTTAGAATATTTTGTTTCCCGTTGGACTAAAGAGCGTAACGTCCGTTTGGATGGAGAGGCTTATTTCGAGGTGGCGGCAGATCCGGACCGTCTTTTTGTAGTGGAAGGCGGCGGTGTGGTCGTAAAGGTGCACGGGACGGTTTTTAACATGAAGGCGCGGGAAAAGCAGGACCATGTGGATGTCAGCCTATTGTCAGGGTTGGTCGTTGTTGAAAATCACGGTGTGTCGAGAAGCCTGAATCCGGGCGAAACAGCCGTGTGTAAAAAAAGTGTTCCCAGCATAGAAAAGAAAACCACGGATGTTTCTATCTCTTGCCTTTGGGCAAAAGAATCCTTGCGTTTCGAGAAAAAGACGATTTATGAACTGACCGGATATCTGTCGGAATGGTATGGCATGGATATCCGTTTGGACCCGTCGTTGCCGACCGATCAAGCCTATACCTTTACGATCACACATGAATCGTTGGAGGAGGTGCTTTGCCTGATTGCGAAGATAACCCCGATAGAATATGTTTTTGATGAAGATAATACGGTGAGAATAACAAGAAAATAGTAACAATTAAATCAGGAATGCCTATGAAACACACGTAAAAAAGTAATTCGAAGTTGTAACAATTAAATCAGTAATTTATTAAATCTTAAAAAGGTTATGAAGAAACGAAAGTTCTTTAGTAACAGTGGCATTTTGAAATGGAAGATGCCATTATTGATAAGCATTTTATTTTGGATGAGTTTGTCCGGGACGGCCGAAGCGGAAGTTCAGCTTCGTTCCATCTCGCTCCGGTTGGAAAATGTTTCGTTGAGCGAGGCGCTTTCACGGATCGAAGAGGCAAGCGGTTATTCATTTTTCTATGATGAGAATAAGATTGATTTGTCTCGTCAAGTAAGCGTGAATGCTCAAAACAAGGCTGTTAAGGATATTTTGAAAAATATCCTGTTTTCGACGGGAATGACATTTGAAATATCGAACAACCAAATTGTCTTGGTTCCGGAAAAGAAAGCAGCCGCAAAGGAAGTTTCCGTGGCTGTCGTACAGCAACAAACACATATAGTAAAAGGGATCGTAGTCGACAATTTGGGTGAACCGGTACCGGGAGCCAATGTCGTTGAAAAAGGGACGACCAACGGTATCATTACAGATATGGATGGTGCTTTTTCCTTGACTGTGGCTCCTGATGCCGTGTTGGAAATTTCTTATATCGGTTATGTCACGCAGTCTGTTTCGGTCAAAGGAAAATCTACTTTGAATATAACTTTGCGTGAAGATTCGCAGGCGCTGGAAGAAGTGGTGGTGACCGGTTTCGGTCTGTCGCAGAAAAAGGCGACGCTGACGGGTGCCGTCACGGCCGTCGGTTCGGAAGACATCAGCCGTTCGGTTGCCTCCACGGCTTCGGGTGCACTGGTCGGTAAGATCGCCGGTTTGAACACGCGCCAGACGGATGGCCGTCCGGGGGCTACGACCAGTATCCAGATCCGTAACATGGGTGATCCGTTGTATGTGATCGACGGTGTGCAATCGGATGCAGGCCAATTCAATAATATCGACTTCAATGATATCGAGAGCATTTCTGTATTGAAAGATGCTTCTGCCGCTATTTACGGTGTGCGTGCGGCAAATGGTGTTGTTGTTGTCAATACGAAAAAAGGTAAACGGAACACTAAGAATACGGTTTCTCTGAACGCATACTACGGTTGGCAGAATCCGTCTACTTTCCCGAAACCGGCGGATGCGGCGACCTATATCACCAATTATATCCAGTCTGAAACGGTTCAAGGAAAGACCGACTATACATATAGTAAGGAAGACTATCAGAAATGGTTGGCGGGAAAAGAAAAAGGATATGTGCCGTTTGACTGGTATGACTTCATCTGGGAAACCAATCCTCAGTATTATCTGAATGCCAATATCTCCGGTGGTTCGGATAAGACGAACTATTATGTTTCTGTCGGTCACATGAGCCAAGACGCGATGATTGTAAATTATGGTGGATTTAAACGTACCAATGTTCAGATGAACATAGACACGCAAATTACTTCTCGTTTGAAAGTGGGAGCTTCCATGAATGGCCGTATAGAAGAAAGGAAAAATCCGGGTGTTCCGGAGGCAGATGATTATTGGATGCCTCGTTTTGGGACATATCGAAATTTGCCGACAAAGCGTCCTTTTGCAAATGACAATCCTAAATATCCGACATTGACTTCTTCTAATGCCGCGACGAATTTCGGATGGTTGAATTATGAATTGTCCGGAGAATATAAAGAAACTTGGCGTGTGGCGCAATTACAAGCCACGGCGGAATATGATATTTTCGATGGTTTGAAGGCAAAGGCTTTGGTCGGATATTATCTGGCATATCAGCAGATGAATAATCAGGAATATACGTATAAATTGTATGGCTATGATGAAGCGACGGATACTTATCCGGTGATTTTCGAGAATAATAATCCTTGGAGAGAAAGACGTGTGGGACACAACGAAGAATTGATGTCGAATATTCAACTGTCTTACAATAAAAGGTTTGGAGATCATAATGTGGCCGCTGTTGCCGGGGTTGAATCGATTAAGCGAGATACGCCGACTTCCTGGCTGCATGCTATTCCGACGGCTAATGCGTTACATCTGATTGATTATGAGACGATGGATACATATAATGATGAGGGTAATGAAACGGAGGCACGTTTGGGGTGGATGTTCCGTGGCAACTATGATTATGCCAATAAATATCTGGTTGAATTTTCGGCTCGTTATGATGGATCTTGGAAATTTCCGCCTGATCATCGTTGGGGATTCTTCCCTTCCGCTTCTGTCGGTTGGCGTATTTCGGAAGAAAATTTCTGGAAGGAATCCAAGCTATCGAATATTTTCAGCGATTTGAAAATCCGTGGATCATACGGTATGGTGGGTGACGATAACGTTTCCGGATATGCGGCGTTCGATTATATGAGCGGTTATAACTATAAGAATGGCGGTTCTGTTATTGATGGGAAATATACGATAGGTTCGGTTCCGCGCGGACTTCCGGTGACGACATTGTCTTGGATCAAGGCTAAAATTCTGGATGTCGGCTTTGATGTTGCTTTTTTGGATAATCGCTTGACGGGGCAGTTCGACTTTTTCCGCCGTCAGCGTGACGGGCTTCCTGCATCTCGTTATGATGTCCTGTTGCCATCGGAAGTCGGTTTCAGCCTACCGAAAGAAAACTTGAATTCGGATGTGCACATGGGGTATGATGCGGCTGTTCGGTGGACAGACCGGGTAGAGGACTTCACATATTCTATCGGCGGTAATATTACGTATTCCCGTTTCTATGATTGGGAACAGTATAAACCGCGTTTCTCCAATTCTTGGGATGTGTATCGCAATTCGTTGAACCATCGTTTCGGTTATCTGAACTGGGGATTGGAAGCAATCGGACAGTTCAATAGTTGGGAAGAGATCGCCACTTATCCGATCGACAATGACCGTCAGGGTAATAAGACGCTTCGTCCGGGTGACATCAAATATAAGGATGTGAATGGTGACGGTGTGATTAATAGTTTGGATGAACGTCCGATTGGATATCGGGAAGATTCCACTCCGATTCTTAATTTCGGTTTGAATTTTTCATTCGGTTGGAAAGGATTTGATTTGGCGTTCGATTTTACCGGTGGCGCGATGGGATCCTGGTATCAGCAATGGGAACAACGTAACCCGTTCCATGATGGTGGTAACAACCCGCAATATTATATGGAAGACACATGGCGTTTGTCTGATATTTGGGATGCAGACAGTGAATTGATACCGGGAAAATATCCGATGTTGTTGATTGGAAATAGTTCGCACAGTAATTATTGGAACAGTACCTTCTGGAAAAAGAATGTCCGGTATGTCAAATTACGTAATTTGGAGTTAGGATACACGCTCCCGAAACATATTGTGGAAAAAGCGTTGATCTCGGATCTGCGCTTTTATGTGGCGGGGACCAACTTGTTGACATTTACCAATGCTCCGGGTATTGATCCTGAATCGACGGAAGGAAATGGTTTGGGATATCCGACAACGCGTATTATAAATATTGGTGTAAACCTTAAATTTTAGGTAGAAATGAAGAAGATATATATAATGTCGGCCTTGGCAGTTTGTTTGTTCTCGGCAACGGCTTGTAGTGATTTTTTGGATCGTGAGCCAGATAAGATCATGACGGATGACCAGATTTTTGGTGATGCGGTGATGATTAAATCTGTTTTAGCGAATTATTATGGTCGCGTAACATGGGGACAACACATAAATGATAGCTATTCCATGACTTATATTGATGATGCGGCAAAAATGGATGGAGGACCGGATCAACGCTCTACGTTCGAAGATGATCTTTGGCGAGTGTATGATTATACGTTCATCCGTAATGTGAATCAGTTTTTAAAAGGGTTGCGTGAAACGGAAGTCCTGAAAGATTCTGAGAAAGCTCCATTAGAAGGGGAGGCGCGTTTTTTACGTGCTTGGTGTTATTTCAATATGTGCCGTGGTTTGGGCGGTATGCCGATAATCGGAGATGAGGTGTTTGACTATCAATCTGGTATGGATATAACTACGATGCAGTTTCCACGTTCGACGGAAGCAGAGATGTATGATTATATCATAAGTGAATGCCAGGCTGTTTATAATTTATTGCCGGCGGAGAAACAGATAAATTCTGCTCGTGCAAATAGGTGGACGGCTAAGATGTTGGAAGCGCGTGCCGCTGTCTATGCTGCTTCGATCGCTAATTATAATAATAAAATGTCAACTCCGATTAAAACAGAGGGAGGGGAAGTTGGGATTCCGGCTGATAAGGCATCTGATTATTATAAAACGGCTTTGGCTGCCGCAGAGAATGTGATTAAAGACAGTCCTTATATTCTGCAGGATCGGCGTCCGGACAATAAGGGATTAAACTTTTATGAGGCGACATCCGTAAAAGACAATAATACAGAAGTTATTTGGGCACGGGATTATAAATATCCGGGGCAGACTGTTGAGTTTACGAAATATAATATTCCTAAGTCTCATGCGGAGGATATTGACAATAGTTATGGCGGTCCTGTTTTAAATCTGGTTGAAGCCTATGAATTGCTTGATACGGATACCCCTGGGACGGATAGTAAGGTCGTGACTTCTGAAAATGGGACATTTAAGTTTTATGATTCGTCTGATGCTCCATTCAAAGACCGTGATCCTCGTTTATGGGGAACTATCCTTTATCCGGGTGCGGAATTGAAAAGTGTTCCGGTCGTATTGCAGGCAGGTCAGTTGGTAAAGAATAATGGAGAATGGGAGCTGATAGCTGGTGATTTGGACTCTAAAGACGCCAATGGAAATGCTTTGACTGCATTGAACGGTCCGAAAGAGTCTAATGAACAGTATGTTAATAAGACAGGTTTTTATTATCGTAAATTTATTGATGAAACTCCTGGAGCATCGACGCGTGGTCGTAATTCCGAAATGTGGATGCCTCGTTTCCGTATGTCTGAAGCCTATATGATTGCGGCCGAAGCGTCTTTCGAACTGGAAAACGGACGTGCAGCCGAATTTATCAATGCCGTGCGTAATCGTGCAGGTGTGAAGCCGTTGGAAACTGTTACATTTGAGAATATCGTGCATGAATATCGCGTTGAATTTGCTTTCGAAGACCATCGTTATTGGGATATGAAGCGTTGGCGTTTGGCTGATAAGGTCTGGAATGGAAACAACAATGATCCGCAGGCTCGTCACCGTCGCCTTTGGCCGTATCGTGTGGTTGCACCGGGTGACCCGAATGACGGCAAGTGGGTGTTTGTGGAAGACTTCTTGTTCATGTCTCCGAATGCACGTTATTTCCGGATGCAGAATTATTACAACTTCCTCGATTTGGGCTGGGTTAACAATAATCCTAAGTTGGTAAAGAACCCGTATCAATAATTAAAAATGCATGAGTATGAAGATTATATCTAATATTTTTTCGGTAATTTTACTGCTGGTATTGTTTTCCGGCTGTGGAAAAGATAATTTTGATGCGCCGGAATCCAAACTGGTTGGTAGAGTTACTTATCAGGGACAGGCTTTGAACTTGCGTGGAACCGGCGAAGCAGTCCAGTTGCAGTTGTATCAGGATGGTTATGAGAAGAATGATCCGATTTCTGTTTTTGTAGGACAAGATGGTACTTTCTCCGCTCTTTTGTTTGATGGTGAATATCGTTTGACGACAAGAGACGGGAACGGACCGTGGGTGAATAATCATGAGTCCGTAACCGTGAATTTGAAAGGACATACGGAAGTGAATCTGGAAGTTACTCCGTATTTTATGATTTCGAACGAACAATTGTCTGTTACGGGATCGGCAATGAACGCGTCGTTTATGATTAACAGGATTGTGCCGGATGCGAAGATCAGTCGGGTGATGTTGTTATTAAGCAAGACGCAATTTGCGGATGATGTCAACAACTTGTACCGTCAGGACTTCTCGGATGTCGTTCCCGGTAGCGTGAATCTTTCTGCCGATATTAGCGGTAATACCGAAATAGTAAAGGCAAAAGCCCTTTACGCTCGTGTCGGTGTTTTGGCTAACGGAGCGGATCAGGCTATCTATTCGCCAGTGGTTCGGTTGAAGTGATAAGGTTATTGCCGGATAGGATGCTTGAAAAACGGTTATCCTATCCGGTTTTGCGTATCAAGCTGATTTCATGTAGTTTTGATTGATATTTGAAAGTAAATGATTGATAATTGAAAATGTGATAGAAGGCGAAAGAATACCTTTGCACATGATTTATTATCAAGTCAGTTTGTGTTTAATTATATATATATTTATTAGAAATGAAGAAGGCCTTTCTGATACTATTGATTTGTTGCCAAGGGATACTGCTGAACGTGTCCTGCGGTTCAGGGAGTTTGTTTGAGCCGGATAAAAGGAACGCATTGCGCGCTCCTTCTTATCCGCTTATTTCCGTAGATCCATATACCAGCGTTTGGTCGTTTGCAGATGAATTGAATGCTGATGTGACCCGCCATTGGACCGGCAAGGAACAGGCCTTGTTGGGGGTAGTGGATGTGGATGGTGTTTCTTATCGTTTCATGGGAAAGGAAACACCGGAAGAGGGAGCATCGGTTCGTTTTGCGACTGCTGCCCGACAGTTGTCTGTGAATGTCCTTCCCACGCAAACTTATTATACATTTGAATGTGGTCCGGTTTTGCTCGATGTCGTTTTTACGGCTCCGTTATTGCTGGATGATTTGGATCGGATGTCCATGCCGGTCAATTATATTTCTTGGCAGGTTCGTTCGGCAGATCAAAAGAAGCATGAGGTACGGGTGAGTGTCGAAGCTTTTTCATCTTTGGCCGTCAACACGGAGGATCAGGCGGTCATGGTTGAGAGGGAGGTGGAAAACGGTATTTCTTATTTGAAGACAGGAACGGCTGAGCAGGCTGTTTTGTTACGCAAAGGGGATGATGTCCGTATTGACTGGGGTTATTTCTATTTGGCGGCACAAGTGGAAAAGGAGACGGTGATGGAGGTTGGCGATCGGAAACAACTTGTCTACAGCCATATTTTGGAGGCAGTGTCTTCTTCTCCGAAGGCCGGGTTCCTGATGGTGGGCTATGACGACTTGTATGCCATCCAGTATTTCAAGGATAACCGGATGGCGTATTGGAAACATAACGGTAAGAAAAATATCCGGCAGGCATTTGAAGAATCAGCGAAGGAATATCGTTCGGTTATGGAGCGCTGCCGTCATTTCGACACTCGTCTGATGGAAGACGCGGAAAAAGCCGGTGGAAAAGAATATGCAGAACTTTGTGCCATTGCTTACCGCCAGGCGGTGGCGGCCCACAAACTTATAGAAGATAAAGACGGGAATCTGTTGTTTCTTTCCAAGGAGAATTTTAGCAATGGTTCGATCGGTACGGTTGATGTGACGTATCCGTCTGCCCCCTTGTTCTTACTTTATAATCCGGAATTATTGAAAGGAATGCTGAATCCGATTTTCCATTACAGCGAAAGCGGACGATGGAACAAGCCTTTTGCCGCCCATGATGTCGGAACCTATCCTCATGCCAACGGGCAGACATATCCTTTCGATATGCCGGTCGAAGAATGTGGGAATATGTTGATTCTGACAACTGCCATCGCTCTGCGCGAAGGTAATGCGGATTATGCTCGTGAACATTGGAAGACGTTGGGTGTTTGGGCTAATTATTTGCTGAAAGAGGGACTTGATCCGGAAAATCAGTTGTGTACGGATGATTTTGCCGGACACCTGGCCCATAATGCAAACCTTTCGATAAAGGCGATCATAGGGATTGCCGGATATGGAAAGTTGGCCGAGATGTTGGGAGATAAGGAACAGGCTGTCAGGTATGTTTCAGCCGCTCGCGAGATGGCAGAGAAATGGGAGCGGATGGCTGATGATGGAGATCATTACCGGCTGACATTCGACCGGGAAAATACTTGGAGCCAGAAGTATAATCTGGTTTGGGATAGAGTTTTGGGCTTGCATATCTTTCCGGACAGGATCGCCCGGAAGGAGGTCGCTTTCTATTTGAGTCGGCAACAGCCGTTCGGCCTTCCGCTTGACAGCCGCAAGACCTATACCAAGATTGATTGGATTTTATGGACAGCGTGCTTGGCAGATACGCAGGAGGATTTCTCCCGTTTGTTATCACCCGCCTATAAATATGTGAATGAAACCGAACCTCGCGTACCCCTGACCGACTGGTATGAGGCTACCGACGGCCGGTCCATCAACATGCGTGCCCGTTCGGTAGTGGGGGGCTTTTTTATGAAGATGCTGGAAAAGCAGATGTATAAACCCTCTTTTCGTCCTGAGCCGGCGGAAGAACCAGTGGTGGAAGCCAAGAGCACTTATCGGAATCCGGTGATCGATTACAGTTTGCCTGATCCGACCATCATCAAAGCGGATGATGGCTATTTCTACTTGTATGCAACCGAAGATATCCGCAATACGCCGATCCATCGTTCACGCAACTTGGTGGACTGGGAGGAGATCGGAACGGCTTTCACGGAAGAAACACGTCCGACCTTCGAGCCGAAAGGAGGCTTATGGGCACCGGATATCAATTATATTAACGGACAATATGTATTGTATTATTCCATGTCCGTCTGGGGAGGTGAGTGGACCTGTGGGATCGGAGTTGCTACATCCGACAAACCGGAAGGGCCGTTCATTGACAAGGGACCGTTGTTCCGAAGCAAGACAATTCAAGTTCAAAATTCTATAGACCAATTTTTCATGGAGGATAACGGGAAAAAATACCTGTTTTGGGGTAGTTTCCGCGGTATCTATGGGATAGAGTTGTCGGGAGACGGCCTATCTGTTCGGGACGGAGCCAAAAAGAAACAGGTTGCCGGAACCGCCTACGAAGGTACTTACATCCATAAAAGGGGCGATTATTATTATTTGTTTGCCTCGATAGGGAGTTGTTGTGAGGGATTGAAAAGTACCTATACTACAGTTGTAGGCCGTTCTGACAGCCTGTTCGGCCCGTACACCGACAAACAGGGACGACCGATGATGGAAAATCATCACGAAGTTCTGATTCATGGAAATGATGCTTTTGTCGGTACAGGGCATAACTCGGAAATCGTTACGGACGACCGTGGGAACGACTGGGTTCTCTATCATGCCGTGAGCCGTGAACATCCTACCGGACGAGTCCTGATGTTGGATCGGATCCGTTGGAGAGATGGCTGGCCGGAAGTTGAAGGGGCAAGTCCTTCTTTAGAAGCGGAAGCTCCGGAGTTTATTAATTGAAAATTATAATCATTCACAAATCATAAAGTATAAATCATGAAAAAGACCTTATTTGTATGTTGTGCATTGGCACTGGCCTTGGGTGCACAGGCTCAATGGAAACCGGTAGGAGATAAGATCAAGACACCGTGGTCGGAACAGGTAAATCCGGCGAATGTCCTTCCTGAATATCCCCGTCCTCAGTTGGAACGTGGCGATTGGCAAAATCTGAACGGGGAATGGGAATATGCCATCAAACCGGTTGGCGATGTAGAACCGGCAACATTCGATGGTAAGATTTTGGTTCCTTTTGCTGTCGAATCCTCTCTGTCTGGCGTACAGAAAGAAGTTGGCGAAAACAGCGAATTATGGTATAAGCGTACTTTTTCCGTTCCTTCAGCCTGGAAAAATAAGGACATCATGTTAAATTTCGGTGCGGTGGATTGGAAAGCGGACGTGTTTGTAAACGACATCCTGATCGGTTCTCATAAAGGCGGTTTCACTCCGTTCTCCTTCAACATCACTCCGTATCTGACAGGAAAGAACAACCAGAAGCTGGTTGTCCGTGTATGGGATCCTAGTGATAAGGGATATCAACCGCGCGGTAAACAAACTTCCCGTCCGGAAGGCATTTGGTACACACCAGTAACCGGTATCTGGCAGACAGTATGGTTGGAACCGGTAGCTGCTGCCCATGTGACTTCGGTAAAGTCTATTTCCAATATTGACAATAATACGTTGAATGTGACGGTCGGAACTTCCTGCGACTGCAATTCCGGTATCGTAACCGTGAAATTGTTGGACAAAGGCCAGGTTGTGGCTTCCGCAAAAGGCGTTCAAGGAAAGGAATTGCGTTTGTCCGTACAAAACCCGACACTTTGGAGCCCGTCCAATCCTTATTTGTATGATATGACGGTTTCTTTGTCGAAAGACGGAAAGGTGCTGGATGAAGTAAAATCATATACGGCTTTCCGTAAGATTTCTTCTAAACGCGATGCTGCCGGCATTATGCGCATGCAGTTGAATAATCAGGATTTATTCCAGTTCGGCCCGCTGGACCAGGGATGGTGGCCTGACGGACTTTATACGGCTCCGACAGATGAAGCATTGTTGTTCGACATCAAGAAAACAAAAGATTGGGGCTTCAATATGATCCGTAAGCACGTGAAAGTGGAACCGGCACGCTGGTATTATCATTGCGATAAGGAAGGTATCTTGGTATGGCAGGATATGCCGAGCGGCGATCATGGCTCTTACATCTGGGATCACCATGTGTATAACGGTGGAAAAGACAATGAACGTACACCTGAATCCAAGGCCAACTATTATCGTGAATGGAAAGAGATCATGGACCTTTGCATATCCAATCCTTCCGTAGTCGTTTGGGTTCCTTTCAACGAAGCATGGGGACAGTTTGAAACGGAAAAAGCGGCTGAATGGACAAAGACTTACGATCCTTCCCGTCTGGTGAACCCGGCAAGCGGCGGCAACCATCGTCCTTGCGGTGATATCTTGGATCTGCATAACTATCCGGCTCCCGATATGTTCCTGTTCGATCCGAAACGTGTGAATGTGTTGGGTGAATACGGTGGAATCGGCCTTCCGGTAGAAAACCATTTGTGGTGGAACAAACGCAACTGGGGATATGTGCAGTTTAAGAACAGCGACGAAGTGACGGCTGAATATGTCAAATACGCCAATATCCTGAAAGATTATGTGAAACGTGGTTTCTCTGCCGCTGTCTATACGCAGACAACTGATGTGGAAGGTGAAGTGAACGGTCTGATGACATACGACCGCAAAGTGATCAAGATCGACGAAGCTGCTGTAAAGAAAGCCAATCAGTCAGTTATTAACGAATTAAAGTAAAAGCATGAAACGGATTAGCATAGCTTTTTTATCTCTTTTTCTGTGCGTGGCCTCTGTCTGGTCTATGCCGCGTCCCGAATATCCCCGTCCGCAGTTCGAGCGGGCGGGTTGGGTCAACCTGAATGGGGAATGGACCTGCTCGTTTGATTTCGGCGGTTCAGGAATGGAACGCGAGTTCTATAAATCGAAAGGTTTTGACAAGAAGATCACTGTTCCCTTCTGCCCGGAAAGTAAATTGTCCGGTATTGGATATACGGACTTTATCAATCATTTCTGGTATCAGCGTCCGATCACGATCCCGCAGGAATGGAACGGAAAGAACATTCTGCTTAATTTCGGTGCGGTCTACTATAAATCGGAAGTCTATATCGATGGTGTTTTGGCTAGCCGCCATTTCGGTGGGACTTCCTCGTTTGCCGTGGATATTACTTCTCTGGTAAAGTCAGGCCAGACACATAGTCTGGTTGTTTATGTGGAGAGCGACGTCCGTGGGGCCAAACAAGCAGCCGGCAAACAGAATCTGCAATACGCCTCTTATGGCTGCAACTACACCCGTACGACCGGTATCTGGCAGACGGTCTGGATGGAAGCGGTCCATCCGGAAGGATTGCAATCGGTTCAGCTTCTGACGGATATCGACCAGCAGCAATTGGTGGTCCGTCCTCGTTTCTATAAGGAAGCAGGTGGAAAATTGCAGGTGACATTGAAAGACAACGGCAAGGTGGTTGCCAGCCGGACGGTTTCGGCAAGCTCTCTGTCTTCTGTGGTTCTTCCAGTCAAGAAAATGAAGACCTGGAGTCCGGAAAGTCCTTTCCTCTATGATTTGGAGTACAAAGTATTGGATAAGAATGGAAATATAATTGATGAGGTCAATGGTTATGCCGGTATGCGCAAAGTGCATATCGAAGGCAATAAGATTTATCTGAACAATAAGCCTTACTACCAGCGCCTGGTGCTCGACCAAGGTTTCTATCCCGACGGCATCTGGACGGCTCCGAGTGACGAGGCGTTGAAACGGGATATCGAACTCTCTATGGAGGCAGGTTTCAATGGAGCACGCCTGCATCAGAAGGTTTTCGAAGAACGTTTCTATTATTGGGCGGATAAGATGGGTTATCTGACTTGGGGGGAAGCTTCCAGCTGGGGGATGGATTGTAACGATACGGAAACGGCTCGTAATTTCATTACCGAATGGAGTGAGATTGTGCAGCGCGACCGTAACCATCCGTCACTCCTGATCTGGACGCCGACCAACGAGGAGTTCTGGCCCGACCGTGTGCAATATCCGCGTTTGATGCACGACCTCTACAACCTGACGAAAATGATCGATCCGACGCGTCCTTTCCATGGGGCAAGCGGTGGAACGCATATCGCAACCGATATCTGGACCGTTCATAATTACGAACAGGACCCCGCCAAGTTGAAGGAGAAACTGTATAACGGTGGCAAACTGATGGAAGCTCCGAAATGGGAAATCCATCTGATGCCGATGAATATCGGTTACAACGGCCTGAAATATACCGACCAGTATGCTTTCCCGGAATACAAGAAGGACATGCCTTACTTGGTGGATGAGTTTGGCGGTATCAAATGGAATCCGTCGCAGCAGATGGAGAGCGCCCAGAATACATCCTGGGGATATGGCGAACCGCCTCGTTCCCTGGAAGAGTTCTATGCTCGTCTGGAAGGCCAGGTGGATGCTGTGCTCTCTCTCTCAAATGATATTTGGGGCTATTGCTATACGCAGCTTACGGATGTGGAACAGGAGCAAAACGGTATTTATTATTACGACCGTACCCCTAAGTTCGACATGAAGCGTATCCACGCCATTTTCAGTAAGACACCAGATTCAAAATAATAACGGACTAAAAATCAATTAGGGGGCAGGGAATATCCTTGTCCCCTAATTTTTTTTGTGCCTATTCGGAGCGTTGTTTCTCAAAGTGGTAAGGAAAATGCAAAATGATCCTATCCGGACTCTGCCCGTTCTCAAGAAGCAACTGATCCGGAACATACCATAAACTATCTCGGAAGTCATAGTAAACTAATTCAAGGCATATAGCATATTATTTATATGTAGTACTACTTGTCACGAATACGTAGTACTATCTATCATCAATTGGTAGTACTACATATGGGCAATTGGTGGTGACTGCCAATAGATACTTTGCTATATGTTATCATTTAGTTCTTGAGGTGTTTGGAGTTAGTTGATGGCATGAAACGAGTTAGTGTACCAGTTATCTGCAGACCGATGTCATTTTAGTCATTTGCCCAGCCATGTTTTGATACGTTTGTTCATTGGCTTTTCAAAATAGTAGTAGGAAAGCAAACATATTATAATCGGTTTTCTTTCTCCTTGGTTTTATAGGCTTTTCTTAACACTCTGCGGGGGAGGAGCCGTATTGTTTAAATCAATTATAATCTGTAACTTTGCCGGATAAACAGAATTTGTAATGAAATATAATACAGAAGAAAAGAAATTGGTTATGCCCGAATATGGACGCAATATACAGAATATGGTGGACTATTGCATTACCATTCAGGACAGGGAAGAACGTAAACGCTGTGCAGACACAATAATCAACATCATGGGAAACATGTTTCCCCATTTACGCGATGTAAACGACTTCAAACATATTCTCTGGGATCACCTGGCTATTATGGCCGACTTCAAATTGGATATCGATTATCCGTACGAGATCGTAAAGAAAGAAGACCTTTACTCACGTCCTCCGCGTATACCTTATAACAATTCGCGTATACGTTACCGTCATTACGGCAAGACGCTTGAGAAAATGATCCAGAAAGCAACCGAATTCGAACCGGGTGTGGAAAAGGACCAGTTGATTAAATTGCTGGCTACCCAAATGAAGAAATCGTTCCTTACCTGGAACAAGGAATCCGTAGACGATCGGAAGATATTCAAAGACCTCGACGAATTGTCGGAAGGTCAGATCATCTTGGATGAAGAGGTACATAAGCTGGCGGAAAGCCGTGATATACTCGCTCGCAACAATACGAACAACAAGAAAAACTATTCACGTAAAGGCCGATGAGTTCATTTGTCATAGAAGGCGGTTACCGGTTGTCCGGTGAGATTGTTCCGCAGGGCGCAAAGAATGAAGCCTTGCAGGTCATTTGTGCAACATTGCTTACGCCGGAAAAAGTGACAATCCATAATGTACCGGATATCCTGGATGTGAATAACCTGATACAACTCCTGCGCGACATGCAGGTGAAGGTGGAGCATCCGGCTGCCGATACCTATACATTTCAGGCCGATGCTGTCGACTTGAACTATCTGGAAACGGACGAGTTTTTGCGTAAAAGCGGTTCCTTGCGCGGTTCGGTGATGATAGTCGGTCCTCTGGTTGCCCGTTTTGGCAAGGCTTTGATCCCTAAGCCGGGAGGCGATAAGATCGGACGCCGTCGTCTGGATACTCACTTTGTCGGTATTCAGAAGCTGGGGGCTTGCTTCAGTTATGATCCTGACCGCCAGCTCTACGAAATAGAGGCGAAGAAGCTGAAAGGCGCCTATATGCTGCTTGATGAAGCTTCAGTGACCGGTACGGCCAATATCTTGATGGCGGCCGTGCTTGCAGAAGGAAAAACAACGATTTATAATGCCGCTTGCGAACCTTATCTGCAACAACTTTCTTCCATGCTGAATCGTATGGGAGCCCGTATTTCGGGTGTCGGCTCCAATTTGCTGACAATAGAAGGGGTTGAGGCGTTGGGTGGCACTACACATACGATCTTGCCGGATATGATCGAAGTAGGCAGTTTTATCGGAATGGCTGCTATGACCGGTTCCGACATCACGATCAAAAATACAGGCTATGATATGTTGGGGATTATTCCCGATTCATTCCGTCGTCTGGGAATTACGGTCGAACAAATCGGTGACGATATCCATGTCCCGACACACGATTCTTATCAGATCGAGACGTTTATCGACGGCTCTATTATGACGATTGCCGATGCTCCCTGGCCGGGACTGACGCCGGACTTGCTGAGTGTCTTCCTCGTTGTGGCGACGCAGGCTGTCGGCAGTGTGCTGATCCATCAGAAGATGTTCGAAAGCCGTCTCTTCTTTGTCGACAAACTGATCGACATGGGAGCGCAGATCATTCTTTGCGATCCGCACAGGGCGACTGTGATTGGGTTGGGCAATCGTTTCAAACTGCGTGGTTCCAATATGGTTTCTCCGGATATTCGTGCCGGCATTGCTTTGCTGATTGCGGCGATGAGTGCCGAAGGTACCAGCCATATCCATAATATCGACCAGATAGACCGTGGATATCAGAATATTGACAAACGGTTGAACGGCATCGGGGCGCGTATTACCCGACTTTAAACATTCTTGTCATGATTAAGAAAGAAGATGTTTTCAAGATAGGACAGTTTGCCAAACCTCACGGCATAAAGGGGGAGATCGCGCTGGTTACAAACAGCGATGTTTTTGACGATTCGGACGATCCGTATATTATATGTGAGATGGATGGGATCCTGGTCCCTTTTTTCATCGAGGAGTATCGCTATAAGACGGATACCGTTATCCTTCTGAAGTTGAAGAATGTGGACGATGAGAAAGCGGCCCGTGAATTTTCCAACCGCGAAGTCTTTTATTCGCTCGATGAAGTGGACAGGGATGACTTGGTGGGAGATATGACATGGGATAGCTTTATCGGTTATCGGGTCATAGACGAACATCATGGCGAAATTGGCGAGATTACTGATGTCGACGAGTCAACCATCAATGTCCTTTTGCAGATCGACCATAACGGTGAAGAACTGTTGTTGCCTGCCGCCGAGGAACTGATCTTGTCTGCCGATCATGAGAATAAGACGCTGGCCGTTTCCGTTCCGGAAGGTCTGTTGGATTTATGAAATTGACGAATACACATGGCACAAAAGCAAAGACGAACAAATAAGAAATCATTCTGGCACCGGATTAGGTTTAAATACAAACTGTCTTTCTTCAATGAAGGAACGCTGGAGGAAGTATGGTCTTTCCGGTTGTCACAGCTTTCCGCATTTGCGATGTTGGCCTTGTTTGCTTTCTTGCTGATCGCTTTTACTGCCTTTATCATTATTAAGACACCGATACGGAACTATCTGCCGGGTTATCTGGATGTGGAAGTTCGTAAGGAGATCATGCAGAATGCCTTGCGTGCCGATTCGTTGGAAAGGATGATCCAGATACAATCTCTTTATCTGAATAATGTGGCGGGTATTCTGTCGGGGACGATGCCGATCGATTCGATTCGAGAGATCGATTCGCTGGCACGAGTGAACCCTGACTATGAGATTCCTCAAACGAAGGAGGAAAAGAAGTTTGTAAAGGATTTTGAAGAGGCGGAGAAATACAACTTGGCAGTCTTGGACCCGAATCCGGTTCCTACTGACGGTGTCTTTTTCTACAAGCCTGTAGATGGAGTGGTTTCTTCTCATTATAATGCCAATATCCGGCATTATGGTGTCGACTTGGTTGCAGCCCCGAAGGAAAGCGTGCTGGCTACGTTGGATGGCACGGTGGTCTTTGCTGGCTTCGATCCGAACTCCGGGAATGTGATACAGGTGCAGCATAGGAATGGTTTTTTATCTATTTATAAACATAACGAATTATTGCTGAAAGAGGTGGGCGACCGCGTCGTCGCGGGAGAGGCCATTGCTCTGGTAGGCAATACGGGGAAATTGTCGACCGGTCCCCATCTCCATTTCGAGTTGTGGTATAAAGGTGGCCCAGTCAATCCCGAAGAATATATAGCATTTTAATACGCATGAAAAGAAACTTGGCCATATTAGGTTCTACAGGTTCTATCGGAACGCAGGCTTTGGAAGTAGTCAGCGAACATCCTGACCTTTTTGAAGTATATGCTCTTACTGCCAATAATCAGGTGGATCTGCTGATTAATCAGGCACGTAAATATATGCCTGAAGTGGTGGTAATCGCCAACGAGCAGAAATATCCCGAACTGAAGGAGGCATTGGAAGACCTTCCCATCAAGGTATGGGCGGGTTCGGATGCCATTGCCCAGGTCGTCCAGTCGGAACCGATCGATATGGTGCTGACGGCAATGGTGGGATATGCAGGACTGAAACCGACGATCGCAGCGATCAAAGCCGGTAAGGCGATCGCATTGGCAAACAAAGAGACGCTGGTGGTGGCCGGCGAACTGATCACGGCTTTGGCTGTCGAACACAAAGTGCCGATCCTGCCTGTAGACTCTGAACATTCTGCCATTTTCCAGTGTTTAGCGGGAGAGTGGGAGAACCCAGTGGAAAAGATATTGCTGACGGCTTCCGGCGGCCCTTTCCGTACCAAGACAATGGAGGAACTGGCAGTTGTGACCAAGGCACAGGCGTTGAAGCATCCCAACTGGAGTATGGGGGCGAAAATCACGATCGACTCGGCGTCGATGATGAACAAGGGGTTCGAGATGATAGAGGCGAAGTGGCTGTTCGGGGTTACGCCGGAACAGATACAGGTCGTGGTGCATCCGCAGTCGGTGATCCATTCGATGGTTCAGTTTGAAGATGGTGCGGTGATCGCCCAGTTGGGGATTCCCGACATGAAACTTCCGATCAGCTATGCTTTCTCATATCCCAAGCGGTTGCACAGTAAAGCACCCCGTTTGGACTTCACTCAATATGCGACGCTTACTTTCGAGGAGCCGGATATGGAACGTTTCCGTAACTTGGCGTTTGCGTTCGATGCAGTCAGGAAAGGTGGTAATATGCCTTGTATCTTGAATGCTGCCAACGAAGTAGTGGTCGCTGCTTTCCTGCGTGACGAGATCGGCTTCTTGCAGATGAGCGACGTGATTGAAAAAACAATGGCGAAAGCCACTTTCATCTCTGTCCCTACCTACGAAGATTATGTGGCGACGGATGCGGAGGCGAGAAAAATTGCGGAGCAATTTTTTAATTGATAGTTAGGAGAGAAAATATTATAAAGAAAGATAATAGATAATAATTAAGAACAAGACGATTGAGGATGGACAAGGGACAAGAAGAAGTATGAAGGTATTTAATTGTCAATTGTTCATTGTCAATTGTCAAGAGACAAAGTATGGAGACATTTTTAGTTAAGGCTCTACAGCTCATTTTGAGTTTATCGATATTGGTGTTGGTCCACGAATTCGGACATTTTATCTTTGCTCGTATCTTTAAGGTTCGGGTGGAGAAATTTTACCTTTTCTTTGACCCGTGGTTCTCGATTTTCAAGTTTAAGCCTAAAAACAGTGATACGGAGTATGGTGTCGGCTGGCTTCCTTTGGGAGGTTATTGCAAGATATCCGGTATGATCGATGAGAGTATGGACAAGGAGGCGATGGCACAGCCGCCGAAACCTTATGAGTTCCGTTCTAAGCCTGCCGGACAACGGTTGATGATCATGGTTGCCGGTGTGTTGTTTAACTTTTTGTTGGCGCTGTTTATTTATTCGATGGTGTTGTTCACTTGGGGGGATACGTTCCTGCCGTTGAAAAATGTGAAGGCGGGTATGGATTATAGTGAGACTTTCCATAACGTTGGATTCCAGGATGGCGATATCTTGCTGAAAGCGGACGATACGGAGTTGGAGCGTTTCGGAGAGGATTGTTTCCGCCGTGTACTCAATGCACAGACCGTAACGGTTTTGCGTGGTGGTGTTGAAACGGTAATTCCCATCCCTGAAGATATGGCACAGCGCGTTATGCGGGATAAGAAAGGATTTGCCTCCTATCGTTTCCCGATGGTCGTGCGCGAATTGGGTAAGACGGAAAGTGGCGAATCACCTGCCGCAGTTGCCGGTTTGCAACCGGGAGACAGTATCGTTTCTATTAATGGCATCGTAACCCCTTCTTTCTATGAGGTAGGTGAAGTGCTTGCACAAAATAAGGATAAGGATGTATTGGTCGGTTTTTATCGTGCCGGTATCCCGCAGACATTGACACTGCATACGGATACGGCTGGGAAAATGGGTATTTATTCTGTTTCGCCTTTTGATATGTATCAGACGGTGACTCGTAAATATGGTTTCTTCGAATCTTTCCCTGCCGGTGTTATGTTAGGTGTGAACACTCTGAAAGGGTATGTCAGCGACATGAAATATGTCTTTACGAAAGAAGGAGCTTCCAGCCTGGGAGGGTTCGGTACGATCGGCAGTCTGTTCCCGGCGGAATGGGATTGGCATTCGTTCTGGATGAAAACGGCTTTCCTTTCTATCATCCTCGCCTTTATGAATATTCTGCCGATTCCGGCTTTGGACGGCGGGCATGTGATGTTCCTGCTCTATGAAGTGATTGCACGCCGCAAGCCGAGTGACAAATTCCTCGAATATGCACAAGTTACCGGGATGTTCCTGTTGTTTGCTTTACTGATCTATGCGAACGGAAACGACATTTTCAGGTTCTTCTTCAAGTAGTGAAGTAAATGATATATGAATAAACAGCCGCTTATCATTCTTTTAACAGAGATGGATAAGCGGCTGTTCTTGTAAAGAGACGTCTGTTTAAGCTGAGGCATCATTCAAAACACCGGTGTTTTGAAAAGGAGGGGTAGAGGGAGCTTAGAACAGGCTGCTGATATCTATGTCTGCCACTCCTGCCGTTGCTTCCGGAAGTGTGATAAGGGCAGTTTCTGGAAATTCCTTTTCCAGATATTGGGTGAGGTATTCCAGGGTGTTGGCGGTTATCAGTTCGTCTGTAGGCGGATAAAGATTGTAAACAACCGTTCGGACCGGAATTCCGTATTGTTTGCAGGCGTAGAGACTTAATAATGTATGGTTGATGCTACCTAATTTGCCGGATGTCACCAGGATAACCGGGTATCCTTGCTCTTTTACATAATCGATGGCGAGCGAATGAAAATCGTTCGGAACCATCAATCCGCCCGCACCTTCCAGCAAGACGTACTCATATTTCTCTTGTAGGCGGCGGGTTGCCTCGGTGATGACAGAGAGATCGATTGTCTTCCCGTCTTTCTCCGCAGCCATGTGGGGAGAGCAGGGATAGGTGAAGATGTAAGGACAAGTTAATCCGGCTTTATCCTCTTCAGTGAAAGGAATTCCCTGTATTTTCCGGTGCATTTCGATATCTTCCGAGACTTCTGTGCAACCCGTTTGAATCATTTTCTGGGTGATGACTTTTTTCCCTTTTTCAGCCAATGCGCATGCAATCATGCCGGTGGCGAAAGTTTTACCGATATTGGTATCGATTCCTGTAATAAATAAGACTGTTCCTTTCATATCCTTTTTTATTTTTTGGTTGCTAATATATAAAACGGGCGGTATGTGAGTGTCACTTGGCCGTCGGTTGTCGCGAACTGTTCCACATATTGCCGGCAGAATGATTCCTGCTGGCCTTTTGTCCAACAGCCGTTTCCGGTCGCTGTGACGCCCGTTGCTTTGAGGTGTCTCAGTACGTCCAGTGGGGTTTTGAAGGTAAGGACGATCGTATCCTCTTCTTGATGCAGCAGATTGAAATCTGCTGTGGATAGCCATCCTACAAGTGTATCGGAGGTCGGGTACACAAGTCCTTTTCCTGTCAGTTTCTTGATCTCATACAGATTGCCGGGGACAAAAGTGCTGAACAGGAGTAATCCTTGCTGCATCAGCAGTCCCGACAGTTTATGGAGAAATGTTTCCGGTTCTTTCATCCACTGGAAAACAGAGGCGGATGCAATCAGGTCAAACTTGCCGGGAAAGGATAGTGTTTCGGCATCCCCAGCTATGAAGCGGGGAGGAGAACCAGGGAAGAGCTGCTCTATCTTTTCCTGGCAGTCCTCGCAAAGATCATTCAGTATCCATTCGTCAATATGGCATTGTTGTTTCAGCACTCCGGTGAATCCGCCCGTGCCACAGCCAATTTCCAGCATCCGTTTGTAACGGACATTCGCCTGATGAGGGAGGAGAGAAGCGAGTTTCCGACTGATACGGTGTTGGGCATCGGCATGGTTGTCGTAGCTGGACAAAGCACGTGTAAAGCGGATATGTATCTGTTTAGTTTCTATTGCTTCCATATTTCGTCCCATTGTTTCCATAAATAAAAAGGATAGTGTGGAGCTTCTATCTCGGTTATAGGACAACGGCCTTGCCAGAAGGCACGCAGATTCTCGGTAGGAAAGATCCGGTCTTTGGAGGAGATGAGAGCCTGTGTCCATCCGTTAAACAAGGCGGAAGCTGGTGAGGCTTTCTTTATTTCGGCGTACAGGTACTCCAATTCTTCCCGGATGTCGGCGAGCGGACGAGGCGGTATCTGCTCGTAGGCTTGCAGAATATCCCGTTTGCCGCACATGCGCCGGTTGAAGCGTCGCATGCCTTCTTCGGTTACGTTATCCAATGTTCCCCGGAAGATCGTTTCCGGGATACCCCACCGGTCATGAACGGGGCAGGGAGTCCCGTTGACGGCAATGGCTTCGGTGAAAGATACAGGCTTTTTACCAAACATGACCGAAGCAGCCCATACACCTAATGACCAAGCTACCAGTCGGATTTTCCGGTATCCGGAAAGGGCTTCTCCTTCAAAATCCATTCCCCGGTAGTCATAGCAAATCCAAAGATCCGTATCCGGTTCCGTTTCCAGCTGCCGGAATACTTCAGGAGAAGCTGCCCAGCCTGAAAAGATGAGAAGAAGTTGGCTGTTGCCTGTTTTTGTTTGTTTATATATGTTCATGCTTTTGATTTATGAATTTTGATTTATGAATGGTGAATTATATTTGTGTGTTTTGATATAAATCATAATTCATTAATCATAAATCGGATCTCCTCTTCAGTTATGTCGGCTGTTAATGAGAAGCGTATCCGCGCTGTCCCTTTGGGGACTGTGGGAGGGCGGACGGGGAGGCAGTAAAAGCCTTTCCGTTGCAGGTAGAGGCTTGTCTGGATACAGTCTTCGTTTTCTCCAATAATGAAGGGAATGATGTGGCTTGCCGATATTTCTCCCCCTTTCCCTTTCAAGGCCTCTGAAAGCAAGTGGCTGGTAACGGCCAGACGATGCCGTTCGTCGGTAAAGCTGGGAAGTCTCTCAAACAGAAACTTTGTCCAGGCGATTTGAGCAGGTGGGAGTGCCGTGCTGAATATCAGAGGGCGCATCGTATTGATCAGATATTCCCTAACCGTCTGGCTGCACAACAGATAGGCTCCCATTGATCCCAAAGCCTTTCCGAAGGTACCGACCAAGAGATCTATATCGCGGATGCAATCCTGCTCTTCGGCGACCCCCAAGCCGTTTTCCCCTCTTACACCGATAGCATGCGCCTCGTCTACATAAAGCCATACATTCGGATATCTTTTCTTTAAGGATACCAGCCGGCCGAGATCGGCGATATCTCCATCCATGCTGAAAATACTTTCCGTGACGATAATAATTTGCTCGTATGCATGTACGTATTTAGCCAATAGCTGTTCCAAATGCTCATAATCGTTGTGACGGTAACGTTGGTAAGGTGCGCCGCTCAGCAGAATCCCGTCGATGATACTCGCATGTACCAGTTTGTCCGCCAGGATCAACGACTGTTTATCCGTCAAGGCGGGAAGTATTCCGGTATTGGCATGGTAACCGCTGTTGAACAGCAGGGCGGCTTCGCGTCCGAAGCGGTTGGCCATCAGTTCTTCCAGCTCGGTATAGACCATGAAATTCCCAGTCAGTAACCGGGATGAAGAAGAAGAGAACGGCAGGCCGCTTTCCTGCAACTGTTCGATAAACTCGTCCCGCAGATCCTGCCGGGACGAGAGTCCGAGGTAGTCGTTGGAAGATAGGTTGAGCATTGTCTGCCCCTCTTTTTCGATCCATTTGCCACGATGGACGATATCAGGAAGACTGCGCAGATTACCGGAAGCCCTTAGTTTCTCCAATATGTCGTTATAATCTTTCATTTTATTTTGAATCTAATACGGTTAACAGCCCTTTTGTTAATTTAGACAATTCCTCTTTTTGAATGATAAAGGGTGGCATCAGGTAAACCAACTTACCGAACGGGCGGACCCAGATGCCCTTTTCGATAAAACGTTTTTGTAAGACGGCCATATTTACCGGTTCTTTCATCTCGATCACACCGATGGCTCCCAACACACGTACCTCTTGTACGTCGGGGAAAGATGAGGCAGGAGCCAGTTCTTCCCGAAGCTGTGACTCTATGGCCTTCACCTTTTCCTGCCATCCGCTTTCCAACAGGAGCGAGACCGATGCCGATGCGATTGCACAGGCCAACGGGTTTCCCATGAAAGTGGGCCCGTGCATGAAACACCCTGCCTCACCACTGCAAATCATATCGGCTACGGGTGTACTGGTGACGGTTGCCGACAGTGTCATGTAACCTCCCGTCAATGCCTTGCCGATGCACATGATGTCCGGTTCCACCCCGGCCCATTCCCAGGCGAAAAGCCGCCCGGTCCGTCCGAATCCCGTTGCGATTTCATCAAAGATCAGCAATACTTGATACCGGTCACACAGTTCACGTGCCGCTATCAGAAATGCGGGTGAATAAAAATACATACCGCCTGCCCCTTGAACGACAGGCTCGAGGATTAAGGCTGCGATCTCTCCTGCATGTTTCTCAAACAAGTCTTTTAAAGGTTCAATCGCCTTTTCGTCCCATTTTTCCTCGAATCTGACGGAAGGCTGGGGTATAAAGTATTGTACAGGCAGGCTTCCGGAAAAGATCCCATGCATGCCGGTAACCGGATCGCAGACAGACATTGCGTGCCAGGTATCTCCATGATAGCCGCTTCGGATGGTCGCGAAAGCATATTTTTTTTGTTTCCCTTGTGACTGCCAATATTGGATGGCCATCTTCATGGCGACTTCTACTGCAACGGAACCGCTGTCGGCAAAGAATATCTTTTGCATAGAAGGCGGCAGCAACGGGAACAACTTGGCTGCCAGTTCTACAGCCGGTTCGTGGGTAAAGCCTCCGAACATGATGTGGCTCATCTTGTTCAGCTGTGCCTTGGCCGCAGCATTCAACACCGGATGATTATAACCATGCACGGCCGCCCACCATGATGACATGCCGTCGATCAGTTTTCGGCCGTCTTTCAGGGTGATCGTAACCCCTTCTGCTCGTTCGACCGGATAGACCGGAAGCGGATCGATTGTCGATGTATACGGATGCCAGATGTGTTCCCGGTCAAAGTGTAGTAATTCTTCTGTCGTCATCTTTCCCAATCTGTATTTTCGGTTAATGAATATCCTTCGGAGGTGAAAAGAGCTTTGTCTTCCGCTACCCGGCTCCCGATCGTTGTCAGCAGGTCGCCGATGATCGCCGAATTGATACCTATATAAAGAGCCTTGCGCTGTATCTTTTCACTTAGTTGGGCCCGTCCGCCTGAGAAACGCAGGTAAGCATTCGGGTTGATGAAACGAAACAGGGCGATCGTGGTCAGGAACTCTTCATCCGTCAACGGTTGTGCCTTTTCCAACGGTGTGCCGGGTATTGGTTGCAGGAGGTTCAGCGGGATAGAGAGAATCCTTTCCTTTTGAAGCAATAAAGCCATCTCGATACGTTGCTCTACCGTTTCACCCATCCCGATTATCCCACCTGAACAGATACGGAAACCTATTTCCCGTGCCGTCCGGATCGTTTCTAGTTTCTGTTCCGGCGTGTGGGTCGTACAAAGGGTGCGGAAGTAGGAGGGGGCTGTTTCTATATTGCAATGGTAATTTTCCGTTCCGCTGTCGTAAAGGGCTTGCAGTTGCTCACGGTTTAGGAGTCCCATCGAGGCGCAACATTTGATATCGCAGGTTCGCTTGATACGGCGTACGGTCTCTGTAATCTTTACCATATCTTTGTCCGAAACCTTCTTACCGCTGGTGACAAGTGCAAAACGGCTGATTCCTTGCTTATGGTTATGTGTCGCATGGCGGATACATTCTTCTGCCGGCAACAGCGGGTAAAGCGTCACGTTTGTTTTATAATGTCCGGACTGTGCACACCATTTACAGTCTTCGCTGCAATTCCCGCTTTTGGCATTGATGATGGAACAAGTGTCGAACTTGTTTCCCATGAAGTGGCGGGTGATCTGATGAGCTGCTTCGTAGAGGGCTTCCTTATCCGGAACGGCAGCCAGTTCTTTTGCTTGTTCTTCGTTGATCATGCCACCGGAAAGAACGTGTTGTTTGAGTGTTTCAATCATGTATTTGGGTATTTGTATAAACGAAAATCGCGGAAGGCCTTCAGTTTATAACTGAGACCTTCCGCGATTTCGGAAATGTTATCTTTTATTATGTGTGCATACGATATGTGTGCATACGATGCCGCAGGTCGGTTTGCGATCTGGACAGGACATAAGGCTTGCAGGAGCAGGGACAGGGTGATGTCTTTTGAACAGTCTGGATGAGATGTATTCTCCTTTTCTTCAGTCTCCCCATCGTTTACCTTGTCGAAAGTGAGCACGGACGTATGTACGGAACCGTTTTTAGCCTGGAACCGTTCAGATACGTTTGCCGACAACTGCCCGATCGTAACGGCATGTTGTATACTGATGAAAGCAGCATACCTCTTCCGGCTCCATCTTCTGAAGCGGAGAGCAACAGGTTTGTATGTATACTGCTTCCTCATGGTCTTATGCTACCTTTTCTAATTTTTTCATGACAGAGAAAATGAATACGGCAGAAACGAGACATACGCCGACCAATACACCCCATACGATCCACAGAGGCATATCTCCCCAAATCCACGCTGCTACGGCTGTCAAATAGTTTCCGATAGCTGTTGCAACGAACCAACCTCCCATCATCATACCTTTGTATTTGGGAGGAGCCACCTTCGAAACAAAGGAAATACCCATAGGCGAAAGTAATAACTCACCGAATGTAAGAACCAAATAAGTGGAAATTAACCAATTGGGTGAAACGAAAGAGGCAGTACCGGCCTGGATTGCTTCGGATTGTGCTTCGGGAGTCAATAGGCCGAATGATGAAAACATCATTAAGATGAATCCGCATGCTGCCACCAGCATGCCGAGACCGATTTTACGCGGTGCCGACGGTTCTTTGCCTTTTCTGGATAATGCCCCGAAAATAGCCATGGAAACAGGAGTTAAAGCAACCACAAAGAATGGGTTGAATTGCTGGAAAATAGGAGCATCTACGGGAACCGAACCATTGAGTGAACTATAGCGGTATCCTAAGAATGCAAGTGCAAGTAGAATGACGATACCGGATATTGCTTTGCCTTTTCCTGTAGAAGACTGGAATAAGGAAAATAGACCATAGACGATAAAGATTATGGCAACCAGATTCCATACATCGAACATCATGCTTTCCAAGCCAGTTGAACTTTTGGCCGTGAACTCATCGGCAAAATAAGTCAGGGTAAGTCCGTTTTGGTGGAATGCCATCCAGAAAAAGATGACAACTGCAAACACTAAACACAGAGCTATGATACGGTCTTTTGTTTCTCTCGGAGAGAGTTCTTCCACTTTGGCCGTTTCCTTTCCTGCGCTTGTTTGTTTGATATTTCCTTCCACATGCTTGAATGTGCGGCGAGAGGAATAATAGATAGCCATGGATATGATCAGAGAAACGCAGGCCACTCCGAAAGCAAAATGATAAGAGTCGTTGACACTAACCCCTAAATTTTGCTGGGCGTATTCCATGATCTTTACGGCTGCTGTAGGAGCAAACAATGCACCGATATTGATCGCCATATAGAAGATACTGAAAGCGGAATCGCGTTTGGATGCATATTCGGGAGAGTCGTATAAGTTACCGACCATTACTTGCAAGTTCCCTTTGAATAGTCCGGTTCCCGTACTGATTACCAACAAGGCGGAAAACATACAGGCCAAAGCCAATGTCCCACTGCCTAATGGCAATGCGAGCAGAACATATCCGGCAAACATGGCGATGATACCGATTGTCACCATCTTGCCATACCCGAATTTATCAGCTAAGATACCGCCGATGAATGGTAAAAAATAGACTAAAGCAAGGAATGTGGAGTAGATCGTACCTGCCATACCTGGCGATAGACCAAAGTTTGCTTTTAAGAAAAGTACAAAAATTGCGAGCATGGTGTAATAACCAAAACGCTCGCCGGTGTTCGCTAAGGCTAACGCATATAAACCTTTAGGCTGTCCTTCAAACATAGAATTAATTTGTTAGATGATTATTGAATGATTTGTTTTATTGCACCTGTTTCCGGATAGAAATAAACTTTTACCGGAGCTTTTTTATCTTCAAACATGATGGGGGCAAGTCCTTCCCGTGTACCGAACTGGGTAATTTGTGCTTCGCCTTTATAAAGTGTTTTTTTGTTCATGCTGATTTCGATGCTGGCTTTACCTGGTACATTATATATAATGCCCTTCAGTGATTTTTCTTTCTTTTCAGCCTCTTTCGGGTCTAAAACAGGAGCGCGGTCGATGGCTTTTAAGTTCATATACACAGGTGCTCCGCCCAAATCGTCGGCATCTACGATTCCCAATTGGGGGGAGAAGCGGAATAATACTTCTTTATCGAGATTGTCGAAAGGTACAATAGTCACTTCGTAGTCACTGACTTCCTTTGCCCGGATACCTGTGAACAAGTTGGTTAGCGCTTTTTCCTGCTCTTCCAGTTGTTGGATGACCAGCTTCATCGCTTCGCCATCGGGTGGCAGGTTATCGGCATCACCCGTAAGAATGTTCATACGGCTCTCGCGGATACGGTAGATTTGTTTGGCTGCCACTTCTGCCTGCTTGGCTGTAGATCCTGCCATAAGCAACTCTTCTGACAAAACAGAGGCATCGGTTACTTTTGTCGGAGCCTGATTTTTCTTTCTTGCCGCTTCCAGTGCTGATTCATCGGGGGTATATTCGGCATTGATGGAACAAAGCAGTCCGTCTTCTGTCAAATAAGCATATGGGGCAACTGTTCCCGCTTTAAATTCAACGATGAATGTATTGTCTGCATCGGGTACACCTTTGTTGACCAAGCTGATCTTTCCTAATTCGTAATAGACCTTATCTTCTGTGATAGCGTCTTTTACTCCTAAATATTTTTCTGCGTATTTATAATAGGGACCTGCTTTGCAAGTTACTTTCGTAACTTCTGCATCTACAACCAGAGATGTTTTAGGAAGTGAATAAGTTATACCGAAATTATTTGCCTTGACGGCATTTTTCTTTACAACTTTAGTCTGAGCCATAATGGGTAAACTAAGGAGCAGACTGGCTATAATGATTAAATTCTTCATATTCTAATCTAAGTTTAATCTCTACTAAATGATTGTACAAAACTATGAAATATTTTGTTAGTAACCAACCGGAAAAGCCTCTTTTCCTCATTTATAGATCAGAGAAGAGATAAAGAACGGTCCCAAAGGCGGCGGAAAAGGAGATCGAGATATTAGGCTTGGTTAAATCACCGCCCGGGACTGTTCTTGTATATTAATTAAAATAAGATTTGTTTTAGTGATCGGCAAAGGTAAATTTCTCTTCATTATTAAGCACATATTTTTGTTGACAAAAATGTGACAAGTTGTACTTCCTTAGAAATCAGATATGAATTTGTCGAACTTTTCTGTGTTTTGAGGCTCTCCTGTGAACTTTTTATATAATCTTCTGCGACATTGAGACACCCCTGAACTTGTGATATGCATAATGAAGGCTATCTTTTTTATGGGTAATTGCATCTTTACTAAATAACAAATATGTATTTCTTCTATGGAGATTTGTGGGTAAAGTTTTATAAGTCGATTGGTGAAATCTGGATATGTTGCATCAATCAATTGATGTAGTTCTTCCCATTCATTTGGACCAAGTTGTATGTCATTCTCCCTATGAATCCTAATATATAAAGATGAGTTATGAAAATCTTTATCCAACAAAAGAAATGTTCCCTGTTTTTCGAAAATTTGCCTGTTTTCCATTTCAAGCATTAATTTTCTCGCTTCATATAGTTTCTTTTCGACTTCACCCATTTCTTCTTGTTTAGATCGGAGCATTTCTGTTAATTGAGAAATTTGTTTTTCATTGTCTTCTATGTATTGTTGACTGCGTTTGTATTGCTCTTCTTTTAAATGGGCAAATCTCTTTTTTCTATTTTGTTCTTTTTTGAAAAATATGAAACTTAAAATAAAGATGATACTGAAAACGATAATCACTTGATATATCAAAATCATTCTTTGGGTTGCTTCTTTTTCGTATTTATTTTTTTCATTAACAATCCTTTGGTAGTTAAACATACTTTGTGTTAGACGCGTATTTTCAAAATGTAAACTATCTACTATGGAATTGCGTGTTTGTTCATATAGATTGGAATATTTGATGAGATCGTTGATGTTTTTTTCTTTCTGAGCTATTTGAGCCAAGTGGTACAAACTACCAGCACGTGTATGAATATTGGAACTCTTTACACAATGATTAAGATAAAATTTAGCAGAATCTAACTGGTTGGTGGCAATGTGCAGTTCTCCTTTTGACAAATATAAGGAATAGAGTGTTTTTTCATTACCGATTAAAGGCTTTGCTTTTTCTATGCATTGATATGCTTTTTTATAGTCTTTAAGACTGAGATATAGATTCCCTAAATCGGTAAGGATAGAGGCTCTGTTTTTTATTGCAGAGTATGAAATTGCACGTTTATAATATATTATTGAACTATCTGGCTTTTGTGTCAAGGAATATATACGTGCAATGTTTCTTAGGGCAAAAGCAGTTTTTACCGAATCGGGCTCTAACTCCAAATATGACAGGGCCTTTTTATACATGGGTAACGCCATGTCGTTGATATCCTGGTGAGCATATAAAGTACCTAAGTTGTTATAAATGTTAATCAGGAGAGTATAATCTTTTGAATCTTCGCCTATCTCCAAAGCCTTTAAGTAATATTCTTGTGCCTGTAGAGCATCTTGTAAATCGGAATTTACACGCCCTAAGTAGTTTAAGGCGCTGTCCGGTTGTTTTTCGATGGTTTTCTCCGCTTCAAGTAGTATTGGAGTCTTTGGGGTATTATTGCAAGCACCCATGGTCAGGAACAAAACGAGGGCAACAAGCGATGTAATATGTAGTAAAAACTTATTCATTTCTCTTCCCTTTAGTTATGGATTCGAATATACTTGTTTTCGGGAAAAAAATGATTTATTTCCAATAAAATGTTTTAATCATTTTATTTATTTACTTCGATTTATAAGAAAAAAGCCTATTTTTTTTGCTGGTACAGTAGTTGATTCGTGAACCCCATCCCTGCAAATCACTCGATTATTTTATGCAAAAAACGGCTATAAAATAGGTAAAACCGGGTAGTTTTTATTGTCAGATAAGGGACTTTAGTTGCCGGACATCCCCATGTTGCCATCCTTAACACCCGGATGTACCGGCTCTCTACACCCGGATGTTAAGGATGGCAACATGGGGGTGTTTATAGAATTATGTGCTTGTCTTTGCTAAAAAAAGAGATAGCTTTTGTGGAATGAAGAACCGTATTTTGCCAATTTAATACCTATTATATTCGTTTTTACATTTGTTTATTCGATTATTTTATATGCTTTTTAAAAAGTAGAAGAAAGTAGTATATTGATTTCCAGTTACATAATAAATTTTATGTGTTTCAGACGTGATAGAGGAGTGATAAAGGAGTGATAGAGGAAAACGTCCTGTATCACTCCTCTGACGCTTGAATATGAATAGCTACAACCTTCGTAGTGATAGAGTGATAGAGGATTTTCAGGAAACTTCGTATGCCGATCACAATCTTCTTTGAAAACGGAGGGGGATACTTTGGGGGGCAAAATGTATGTGCCCCCCTTATTGAGTTAAATTAATGGGATCTTTTTATTTTATCTGCTTGAACGCTTTTCCCAGCATATCCGTGATGTCACTGGCGATCATGCTTTCTTCTGAACGGTAGACGGCAGCCAGGTCACCGGCTGTCCCGTGAAGGAAAACACCTGAAACGGCTGCCGTTTCGGGCTCTAATCCCTGTGCGAGCAATGCTAAGATGATACCTGTCAAAACGTCACCACTACCCGCCGTAGCCATACCCGGATTTCCACAATTGTTGAAATAAACGTTTCCGGTAGCCGTACAGATTGCTGTATAAGCCCCTTTCAAGACAACGCAAAGTTGATGATCGGTAGCGAAAGCTTGAGCCTTTTTCAACCGTTCGTATGAATTAGTGCTTTCACCCGCTATCCGGTCGAATTCTTTGGGATGCGGTGTCAGGATGCTGCGTGGAGGGATGCGTTTCAATAAATCTTTATTGGCTGCAATCAGGTTCAACGCGTCGGCATCGATCACAAGTGGCTTTTCTACTACTTGGAGTAGTTGTTCCAGAGCTTTGACGGAATCCGGATGTTGTCCCAGACCAGGCCCGATCGCGATTGAGGAGTAGGCTTTGATACCGGAAACAGAGCTGAAATGATCTTGATGTTGATCCAGATCAACCATCGCTTCTGGAAAGGCAGTCTGCAAAATCTGCTCGCCACGTCCGGGGATGTGGACGGTCAGTAAGCCTGCTCCACTTCTAAGGCAGGCTTTAGCGGATAGGAGGGCTGCTCCCATCTTTCCGTGGCTTCCGGCGATCAGAAGCGCATGGCCGAATGTCCCTTTATAGGCAAAGCGGTTACGGGGTTGGAAAACAGCAGCAATATCTTCTTCCGTCACCAATGTGAATTGTGTCGGGGTGCTGGCAATTATTTCCGGGTGTAACAGGATGTCCAGTACTTTCCATTCACCGACAAATTCTGCATTTTCGGGAAGTAGAAACGCTAATTTCGGAAAACCGAATGTCAGCGTCAGATCGGCATGGATAATAGCGTCCGGATCGTTCTTGCGGTTGTCTTCTCCGAACAGGCCGGAAGGAATGTCGATCGCAACGACGGTCGCATCCGACTGGTTGATATATCTTACCATCGCGGCAAATCCTCCGGTTAAGGGGCGATTCAGGCCGGAACCGAACAAGCCGTCTATCACGACATCCCGTTCTTCCAGTTCGGGCGGGACAAAATCGTCCACGACTTCCGTGAATTCGATCTTTTCCATGTGAAGCAACCGTTGCTTGTTCAGCTCACAGTCATCAGAAAGACGCATGGTTGGATTGAACAGATAAGTTTCCACCCGGTAACCGGCATCCGTCAGCATACGGGCGATTGCCAGCGCATCGGCTCCGTTGTTTCCTTGTCCGGCAAATACGATAATACGAGTTTGTTTGGAATAGCGGCGGCAAAATTCACTTGTAAATACGGTTGCCGCACGTTCTACCAAGTCGATAGAGCTGATCGGTTCGTTTTGAATGGTATATTTATCGAGCTCTCTGACTTTATCTGTTGAGAATATCTTTATCATAACTATCGGTTGTCTTTGTTTCTTTGTGCATACAAATGTAGGAATATTACTTTTCTTTTGAAAGAAAAGTTTTGCTTACTTTTGAGTCACTGGGATTTTGCTGTGCATGTAATTTGTTTTCATAAAAAAACACTCCCGATTATCTGTTAATGACATGATAATCAGAGAGTGTCTTCTTTTGAGCGGTAGGCGAGGCTCGAACTCGTGACCCTCAGCTTGGGAAGCTGATGCTCTACCAACTGAGCTACTACCGCGTTGGATGGTGCAAAAGTATACAAATCTTTTATTTTTTACTACCTTTGGCTCAAAAAAATTAGAATAATTTATAGGAATGGAAAAGCTAACGCTGATAAAGGTGGGAGGAAAGATTGTGGAAGAAGAGGAAACACTTCGCAATCTGTTGAATGATTTCTCGCAGGTAGAAGGATATAAAGTGCTGGTTCATGGGGGCGGACGTTCCGCTACGAAGCTGGCTGCACAATTGGGTATCGAGAGTAAGATGGTGGGCGGTCGCCGGATTACGGATGTTGACATGTTGAAGGTGGTTACAATGGTTTACGGGGGACTGGTCAATAAGAATATTGTCGCCGGCCTTCAGGCCTTAGGTATAAATGCGTTGGGACTGACCGGAGCGGATATGAATCTGATGCGGTCGGACAAACGTCCGGTGGGAGAGGTGGACTACGGTTTTGTCGGTGATGTGAAAGAGGTGAATGCGGATCTGCTGGCATCCCTGATTCATCAAGGTATTGTTCCGGTATTGGCTCCCCTTACACACGACAAACAAGGACATATGTTGAATACCAATGCTGATACGATCGCAGGAGAAGCCGCAAAAGCTCTGGCGAAACATTTTGAAGTGACTTTGATGTTCTGCTTTGAAAAGAAAGGTGTCTTGAAAGATGAGAACGATGATGAAAGTGTGATTCCCGAAATAGACCGTACGGCTTTCGAGCAGTATGTGGAAGCGGGTGTGATTCAAGGGGGAATGATCCCTAAGCTCGAAAATTCGTTTCAGGCGATCGATGCCGGGGTTAAGCAGGTGATTATCACGCAGGCTTCGGATATTCATTTGGGGAAAGGTACACGTGTCTTTTAATGTGTTACTAAATTTGTTGCTAATATTATGTTTTGCAACAAATTTGGGTTGTAAAATGATAATAAGTAAAATTGTTTCGTATATTTGTGGTGTAAATAGTTTAAGTGTATTTTTTAAGACGAACGTTGGGATACTGTACAGGTCTGTTTTTGGGTAACTAATTTGCGAAGGAATATATAACAATATACCTGTACAAAATAGAAGGGGGAGCTTGGGAGAGTTTCCCCTTTTCTGTTACCTTTGCTTCGTGTAATAAAAAGGCGATGGAAAATAGGAAAATAGTTGTGAATATTCGGAACGTCGTGACCCGTTTGCCGGAACTGCGTTTTGAAGAACCTCTCAATTGGATAATAGAAGAGGGACAACAATGGGGTGTTATCGGGCCGAACGGTGCGGGTAAAACATTGATTGCTGACGTCATGCAGCGTAAATTTGCATTGAAGGAAGGCGAAGTTGCTTTCGGATATGAGGGAAATGTCGGTACCCTGGTGAAAAGTATAGCATTTAAGGATATTTACTCCTTGGCCGATTGCCGTAATTCTTATTATCAGCAACGCTGGCATTCTACTGAAACGGATGAGGTCCCAACAATAGAAGATATATTAAAAGAAGATGCGGGATCGGAAGATTATCATAAAGTGTTATCTTTGTTCGGCATAGAAGAGCTTTTGCCAAAGAAACTGATCTTCCTGTCCAGTGGTGAGTTGAGGAAGTTTTTGATTGTTCGTACGTTATTGAAGCATCCTCGTGTCTTGATATTGGATAATCCGTTTATCGGATTGGATGCTCCTTCGAGGGGTGTTCTGGTGGAGATGTTGCAGCAAATAACGAAGTTGAAATGTGTGCAGGTGGTTTTACTGCTTTCTAATCCGGACGATATACCTGAAATGATTACACATGTCTTACCGGTCAAGCAACGCAAATGTCTTCCTGTTTACAGCCGAGAGGAATTCCTGAAGCAAACGGATCTGATAGCCGATTTATTCCCATTCGAAGGAAAGGAAGATTCCGTTCGGAGCGGGGCGTTTTCACTTCCGGTCGGGGAACAGAAAGAACCTTCCGCTCATCTCGTTACTTTCAGGATGGAACATGTTTCGATCAAGTATGGTAACCGTACGATTCTGAAAGATCTGGATTGGGAAGTGAGAAACGGGGAGAAATGGGCGTTGTTCGGTCCGAACGGGGCTGGCAAATCGACTTTGTTGAGTTTGATTTATGCCGATAATCCGCAGTCGTATGCCAATACGCTTTATCTTTTTGATCGTAAACGTGGTTCGGGGGAAAGTATCTGGGATATAAAGAAGCGTATCGGATATGTTTCCCCGGAAATGCATCTTTTCTATATGGAGAATGTGCCGGTATTGAATATCGTCAGTTCCGGATTTTTTGACTCGATCGGGTTGTTCAGGAAATGCACGGAGAGGCAGCAACAGGTAGCTTTGGCCTGGATGCGTGTATTCGGTATTGAAGAGTTGAAAGACCGTTCTTTTCTTACACTTTCTTCCGGTGAACAGAGGTTGGCGCTTTTAGCGCGTGCGTTTGTCAAAGATCCGGACCTGATTATCTTGGATGAACCGTTGCACGGATTGGATGTGAGCAATAAAAAGAAGGTGGCTGCCATTATCGAGCAGTTCTGTTCGCGTCCGGGAAAGACGTTGATTTATGTCACGCACTATCTGCATGAATTGCCAGCTTGTGTGGATAAACGTTTTGAATTGGTTAAACACGCTTAAGGATTTGTCAGATGAAATACAAACTTGTTGCCTTTTGGTTGATCGTTTTCGGAGCTTTGTTTGCTTTTTTGCAAATGTGTTTCGAGTATCATTTTTACTATATAGAACAGAGTCAGCTGTTTTTGTTTTCCGAGGCGTATATAAGGAATAAACTGCTTCTTCCGGGTGGCTTTTCCATGTTGGTGGCGGAATTCCTGGTGCAGTTTTTTATCCGTCCCTATGTTGGGGCGTTGGTTACTGCGGTCTTATTGACAGGTGTCGGGGTTTGTACGGCTGGTATTGTGAAACGGATCGCGCCTGTTTCGGGGCTTTTTATCCTTTATGTGCTACCGATGTTGGCTTTGCTGTTCATGCATTTCGACTTCAATTACAGGGTACAGGGCACTGTTTGCTACCTGATGATGATGGCTTTGCTCTGTGGGTATATGAGGATACGGAATGATCTTTTCCGTTTGGTGGCAGGTTGTGTGTTGGTTCCGGTCTTGTTTTGGTTGGCAGGATCGATTACCGTCTTGTTTGCCGGAATGGTTTGCCTGTTCGAAGGGTTGCGGAAGACGCCTAAATGGTATATCTCGTTGATCGGGGTTGCGGAAGTTTTGCTATTGGGTGTTGGAACGGTTTATTTCTCTTTGATGGGTGAATACCGATGGGTTTTTGGTCCGGATCTGTATTACCATTATACGCTCCATCCAAAAGAAATCATTTATTATTCTTGGATTTGCCTGCCTCTGGTCTTTCTTATCGCTTTCTTTGTCCGGAATAAGAATAGTTTGTCCGGGAAGAAATTGTTTGCGGGGATCAGTTGTATTGCTCAATTGGCTATGATTGCTGCCGTTCTGTGGTGGGGAATGCCCAAATATAGCGATGCAAAGACACTGAAGTTGAAAAAACTGGATTATTTTGCCCGAACGGAACAATGGGACAAGACGATAGAAGAATGTAAAGGGAAACTGACAAATTTCTTATATATGTGCCATCTGAATATGGCATTGGCCAATAAGGGAGAACTTTCGGATAAAATGTTCAACTTCGACCAGCGGGGACCTCAAGGGTTGCTTGTACAATGGAATAAATCGGAAAATATCTCTTGCATGCTCAGTGATATCTATTTTACGATGGGGGCAACCGCTTCATCGCAGGAAATGGCTTTTGAGGGGTATGTGAGTGCTATGGAGGATGGCAATCCTCGTATGTTGAAGAGACTGGTGCAGACAAATCTGATTTACGGTACGTATCCCGTAGCTGAAAAATATATCTCAATACTTGAGAAAACATATGCATACCGGGATTGGGCTCAATCACAGCGCAAATACCTTTATAATGACGAAGTTGTCGAAAGCGATCCCATATTAGGAACCCGTAGGCGGATGTTGCCGGATCGGAATTCATTGGCAATGATAAAGGGGTTGGCAGGAGATCTGGCGCTTTTCTTGGAAAAAGGACCTGCCAACTCTGCTGCTTTGCAGTATTTGGGTGCAATGTATTTATTGGCTAAGGATCTGGAAGGATTTAAAGCGCTGGTGGAAAAATATTACGGGACAGAGTTTTTGCCCGTATTGCCCGTGCATTTTCAGGAAGCCGTTATTGTGATGTCTGAAAAAGAACCGGATTACTGGAAACGTTTCAATGTCTCCGAAACAATTGTTGCCCGCTTCACCGACTATAAAAAGCAGGTGCTTGCGAACCGCAATAACAGTGCTATTGCCGGGCTGTTGAACCGGTCGTACGGAAATACCTACTGGTTTTACTTTATGTTTAAATGATGCGTAAGAAAATGGAAAGAAAGAATGTATATATATGTATGCTGGCGGCTTTGTTGTCTTGTTCCGACTCGGTGAAAGTGAGCCGTACATTAGACGCGATGCCTGCCATTTTTCCGGATTATAACGGTGTGGTTATTCCTCCTAATATGGCTCCTTTGAATTTTGCTTTGGATGATCAGGATGCCGGATCGCGTGCTGTTTTTTCTTTTGGTGGGCAACAATTCGAGGTGAAAGGAGAAAAGGGTAGCATTGTGATTCCTCCTTCCAAATGGAAGAATTTGCTGGAATCGGCTGCCGGTGACTCCATACAGGTGACGGTCCAAGTGAAACAAGGCAATGAATGGGTGGCCTATTCTCCTTTTACTATCCGGGTTGCTCCAGAAAAGGTAGACTCTTATTTGGCTTATCGTCTGATCGATCCGGGATATGAGTTGTGGAACAAGATGGGAATCTATCAAAGGGATTTGGAGAGTTATACGCAAATTCCTATTATTGAAAATAAGATGAGTGGAAACAACTGTGTGAATTGCCATTCGTTTTGCATGCAGGATCCGAATAAGATGCTGTTTCATATGCGCGAGACTTTTCCGGGGACGATCCTGGTCGATGGCGATAAGATTGAAAAGCTGAATACCAAGACGAAGGAAACGATTTCTCCTTTGGTTTACCCTTCCTGGCATCCTTCGGGCAAATATGTGGCTTTCTCTGTGAATACAACCAAGCAGGCATTTCATCTGAATGACAGGAATAGGGTGGAAGTATATGACGAGGCTTCCGATGTAGTGGTGTACGATGTGGAAAAACACGAGATCGTGACGGCTTCAAATATCTTTTCGAAAGATGCTTTTGAAACATTTCCGACTTTCTCTCCCGACGGAAAGACACTCTATTTCTGTACAGCAGAGGCTCGACCTATTCCGCAGGAGTACTCGGAAGTCAAATATAATTTATGTTCCGTCTCTTTTGATCCGGTGACACGTGCTTTCGGGGCGCAGGTCGATACGCTTTACAATGCGAAGAGCGGTGGGATGAGTGCTTCTTTTCCGCGCGTTTCGCCTGACGGACGTTACCTTTTGTATACATTATCCGGTTATGGAAACTTTTCGATCTGGCATAAAGATGCTGATTTATATATGGCGGACCTTCAGACAGGCACGAGCCGTCCGTTGGTGGAAGTGAATAGCGACGATGTGGAAAGCTATCATTCCTGGAGTAGCAACAGTCGTTGGTTCGTATTCAGTAGCAGGAGGATAGACGGTTTATATACACGCCCATATATTGCTTATGTCGATGAAGACGGCAAAGTTGGCAAGCCCTTCCTGTTGCCTCAGAAAGATGCCGGTTTCTATCAGTCCTTTATGAAATCTTTCAATATCCCGGAATTTATAACCGGAAAGGTAAAAGTACGAGGCCGGGTCTTGGCTATTAAGGCAAAAGAGGATAAGGGGACGGATGTCAGGCTTGCTCAGCAATAAGGTTGGATAGAAAGAAAAGAAATGGTGGTGTATCAAAAGAGCTGTAATCCTTTTTTGATACACCACCATAATAATAGGCAATTTCTTTTTATGGAAGAGTAATAAGAATAGAACCACCTTCTCCTGTGTAATCAAAACCTCCTTGCAAAGCTTCTATGTAATAGTAAGGAGCTAATTGGAAAGTCTTGTCATCTAGCTGTTTATTATTTGCCAAACTGATTCCTGCAAAATCACTTGGGTGGTGGGCATAAATTGCATTTGAGGCACTTCCGTCATAATTGATTCCGATAAAGAATTTATTATAATAAATAATGCCATCCTTAATCCAAAATTCGATATAATCGCATGAAGTTGAGGCTACAGCGTTTCCCCATCCGCCATCATCATTTTTCAAACCTTGTTCATATGGTTTCATTACACGATAACGGTCAAAGCCATCCGCTTTTTGAATTTCTACATTGTAAGGCTTTTCTGTAAAAGCCAAAACGTCAGCAAATGTACCTGTTCCCAAAGATACCCAGTTATAGTCTTTATTAACCGTAACTGAAACTGTGTTACTGCCACTTACAGGTTCATTTGTATTATCCAATGTTAGTGTGATATTCAATTCTTTGCCAATTTCCAAAGGAGATACGTTGACTGTGACTTTTGTCATATTTTCACCAGCAGCAAAAGTATAATCGGAAACAGTACAACCGGCTAAGGGGACTTCATCGACCGTAGCAGTCAATACAATGGTCCCACTTGATTCGCTGTCGGCATTTGCACGTACTAGATCTACTGTAAAGGTCGGATCAGCAGGTGAAACCGTGATATTAGCTAAAGAAGCATTTACAAAAACAGCTCTATTTGCTGCATCTGTATTATATAGAGCACATTCTTGTTCATTATCACAGGCTGCAAAGCCCAAGATAATTGATAGAAGAGTGGTTAATGTTGATAATTTTGAAATATATTTCATCGCTTTTATCTTTTAATCAATGAATAAATTTATTTAGTATCACCGACCGGATTTTGGTCTTTGGTCTGGTCTAGACTGGAATTTCCATCAAATTCAGTTTGAGGAATTGTCAATACCCACATATAGCTTTCCGGGTCATTTGCATTGCGATTAACAAGCAAAGCGTCAGTCGGCCAACCCATTTCTGCAGTTCGTTTGAATCCCTGTTTCAAACGACGAATGTCGTAGATACGACCAAATTCGCCCCAAAGTTCGATACGACGCTGTATAATGATTTCTTCCAATAATGAACCTGTATAATCAGAAGTCAATTTTCCCATAGATGTACCGGACTTTTGAGCACAGCTGTAAGACGCGTCACGCTTACTCATCAAATCCATTAAGTATTCGCGTGCACCAGCATCATTTCCTAAACGACATTCTGCTTCAGCAGCAATCAGGTACATTTCTTCTATACGCATCCAAACATAATCTCCCATCCAAGTTTGGATATCGGAAAACTTAAATTTTTCCTGCTGATAACCACCATCTTTATTGTTGGCATCTTTCGGGTTCCACCAGACCAACCGTTCGTCTTCCGTTCCCATTTTTCCATACAAATCTTTGTTGATCTGTTTGCGGGCTTTTGCTCCGTATTTATCGGCATCTGCATCCATGTGTGTGAACAAACCTGCATACATACCGCTTTGGTCAGATATGATTTCTGCCCCCCACATAACATTTGGTGCGCTTACGCTGTTCAAACCTTTAAATTCTGAAACTTTTGCAATCGTGCATTTGCTTACTGCAATAGCTTCTTCCGATGATTTTTTAGCGGTAGCCCAGTCTTCCATCACTAATGCGATACGAGCCTGCAAGCCTAATGCTGTGGCATAGTCGATATGTGAAATGTGTTTGCGGGTTGTACCGTTTAACCGTTCGACAGCTTTATTGATGTCATTCATAATCTGAGCATATGTCTCTTGCACTGTAGAACGTGGTTTTCCTTCTGTACCGGCGACTGTCGGCTCGACATATATAGGGCAACAAGGTTCACCCTCATGTCCTTTATAGGTCCGGGCAAAACTTTGCGCTAACATGAAATAGGAGTAAGCCCGTATTGCATAGGCCTGCCCCATGATATAGTTGACTTCCGTTTCTGTCCCTGCCATAGTTTCCTCTGCATCAAGTATATAATTAGCATTGGAAATCCAAGTATAATAGCAATTCCATAAATCATATGAGCGCCAAGTAGTAGCAGTATATCTGCTTTTTACGTTATATAAGCAATCATACCAGAACCAGCCGCTGCCCATTGCAGCCATGATCATATCTTCTCCCATCACATCGGCCATCAGATTGTAAGCACTGATACCGAAGCATTGGTGTGTATTATCTGTTGGAGACCATGCTGAATACATGGAACGGTAAAGACCGTTCAGTGGAACTAAAGCCGCATTGGCATTTGCTAATAGTCCGCTTCCGGACATTGAATCAGTCGGATTGGTATCAAGAGAACTTTCCAAGCATGACGATAGAGTCGTACAAGCCACCAGACCGACAATCATATATTTGAATATCTTTTTCATCTTGTATCTTATAAAATAATGATTTAACATTAGAAGTTAATTTCTACACCAAAAGAGTATGTTTTGTTTGGTGTATACGAATAATCGGTTTCACCCTTAAAATTGTATTGAGGGTCCATACCTTTCAAATGAGAAAATAACGCCAGGTTATCAATGGAACCGAATACACGGACATTTCCCAGTTTTGCTTTTCTCATCCAGTCTTTAGGCAAGGAATAGCCTAATGTGATATTTTTGATTGCAAAATAAGATGCATTGATTAAGAAACGATCTGTCGTTGTATAAGCACCGTTGATTTCCACACGAGGCACATCTGTAATATCGCCTGGTTTCTGCCAACGGCGTAGCTGATGTTTATTCCAGGTGTTCGTCGCATATTGGGCGTTCATGGAACCTGTATACAGACTGTCATATATTTTACCGCCAATCGAATAGGAGGTTAGGACTGACAAATCGAAGCCTTTGTAAGAAAAGTCTGTTCCAATACTTCCGTAAAGATCCGGAATACGGTTGCCTTGATAATATTTACTGGTTGATGCTTTTGAATAGTCATCGCTGATACGTTCGTTGATGATGTTTCCATTTTCATCCTTGTCGTATACCCAATAGAGTTGAGCGCCTGTAGCTGGATCTACTCCTGCTGATTTAGCCATATAGAACGTATTGATAGGCATGCCCTCTTTGATACTGTAAACTCCCTTGATGATTTCGGGTGCTGTATTAGTCAGCTTCAAGACTTTATTTTTTACAGTTGATCCCATCCAACTTATATTCCAGACGAAATCATCCGTTCTGATAGCAGTACCTCTTATTTCAAATTCGAAACCCGAGTTTCTCATGTCTCCGACATTGGCATTGTAGCCATTGAATCCGGTAGAAGTTGCCATCGGGTAACTTAACAACATATCGACAGTCTTACGATTGTAATATTCGGCATTGACGGATAGACGGCTTCCAAGGAAGGTCGCTTCGACACCAACATTCAAGTTTCCATTCTTTTCCCAAGACACTACCTGATTTTCCAATGAAGAAACCATACCTCCGATTTGGTTCGAATTCGGCCAATCTAAATCATACAAGCTTTGCCATAAGTAATAATTGCTTGTCTTATCTGAATTCAGGATATTATCATTACCTTGTTGTCCATAGCTTAATTTCAAAGACAGATTATCAATCCATTTAACATCTTCCATGAACGCTTCTTTGGAAATACGCCAGTTACCACCGATAGACCAGAATGTTCCCCAACGATGATCTTTATGAAAACGAGAAGATCCATCGGTACGCAAAGATGCAGAGAAATAATACTTTTCATCATAATTATAGTTGAAACGTCCTAACCACGATTCGATACGATATTTGTCCGTATAAGAATCGGCTGCATACAAAGTCGTTCCCGGACGCAGTTCAAGGATACCGTCTACCAGGTTTGTTTTTCCAGCCTTCAAATATTCGTGGCTGTAAGCATAAAATTCATGTCCAGCCAAAACATCAAAAGAATGTAATCCGAAAGAACGGTTCCATGACAACAGTTGGTTGAAAGTATAACTTTGCATGCGTGTGTTATATTTGGTCAATAAACCACCTGCTGTAGCCTGGTTTCCATGATACATATTCATATAGCTCATTCGTGATTGGTTGCGGTAATCAAGACCGAAATTCACATTCAGTTTAATTCCCTTGAAAACACCGAAATTATCTTTATCTGAACCAAAAGTCACTCCAGTGCGAAGGCTTGCCACATCATTCTTTTTATTTGATTTGTCGTCAGTCAAACCGCCGACTGGATTGTAATCCGTATAGCTTCCCGGACGTCCGTTTTCTCCATAATCCAATTGAGGTTTTCCATCTTCACCCAATACATTCTTTCCATCCAATCCCTTCACATAGACGGGAAATAACGGTGAAACGAACTGTGCTGAATACCATACATTTGATGTGGAAGATCCGTCATAGTCACTGTAATCCTGCACTGAATTAGACAAGGAGGCATTCATGTTGGCCTTAAACCAATCTGTAATATTAGAATTAACGTTTACACGAGCATTATAACGCTGAAAGCCTGTATTGATAAGAATGCCATCTTCATTCAGATAACCGAGAGAAAACATATATTTTGTTTTTTCAGAACCGCCGTTTACAGATAATTGGTGTTCTTGCCTGAATGCATTATCTCGTTGAACTGCATCCATCCATCGTTCATTCCAGGCTGAAACAGCATCAGCTTGTACCATTCCTGTTTCAGGATTGATCAAATTGTCCCATGTGTAATTCTTAAACGGGTTGTATAGTTCACCACCTAAATTGGCACTTAAACCGGCTCTTGCCATCTGTTGTGCTTGTTCCCATGAATAACCAGAGTTGAATACGTAACCATTACGAAGAGCTTCATAAGTTAATTGCACAAATTCTTTCTGATCGACCATATCATACGGTTGGATAGCACGTGATGCCCATCCTACAGTTGAACGCCATGTTACTTGAGCTTTTCCTTCTTTACCCTGTTTAGTTGTGATCATAACGACACCGTTCGCACCACGCGCACCATACAAAGCACCAGCAGAAGCGTCCTTCAATACAGTCATAGACTCGATATCAGACGGATTGATGGAACTTAAAGAACCATCGAAAGGAATACCATCGACAACATACAAAGGATCTTGTGATGCATTAATTGAACCATAACCACGGATTACAATGGAAGCATCTTCGCCAGGCTGTCCGGATCCTGAAGTTGTCAACAATCCTGTTGCCTGTCCTTCTAACCCTTTTGTTAAGTTCGTAATAGGACGGAGTTCTAATTTTTCATTACTGATCGTAGAGGCCGATCCCGTAAAAGAACTTTTTTTAGCGGTACCGTAAGCGACAACCATTACTTCGTCAAGCATCTGATTGTCCCCCTCCAATACTACATTTACTTTTGGCTTGATTCCAACCTCCTGAGACTTCATCCCCACGAAGGAAACTACCAGAGTCTTTGCAGAACTCAGTTAATGGTTATATTGTTGATTATTAAAGTGTTATTTGATTTATCTTTTAAATCATCATTCTCCTATAAAAGATAACATTCTAAATATAGAGCAAACTGATTTATTTGATTAACAATGTGTTAAAATGTTTAGTGAAAGTAGCAACCACATCCTTAACAGTTCTAAACTGTGCTGTAGTTCTACCTGTTTCCTCCTGATTTCTTGATGTAGATTAAACTATCTTGCAGGATTCTGATACACATTTTTAAGCCAATATTCAAAAGCCGGATCTTGGATTTCTATCGTATTGCCAGGCAATATATCGATCAAATCTTTTTCAAGTGTCGCTTTTTTCAAGTTTTTGATATTTGCTGAAGTTCCCAATTGATAGTGCTTCAAAATGTCTTTAGATGAGAAATTAACCACTCCATCGGCGACAGCTATCAAAAAGCTAATTTGACGGGAAGTCAAAGAATCTATTATATTGGTAAACAACAGGCTCAATTGACCGATCAAACTGTTGAACGCCTCATTGACAATAGCTTCCGAACACTCTTTTGATGTACGCAACCAAGTTTGCTGACTTAATTGCTGAGTATAATACGGATGGTTTTTCATTTTATCGGCAATCATACCAGATAATTCATCCGATATTTGCTTTCCGGTATCAGCAAACCGTTGGGAAATAAATGCAACCCAGTCTTTTCGTTCTATTTTTTGTAAGAATAAGATATCGCCAAATTTGTAAAAAGGCATACTGTAGTCATTGAAAATACTCAGTAACATATGACGTTTACTCCCATACAGGCAATAGCAAACAGATGTATGTGTCTGCCAATGAGCACGAAGTTTACGTTGAAAAGCAAGCGAATCTTCATATTCGTTGATATTTTGGAATTCATCAATGCAGACAATGATCTTTTTACCTTTATCTTTAGCGATCTGTTGTGGCAAATCTAATATCTCATCATAAGACAACCGGTTATCTTTAAAACCGATACCAAAAGATAATTCATAGCTCTGACTGCCTTCGGAAAGAGAAACAGTAGGTGCCATTCGGCTCAAATATTTTTTTACTCCTGCTACAAATTCCTCCCAAGCAGAGGTAGATACCCGCATTAAAGCATTAGCATAGGCCGTATAAAATTGTTCTTCCGTTCTACAATTAAAAATATCGACTTGACAGACCAGTGTATTCTTGTTCTCTTCTGATAAAAGTTTGGCACACTTATTTACCAAAGATGTTTTACCCCAGCGACGTGGAGATATAATAACGGTATTAATGAGATTCTTGAAGTTTTGTGTCAACAAAGCAACCTCATTTTTCCTGTCAGTAAAATTCAAGTCATCGGCAATACGTCCGTAAACAAATGGAGCCTCCATAGTATAATTTTTTATATCTAAACAAATGTAGCAACAATAGTTGGAAGGTGCAAATATGAAACTGGTTAATTTGAAATCGATTGATTTCAAATTAACCAGTTTCACGCACATTGACTAATAATAATGTAGGATATGGAGATACTTATATATAATAGTCACAAAAGAAAATAGGCTGTTATATAAGAATAACAGCCTATTTCTCATTTGAATATTATCCTGTTAGAAGTATCCTTCATTTTGTTTGATATTGGGATTTACATCTATTTCAGACTGTGGTATTGCCAAAATCGTGCGATAATCCTGATAACTCGGAGATATAAGATCGGTGTTGTTCAAGAAATGATATCCACCCTTACGAGTTACCGTAATCCCTAAACGCATGATGTCATAAAAACGATGACCTTCCATCACCAATTCTTTGCGTCTTTCTTTCAAGACCAATGCTTCGGTAGCAGTCACATCTGAAGCGGAAGGAATAGCACGTTTGATGATCGCATTCAAGTATTTATTTGCACTAGCCTGATCAGCAGAAGATTTTTTCAATGCAGCTTCAGCAGCAATCAAATAAATATCTGACAGACGGATTACACGAATATTGTTTACGGCCGTTTTACCATTGATCCCTGGATATTTGTTCATGTAAGTACGTCCTTCGACTGATGCTGCAGTTAGCAAATTACGACGGATGTCATCCGGGTTCTCGTTGATAAGATCTTCAAATTCTTTCGTGTTGGAAACAGCAGCATATCCTTTAGGATCGACTACATATCCAAACATTTCACGATCACCGGCATCCAAATCCGAAATTTCCAGATCGAATACGGATTCCGAAGAGTATCTTCCAGACCATGCTGCAACATAGTCTTCTGTTTTCAGCAAAGAATACGGAGAATTTTTGATTACATCTTCTGCATAAGAAAAAGCTTTATCCCAATCTCTTTTATATAGATTGACACGTGCCAGTAAACCTTTTACGGCCCAACTGTTGAAACGTCCGTCTTTTACTTCCGTCCCGATACATTTCAACGCTTCCTCCAAGTCGTTGATGACCATATCATACCCTTCTGCAACAGTTGAGCGACTGGGAAGATCATCTGCGCTCAAAACATTTTTTACCAATACTACACCCGGAGTAGCTCCATTTTCTACAAAATAAGGCTTTCCGTATGTAATCAGAAGGTTGAAGTGACATAAAGCACGAAGAGCTAAGGCTTCTCCTTTTGCATTATTAAGTTCATCTCCTGCAGGAAGGTCTCCTGTTTCAATTGCATTCAGCAATACATTCGCACGGTTGATAACGGCATACGGATAGCTCCATAAATTTTCCGGCGAGTTATTCTGACGGTGTATGAAACGATAATAAGTGTCGGTTCTTAACCCCCCGGAAGAGATTGTCTGTACGTCTTCACCCCCCACTTCGGCGCGTGATACAAAATCACAACCATAATAGTTGGCACTCTTTAAACTGTAGTATGTTCCGTTAAGTGCTGTTTCCACATCTTGTAAAGTCGTGATAGCATCTGTGCTGACCAATGAATCTGAAGGGAAAGTTTCCAGATATCCATCACAAGATGTAAATGTCACTGAAGCTATTGCTACAGCAGCAAATATAGATTTTATATTTAGTCTATTCATCATTGTTATTATTTATAGTAAAACGAATTCCGGATTACAATCCGATTTCAATACCAAATGTTACTGATTTCAAGTTCGGTAATGCCCAAGTGGCCACACCATTGACCGGCTGTTCCGGATCAATATTCTTATAGGCGGCCCATGTCAGCAGGTTGTTACCGGAAGCGAAGATTCTGACATTTCTCATTCCAGCAGCCTGCATCCATTTTGACGGCAAATTATAAGATAATGTTACAGTCTTCAGGCGGAGATGGTTTGAACTCTTCATATGACGGGAACTTCCGTAACGAGCATATTGATAGCTATTGATACGTCTCGGAACATCTGTAATGTCACCCGGTTTTTGCCATCTGTCCAACTGCTGGATACCAATGGATTGATATGCAGTTTCACCATCTGTATCTGTGTACAGCAGTGCAGGATCATCCATGATATGTCCACCTAAAGAGAATGAAAATAAGGCGCTTAAATCCAATCCCTTCCAAGAAAGGTTATTTCTCCATCCTCCGGTTACTTTAGGATCCGGTTTTCCGATAATAACACGTTGAGCCTGTGACGGATCTTTAGTCAATCCACGATTGATGGTTCCATCTTCGTTTTCAGTGTTCAATACCCACTGTTCTTCACCCGTTTGAGGATCAACGCCAGCCCATTCACGGCTCCACCAAGAATAATAAGATTCACCTTCTCTCAAGATGGAAGTTCCGCTAATGATGTCTTTTCCTCCATACAGTTTGCTGATCTTGTTTTTGTTATGAGATAGAACTATACCTGTAGACCATTTTACTGCTGTTTCATTGAATACGTCATAGTTCATATCCAATTCAATACCACGGTTATTCATGGCTCCTACGTTTTTCAATGTATTATTGAAACCAGTAGTCATTGAGACCGGAACATCTTGCAACAAGTCTTTTGTTTCACGATTATAGAAATCGAATGCTACACTTAAACGGCCGAACAGTCTGGCATCGAAACCGATATTGAAGTTCTCATTCTTTTCCCATCCCAGATCCGGATTAGGAATAGTCGTAGGAGCAGATCCCGGTTGATCCTGATAGTTAAAGCCATAACCGAACAAACTCAAATGTGAATAGAACTTAGAGGGTAAAGTACCATTTATACCATAAGAAACTCTTAGCTTCAAGTCATCAACATAAGTCAAATTTTTCATGAAAGCTTCCTGGCTCAATCTCCAAGCAGCAGAAACAGACCAGAAGTTACCCCAACGTGTGTTTGCTCCTAATCTTGAGCTACCATCACGGCGGTAATTTGCAGAAATGTAATATTTGTCGTCATAATCGTAATTTATACGAGAAAGCAAAGATAACAGATGATCTTCGCTATATCCGGATGAGGCTGTCATCGGTTCCGACGTATTACCAAGTTCTGGTAATTTATCGTGCGGATAGTTGGCGCCGACTGCTTGGACAAATTGTTCTTTTCTGTCGTCAACATCCCATCCGAGCAAAACATCCAGATTGTGCTTGTCGGCAAATGTGTTGGTATAATTCAATACCGTTGATGAATAGATGTTGTGGTGCTGATATGGATATTTGATCATCAAACCATTGTAAGCCTCACCGTTATTCGAATTCATCGGCCAGTAAGTTGTTGACTGGTTGTCGATAAAGTCATAGCTTATTGTTTCCTTGATTGTCAGCCCTTCGATTATTTTATAAGAAGCCCATAAGGAGTTGGTACTTCTAAGCACTTCGGATGTATTTTTATCCAATCCTTGATCCCTTAATGGGTTAGGCACATTTAATTGATCCAAGGGAAAACCTTCATAAAATGAACCGTCCTCATTATAAATAGGAAGGTTAGGGATTGCATACCAGTTTTTAACGAAATAGGCATTGGCATAAGCCGTTCCTTCCGAAGCCATTTCTGATTTTTGTTTTGAGAATGAGATATTAGCTCCCATCTGCATTTTCCCATCTTTTGATTTATGGGTTACGTTTACTCTACCGGTAAATCCTTCCATACCGGTGGTATTAATCATACCGTCTTCCGTTTTGTAGTTCAATGAAGCGAAGAAATTTGTCAGTTCACTACCTCCCTGTGCTGAAAACTCATAATTCTGGTTGAATGCACTTTTCTTGAATAATGCATCTTCCCAGTTTGAATAGTGATCTCTTAAAGGAGCGAAAGTATCTGCACCTTCTTGTGCGTAAGCTCTTGCTTCTTCTTCTGACATATCTTTGTATAAAATACCTTCATTGTAATATGCTTCATAGGTAAGTTCGTGCTGCTGTTCCCCTGAAACAGTTTCCCTGTTTTTAACAGCCCAGTCGGAAAAACCCCAGTTCGCTTTAAAATTGATCTGAGTTTTGCCTTCCTTACCTCTTTTCGTTGTAATAAGAATTACACCATTTGCAGCACGTGAACCATACAAAGAAGCAGCCGCAGCATCTTTCAAAACCGTGATATTTTCAATGTCGCTCGGATTGATTGAAGACATGATATTGAAAGCTTTTGAGTCATTACTTACTCCAGATACAGCAATATCTCCGGAAATAACCGGTACACCATCGATTACATAAAGAGGTTCATTTGTGGCGTTCATAGAACCTGTTCCACGAATACGAATGCTTAAACCTGCACCAGGCTGTCCACTGCTCGAATTTACGGTCAGACCAGTTGTTGCGCCTTGCAAGGCTTGTTCAAAAGATGTAACAGGTACATCTTTTAATACTTTTTCCGCATTTACTGATGAAGCGGCTCCGGTAAAAGATGATTTCTTAGCAGTACCATACGCAACAACCATCACTTCGTCAAGCATTTGGTTATCTGCTGCCAACACAACATGTAATGTCGGTTTGATGCCGATTTCCTGAGATTTCATACCTACAAAAGAAACTACCAGAGTCTTTGCAGAACTTGATAATCTATCAATTGGGTGATTATCAATATGTTATTTATTGTCTTTTAAAGACTGGTTGTGGAAGGACTATCAAATTGTTATCTTGTTAATGCTTAATATTAGCACATACCTGTTACTTTTAGACATTAGCGAGAATTCTTTTTACAAAATAAAGACTTAAGTTGTCTTTTGATGGAATAATTAGCCATTTATTAACATGTATATAAGAAAATGTAATTTGTAAATCTGTCATTTACATTAAGCAATGTGGAATAAATTTTATAAGAACAATGCAAAAATGTAATAATAATTTTTTAACAACTAGGTAAACTAATCGTTTCATGGGATCACATAATTAACAAAAGATTCATGTAAGTAAACGATATTTTAGATGATTTCATATAACAAAGTATCGCCTCCTTTAAAATTACTACTTATTACCTATACGTAAATACCGTTTTTGGACGTTATGTAGGGTACTATGTATTTGCGATAGGTAGTACTACATACGAATAATATGATGTATGTCTTGAATTAGTTTACTATGACTTTCGGAATAGTTTATGCTATGTTACGGATCAGTTATCCTAAGAGAGCAGGTAGATTCCGGGTAATGTGTCTACAGTCTTTAATTATTTTCTACCCTTGTAGACCCGAGGCGTTTTTTCACCCTTCAGAATTGTCCAAAAACGGTATTTAGGCGAGAGGTTAAAAATAGATAATTTTAAAGGAGGCGAAATCAAGGAGATTTCATGAGAGATCAATCTAAAATATCGATTTTAATTATTTTCATCCCCAGGCGTTTTTTTTTTGTCCAAAAAAGGCGAGAGGTTTTGAAGCACTTACTTCAGCAAATTTCCTGTTGTCAAAGGAGCGATTTCAAATAGATTTGTCCTATATTTTTTAGTTGTTATAATAAATTTATTATTACATTTGCCATCTCTTAGGAATATTTATACATTGCTTATATGTATAAAAACAGATAGTGCAAATTAGTTATTTATAAGTTAAACAAAAAAAGTGTGTCTATGAAAAGGTTAACTTTCCTTTTATTCTGCCTATTATTAGGTATTGGGATGGCCAACGCTCAGACGACGAAAGTAACAGGTACTGTTATTTCGGCGGAAGACAACGAGCCCATCATTGGTGCATCTATAGTTGTTAAAGGTACGACTATAGGTACAGTAACAGATTTTAACGGTGCATTTTCTCTGGATGTACCAAGTTCTGCAAAGACTCTGGTAGTTTCTTTTGTGGGTATGAAAGCCCAGGAAATTGGGGTTAAGCCGAAAGTAAATGTGGTGTTGGAGGGGGATAATCAAATGCTTGATGAAGTGATGATTGTCGCTTATGGTACTGCCAAGAAAAGTGCTTTTACAGGATCTGCTGCAACAATTAAAAGCGAGAAAATCACCTCTCGTCAAACTTCGAACGTTACGAATGCCTTGAGTGGGCAGGTCGCTGGTGTACAGACAACGAGTAGTAGTGGACAGCCGGGTAAAGATGCAGAGGTCCGGATTCGTGGTATCGGATCTATTTCTGCCAGCAATAAACCTTTATATGTAGTTGACGGTGTCCCCTATGACGGTGAGATTTCGGCGATCAGCACTTCTGATATCGAATCTATGACTGTATTGAAAGATGCTGCTTCTAATGCATTGTATGGTGCCCGTGGTGCTAATGGTGTAATTTTGATTACGACTAAAAAAGGTAAAAGTGGCGAAGCTCGTGTCAGTCTTGATGCAAAATGGGGTGTGAATAAACGAGGAGTACCTAATTATGAAACAATTAATGACCCTGCTAAATTTTATGAATTGAATTATTCTTCTATTTATAATGCAGACTTGAAAGGTTATGCCGCAGCTGGTGATCTGGCCGGTGCCAATGCATATGCTAATCAAGCTTTGCTTTCCGGAACTTATTTAGGATATCAAGTATATTCTGTTCCGACAGGAGAACTGTTGATCGGTATGGATGGAAAACTGAATCCGAAAGCTACGCTTGGTTATTCCGATGGAACCTATTATTATATTCCGGATAATTGGTCGGATGAAATTTTCGAAAATAATGTTCGCCAGGAATATAATTTAAGCGTTAGCGGTGCTTCTGACAAAATGAACTATTATATGTCTGCTGGTTATCTGGATGATCAGGGTATCGTCCCTAATTCAGGTTTTCAACGTTATTCAGCTCGTTTGAAAGCGGATTATCAAGTGAAACCGTGGTTGAAGTTGGGTGCTAATGTTTCATTTACTCACTATGATAGCCGTGAGCAGGATACAGAAGGCGGAACTTCAAATGCGAACATATTTTATGCCTCTAATATTATGGGGGCGATATATCCGATGTATATCCGTGATGCACAGGGAAATATAATGACTGATAACCGTGGCTTCCAACGTTATGATTATGGGAAGAAAGGACAAGATACGAATGGATCTCGTAATACTATCCCTAATGCTAACCCGTTGGCCAGCTATATGTTGGACAAGATGAAATATTCCGGAGACGTAGTTAGCGGCAAATGGTTTGCAGATGTTGATATCTGGGGTGGCATCAAGGCCAAGGTGAATATTGGAGTGGATGCCAATAACGTTCGGAATACCGATATGGTGAATCCGTTCTATGGACAATATTCGGAAACGACAGGTGTCGGTGGTTTGATTTCTGTTTCAACCCAACGTACATTCAGTGTTAATCAGCAGTATTTATTGACATACAATAAAACGTTTGATGATGTACACAATCTGGATGTTTTAGCCGGTCATGAAAATTATAACTATAAATACCAATATTTGTATGGCCAGCGTGAAAAACTGTATAACCCGAATGTCCCGGAATTGGATAATGGTATTTCAAATCAGTATAACTCATCTTATTCAAAAGATTATGCGACTGAAGGTTGGTTGTTCCGCGTTCAGTATGATTATGATGGGAAATATTTCGGTTCGGCTTCTTATCGTCGTGATGCTTCTTCTTGCTTCCATCCGGATAATCGTTGGGGTAACTTTTGGTCTGTCGGTGCAGGTTGGTTATTGAATAAAGAAGCTTTCCTGGAAAATCAAAGTTGGATTAATATGTTGAAGTTTAAAATCAGTTACGGTTTGCAGGGAAATGACAATTTGATGTATCAAGGTGGTTTGTATCGCAACTACTATCCGTATCAGGATCAGTTTACTTTGGCAAACAGTAATGGAGATTTCTCAACTTCTCTATATTATAAAGGAAATAAAGATATCACATGGGAAACTTCTCATAGTTTTAATACCGGTTTTGACTTTACGTTCTGGGGAGGCAAACTGAGTGGTTCTGCAGAGTACTTCTCTCGTAAGACTACGGATATGCTTTATTTCAAACCGGTTGCGGCTTCGATGGGATATTCCCGTTTTCCGGAAAATGTCGGTTCTATGGTGAACCGTGGTGTTGAAATCGATTTGAATTCGAATATTATCGAAACAAAAGATTTCTCATGGAGCGTAAATTTGAATTTGACTCATTTCAAAAACAAAGTGTTGGAGCTGGCGCCTGAGCTGAATGGCCAAATGATTGATGCAGGTCGTATCTATCGCGAAGATGAATCAATGTTTCAGCTTTATTTACCGAAGTATGCCGGTGTAAATCCTGAAACGGGAGAAAGCCAGTGGGCTTTGTTGAAGCCGGATGCTGAGGGCAACACGGTTACGACTTCTTATTCCACTGCTACAGAAAACCGTTTTGCGACAGGAGATATCCTTCCTAAAGTATATGGAGGATTCGGTACAAGTTTTACGGCATACGGTTTTGACTTGTCGCTCTCATTTGCCTATCAGCTAGGTGGCCGTATTTTAGACTACACATATCAGGAAATGATGAGCCCGGCTGCTACGGGTAGTGCTTTGCATAAAGACATGCTGAATGTATGGACTTCCGAGAACAAGAATACGGATGTTCCCCGTATGAATGTAAATGATAAATATACAAACCGGTTGTCCGATCGCTTTTTGACAAGCTCTGATTATCTGAGCCTTCAAAATATAACATTCGGCTATACTCTGCCGAAAAACCTGACTCGTAAATTACAGATTGAAGGCGTGCGTTTGTACTTTGTTGCAGATAACGTCGCCTTGTTGACTGCCCGCAAAGGGCTGGATCCGCGTCAAGGTTATGTCGCTTCTGATAATGTTTATTCGCCGATCCGTACAATTTCGGGTGGTATATCATTGAATTTCTAATCCGTTAAATTGTTTTTGAATATGAAATTAACAAACAAATATATGATGTTCGCAACAGCCGCCCTGCTGCTGGCATCTTGCGATTTGGATAAATATCCTGAAGGTCAATATGTTTCTGACAATCAGAAAGAAGAAACGATCAAGGACAGACCTAATTTGGTCACGGCCGAAGTAAATGCCATGGCTGCTAAATTGAATGCTTACGGAACGATTTCCGATGATGCGACAACCTATCATAATGATTATGGAGTCCCGGCTGTCTCTATGGCCTTGGAGTCTGGAGGACAGGATCTTGTAGCACTGGTTACAGGATATAACTGGTTCAATACTTCTCAGAATTATTCAGATCGTGTTTATGACAGTTCTACAGATGAACTGATTTGGAAAACTTTTTATAATCATCTGAAGGCCGCAAATAGTGTATTGAGCTTGATTGATCCTGCTACAGAAGATGCTTCTTTGAAAATCTATCGTGGTCAGGCTTTGGCAGCTCGTGCATATGACTATTTGAATCTGGTTCAGATTTATCAGTTTACTTATGCAGGTCATGAAAATGCTTTGGCTGTTCCCATTGTAACGGAAAAGATGTCTGACGAAGAAATGCAGAACAATCCGCGTGCTACTGTCCAGCAGGTATATGATCAGATTATGAGCGATTTGAATCAGGCAGCAGAATTGTTGGCCGGCTTTGATAATGGAGCGAATAAAGACCAATTGGATGAAGCGGTCGTATATGGCTTGCGTGCCCGTGCCAATCTGTTGATGCAGAAATGGGCTGATGCAGCAAAAGATGCAGAAAGAGCTATTGCCGGCGGAACACCGCAATCATTGGCAGAAGTATCTACTCCGACATTTAATTCTGCTACTGCAAATTCTTGGTTATGGGGTGTCATGATCACTCCGGATAATGATGTTGTACAAACCGGTATTATAAACTGGCCTTCTCATTTGTGTTCTTTTACGGGGAATGGATATACTTCAGGTGTTCCTGACGGATACAGAAAAGTGAATACGGATTTATATGACCAGATTCCGGATACTGATATTCGTAAACAATGGTTTTTGTCTCCGGATAACACATCTTCGTTGATAGACAACGAAACGATAGAAGGATCTTCTATTGTTGAGTATTTCGGTCTTGAACCATATGTAAATACTAAGTTCGGTGCTTATCAGAGTGTGTTTGGGAACACGACTAATGCTTCGGATTGGCCGTTGATGCGTGTGGAAGAAATGTATTTGATTAAAGCGGAAGCTGAAGCAATGAGTGGAAATCTGGCGGCAGGTAAATCTACATTGGAAAACTTCGTGCAAGCCTATCGCGACCCTTCTTTTGTTAGTAAAGCTACTTCGCCACAGCAATTTCAAGATGAAGTCTGGCTGCAGCGTCGTATGGAACTTTGGGGCGAAGGTCATTCCTTGTTCGACCTTTTACGCTTAAAGAAGCCGGTTATACGTAAAAATACGAATTATCATGCTTCCGTACAGTTTAATTTGGAGCCGGAATCCCAGATAATGATCTACCGTATTCCGCAATGTGAAATGGAGACCAATACAGGTATTTCTGATGCAGATAATAATCCGGCGGCTCCACAACCTGCTTTATAAAAGAAATAAGGTTTATATCCGGAAAAGGAATGAAGAGGCGTGTTCAAAAAACACGCCTCTTTTTTTGTCTCTGTCCGGGCTTTTGCAGGATAGCTTTGCAGATAGTTGTTCTTCTATTGAAACACGAAATATAACAAACTTTTAGTTTGTCTCATACGAAACAAAGAACTTATTATTGTTCCTTCGTGTTCTCATTCAGAAAATAATGTATATCATGGAAAAAGTTATTTACAATCTGGTGTTCAATCGGAAAAAGCGGTTGAATGCAGAAGGAAAGGCTTTGATTCAGGTAGAGGCTTACCTGAATAGGCAAAAGAAGTATTTCTCAACGAAAATCTATGTTAAGCCCACACAATGGGATAGCAAGAGAAAAGCTGTGAGGAACCATCCCAATATGGATGAACTCAATCAGTACATTGAGGATTATATTACTTATTTGGAACGGATCGAATTAGATATGGTCCAAAGCGGACGTCCGTTTTCTTTGAAGTATTTGAGGGAAAGGGGAGATTTTGAGTCTGTCTCTTCCTCTTTTGTCTCTTTTATGAAAAATGAGATCAATCATAGCAACTTAAGACTTTCCACATTGAAGAACCATTTATCCACTTTGCAGGTTTTGTGCCAGTATCAGCCACAAGTCTCTTTTGATGATCTTACCTTTAATTTCCTTTGTGGTTTTGAACATTTTCTTCTTGAGCAAAAGTACCACCGGAATACGATTGCCAAGCATATGAAGCATCTGAAAAGATATGTCAACCTGGCGATTAATAAGGATTTGTTTGAATTGCAGAAATATCCTTTTCGTAAGTATAAGATTAAATATATGGAGAGCAAGCGTGGCCATCTGACACCTGAGGAATTGGGAAGGTTGGAGAATATCGCTCCTAAATTGCAACGAACGCTCAGACGGACGCTCGATATGTTCCTTTTCAGCTGCTATACCGGGCTGCGCTTTTCCGATATTGTCAATATACGACCGGATAATTTTCATCTGATCGATGATAAGTTATGGCTGGTCTATTCATCGGTCAAGACGGATGTGAACGTCCGGCTTCCTTTGTTTCTGCTATTCGACGGAAAAGCTCTTGCTGTTTATGAACGCTATTGCAAGCGTTATTCAAGAACGTTGTTTGGAGTTTCTGTTTCGGCAAACTCGAATGTGAATAAACAGTTGAAAAGGATTTGCCGGCTGGCGGAAATAGATAAAAGGTTGTCTTTCCACATGGCACGCCATACCAACGCTACCTTATTATTATATAATGGAGCGAATATCACGACAGTCCAGAAGTTGCTGGGGCATAAAAGTGTACGGACAACGGAAATCTACAGTGATATTATGGATATGACTGTTATACGTGATCTGGAAAATATCACATTGAAATAAAATAAGGTAATAGATACAGGAAGGTGTGTCGTAATACCCGATGCGCCTTCTTTTTTTCGTTGACTATAAAAATCGGCTCATTTTTTTAAGCTGCGATATTTTGAGGATTTCTTTGATTTATGTGTTCGCAGCATCTAAATATAGCTACTGTAAGCTCATAAAACAGTCTAATCAACCAATCCATACCTTCTTTAGCCATTTTTGCACATATCTTTTTTATATTGAAGGCAATGGCAAAGAAGGCAAAATCCATGAAGACCTTGTCCTTTCCAAAATGGCGGAAACGTTTGTAATTCATATTGTTTTTCATTTGTCCGAACACGGCTTCCGGTTCTATGCATCTCTGTCCTCTGTGTTTCAGCCCTTCCTCGGAGCAGAGCTGCTCTTTGGCTTTTTGCCTGTATTTTCTGAGCCTGTGATTCAGTTCTATCGTCCTGTTTCCTTTTGCTTTAAAACAACGGCATCTTAGCGGACAGCCTTCACATCTGACGGCTCTGTACCTGGCATTTTCGCTGACATATCCGGATGCGGTTTTCACATGTCTAGTACCTATCCTCCGCATCCTTTGTCCCATAGGGCAGATGCAAAAGTCATGTTCTTCATTGTAGTAGAAGTTTTCTGCCTTGAACGGATCCGGTTGGAATCTCGGCCGCTGCTCCATGTGGAAATAGTTATATTTGACGTAAGCTTCCATGCCGTTCTCTGACATGAAGCGGTAATTCTCCTCAGAACCATAGCCGGAATCGGCAACCACCGTATGAGCCATCCGGTCATACCTGTTTGAAAAAGATTGCAGGAAAGGGATCATGGTCAGTGTATCCGTAGGGTTCGGGAAGAGTGCAAAATCGGTGATGAACTGGTTCTCGGTGCCGATCTGAAGGTTGTAACCGGGCTTCGTCTGCCCGTTACGCATGGCATCCTCCTTCATTCTCATGAAAGTTGCGTCCTTGTCCGTCTTGGAATAGGAATTCCTCTCTTGCAGCGTGTCCAGATGACTGTCGTATTCCTGGAGTTTGTCCCTATGTTCTTCCAGCTCCTTCAGCTGTTTGCGTCTCTTTTTCAGCTCAGTCTTTTCCTCCTTGGTGGAAGGCTCGGGAACCTGTTCCAGCACATGACGTAATTCTCCCGCCATTTCGGTCAGCATGGCCGGAGTGAACTCAACCTCCTCATTACTTTCCGAATACTTTTCTTGGGCGATGACATCGTCTATCTGCCCTAGCAGGACATGTATCTTCTTCATCAGGCGCTCTCGGTTCCGCTCAACCGTTTTTCGCCAAACGAAAGTATACTTGTTAGCTTTGGATTCAATCTTTGTCCCGTCAATGTATTCCACGTTCAGGCTGATGAAGCCTTTGGAAGAGAGAAGGAGTACGGTTTGGGTAAACACCTCGTTGATTTCCTTCTTCACCCGATTGCGGAAACGGTTGATGGTAATGAAATCCGGTTTCTCATATCCGGCAAGCCAGATATAATGAATGTCACGATGAAGGAGCTTTTCGATTTTCCGGCAGGAGTAGACGTTGTTCATGTAGGCATACAGAATGACCTTGAGCATCATCTTGGGATGGTAAGGGCTGCGGCCGCATTCCTTATATAGCTTCCTGAAACTTTCAAGATTCAGGCCCTCAACCAGGGCGTCAACCATGCGCACCGGATCGTTATCTGCAATATCCTCATCTATTCTTTGAGGAAAAAGCACTGTTTGGTTGGGATTGTAAGGACGAAAATGTATCTTTGCCATAGTATAAATTCTTATGCCTAAAGATACAAAATCTTCAGGTAATAACAAAGCCCCAGCTTGTGAAAGTCGGGGCTTTGGGCATAAAAAAGAAGGTGAGAATTTTGACACACCTTCTGATCTTTCATGATTTTATTCAGTGCCCAAGAGTTGTAAATATGACAAAATGTTATCTTATTGTAGTTTTTATGGGTGTGTGTTGCTGTGTGTGCTTTCTTTTTATCATATTTTTCTGTTGTCAAACATTAAAATAGCCTTGAATTTTTACTGTATTTATACTTTGAAAAGTAAATAAAATATGCGACTTTTGTTGGCATGATGAGTCAACCGTTAGCAGAGAGATTACGTCCGAAAACGTTGGACGATTATATCGGGCAGAAACACCTGGTTGGTCCGGGGGCTGTCCTTAGAAAGATGATTGATGCGGGTCGTGTCCCCTCTTTTATATTGTGGGGACCTCCGGGAGTAGGAAAGACTACGCTGGCGCAGATTATTTCGAATAAGCTGGAAGCTCCGTTCTACACATTGAGCGCAATCAGTTCAGGAGTGAAAGATGTGCGGGAAGTGATAGAAAAGGCAAAAGGCAATCGCTTTTTCAATACCGTTTCACCGATCCTGTTTATTGACGAAATACATCGCTTTAGCAAGTCGCAGCAGGATTCCCTGCTCAATGCTGTAGAGACAGGTGTGGTAACCTTGATCGGAGCCACGACAGAGAATCCCTCGTTCGAGGTCATCCGTCCGTTGCTTTCCCGCTGCCAGGTATATGTTTTGAAATCATTGGAGAAAGCTGATCTGTTGACCTTGTTGAATAAGGCGGTTACCGAAGATATCATATTGAAGGATATGAATATCGTGTTGGCCGAGACGGACGCCATGTTGCGTTATTCCGGTGGCGATGCACGGAAACTGCTGAATATCCTGGAGCTTGTCGTTGCTGCGGAAGAAGGAAATGAAAAGATTGAAATAACAGATGAAAAGGTGGTGGAGCGCTTGCAGGAAAATCCGGCAGCGTACGATAAAGGAGGGGAGATGCATTATGACATCATATCCGCTTTTATCAAATCCATTCGCGGAAGTGATCCGGATGCCGCTGTCTATTGGCTGGCTCGTATGGTTGCCGGTGGCGAAGATCCGGAATTTATAGCCCGCCGTCTGGTTATTTCAGCATCGGAAGATATCGGATTAGCGAATCCGAATGCTCTGTTGTTGGCAAATGCCTGTTTTGATGCCTTGAAGAAAATCGGCTGGCCTGAAGGACGGATCATTTTGGCGGAAACGACCGTTTATCTGGCATGCAGTCCTAAAAGCAATTCGGCTTATATGGCGATTAATGATGCGTTAGAGTTGGTGAACCGTACAGGAAACTTGCCTGTTCCCCTTCATTTGCGAAATGCACCGACAAAATTGATGGCGGAGCTGAATTACGGAAAAGATTACAAATATGCGCACGATTATGAAAATCATTTTGTCAAGCAAGAGTTCCTTCCAAAGGAGATTTTAAACGAACGGCTGTGGAAAGGACAGGAAAATCCGTCCGAACACAAACTAATTGAACAGATGAGGCGTTTGTGGGGAGATAGATATCAGAATTGACAATTGATAATAGACAATTGACAATTGGGAAATAAGTGTAATTGATAAAGATAATTATCATGTCGTTTTGCTAATAATTATCAATCATCGATTGTCAATTGTCAATTTATTTTGTACATTAGCCGCCTGTTTTTGGGAAATTAGTTACTTAAATTATATTTAACATTAAAAAAAACATTGGTATGAAGAAGCACAATTTTTATGCAGGTCCCTCTATCTTGAGCGAGTATACAATTAAAAATACGGCCGCTGCAGTAGAGAATTTTGCGGGTATGGGTTTATCTCTTCTTGAAATCTCCCACAGAAGTAAAGAATTCGTTGCCGTGAACGATGAGGCGCGTGCGCTGATCAAAGAATTGCTGGATATTCCTGCTGGCTATGAGGTTGTTTTCCTGGGTGGAGGTGCAAGCATGCAGTTTTGTATGGTTCCTTACAACCTGTTGAATAAGAAAGCTTCTTATTTAGATACCGGTACATGGTCGTCCAAAGCCATCAAGGAAGCTAAGCTCTTCGGGGAAGTCGAGGTTGTGGCATCTTCTAAAGATAAAAACTATACATATATTCCGAAAGATTATACGATTGCCGACGATGCGGATTATTTCCATATTACGACCAATAATACGATTTACGGAACGGAAACTCGCAAAGATCCGGATGTGAAACAACGTTTGGTCGCCGATATGTCGTCCGATATTTTCTCCCGTCCGATCGATGTATCCAAATATGACATTATCTATGCCGGGGCACAGAAGAATCTGGCTCCTGCCGGTGTGACGTTGGCTATTGTTCGTGTGGATGCTTTGGGGCATGTGGAACGCCCGATCCCGACAATGTTGAACTATAAGACTCATGTGGACAAGGATTCCATGTTTAACACTCCTCCCGTGCTGCCGATCTATGCTGCGTTGCAGACATTGAAATGGTATAAGGAACAGGGCGGTGTTGCCGCTATGGAAAAGAAGGATATGGAAAATGCCGCTATCCTGTATGATGAAATCGATCGTAACAAGTTGTTCAGAGGGACTGTTGCAGCCGAAGACCGTTCTATCATGAATGTATGTTTCGTGATGAATGACGAGTATAAGGAACTGGAAGACGAATTCAGCAAATTTGCTGCGGCTGCCGGTATGGTCGGTATCAAGGGACACCGCTCTGTCGGTGGTTTCCGTGCCTCACTGTACAACGCAATGCCTAAGAGCAGCGTTGAAGCTTTGGTTGCATGTATGAAGGATTTTGAAAAACAGCATTGATTATGGCAAAGATATTAGTAGCAACAGATAAACCTTTCGCAGCGATAGCTGTGAAAGGTATCCGCGAAGTAGTGGAAGGGGCAGGCGATGAACTGATCCTGTTGGAAAAATACGGTGAAAAGGCCAAACTGCTGGAGGCAGTCAAGGATGTGGATGCAATCATTATCCGCAGTGACGTGATCGATGCCGAAGTGCTGGATGCCGCCAAGCAGTTGAAGATAGTGGTTCGTGCCGGAGCCGGTTATGATAACGTCGACCTGGCTGCTGCGACAGCTCATAATGTTTGTGTGATGAATACACCGGGGCAGAACTCCAATGCCGTTGCCGAATTGGCTTTCGGAATGATGGTAATGGCTGTCCGCAACTTCTATAACGGAACATCGGGAACAGAATTGAAAGGAAAGAAACTGGGAATCCACGCATACGGCAACGTAGGCCGCAATGTGGCCCGTATCGCAAAAGGTTTCGGAATGGAAATCTATGCATTCGATGCTTTCTGTCCGGCTTCGGCCATTGAAGCGGATGGCGTGAAACCAGTCGCTTCACCGGAAGAACTCTATGCTACCTGCGATATCGTTTCTTTGCATATTCCCGCAACTGCCGAAACAAAGAACTCCATCAATTACGCTCTGGTCGGCAAGATGCCGAAAGGGGGCCTGTTGGTCAATACAGCCCGTAAGGAAGTGATCAACGAAGCCGAACTGATCAAGTTGATGGAAGAACGCGCAGACTTGAAATATGTAACCGACATCATGCCCGTAGCCAACGAAGAGTTTGCCGCCAAGTTTGCCGGTCGCTATTTCTCCACTCCTAAAAAGATGGGTGCACAGACTGCCGAAGCCAATATCAATGCCGGTATTGCCGCTGCCAAGCAGATCGAAGGCTTCCTGAAAGAAGGATGTGAAAAATTCAGAGTAAATAAATAGATTTATCTAAATTATCATGGCACGAATTAAACCTTTCAAAGGAGTCCGTCCTCCTAAAGATTTGATCGAACAAGTGGCTTCCCGTCCTTACGATGTGTTGAACTCGGAAGAGGCACGCGAAGAAGCGAAGGGAAATGAAAAATCATTATATCATATCATCAAACCGGAGATCGACTTTCCGGTCGGGACGGATGAACACGATCCTGCCGTTTATCTGAAAGCTGCCGCCAATTTCCGGATGTTCCAGGAAAAGGGCTGGTTGGTGCAGGATAAGGAGGAATGTTACTATGTGTATGCCCAGACCATGAACGGCAAGACACAATACGGCTTGGTTGTCGGTGCGTATGTGCCCGATTATATGAATGGCGTTATCAAGAAGCATGAGTTGACACGGCGTGACAAGGAGGAGGACCGCATGAAGCATGTCCGGGTGAATAATGCCAATATCGAACCGGTGTTCTTTGCTTATCCCGACAATGCCGAACTGGACCAGATTGTCGCCAAATATGCATCCCGCAATCCGGAATATGACTTCGTCGCGAAAGACGACGGTTTCGGCCATACGTTCTGGATCATTGATGAACCGGCTGATATTGTCCGCATCACGGAACTGTTCGGCGAAATGCCTTCCCTGTATATTGCCGACGGCCATCACCGTTCCGCCGCCGCCGCCCTGGTCGGTGCGGAGAAAGCCAGACAGAATGCGGCTCATAAAGGGGACGAGGAGTATAACTACTTTATGGCTGTCTGTTTCCCGGCAAACCAGTTAACGATTATCGACTATAACCGTGTGGTGAAAGACTTGAACGGCTTGTCGGAAGAGGAATTTCTGGCTAAATTGGAAAAGAACTTCGTCGTGGAAGAAAAGGGCGCGGATATTTATAAACCGGCAGCTTTGCATAATTTCTCCCTCTATTTGGCAGGAAAATGGTATTCGTTGACAGCCAAGCAAGGCACATACAACGATAACGATCCGATCGGTGTCCTGGATGTGACGATCTCTTCCAACCTGATTTTAGATGAGATTCTGGGCATAAAAGATCTTCGTTCGGATAAACGCATCGATTTCGTAGGCGGTATCCGTGGGCTGGGAGAATTGCAGCGTCGTGTGGACAGTGGCGAGATGAAGGTCGCGTTGGCGCTTTATCCTGTCACCATGAAGCAATTGATGGATATTGCCGATACCGGTAATATCATGCCTCCCAAGACAACCTGGTTCGAACCGAAACTGCGTTCCGGTCTGGTTATCCATAAGCTCGAATAAAATGATTTCACATTCACAAGCCTGCTTGATGCTTGTGTGATGCCGATTTACAGTGAAGGCTGAGTATGCGGAGGGTGATCCCGCCTGCATACGGCCTTCACTTTTTTTATTTGGTTGTTCGGACACTTTTATGTAAGTTTGTGAGTATTACGCAAAGAATATGAAAAGAATCAGAAACATAGTATTTGATCTGGGAGGCGTCTTGATCGACCTGGACCATCACCAGGCTGTAAGCCGATTTGAGGAAATAGGAGTGAAGGATGCAAAACAGTTGCTCGATCCTTATGAGCAGAAAGGCTTTTTCCTTGAACTGGAGAATGGAAAGATCGATGTTGATACTTTCTGCCGCAAGTTATGCGAGCATACCGGCAAGCAACTTTCTTATGATGAAATCAAATATGCCTGGATGGGTTTTATTGCCGATGTCCCGCAATACAAGTTGGATTTCCTGTTAGAGCTGCGAAAGAAATATAAGGTTTATTTGTTGAGCAATACGAATCCGATTGTCCAGTCGTGGGCGAGGAGCGAGGCGTTCACCCCCGCCGGTCGTCCTATATCCGCTTATTTCGACAAAATGTATACTTCCTATGAAGTTGGGGTGACGAAGCCGGATGCCGCCATCTTCGACCGGATGATAGAAAATGCCCCGCTTATTCCCGCTGAAACGCTGTTTGTCGACGATGCCAAATCGAATATAGAGGTTGGACAAGGGCTCGGTTTCCACACCTATCAGCCGGAAAACGGAGAGGATTGGCGGGAAGCTGTCCTGAATATACTGGCAAAGTAATCTTTCAGTCTGTTTTTGGGGGAGATGTCTCATGATAAAAAAGCTATAGCCTGTTTCCAAAAAGGTTATAGCTTTTTTCTTGGAAAGCTATGGCTTGTAAACGGAAAACCTATAGCTTTTTGGAGGGCTTGGAACGTTTTTTAGGCCCCCAAATATAGAAAAGGACAATTTGACCGCAATATTTCCCCTACACTTTTTGGAAGCAATAGATTTATGAAAATATTGTATGTGTTTGATAAATAATAGTTTAGATGATTTTTCTAAACCTTTGCCTTTCTTTTCCGTATGGAGGCAGTGCATGCTAAGAGTCAGGCTGTTCAAATGGGGTGGAGGTGTGTGGAGGAGAATGTGTTTTTGTCCGGATTTGGTTTTTTCTTCGTCAGGTAGCTCGTTATTTACCGTTCGCTATTTACAAGGAGTATTGCGGTTGTCGTGTAAGAAAATGAGGCTTGTTTGAAAAAGTGTAGGGGAAATATTGCGGTCAAATTGTCCTTTTGTAGGGATGGTTATTTTCAATATATTGATATACAGTGTGCTGTCTGATGATAAGCTTGTCTTTATACTGTATACACCTTTCCAAGGCTTCTTAATGAAAAAGGGGAGCCGATGGGTTTAATAATGAACTTTGGCCCCCCTTTTTTGTATGGTAACGAGAAATATTCCGATTACATGATACCGCATTCGCGCAGTCTTTCCTGCCATTTCCAGGCCGAAGCCAATGTGTCGGCCAGTGTTTCTGTCGCTTTCCAGCCTAAAACTTTATTGGCACGTTCGGGATTGGCCCAAACCTTTTCGATGTCACCTTCGCGGCGTCCTACGATTTTGTGCGGGACTTTAACGCCTGTTGCAGCTTCGAATGTGTTGATCAGTTCCAATACGGAAACGCCGTTGCCGGTTCCGAGGTTGAAGATTTCCACATTATCCAGAGACTTGCCACCCAACATGCGGTCCATGGCAATCACGTGAGCCTTAGCCAAGTCGACAACATTGATGTAGTCGCGGATGCAGGAACCGTCAGGCGTGTCATAGTCGTCACCGAATACACTCAGCTCTTTGCGGATACCCATAGCAGTCTGTGTCAGATACGGGATCAGGTTCTGAGGAACGCCGTTAGGCAATTCGCCGATCTCTGCTGTCGGATGTGCTCCGATCGGGTTGAAGTAACGCAGGATGATGCTCTTGAAAGGAGCGCCGGCATGGATCGTGTCGCGGATGATCTCTTCGTTGATCTGTTTTGTATTTCCGTATGGAGAAGTAGCCGGTTTGATCGGAGCGTTCTCGGTTACAGGCAGATTCTCAGGGTCAGGCTGCCCGTAAACGGTACAGGAAGAAGAGAATACAATGCCTTCGATATTGAATTCCGGCATCAGTTCCAACAGGTTCACCAGTGTCACTACGTTGTTGCGGTAGTATTTCAACGGCTGCTGTACGGATTCGCCTACTGCTTTGCTGGCGGCAAACAGGATAATCCCTTTGATTCCCGGATGAGCTTTCAGTGCTTCGCGGGTTCCTTCCTTATCTTTCAAGTCCAGCTTGATGAATTCAGGACGGATGCCTGTGATGCGTTCGATACCGTCCAATACTTCTATATTGGAGTTAGACAGGTCATCGATGATGACAACTTCATAACCTGCGTTCTGCAGTTCTACTGTGGTGTGTGATCCGATGTAACCAGTTCCACCTGCTACTAAAATCTTCTGTTTCATGAGGAGAGAAAATTTATGATTTATGATTTATGAAAGGATTTATGATTTATGATTTATAGCGGCAAGCGGTATTACCTGTTATTATCAAGCAGTATTACCTGTTATTATAAATCATAAATCATAAATCTTTAAACGATCCCCGAGAATCCCATAAACGCCATAGCCAGTAGACCAGCTGTGATTAGGGCGATCGGGGTTCCTTTCATGCCATCGGGGACATTTGTCATTGCTAATTGTTCTCTGACACCTGCAAAGATAATCAAAGCTAATGCAAATCCAATAGCAATAGAGAATGCATATACTACAGATTCTAATAAATTATACTGTTTCTGGATGACCTGGATGGCGACACCCAACACACAACAGTTTGTCGTGATCAGCGGAAGAAACACTCCCAATGCCTGATAGAGGGCAGGAGAAACTTTCTTCAGGATGATTTCCACCATTTGGACCAGAGCTGCGATAATCAGGATGAAGCTGATGGTCTGCATAAAGCCCAGGCCGAATACATCCAGCACATATTTTTGTACGAGGAAAGTCACGAGTGTCGCAATGGTAAGCACAAATGCAACGGCTGCTCCCATGCCTATTGCTGTATCCACTTTCTTGGATACGCCGAGGAACGGACATATACCCAAGAATTGGGACAACACAACGTTGTTGACGAATACAGCGGCGATAAATATCAATATATATTCCATATCTTACCTTGTTTTATGCTTTACGCAGTTTATTAACAATAGCTATCAGGAATCCCAGTGCGATGAATGCACCCGGAGCCAACACGAAAATCAGCGAGCCGAACTGTTCCGGCATGATTGTCAGGTTGAACAGTTTACCCGTCCCCAACAATTCGCGGATAGCTCCTAACAGTGTCAAGGCAATCGTAAAGCCGAGACCGATACCGATTCCGTCGAAAGCCGAGGCCACGACTCCGTTCTTGGCGGCAAAAGCTTCGGCGCGTCCCAACACGATACAGTTGACGACGATCAACGGGATGAACAATCCCAAACTTGCGTATAAGGCAGGAATAAATGCTTCCATGCACATTTGCACAACCGTTACGAAGGTGGCGATTACGACAATGTACCCGGGAATACGGACCATATCCGGGATTACATTTTTCAATGCTGATATGACCATGTTGGAACAGATCAACACGAACATGGTTGCAAGTCCCATACTCATACCATTCATCGCTGAAGAGGTCGTTCCCAATGTCGGACACATACCTAACAGCAATACGAATGTCGGGTTCTCTGTGATGATTCCGTTCATCAATATTTTCAGATTACTCATTGTCGTTTCCTCCCTCTTTAGTTGTGTTATCGGATGATGTGGTTGCTCCGGTCAATCCGTCGGCACCGGAAAAAGCACTGTAGGCGCGGTTCACAGCGTTCAGGAATGCACGGCTGGTAATGGTCGAAGCTGTTATGGCATCGACATCTCCACCGTCTTTGGTTACTTTCAGTTCGCCATCAGACAAATTGCGTCCCAAAACGCTCTGGCGATTTTTGTCCGTACGGAACCATTCTTGCATTTTAGCCCCTAATCCGGGTGTTTCGGCATGTTGCAAGACTGAATAGTTCAGCAGTTTGCCTTCGGTGTCAAAACCGACAATCACGCGGATCTCACCGCCGAACCCTTTCATTGTGTTGCTCTCCACTGCGGCACCGACGAATTTGCCGTCTTGTTTTGCCGGGTAGATTTTCAGCGAGTCGCCATCGGCTGTAACTGCCATATAGGCTTCTTCTGTCGGTTTGTTGTCGAATGCCGGAGTGACCGCTTTGATCGCTGCTTCCAGCGCTGCTGCTTTGGTGGCGGCAATCGGACCGGTGGTGTACATATTCACACCTGCTAATATTGCTCCGGCCACTACACAGATGATCGTGAGTGAAAGGAACATATTGGGTAATGTTGATTTTAGTTTTGCCATGCTTATTTCCCTCCGAAATGTTTAGGTTTCATATAACTGTTGATGAGCGGAGTAACTCCATTCATGATGAAGATGGCAAATGACATACCTTCGGGATAAGAACCGAACAGACGGATAACCGTTGTCAGGATACCAATGCCGACACCGTAGACAATCATACCGCTCTTGCTCATCGGCGAAGTCACATAGTCGGTCGCCATGAAGATAGCTCCCAACATCAGACCTCCGGACAACAGATGGACGAACGGGCTTGCGTATTGAACCGGATTCACCAGGTGCATGATACCTGTAAAGACAAATACCGTGACGAAGATGGATACCGGAACGTGCCAGGTGATGATCTTCTTCCATAACATATAGAACATACCTAACAGCAGTGCCAGTGCGCTGACTTCACCAAGGCTACCGCCCATGTTACCGATCAGCATGTCGCTGAGTGTAGGCATTTTGTCGAGTGCACCCTCGTTCATCAGAGAGAGGACGGTTGCCCCTGTTGTTGCATCGGCATAAGATGTCAACTGTCCGACAACGGGCCAGGTGGTCATCTGTGCCGGGAAAGAGATCAGCAGGAAGATACGTCCTGTCAGTGCCGGGTTGAAAATATTGTTGCCCAGGCCACCGAACGACATCTTACCGATACCGATGGCTGCCAGCGCACCGATGGCGATGATCCAGATCGGCAGGTTTGACGGCAGGTTGAATGCCAGCAAAACACCAGTCAGGATGGCCGAACCGTCGTAAATGGTCGGTTCCTTTTTCATCAGGAACTTCTGAATCAGATATTCGAACAGGACACAGAAGAAAACCGAGGCTACGGTTACGATCAGCGCACCCAGTCCGAAAAAGTAGAGTGATACCAGGAAAGCCGGAACAAGGGCAATCAGTACACCGTACATATTTTTGCTTATGCTGTCGCCGCCATGAATGTGGGGCGAGGGAGACACGTATAATTTGTTTTCCATATTGCTCTTGTTTTATGACTTTCTTGCACGAATAATACCCATAACTTTGCCTTTGCCCAACCGGATCTGATCCAACAGCGGGCGGTTGGCTGGACAAGTATAGCTACAGGAACCGCATTCTATACAGTCCTGAATATAGTTGGCCTCGGCTTTTTCCCAGTCTTTGTAGACGGTGAACTTCATGAGGAAGGCTGGGTTCAATCCCATCGGGCAGACGTTCACGCACTTGGCGCAACGGATACAGTCCTGCATCGGTTTGCGGACAGATTCTTCCTTGGTCAGGAGCAATACGCCGGAACTGCCTTTGGTTACCGGAACTTCGGCGCTTACCAACGCTTTGCCCATCATCGGACCGCCACCGATAATCTTACCCGTGTTTTCGGGAATACCACCGGCTGCTTCGATCAGCGTGTTGATAGGCGTACCCATACGGACCAGGAAGTTCGACGGATTGGCAACGGCTTTTCCTGTTACGGTCACGACGCGCTCAAACAGAGGTTTGTTCTTCTGGACGGCTTCGTAGACGGCGTAGGCGGTTCCTACGTTCTGCACGACGGCTCCGGCCGAGATAGGCAGGGCGCCGCTCTTTACCTGGCGACGGATCACGGCGTCGATCAGCTGCTTTTCACCTCCTTGCGGATATTGCACTTTCAGCGGCATGATCTCGATTCCGGGATAAGCGGCTGCCAGCTTCGTCAGGTGGGCGATTGCATCGGGTTTATTGTTTTCGATGCCGATAACGGCTTTGTTTACATTTACGGCTTTCATCAGCAATGTGACGCCCACCAATATCTGTTCGCCTTTTTCCATCATCAGGGAATGGTCGGAGGTCAAATAAGGTTCACATTCTACGGCATTGATGATGATGATTTCTGCCTTGCTTCCGGGAGGCGGCATCAGTTTCACCTGTGTCGGGAAGGTGGCTCCCCCCAGACCTACGATACCGGCTGCTGCAATCTTGTCGACGATCTCTTTGGATGACAACGTACAATCTTTTACCAATGCATCGCTGCGGTCGATCGTTTCTTCCCATTCGTCTCCTTCCACATCGATGTAGATGGCGGGACGCTTGTAGCCGCTTGAGTCGAGGGCGTTATCTATTTTGTTTACTTTACCGGATACTGACGAGTGGATATTGGCGGAAACGAAACCACCTGCCTTGGCGACAAGTGTTCCGACTTTAACCAGATCACCCTTCTTGACCACTGCCTGGGCCGGAGCCCCGATGTGCTGACTGAGCGGTATGATTACCTGCTTAGGAGCAGCTAAAGCGGTAATTTTCTTACCGGCAGACAATTTATTTTCGGGCGGATGTATACCTCCGATTCGAAATGTCCTTAGCATACTATTAGATTTTATTTTTGAATTGTTTCTTCTTTTGTTTCAATTTTAGGAGTTTCTGCATTTGGCGTAGCGTTTGCTGTTGGAGCTTCTGCCTTCGGAGACTCTTTCTTCGGGACTTCAGTCTTTGGCGCATCAGCCTTCGGTGCAGCCGGTTTCGGAGCTGTTGCCGGTTTTATTTTGTCGGCGTCCACAGCCGGAGCTGCCTCTTTACGTGGCGGGAAGTTCAATTCGTGGATGGCGCCGGTCGGACATACGGCTACGCACTTGCGGCATAAGCGACATTTTGTGTAATCGATGTAGGCCACGTTGTTTTCTACTGTAATTGCTTCGAACGGGCATTCCTTTGCACATTTGCCACAGCCGATACAAGCGTTGGCGCATGCTTTCTTGGCTACTCCGCCTTTGTCTTTGTTTACGCAGCTGACGAAGACGCGGCGTGATTTGGGGCCCTTCTTACGCAGTTCGATGATGTTTTTCGGGCAAGCTTTTACGCAAGCTCCGCATGAAGTACATTTGTCTTCGTCCACTTCCGGAAGCCCGGTCTCAAGGTTGATGTGGATGGCGTCGAAGTTACATGCAGCCACACAGTCGCCATAACCTAAGCAACCGAATGAACAGCCGGTCTCTCCGCCGTACAAGGTGGAAGCAATCGCACAACTCTGCACACCGTCGTATTGGTTGGTACGCGGACGGGCGGCACACGTTCCGTTGCAGCGGACAACGGCTACCATCGGTTCTGCACTGGCTGCTTCTTTTCCGAGGATGGTGGCTACTTTGCCCATTACAGGTGCTCCGCCTACGGGGCATAACAGGCCGTCCAACGTGTCGGCTTTTACACAAGCCGTAGCAAAACCACCGCATCCGGGATATCCACAACCTCCGCAATTGGCTCCAGGCAATACCTCCTGGACTTGTGCGATACGAGGATCTTCGTATACTTCAAACTTCTTGGAGGCGGCGTATAGAAAAACTGCGCCGATGGCTCCAATCGCTCCTAATGAAATAACGGCAATTAAAATCATGATATGTTTGTCAATTAAGTTTTTTCAAAGTAAATATGAATCGCTTTTTCAGTTTGTCGCGTAAAAAGTATAATATGCAATAATAAGGAACTAAGAGCAGTAATCCGGTTAACCCGCTTGTGGTTTCTTCCCATTGCATACTTGTACCTGTTACAATAGCCGCAAAAACTATGATGAGCGGAAATACAAATGCAAGAAGTACGGCCTGCAGCCCCAGTGAACTTTGTCCGCATAACTGGACTTCTTCATTTATATGGAATTTTCCAGAGTTGTCCGGAACCTCGATGATCTTTTCTTTGCTCTCGGATGCCGTACACATACTTTTCGCATGGCATCCGGAGCAAGCCGATTGTTGGATGATCCTGACATAGACCGTACCGCCGTCGATCTTCTCTATAATCCCATTGTGATTGATACTTTCGCTCATATTTGTAATCTCGACATTGCAAAACCGAGGCAAAAGTACGTATTATTTGGAAATTATGTCACGATTAACAAAGTTTATTATGGAAATAATAGACTTTGTCTTACCATTTGTAATTAAACCCGAAGCTTAACAGCTCGTTGATCTGAAGATAGCTGTCGAAATCTTCGTTTTTGGCAACACCATCGTCATAGCGAAGGTGAAGATTGATCCGGGTTGAAAAGAACCGGCTGATCTGCAAGTTGAACGTGTTCTCAAACTCTCCGGTAATACGATGATAATCCGTGAAATAATAGAAACGAGATGTCCAACTGACATTTCGGTTGATATTGAATGTCATGTTTGCTTCGAGTTTCGAACCAATTTGGCTTTGGGAGTTCCTGTATTTGTTAACATCGTCAGGAAGTTCGGCGGCATTGTCTTTCTCTTTAAAACCATGTCGTTTCAAATCCATATCTGTCCCCTTTTGGGTACTGTACATATAGTTATAAGAGAATGGAGCCATGTTGACATTCAATTTTATGTTTCGGTGTCTCACCTTTGTAAGGGTTTTGGTTAGTTCGTATTTCATACCGATACCGGTATTGAAGGTCATAGGCGCGAGAAATGCCGATAATTTGGTTTCGCTGTTTTGGGCGTAGTTGGTTACTACTTGTGTGTTGAAACTGATGTCGACTGTGTAGTACCACTTGTTAAATGCTTTGTAACCGAACAGCGTATGGAGACGAAGTATCTGGTCGTTTATCTTATACGAATGTATAGAGTCTGTTTTGTCCGGCAAAGTATTCATGTTCAGTTTGAATTCAAGTTCGTTTGTTACCTGTACTTTGTCTTTATTGTAATCATATTTGAAATATTGCCGGGTATTCATATTGAAGTTCGGATCGCCACCTGCACTCCAGTTCGGTGAAATGTAATTTTGCGAAAACTGCATGGTGCTTTCGAAGTTGGAAGTCCAATAACGGCGTTCCGGGATAAACTTGACCGGAGCGTCCACGTCGCTGAAAGCGTTCGGGTCGTTTTCTATTTTGATTAGTTCGGGTTCGTATGTCGCTTTCTTGATAACATGCGTTTTAACGACATCTGTCGGCAGGTCACGTTCCGAATAACGGAAATATTCCGGATAGTTTACACGTACATAATTATATGCGGTATTCTGCAACTTGTTCTTTAGTATTTCGTCTTGGAACAAAGTCGTATCCGGTTCGAACAATGGGAAGTTGGGACGTTGTTTTGCAATAAAGTCCTTGTCATACAATTGCAGGTCTTCCGGGATAAGTCCTCCCTTGAACAGGATCGGGGTGAACAGCGGATTGACGATTGTAGTATCCCGTAAGGTTGCCCACGGGCTGATGATGGTAGACGGGTCGCGTACCCAATTTACCCAATATTGTGCTTCCGGCGATAATTCTATCTCGTCTTTTTTTAAAAAGCGAAGCAAGTTCTCACTCGGTGCGGCGGGTGATGAGTAGCTGCTATTGAGTTTTTCGAACTGTGCCCTGAGGTCGGGGATTTTATCCAGTTCCGTTTCATCCAAGTCTAATAAAGGAAATGTATCGGGAACAGCGGTCTGAACCGGTTGATTCGACTGATTCCCGCTAATTATGTTGACATCCTGTGCTCCTACCTGATTACTACTGAATAACAATACAATAAATAACGCTAAAACAGACATCTTTATCATCGTCGTATCTTTTTACATTCATTTAAAATATTGGTGCGAAATTAATGAAAAGTTCTGAGATAGACTAATTTATTTTCGGCGTTGTCGGGAACATATTCGTGCGTTTTTGTACGTAAGATGTACGGAAACGGACAATACGTTTAAAAGCCTGGTGTGTATGTGGTTGTAAATAAGTGAATTCCTGATTTGACATGATCTTTGCCTTATCTTTAGTGGTTCATAAAAAAGATATGATATATGTTTAAACACTATGTAAAAGTCGCACTCCGGCTAATTAAGCGGAGCTTTTTGTTTTCGTCTGTTAATATGCTAGGGTTTGTGTTGGGGATGACGGCAGCTTTCCTGATTTATCTCTGGATTGTGGATGAGTTGACATTCTAGCTTTCCGGTTATCGCCGGCGATCCCGACCGGAAACCTGGATTCCGTCAACGGCAATGAAGTGATGAACCTGTTGATGGAACTGAATCGTGAAGGAATGACCGTCGTGATGGTTACCCACTCTGAGGAAAATGCTCGGATGGCGGGTAGGCTGATCCGTATGATAGATGGCAATATTTTGACAGAAAGCAGAAAATGAAAATCCACTTTTGTGCTTACCCGAAAAAGTTGTACCTTTGTTCCCTCGAAAATCAAACGGAATATGGATAGAATCCGATTAAAAGACAAAGAATTTGAACTCTTTATCCCGGAAGAGGAGATAAAGGATGCAATTGCAAAAGTCGCAGAACGTATCCGGGAGGATGTAAAAGGCACGAATCCGTTGTTTGTGGGAATCCTGAATGGAGCTTTTATGTTTACTGCCGAGTTGATGCGTCAGTTGAACGAACCGTATGAGATCACCTTTGCTCGTTATTCTTCTTATAAAGGGACCAGTACGACCGGTGTCGTGCGTGAAATCATGCCGGTGCAGGCCGATGTGAAAGGGCGGACTTTGATCATGATAGAGGATATTATAGATACCGGATTTACGATGCAATATGTTATGGATAAACTCCGTAAGGATGGTGCTGCCGATGTCAAACTGGCGACCATGTTGTTTAAGCCGGATTCATTGAGATGCAATTTGAAACCCGATTATATCGGCATTCGGATTCCGAGTGATTTTATTGTCGGTTACGGCCTGGATTATGATGAAATGGGGCGGGCTTACCGAAATATATATAAGATAATTGACAATTGATAATTATCAATATATAAAGGAGTGGAGAATTTATCAGATTAATGTATAATAAGAGGCGATGGATGGTTGGATAGTTGGCAGGTAATTGTCAATTGTCAATTATCAATTGTCAATTTAAAAAGTTTACTTTTTATGTTGAACATTGTTATTTTTGGTGCTCCCGGTTCAGGAAAGGGAACACAGAGCGAATTGATTATTAAAGAATATGGTTTGGATCATATCTCTACAGGTGATGTTTTGCGTTCTGAAATGAAGAACGAGACAGAGCTGGGTAAGATTGCTAAAGATTACATTGAAAAAGGACAACTGGTTCCGGATGAACTGATCGTTGACATGCTGGCTAAGGTTTTGGACAGCAAGGTGAACTCCAAAGGCGTCATCTTCGATGGTTTCCCCCGTACTATCCCGCAGGCTAAGGCACTGAAAGAAATGTTGAACAAACGTGGAACCGATGTTTCCGTTATGCTGAACCTTCAGGTAGAAGAAGAAGAACTGATCAACCGCCTGTTGGAACGTGGTAAGGTTTCAGGCCGTTCGGATGACAATCTGGAAACAATCAAGTCAAGATTGGACGTTTATCACAAACAGACAGCTCCTTTGGCAGATTATTATATCGGTGAAGGCAAACATGTCGCCATCAAAGGTATGGGTACAATCGAAGAGATTTTCGGTCGTATCAAGGATGCTGTAAATAATTTGTAATGGATTTATGAATGAGGTTTATGATTGATGATTTGTGATTTATATCTTTTGTCGCTATGAATCATAAATCATAAAACATAAATCATAAATTAAAAATTAAAAGTGGCTGAATCAAACTTTGTGGATTATGTAAAGATCTATTGCCGTTCTGGTAAGGGCGGGAGAGGGTCTTCTCACTTTCGCCGCGAGAAATACATTCCGAAAGGAGGTCCCGACGGAGGCGATGGAGGACGAGGAGGCCATGTGTATCTTCGTGGAAACCGGAATTATTGGACGCTTCTCCATCTGAAGTATGAACGTCATATTATGGCGACGAATGGTGAAGGTGGCGGAGCCAAACGTAGTTTCGGGAAAGACGGTGAGGATCGTGTGATAGAGGTTCCTTGCGGAACAGTCGTTTATGATGCCGAAACGGGCGAGTTTATCTGTGACGTGACCGAAGACGGTCAGAAGGTAATGTTGTTGAAAGGCGGACGCGGAGGATTGGGTAACTGCCACTTCAAGACGTCGACCAACCAGGCTCCCCGCTATGCGCAACCCGGCGAACCGGCACAGGAGCGTATGGTGATCCTGCAATTGAAGCTGTTGGCTGATGTCGGTCTGGTCGGTTTCCCGAATGCCGGAAAGTCGACATTGCTGTCTGTCGTTTCAGCTGCCAAACCGAAGATTGCCAATTATCCGTTTACTACGCTCGAACCGAACTTGGGTATAGTAAGCTATCGCGACAACCGTTCATTCGTCATGGCCGATATCCCTGGCATTATCGAGGGAGCCAGTGAAGGTAAAGGTTTGGGGTTAAGGTTCCTGCGTCATATCGAACGTAATTCGTTGCTTTTGTTTATGGTTCCTGCCGATGCGGATGATATCAAGAAGGAATACGAAATCCTTTTAGGCGAACTGGTCAAGTATAATCCGGATTTGCAGGATAAAAGCCGTGTCCTGGCTATCACCAAGAGCGATATGCTGGATGAAGAGTTGATTGAGGCATTGTCCGAAGATCTGCCGGAAGGCGTTCCCTATGTCTTTATCTCCTCCGTTACCGGAATGGGGATCACCGAGCTGAAAGACTTGCTGTGGAAGGAACTGAACAAGGAAACGTTCCACGAGGTAGAGCGTATTGTACATAAGAACATCGATGTAGGCGCACTTTCGCTAGATGATGACGATTTTATCATTCCTCTTGATGAAGATGATCCCGACGACGATGAAGAGTATGAAGAATATGAAGATTGGGACGACGAAGAAGATGAAGATACTTCCAAATGATAAAGTGAAGATGTTGCAATTTCCCGTATTAAGCGAGGATTGCAACATCTCTCATTTTGTGACAACCCGTCAGGGAGGAGTGAGCAAAGGTGCGTATGCATCCTTTAACCCTGGCGAATACAGTGGGGACAATCCGGAAGCTGTCCGAGCGAACCGGAAACTTCTTTCGGATGCAATCAGGATACCATCCGAACGTATCTTCGCGCCTTTTCAGGTTCATGGGGCGGAGGTCCGTTCGATCGAACCTTCTTTTCTTTCCCTTCCATTGGAAGAACAGCAGCTTTATATGCATGGTGTAGATGCCTTGGTGACGGATGTGCCGGAAGTTTGCATCGCTGTCTCGACAGCCGATTGTGTCCCTGTCTTGCTGTATGCTCCCGATGTGAAGGCTGTAGCTGCCGTTCATGCCGGTTGGCGGGGAACTGTATTGCGGATTGCCGGGAAAACTGTTCGCATCCTCATGGATGAATATGGAGCCGATCCTCGTCTCATGAAAGCCGGCATTGCTCCTTCCATCGGTCCCGAAGCCTTCGAAGTTGGCGAAGAGGTCGTCGACGCCTTTCGGGAGGCCGGTTTTGAAATGTCGTGTATCTTGAAGCGCGATGCCGATACCGGAAAAGCCCATATCGATTTGTGGGAGGCCAACCGTCTGCAATTATTGACAGAAGGCCTTTCGGCCGGAAATATCGAACTAGCCGGAATCTGTACCTACGCCCATCCCGACGAGTTTTTCTCCGCCCGTCGTCTGGGAATCAAAAGCGGGCGTATCCTGTCCGGTATTTTCTTGCGTGGTTCCTCCCTGTTTATACAATAAAGGATTACTCCAAAATGGATGCTTTTCATCAGATTTTAGTTGATCATCATATGTCATCATAATGTCTTTTATTGGTTTTTATATAGAGTAGAGGTGATAACACATTTTTTATGGAAAAATAGATGTTTCAGGAGGATATGCAAATAGAAAAATAGTTTTTTGTAAAGAATTGTGTTTATCTTTGTAGTAAATTGAGCGGTGTATAATATATATGGTCCTTTTGCTTATTAAATAAAAAAGTTATGAGACGAACAGATGTAGTAGAACAAATCAGGAAGGTCGTGCAAGAAGTTACTTAAATATGATATCCTAACGCAGACTCATAACGGCGTAAAAAGTATGCTTGGCTTACATTTTGTATCTACAGGAAAGTTGCCGATTAAAATAGGTAAGATATTTGGAACGTTGTTTGAAAAGAAGCATAGTGGAGACTATGATGATTTTGCGTACTGCGACGAAGAATTAGTGAATGAGTTATATCCTCAAACTGAAATATACATTATTACAATTGAAAAATTAATCCTTTCTGACTAAATAGGTTTATTTTTTGTGGTTTTTATAAGTGAAATTCTATGACAAATATTTCAATTTCAGAAGAAATAGCCACGGCCTGTCCGGATTTGCATGTTTTGGTTCTGTCTTGTGATGTTTGCAATTCTGAACCGGACGAAAGGCTTTGGCAGGAGATAGCGGACGAAGAAAAGGCTGTCCGGGAAACAGTCAAGCTGGAACAAATCAACAAATGGCTCCCTATACAGGCTACTCGCCAGGCTTATAAGCGTTTGGGAAAAGATCCGAATCGTTATCGTCCTTCTTCTGAAGCCTTGCGGAGGCGCATTCTCCGTGAATTACCCCTTTATAAGGTCGATACGCTGGTCGATCTCATCAATTTGGTTTCTATCCGTAGCGGATATTCCATCGGAGGCTTCGATGCGGATAAAATTGCCGGTGGCAGTCTGGTGTTGGGAGTCGGCAGGGAAGGTGAAATTTATCATGGAATCGGGCGTGGAGAATTGAATATTGCAGGTCTGCCCGTTTACCGGGATGCAGTCGGTGGGGTAGGAACTCCGACGAGTGATGAGGAACGGACAAAAATAGGACTGGATACGACTCACTTGTTAATGATTATAAATGGTTATTCAGGATTGGAGGGGTTGGAGGCGGCAGGAAAGTATGCCGTGGGCTTATTAAGCAAATATGTTTCAGCTATAAACATGGAGGCGGAACTTGTCACAGCCAAAGATCGGACGAAAATAGCGCTATAATTCTGTTATAATAGTGTTAATTATGCTTTCAAAACATAAAAAGCACCTGTCTTTATGCTAAAAAACATCTATATCCTTTTGTTTTAATCGATTAATCTATAAATTTGCTCCCGTTAACGATTAACAAAACAAAAAGAAACATGATCGAATTGATTGGAACAAACGCCGGCCTTGTTTGGAACGCATTGAATGAAGGCGGTAAGATGAGTGTTAAGGCAGTAAAGAAGGCTACTAAGATTAAAGCGGAAAAAGATATGTATGCTGCTTTTGGTTGGTTAGCGAAAGAAGGCAAATTGGCTTTCGAAAACATCGAGGGTGAATTGTACGTTGCGTTAGTATAAATATAGCGTAGCTGAATCTATTGGAAGGAGGGCTGTTCGGATTTTAGTTTGAACGGCCTTTTGTGTGTCCGAACGTTTTCTGTCAAAAAAACAAACCGATTCGTTGTTTTATTCAATTCTATCCTTTACTTTTGTGTAGAATTTGGTGTGAAATGACCGAAGATCATAAAAGATTGTTGGCTGTATTTGATGTTAGGGTTCGTGATTTGATGGAGTTTTGCGATAGGCAAAAGGAGAAAATCAACGAGCTTGAAAGTTCTTTAGCACAGAAAGAAGGAGAACTTCAGCAGGCAATGAAGACGATCGAAGAGTTGAATGCCAAATGCGATAACATGCTGACTGCACGGGTTGTTTCTGTCAACGAGGGAGAAATGAAAAGTGCCAGGATGAGGTTATCGAAGTTAGTGCGGGAAGTAGACAAGTGCATTGCACTATTAAACGAATAGAGGCGATGGACGATAAATTTCTTATACATGTAGAGATAGCCGGTAAAAGTTATGGTATCAGGATCAACCGGAGCGAGGAGCAGGTAGCCCGTGAGGCAGTCCGGCAAATCAGGAAGAAAATGGACCAGTACCGGAAGAAATATTCCGACGTGGATGTAAAAGATTTGTTAGCCATGGTAACCTTTCAGCTATCGGTGGAAAACTTGAAGTTGGAGGATAAGAATGACACAAGTCCCTTTACTGAAAAGATACAGGAGCTGACCGATGAACTGGAAAGTTTCCTGAAGGATAAATAGTTGTAAGAATAAAGAAGATGCGTTTCCGCACTACTTTGCATGGGTGTATCCATGTAAGGCAGTGCTTTTTTTGTATAATAATATAACTGAATTTAAACTATAAGTAAAATGGGTATGACTATAATCATAGCACTTGTGACCTTCGTTGTCGGAGGCTTGCTCGTGTGGTTTGTGATGAGAGTCCTTATGAAGTCAAGGTATGACGCTGTGATACGCGAGGCTGAAAAGGAGTCGGAAGTAATGAAGCAGAAGAAGCTGCTCGAAGTAAAAGAGAAGTTCCTTCATTTGAAAGCGGACCTGGAGAAACAGGTGTCCGCCCGTAATTCAAAGATACAGTCTGTAGAGGCTAAGTTGAAACAACGTGAGTTGAATTTGAACCAACGTCAGGAAGACCTGCAACGCAAGAATAGCGAAGTGGATGCCGTGAAGGAGAATCTGGCGGCCCAACTGGAACTGGTAGATAAGAAGAAGCAGGATTTGGAGAAACTTCACCAGCGTGAAATCGAACATCTGGAAACTCTGTCCGGGCTTTCTGCCGAAGAGGCGAAGGAGCGTCTGATCGAATCCTTGAAAGACGAAGCCAAGTCAGAAGCTACTTCCTACATCAATGAAATCATGGAAGAGGCAAAGATGACAGCCAACAAGGAAGCGAAGAAAATCGTTATCCAGTCCATCCAGCGTGTAGCAACCGAAACGGCAATCGAGAATTCGATTACAGTCTTCCATATCGAATCAGACGAGATCAAAGGCCGTATCATCGGTCGTGAAGGGCGTAACATTCGGGCGTTGGAAGCAGCAACCGGTATTGAGATCGTGGTTGACGATACGCCTGAAGCAATCGTGTTGTCCGGTTTTGATCCGGTCCGTCGTGAAATAGCCCGTCTGGCTTTGCACCAGTTGGTACAGGACGGACGTATCCACCCGGCACGTATCGAGGAAGTGGTAACGAAAGTGAGAAAGCAAGTTGAAGACGAAGTGGTGGAAACCGGTAAGCGTACCGTTATCGATCTCGGTGTACATGGTTTGCATCCTGAACTGATCCGTATGATCGGTAAGATGAAATATCGTTCTTCTTATGGCCAGAACCTGTTGCAGCACGCACGCGAAACGGCGAACTTATGTGCTGTGATGGCATCTGAACTGGGGTTGAACCCGAAAAAGGCAAAACGTGCCGGACTGTTGCACGATATAGGAAAAGTGCCTGATGACGAACCGGAATTGCCGCACGCAATCTTAGGCATGAAGCTTTGCGAGAAATATAAAGAGAAACCTGATATCTGCAATGCCGTAGGCGCTCACCATGACGAAGTGGAAATGCAAACGCTGCTTGCTCCGATCGTACAGGTTTGTGATGCTATTTCGGGTGCGCGTCCGGGAGCTCGCCGTGAGATCGTCGAGGCTTACATCAAGCGTCTGAATGATCTGGAACAGTTGGCTCTTTCTTATCCGGGTGTAGTGAAGACATACGCTATCCAGGCTGGTCGTGAGCTCCGCGTAATTGTCGGGGCTGACAAGATCGATGATAAGGATACCGAAAACCTGTCAACCGAAATTGCAAAGAGGATCCAGGACGAAATGACCTATCCGGGTCAGGTGAAGATCACGGTGATCCGTGAGACTCGTGCGGTAAGCTATGCTAAGTAGATCGATCATCATTGAATAAGTTTATGGAAGGCCGGGCTGAATAAAGTCCGGCTTTTTTTATTTTTCCGCCAATAATCAGGGGGAGGCTTCACCTTTGTATGCACTGGTTGGGTTATAAGATTGTTGATGGGTGAATGCAAATAGTAAAAGTGCCTTCACCTGTTACGGTTGTCTTCATCTGCGGGTTAGTCGGGTATGGAAGGTACACTATAGAGTGGCAGTCGCTATACTTTTATTGTTAAACTATAAAACCATAGAGCTTTTGGCCTAAGTCGAAAACCTTTTCGCCCTTGGTGAAAAAGGCTTTTGACAATGGGCAAAAAGGCTTTCGACTTAGGTCGAAAATGAAAAGAGATATAAGGTAAATATTAAATGTTAGTATATTAGGATATTAATATCATTCACAATCTCTTTATTATTCGCTTAAATATGTCGCTTTGTATAAGAGGCCGGATCTGGTGTGTCTGGGCGAGACAAGGTGAAAGTAAATTTTTAAGGTGAAGGCAAGCGTCAGGACTGCCTTCACCCTCTCATATGATAATAGTCAAAGGGTTTCAGGGAATGGTGAAGCCCAATCGGATGCTTGCAAAAAAAGCGGTTGCCGATCTCTGGCAACCGCTTTTTTAGTTTGTTATGTGAAACCGGATTGCTTATTTATAGCTGTAGCCCGCTTTCTTCTGTGCGCTGTTGGCTTTGGCTCCGGGGATCAAAGTGAAGCCCCATTTGTATTCCCGGTCTGCCGGTAAAGTATATTCCGGTTCCGGACGTGAATACCAACTGTCGTAGCCGGCCAATCCTTGCTGTTTCAGGTCTACGCATACTTCAACGAAGTTACGCGGCGCGATGTCGTTGATATGCGTCTGGCGAGGTTTGTCATACGGTCCGATTTCCGGACGGTTGGCAATCTCTTCCGGTGTGAAGTTGTTCCACTGGTACGGGCGGTCGGTTGCCTTGCCAGCGTCGAAGTCTTCGACGGAGTTACGCATTGCGTTGAATTCCATCTCGTCGTCTGCAACGATCAACAGGTTCTTGCCTTTACCGCCTAATGAAATCCAGCGGGTATCGCAGTGGTGGCCGTTTTCCTGCGGACGGACGTATGGGAAATACTGTTCTTCAGCCGTGCTCTTGTACTGTCCGATCATGTAACCGGCTTTGCGGTCCCAATAGTTTTCCAGCGGACCGCGGCCGAAGTATTCCAGTTGGTCCATCGTTGCCGGCAGACGGAAACGTACGCCGATACGCGGAACGACCATCTTGTCGCGTTCGCTGACATTGGCGCGGCCCGGTGAGAAGGTCGCGGTGGCGGTCGCTTCGGAAATACCGATCTTCACACCGTCCAAATGGGCAGGCGTGAAGTGGGTGGCCACGTTCATGATACCGTCAGGATAGATCTTGTATGTCACCAGGAACTGGTTGCCGGCCGGCAGTTTATAGTCGACTTTTACGATGGCATTACCATCGATGATCTCGCCTGTCGCGCTTGTCACATTGAAGTTACGGCTTGAGAGTTCCCATATCTCAAGACGTTTCGGGTTGCCGCTTCCGTAGTCGTTATCGTTCGGGGCGCGCCAGAAGTTCGGCTGGATACCGAAGCCTTCGTTGAAGTATTCCGTGCCGCCTACTTTATAGGAAGCCACGACGCCGGCTTTCTTGTCGAATACGAAGTTCACTTTGGAAGAAGTCACCTTCAGGTCGTTTCCTTCTTCAGATACGGTCAGCTTGGGGCCTGCGGCCTTGTAAACGGTCTTGTCGGCTGTTACCGGCAAAACAAACTGATCCTGTGCGATGTCGTATCCGGCAGGGATCACGCCATCCTGTTTGGTCGTAGTCACGACAAAGTTCACCAAATAATCGACGCCGGCCTGCGGTTTCAAGCCTTCTACCGGGACTGTGATTTCCTGGGATGCCTGTGGCGCCAGGTCGAGAGACATCTTGTTGCCTTTGATGATTTTGTTGTTTGCCTTGATCGTATAGCTGATCATGTAATCTTTCAGGCTCGTGAAATAGAAACGGTTTGTCACTTTGAATATGCCTTTCGCCACATCTACAGCTTCGAAACCGACATTCTGGTGTGCATATTTCACTTCTTCCATAGCCGGATGCGGAGTGCGGTCCGGGCTCACGATACCGTTGCAAAGGAAATTGCCGTCACTCGGCATGTCTTTGCCGAAGTCGCCGCCGTAAGCATAATATTCTTTTCCGTTTGCATCCTTGGCAAGCAGACCTTGGTCAACCCAGTCCCAAATGTAGCCGCCCTGGAGGTTCGGGTATTTGTAGATCGCTTTCCACTGGTCCCAAAGGTTACCGGTCGAGTTACCCATCGCGTGGGCATATTCGGACGGTGCAACCGGACGGTCGCTACCTTCCTTACCTATCTCTTCCAACCATTTTGCACTTGGATACTGCGGGACATACATGTCGGAGTTCCATTCCCACTGTGCACGTTCGTAGTTGACCGGACGGCCCATCATGGTCTTTTCCTTGTCCTTTACATATAAATAGGTCTGGTAGAAGTTGTAACCGTTTCCGGCTTCGTTACCTAATGACCAGATCGTTACGGACGGATGATTTTTGTTGCGTTCGTACATGTTGACTGTACGGTCCATATGTGGTTTCAGCCATTCCGGGTTGTTTCCCAACGTACCGCCTTTGCGCAGGTTGTAGTACATGCCGTGCGATTCGATATTGGCTTCGTCGTAAACATACAATCCGTATTCGTCACAAAGCTCGTAGAACCTGCGGTCTTGCGGGTAATGGCACAGGCGGACGGAGTTCAGATTGTTCCGTTTCATCAGTTCGAAATCCTTGCGCATCAGTTCTTCTGTCACGTAATGTCCGGTCTGCGAGTTGTGTTCGTGGATATTGACACCTTTGAACTTGATCGGCTGTCCGTTGAACAGCAGGACGGTGTATGGTTTGCCGTTGCCGGCGATCTGGTCGATCTCTTTGATTTCGATGCGGCGGAAACCGACGTTTTGCGGGATCACTTCCGTCACCTTGCCATCTTCCTTGATCGTCATCAACAGCTTGTAAAGGTTCGGATGTTCCGCGTTCCACGTTTCCACATTATCCAGTGTCTTTTCGAACGAAGTCGTTGTAATCGTGTTCGGGCTTACCCACAACTTGTTTTCTGCCGTAGCAGCCACATTGCCTTTTGCATCTAATAATTCGTATGTCACGTCGATGTTCTTGACCTTGTCAGAATGGTTCTTGATGTCTATTGCCAAGCTGAAGATACCGTTTTTGTAAGTGTCGTCGAGCGTGGAGACAATACGGTAATCATTGACAGCGATCTTGGGTTGTGACCATAGATAGACATCGCGTTCGATACCGCTTAGGCGCCAGAAGTCCTGGCATTCCAGATAGGAACCTGTGCTCCAGCGGAAGATTTTCAGCGTCAGCACGTTTTTGCCTGGTTGCAGGTATTTGTTGATCAGGAATTCGGCCGGATTCTTGGAATCTTCGCTGTAGCCGACTTCCTTGCCGTTTACGTAAACATATAAGCCCGATTTGGCTCCGGCGATGTGTAGATATATGTCACGTCCGTCCCAACCGGCAGGAACCTCGAAGTCGCGCCGGTAAACACCTACCGGGTTTGCTTCCGGCAACAGTGGAGGTTGCGGGTTACGTGGTTTGAACTCATATCCGTGATTCGTGTAGATGGCAGTACCGTGTCCCTGTACCTCCCAGTTTCCCGGAACGGTGATGTCGTCCCAATCGGAAGTGCTGACAGAAGGATCTGTGATGTTGGCAGGAAGGTCTTTGTATGAATCTACGAAATAGAATTTCCATGTGCCGTTCAGCAATGAGTAGAAAGGACTTTTTTCATATCGGGAAGATAGAGCTGTGGCACGGTCTTCATAACTCATGAAAGAGGAGCGGGGAGCCTCTTTATTAACGGCAACGACTTGGATGTCCTGCCAGTAAGGCTTCGCAGGCTGGTTCGTCGCATCGTCAGCCAATGCAGTCCCCAGAAGGAAGCAACTCAATGCTCCTGTGAGCATCGTTTTTTTGATCATGTGTTTCATATGCATTTTTAATTTAGATTAGACTTAGTCTGTTGAAAAGTGAAAGTTGAAAGTGAAAGAGAGTATATCTTTGACTTTCATCTTTCAACTTTCAACTTTTTTATCTTGCTGCGTAGAAAGAATAACCTTCGGCTACCTGTTTGAAAGCAAGTACGCCTGCCTGGTTCAGTTCTACATTCATTTCTTTGCCGTCGGGAAGGTACATGACAACTTCGTCGTCACCTGTGAACTTCAGCAGTTTGGTCGATTCGCCGTTTGCTTCTACGCTCCAACTCTTGTCTGCTTCATTGAAAACCAGATCGACCGCTTTTTCTTCTCCTTCTTTCTGGATGTGGTAGCCGTCTTTTTGGGTTTCGATGGCATACGTGCCGTCTTTGGTTTCGATTGTTTTTACCGTACCGGCATCTGCAACAGGGTTGCTTCCGCTCCAGAATTCAATCGAGTTTAAAACCAATATGTCGGCTAATGCAGAGATTTCATAAACCGGAACAATCCAGAATGCAACGAATACTAACTCGTTTACAAACTTGCTGTCGATATTTCTGTTCCAATCCAACAGCTTATTTGACAACCCAAATGATCCAATGCATGATGAGAATAATACACTGCTGGCAAGCGTTGCTGCCACTAATAAAGTTAGACTTTTTTTCTTCATGAATATTTAGTATTTGTAGTTAATTTGGGGACGAAGATAACAATTTATACGATAATTGTCATTAATAACAGGACTATAATTATTTATTGGTTACTCTTTATGAATTTCTTTTTGAACTTGAAACTTTTTATGAAACAAAGAGGCTTCTAAAATTCATTTAAATGATTTTAGAAGCCTCTTTTTATTTTAATAGAGAGTATCGGTTGTTAGTAACCTGGATTCTGATCTGTTGCCAGTAGAGGGTTCAAGTCGATTGCTGTTTGGGGAATAGGTCTCAGCGACATCCGGCTATCCCATTTCATCGTGATGACTTTTTCGCCATCCGGTGTGGAGATAGGAACATTGTTCATCTGCGCACTCCAATAAGCATCGCCATAACGGCTTAGGTCGTCGCTGCGCAAACCTTCACCAGCCAGTTCGATGCGACGTTCGTTTTTGATCAAAGCCAATCCATCTTCCTTGCCGAGGCTTGTCGGTACGTTTGGCATACCGCAACGATCACGAAGCTGATTCAAGGCAGCCTGTGTCTGTCCGTCGAAACCTGTTGTCTGGGTATGAGCTTCAGCAAAGATCAGCAGTACTTCGGCATAACGGATACAGGGATAATCGCCGGTTGCTTGTCCGTCATTATTCGCATCATTTTCCAACGGTGACATTTTGCGGAAGTTGAAACCAGTCTTGGATTCATTATTCCCGTTTTTGATCCATTCATAGATGAAGTTTGTACCGTAGTTTGTCTCATACCAACCTTTGAAGGGGAATAGGATGGAGGCATATAAACGGCTATCACGATTGCGGAATTCCTGCATGTACTCGTAATCTTTCAGTTTTCCACTGTTGATAAGGCCGGATGCAAAAGAAATAAATTTGGCTTCTCCTGCAGGAGCTTTATATTCGTCCAAATCCCCTTTGATAACTTTATAAGCATTCATACGCTTTTCGATACTGGGAATGGACGGTGTTTTGCCGTCTACTGTCCAGTAAGCGTCGACCAGATTTTGTGTCGGAGTCACAGAAGACCAACCTCCTAATTGATTCGGACGGATGCTTGTGTATCGTGTCATATCTTGGTAGTCCCAACTGGAAGCGGTATATTGACGAGTCATTACATATTCCGGATTGTCTGGGTTCCCGTTTTCCGTATGCCATAAAGATTCGTAGCTGAACATGCCTTTCATAAATTTGTCACGGTCGATACCGTATTTGTCAAAATCTATGTATAATTCCATTTCTTCAGCTTCTTTCTTTTGTGCTTCGGTCAATTCACTGACTTGGAATAATGAAAAACCTCCTTTATCCATGATTTCTTTGGCTGCTGCTTCTGCTGTCGGATAGTCGCCGAAATAAAGGGCTGCTCTTGCTTTTACGGCTAAAGCTGCATATTTGGTCATACGTCCTTTTTCGTTCGGATAACTACCTGCATATTTTTCCGGAAGGATAGCTGCTGCTTCAGTTAGTTCGTTGAGAATAAATTCACGGATTTTGCTTGTTTCGTCGCGAGGAATGTTGGGAGCATCGTATGACAATACATCGGTGATCAAAGGAACTTTACCAAATGTTGTTGTCAAGTTCAGATAAGTCCATGCACGCATAGCTCGGACTTCCGCTTTGAACCGTGTTTTCAGATCTTCATCCATCGGAACATTCTCTATTTCCTGCAAGAAAATGTTTTGTTTGCGGACTGTTTCGAAGTTATAGCCTTCGTCATATAGAGCACTGAGGCCGTTTTGCTGATAAATAGCTCCGTTCGATTCCCATGAATATTGGCAGTATGCATCGTTCGTATACGAATCGCTGTGAACAGCTGCGCCGGGAATGCTTGCTGAGTAAACAGCGTTCAGATTATACCATGCATCTTTTTCTGATGTCCAGAATGTTTCTGTTGCAATGCTGGAAGTCGGTTCGACATCCAGGTCACAACTGCAAACTGTTGTTCCCAGAGCTAGGCAGAAGAACGTATGTTTGAATATATTATTAACTGTTTTCATTTTGCTTTTTGTTAGAATGTTAAGTTTACACCAAGTGAAATAGAAGAAGTTCCGCGGGTGTCTGTTCCACGTCCGGACGGTGTTTCCGGATCAAAGTCTTCCATGCGGTGATCTGCACGGATTGTAAATGGATTTTCAGCCGATACGTAAAGTTTCAAAGCATCGACACCTAAATGCTGAATTTGGTGTTTATTGAAATTATATCCGAATGTGATATTTTTGATACGGAAATAATCAGAATCGAACAACCAGAAATCGGAGAACTTATTGTTGAAAGTAGAGTGTGCACTTGTACGCGGATAGATACGAGGATAAGCTGCATTTGGGTCGGGGTTATCAACGGTCCAGCGTTTCAGGTGAAATTCACGTGGACTGGCATTATCAGAGAAAGCCCAAGCCTGTTCCTGATAGAAACGAACCATTGTTCCAGTCACACCTTGTCCGAACATACTTAATTCGAAACCTTTGTAACGTAAGTTTAGATTAACGCCGTATGTAATATCGGGAACGTCACAAGCCAGATAGTCTCTGTCCTTATCGGTCAGTTTTCCGTCGCCATCCAAGTCTACATATTTAATGTCTCCGGCCTGTGGGGTAATGCCGTCTGTTATGTAGTTGCCATTGTCGATGTCTTCCTGTGTCAATAAACCGTCTGAGCGGAAACCGTAGAATGTGCCGATAGCATAACCCACTTTCTTAATCCAAGGGTCTTCGATCATCGGATCGTTTGCTCCTAAATCTTTTACCTTATTCCAGTTTTTAGACAGATTAAAACCAACCGTATAAGAGAAATCTCCAATGGATTTGTTGTGAGATATGTTGAATTCCAGACCTTTGTTACTTACTTTACCGATATTTTGCGAAACCTTATAGTCACTATTGATACCGACTTCTGCTGGACTCGGATAAGATAGTAGGATATCTTTGGTTTGTTTGTCGTAGAATTCACCAGTGAAACTGAAAAGTCCGTTTAGAATATCGAAATCAACCCCGACATTGGTAATCGTTACGGTTTCCCAACCTAATCCAGGATTAGCTGGCTTTCCTTCTCGAATACCGCTGACGATCGTATTTTCGAAGTTATAATTTCCACCCTGTACATAGGTCGCAAAATAATCATATTGTCCTACGTTATTGATATTACCTAACTGTCCCCAGGAAGCACGCAATTTCAAATTATCGATCCAACTGGCATCTTGCATGAAACTTTCCTGATTAATACGCCATCCGGCAGAGAACGAAGGAAAGAAACCCCAGCGGTTGTCTTTGTGGAAACGGGAAGAAGCATCTGCGCGAAAGTTGGCTTCCAACAGATACCTGTCTTTGTACGAGTAGTTCAAACGGGCAAAGTAAGACATTAATTTATCTTCGTAAACATCACCTTCCGTGCTCATGTCGCTGGGTGCGCTCGAACCTCCATTAATACCCGTCATACCGTTGGTTGGGAAATTGCGGCGCCATGATTTTTGTTGTTGGTATTTGTAATGTTCGTATGAGACACCTCCTAATGCACTTATATTATGGTTTTCGTTGCTCCAATTATAATTGGCCAAACCATTGTAGGTCAAACGACTATTTTCGTTCCAGTCATATGTCATCTTGGAAGCGGTCACATCCGTACCGTTCAATTCTGAGCCGGTTACGAAATCTTTGATTTTATTTCTATTGGCTTCGTATGTTTTACCTTTATAGTCATATGCCTTATAGATCATTTGTCCGGTCAGTGTCAATCCTTTAACTGGTTTAATATCGAGGGCGAGGTCGATCAATGTATTTTGTGATTTGTTGTTGTTCCATCCCCCTTCTTCCAAGCGACGTAGTGGATTACGTTGCATATTTACCAGCGCTGCAGGATTTCCCCCTTCGTAACTACCCCATTCTCCATTGCTTTGACGAGCTACATATGTAGACGGAACGGTTAGAAGTTCTGTATATCCAATACCTCCGCTTTCTGTATTGTTTGTGTTTTGGATATATTTGAAGTTTGAACGCCAAGACAACCATGAGGTTATATCGGATGAGAGGTTGGTGGTCATATTATATCGGTTGGCGGAAGCCTCGGGGGTAAATTTGTCATCATACATATACCCTAATGAGGTGAAATATTTGACTTTGTTTCCTCCGCTTACGCTAACGGAATGCTTTGTCATGACTGCTAAATCGTCCAGCACTAAATCATACCAGTTTGTATTCGGATACATATCTGGGTTACTTCCGTTACGGAACATTTCGATCTCTTCATCCGAATATGGCATCTCTGCATTCGGATTTTCATTGAATGCCGCTTCATTGCTCAAACGAGCATACCATTCCGAACTTAAAACTTTTGGAGTGTATGTTGCGATCTTCATGGATACTGTTCCATCATAGGTCACTTTTACATCACCTTCCTTACCGTCTTTGGTCTTGACTAAGACAACACCGTAAGCAGCACGAGAACCATAAATTGCAGAAGAAGCGGCATCCTTCAGAAAAGAAACGCTTTCGATGGAATTCGGGTCCAAATTGGAGAAGAATGTAGCATCTGCTATTGCTCCGTCAATGACAAACAAAGGGGAAGAAGTCCCCAAGTTTCCGCGACCACGCATGTTGATGGAGATGGAACCTTGACGGTTGATAATGGTTACTCCCGGTACCTGCCCTTGAACGGAAGCCAACACGTCCGTATTGACACGCTCTTTCAGCTCTTCGGAGCCGACAGATGCAACGGCACCGGTGAGGTTTACTTTCTTTTGGGTACCATAGCCGATCACGACTACTTCATCCAATTTTTGGGTGTCTTCTTTCAGACTGACTTTGATCGTTTGTTCTCCATTGTATTTGATCTCTTGGGTCAAATAACCAATAAATGAGATAACGATTACATCTCCCTTTTTTACTTCCAGGACAAAATTACCGTTCATGTCGGTAACAGTACCGTTTGTAGTGCCTTTTACAACTACCGAAGCTCCTGCTACAGGGCCGAACTCGTCTTCAACGACACCTTTCAAACTTGCTTGCTGCTGAGAAATGCCAACTTTGGGAGTCGTAGTTTCGTTGGCGGCAAATATCACCCCTGATGAACAAAGGGCTACAGACAACAGCAAAAAACTGACTGGTCTTGCGATTTTCAACATACTAATTGTTTTTTGTTTAATAATAGTTAGATATAATAGGCTTTAAGAGGATCTGTTTTCTTCTACAGCTCACACTTACTTGCTTATTTTTAGTAATTAGGGTCAAAGTTTATGCTTGCACATGCGTAGTTCTTGTAGGACTATGACTTATTGTAAGAAATATAAAGCTGTATAGGCAAAAAGGAGGATTTTTTGTATGAAGTTCTTGTAGGACTATGATTAAGTTATACGAATTTGTACCAAAACATCAGAATTACCAGTCTGTTTCTTGTAGAAAACCTTGGGAGTAAACCTGATTTTCCTAGTAATTAATCTGTTGATGTTAGTAAGTTATGTGGTCTATGATTATCAACCGGAAAGTATACAATCTTCAGCTAATAGACAGATTACTTTAATATGTGGAAATATTTATCCCATCATGCTATTTATCAGTTATTTATAACCAAAGTAATATATATAGCGGGAAGCAGACGATTACATAGCAAATTAAATTATTGATTAGAATCTATCCATATAAATTTAGATCTATACAATAAGTATATAGAAAAAAAGCAAGAAAATCTGATAGGTTTAGAAAATAACACTCGGAAACGCTTAATTGTTAATTAACATTTTAAGATGTGTACTTGGTTGAAATTCCTGAGAGCTTCGGGATATATATGAAACAAACTATGGATTCATGCATCTTGCACAATACAACCATATTGTCGAATTTTCAAAGGATTTAGGGTAAAGAATAGAGGTAGTAAAAGAAAATAACGATTAATATCATTTGTATTAGTAAAATATTTTAATATATTTGTCTCAATGTATAAAAACGGTATTAAAATACATTCAATAGTATTCTTGCTAATTTTTTCTAAAAAAACATGCAAGATAATAAATAAATGTATTACATTTGCCCCGTCAAAGGACGTAGTCCTACAAGAACTATGTCATACATTTGCATGGCAAATGTATGACAGATGTTAGGAATCATACCATGAATGTAAAGAATCTATAAGTAAGGTGGTTATCACCTCCTTGGATCTTATTCATATAGTGACTATTATTATTAAACAAAAAACAATTAGTATGTTGAAAATTGCAAGACCAGTCAGCTTTTTGCTGTTGTCTGCTGCTTTATGTTCCTCAGGAACAGTGTTCGCAGCTAATGAGACAGCAACTCCTAAAGTTGGTATTTCTCAGCAACAGAAAAGTTTGAAAGGAACAGTTAATGATGTACTGGGCCCCGTAGCAGGTGCTTCAGTTGTCGTAAAAGGTACGACGAACGGTACGGTTACTGACATGGACGGTAACTTTGTTTTGGAAGTGAATAACGGTGATGTTCTTCAAATCTCTTTCATCGGTTATGTAACACAGGAAATCAAGTACACCGGACAAGCGACTTTGACTGTGAATCTGATGGAAGATACTCAGAAACTGGAAGAAGTCGTAGTTGTCGGTTACGGTACACAAAAGAAAGTGAACATGACCGGGGCTGTTGCACAGATTGACAGCAAAGCGTTAGAAAATCGCCCGGTTCAGAACGTTTCTACCGCATTGCAAGGTACTATGCCGGGTGTTCAGGTTACTTCCGGCGGTGGCCGTCCCGGACAGGATGGTGGTACGATTCGCGTGCGTGGTGTTGGTACATTAAACACGGCTGATCCTTATATTTTGGTGGATGGTATCGAAACTGGAACGATGAACTCGGTTGATCCGAACGATATCGAAAGTATTTCTGTATTGAAAGATGCTGCTTCTGCTGCGATCTATGGTTCGAAGGCGTCAAATGGTGTAATCTTGATTACGACAAAACGTGGTAAGACAGGTAAACCACGTATCTCTTATAATGGATATGTAGGTTTCCAGAAACCGACGGAAATGATTGACCGTATCAGCTCTTATGACTATGCGCGCTTGTATAGCCAGTCTATGATCGATGAAGGCTTGAATCCCCGTTTCAATGAAACTGATATTGAGAATTTCAGAAATGGTACTTCTCCTAACACGGATTGGTATGATGAAGCCTATAGAACCGGTGTACAGCATTCTCATAATGTAAGTGTGAGCGGTGGTACGGAAAATGCGAAGTATATGGGATCTGTCGGCTATTTGGGACAGACCGGTATTTTACCGAATGCGGACAGACAGCAATTTAATGCTCGTACAAATTTGGATCTGAAGCTGAATTCCAGATTGACGGTTCGTTTGAATTTGGCATATATCAAGAATGACTATTCCGACCCAATTTCTTCTTATGCATCTGGCATAAGTGAAACTGGTGATCCGAATAGTGCTGCCAGCTCTGATCAGATTATCCGTCAGTTGAACCGTATTGCTCCGTGGATTGTAGGTCGTGCTGAAGACGGTACTTATGGTACTATTGGAGATGGTAACCCACTTGCGTGGTTGGATGTTAACCAAACTGTTGACCGTAAAAATCAGAATTTCTCTGGTACCCTGTCTGCCGATTATAAAATCATCGACGGTTTAGTTGCAACAGTGACGGGTTCTTATGTTAACAATCAACAACACTATCGTGCATTTCAAAAATATATTCAGTACAATCCGAATAAGGAAACAGAACCGAATCGTTTGGAAGAACGTTTTACCGGTTGGCATCGTGCAAACTTTGATGCATTGTTGAATTTTGACAGACAATTCGGTGAACACGGTTTGAAAGCAATGGCAGGTTGGCATACGGAAAAGTATGACTACACCTATAACCAGCAGTTCCGTAAGAATTTCCCGACTAATGATCTGACCGATATCGCGGCTGGAGATGCTGCTACTCAGAAGAACAATGGCTATACACGTGAGTTGGCGATGATTTCTTGGTTCGGACGTATTAACTATGATTATGCCGGCAAATATTTGTTGGAAGGTAATATCCGTTCTGATGCTTCTTCCCGTTTTGCTGATGGTAATCGTTGGGGATATTTCCCTTCTTTCTCTGCTGCATGGCGTATTAGTGAAGAAGGTTTCATGGAAAATACGAAAGATTGGTTGAACAACTTGAAGATTCGCGGATCATGGGGGTTACTGGGTAATCAAGATGCATTGACTGATTATTATCCTTGGATGAATACCTATAATCTAGATGCAAGTTATCCGTTAGGAGGTGCTTTGCAGTCGGGGTATTATCAGAAAGCATATAAGCTGTCTTCTATCTCTTGGGAAAAATCTCGTACATGGGGACTTGGTTTTGATGCGACAGTCAATAACAAGATCAATGTGACATTTGACTACTATGACCGTAGGACAACAGGTATTATCATGGATGTTCCGGTTCCGGCAGAATTTGGTTTGGATGCTTATAAAGATAATGTAGGTGAAATGTCCAATCGAGGTGTTGAAGTGATTCTGAGCTACAACAACAAATGGGGGGATTGGTCGTTTGGTGCAACCGGAAACTTCTCGTACAACAAAAACGAATTATTGGATTTAGGTTTGAGTCCGGATGCCGGAGGTGTAACGGCTGATCCGAACAATGGCAATAAGGTTCGTAAGATTGGTGAAGCGCTGAACACATATCGTGTTTATAAAGCAGATGGTTTCTTTGAATCGGATGAAGCAGCTCAGGCTTGGATGGATAAATATTCCACACAGGCAGGTTATCCGTTTGGAACTAAAAAGTTCAAGGGAGGTGATCTGATCTATCAGGATGCAAACGGTGATGGTAAAATGACGGCTGATGACCGCGTCCTTGCAGGTTCTTCAGATCCTAAATTTACGTTTGGTTTGAATCTGAATGCTGCTTATAAAGGCTTCGACTTATCCATGTTGTTTACGGGCGCGGCTGGCGTGCATCGTTTGATCAACCAGGAAGTAACAGGCTATTTCGGTGGCGATGACTCACATCCGGCAACTGTATGGTTGGATGCTTGGACACCGGAAAACAAAGATGCAACGATGCCACGTGTGGCTTATGATGTAACATCTCCGAGTCTGTCATCTAATGTCGTGTCTACATTCTGGTTGCAGAATTCCAGCTATTTGCGTATGAAGAACCTGCAATTCGGTTATACACTTCCGAAGAATGTGATCAAATCGGTTGGAATTGAAAACGTACGTTTCTACTACTCTGTAGAAAACCTGTTTACTATCCATAATATGCTTGTCAATGTGGATCCGGAAATCGGAGATGAACGCGGTTCCAGTTTCCCGTTAACTCAGACACATGCTTTTGGTGTGAATGTGACATTCTGATAAGAACGATTGTTTAAGATTAAAATTAAAGAATAAAATATGAAACGTGTATTAGTATATATGCTGGCCGGGATGGCATTGGTCGGGACTTCCTGTTCGGACTTTTTGGATACGATTCCCCATGACGCACTGTCTCCCAGCACAACTTGGCAAACAGAAAAGGATGCTGAAAAGTTTTTGATTGGTTGTTATGACGGTTGGGCTGATGAAACGGGTATTCTGTATTGGGATTGTGCTTCCGATTTCGGTTTCAATTTCCATGTCCATGAAAATTATCGGAATATCGGAAATGGTAGTATGACTGCCAGCAACGCAGTTGCAGATTATTATAAATTTGGAATGATCCGTCGTTGTAACGATTTCTTGACCAATATCCAAAATATTGAATTTGCGGATGCAAAGAAGAAAGACAATATGATTGGTCAGGTGAAAACGATCCGGGCTTATACTTATTTCAATATGAACTGGCAGTATGGCGGTGTACCTATTATCGATTCTTATGAAACAGCTGAAGAAGCACAAGTTCCCCGCAATACGGAAGAAGAGGTGAAAAAGTATATCTACGACGAGTTGGATGCTGCTATCCCGATGTTAGATGATGCTCCTGCCGCAAGTGGTTATATTGCCAAAGGTACGGCTTTGGCTATCAAGATGCGTTCAGCCCTTTATTATGCCGACTATCAGCGTGCGAAAGAGGCTGCAAAAGCTATTATGGATTTAGGACAGTATGAACTGGATCCGAGCTTTGAAAATATATTTATGGTGAGCGGACAGAATTCGAAAGAAATCATAGCTGCTGTGCAACATGATGAAAATCTGTATTCAAATTGGATGATCGCCACGATGTATAACAATTCGGATGCAGGTTGGTCTTCTATGGTTCCATCCAAAAATCTGATTGATGCGTATGAAATGAGTAATGGTTTGACAAAAGAAGAGGCTGGTAGTGGTTACGATCCTGTTCATCCTTTTGCAAATCGTGACCCGCGTATGGCAATGACGGTTCTTTATCCGGGTATGGATTGGGTTAATTATAAGGGAGAAGAAACGATCATTAACACATTGGATAAGGAGGTGAATGGTAAAACGAATCCGGATCATCCGGGTACGGCCAACAACTCTTCGAAGACGGGTTTGACTTGGGCTAAATATTTGGCTCCGATGTCTCAATATGGAGATGTTTGGTCTTCGAATGCGCAGACGATCATTTTCCGGTATGCAGAAGTATTATTGACATATGTGGAAGCTGAGAACGAATTGAACGGCCCGTCTGCTGAAATATACGATATGTTGGATCAGATTCGTACGCGTGTAGGTATGCCGAAAGTAGATCAGAGTAAATATGGTACTAAAGAAACATTGCGTGAATTGATTCGTCGCGAACGTTCTATCGAGTTAGCTGGTGAAGGCCTTCGTCGTGCCGATATTCTTCGTTGGAAAGATGCAAGTGGCAAGATGGTTGCTGAAACGGTATTGAATGCTCCTTTGGAAAGCTTCACCGGAACGATCAATTATGATGAAAAAGATCCGTACAAACGTGCAGTCATAAGTGGTGTCGAATTAGTTGAAAACCGTTCGTTCGCTCCTCATAACCGGTATTTACCGATCAAGCAGGATGCACTTGATAAAAACAAGCTATTGAAACAGAATGACGGTTATTAATAAGAACTGATATATTTATCATGTTTTAAGAGGGATATATTGGATCATTTCCAATATATCCCTTTCCTTTGTACAGAAAAACACTAACATAGCATGAAGCATTATCGAATTTTCTCTTTTATCTTGTTGTTCATTTGTGCTGCATTCGGACAAAGTTGCAGTATCTCCTCTTCCGGCCGGGAAGTCCTGGACATGAATACCGACTGGGCTTTTTATCGGGGGGATGTGGTGGAAGGGAGCCGGACGGATCTGGATGATTCAGGATGGATACCTGTCGCACTACCCCATATCATGCAACTGGAAATGAAACATTGCGGCGGGAACTCCATTTATGACGGGATCGGTTGGTATCGCCGTTATTTCAAACTGCCTGCGAAGTATAAGGATAAACGGATTGTCGTCTCTTTTGAAGGAGTGATGACGAATTGCGATGTTTATCTGAACGGCCAAAAAGTGACGGAGCATCATGGTGGTTATATGGGATTTGTCGCAGACCTTACGGACCGTATCGATTGGAACGGTAATAATGTGCTGGCTGTCCGGGTCTCTGCCGAGCCGGACCCGCTGACACCTCCGGGAAAGCCGCAGGACAAAATGGATTTCTATTATTATAGTGGGATTTATCGGGATGTCCGGATGGTGATTACGGACAAAGTATATATCACCGACCCGTTGCAGGAAGATATTGTTGCCGGTGGAGGTCAGTTTGTGACGTATCCCGAAGTGACAAAAGACAAGGCGAGGGCACATCTTGCGACTCATGTCCGGAATTTGACGGATAAAGATCAGACATTGTCTGTTTTCTCGCAACTGGTCGATTCGGCTGGCCACGTTATTGCTGAGGCTGAAACACCGGTCACCTTGCACAAGCAATCGGACAGAACGGTGGAGCAGGACCTCTTTGTTAACCAGCCTGCTTTATGGCATCCTTATACGCCTAATCTCTATACCTTGCGTACGCAATTATTATCGGAAGATAAAGTGCTCGACGAAACCACCCGGAAAATCGGTATTCGTACGATCCGGTACACGGCCGAGGAAGGATTCTTTATCAATGGTGAAAAACTGTATATGCGCGGAGCCAACCGTCACCAGGCTTTTGCCAATGTTGGGGATGCGGCTTCCAACTCAATGCAGGTACGGGATGTGATCGACCTGAAACGGGGTGGTTATAATGCGGTTCGCGCCGCCCATTATCCGAATGATCCGGCTTTCTTGGAGGCGTGTGACCGGTATGGGCTGTTAGTGGTGGAGTGTATTCCCGGATGGCAGTTCTATAATCCGGATTCAATCTTTATTGAACGTTTGTATGAAATCGGACGCCAGATGATCCGCCGTGACCGGAATCATCCTTCTGTTGTCCTTTGGGAAACGGCTTTGAACGAATCCCGTTATCCGGTCTCTTTGGCAAAAGAGATTTTCGAACTGTCTCATGCCGAATATCCGGGCGATCAGATGTACACGGCAGGTGATTACTTCGGGCATGCGGAAATGGAGCCCTATTATGATGTCTTTTATAAACAGGTTTCCAAATTCCCGAAAGACGGGGATGTGATGAGTAATTATCCGGAAGATTTTATAGTAGTCAAGCCGTTGTTTACCCGCGAATGGGGAGATGGCGTGGGCGAAAAGCCACGTGTCAGCTTGAAAGAAAGCGAGGAAGAACAGATGCGCCAGTGCCGCAGCCGTATCGAGCAGTTGAATGGTAAAGGCTATTTTGACTGGTGCATGCTGGATGCCAATCCACATATGGGTGGACATTTCGTTTGGAGCTACAATGACTATGCACGGGGCAGCCAGGATGAAACGATGTATAGCGGTGTGGTGGATATCAACCGGTATCCGAAATTCAGCTACTTCATGTTGCAGAGTATGAGGGACAAAGCAGTTTCACAACCCGGATTGTATGAAGGGCCGATGGTCTTTATCGCTTCCTATAATGCTTCGGGAGATTTCGCCTCGTCTACAACAGATATAACGGTTTTTTCCAACTGCGACGAAGTCCGTCTTTATCGTAATGAGAAGTTGATCGGAACTCAGACACGGGAAGAACGGACACCTCTGTTTCGTTCGATTGTCGAGAAAGGCGGCAGTCCAATGTTCGTCTTTAATGCCGGGGAATATGAAACTGGAACGTTAAAGGCGGAAGCGCTGGTTGACGGAAAGATTGTGGCAACCCACAGTGTGAGCACTCCGGGAAAAGCCGATCGTCTGGTTGTGGACATTAAGACGGATGGCATTGTTCCTGTTGCCGACGGCTCGGATATGATTCCTGTCTACTTTAAGGTCTGTGACAAGAACGGTTCTTTGATCTACAACTCTGGACAGGAAATCCGGATTCTGGTGTCTGGTGAAGGAGTGCTGGTCGGAGATACGATCAGCCGTATCGGTATCAATCCTCAGAAGGTGGAAGGTGGCGTTGGTTTCGCATTTGTCCGCACGACGAAGAAAGCCGGTAAGATTACGGTGAAAGCGACAGCAGAGGGTTTGTTCGCCGGTGAAGCGGAAATCAGCACGAAGCCGTTTGAAGGGAAGTCTCTGCCTGATGGAAAACATGCTCTGTTTACGGGGAAAGAGGAAGACAATGTTGTGGTAAAACCTTCTTCCTGGCAGAAGCGTATCTTGGAGAAACCTCGCCTGAAAATCGCGTCGGTTCAGGTTGGAAGCAGCCAGGACGGGTATCCTGCTTCCAATATAATCGACAATGACGATCATACTTGGTGGATTGCCGGAGAAGACCGGTTGCCACAGGTAGTCACTTTGATGCTGGACCGTCCGACATACGTGGCTGCCAGCCGTATCCTTTTCCAGAAAGACAGTTCTTCCTATAAGCATAAGGTAGAGACTTCTGAGGATGGCGAACGGTGGGAACTCTTGTATGAGCGTGAATGTACGGGCTGGGAATTTAAGCCGATGACGGTTGACCGGGAAGTGAAATATCTCCGCTTGACAATCGAGAATGTTTCCGAAGGGCGTGCCGGCCTGGGGGAAATCTCGCTCTATTAATATATTATATAATGTATAACGCGTCTAATCTGAATAGCATGAAAAGAATAGTATATATGTTGGCAGTCCTGTTCTACGGGACAAGCCTTTTTGCACAAGACAAGCCGTTCGACATTGAGCATGCGCCGGCTCCTTTGTTCCGTTGTCCTATCTATGACGGCCCTACCGACCCGACGCTCGAATGGAACACGGAGCGGCAGGAATGGTGGATGTTCTACACGCAACGCCGTGCCAATGTCCCTAACTTGCAGGAAGTGGCCTGTGTATATGGCAGTAAAGTCGGGATCGCGGCAACCAAGAACAACGGTAAAAACTGGTATTATGTCGGGACAGCGAACCTGCCGGAACCCATGCAAGGACAGAGCACTTTCTGGGCTCCCGATGTGTTCAAGCATAAGGACACTTATTACATGATCGTGACCTTTATCCCCGGTATTCATCCTTTCTGGGGAGGTGATGCCCGGCTTGTCTTTTACAAAAGCAAGGATCTGATGAACTGGGATCTGGTGGAGGAAATAGAAGGTACACATGGTTGTATCGACGCTTCGGCGTTTCAGATGCCGGACGGAACATGGAAGATGTGGTACAAGACCCCCGATTCCAAGACGAATACGGGTGTGAGCAAGGATTTGACGACTTGGAAGGTAACCGGCAAATGTGAGATTGACGATGTCCCGCATGAGGGGCCGATCGTCTTTTATTGGAAAAATAAATACTGGAACATCATCGACGAATGTAATCTGGGATATGTCGGCTTGCACTGTTACGAATCGGACGATGCGACTAACTGGACCTATAATTCGACAATCCTGAACAAACCGGGCCTCCGTCCGGACGATTTCGACCAGGGAAGGCATTGCGATGTCGTTGTGATCGGAGACCGTGCTTTTATTTTCTATTTCACCCATCCGGGACGGACGTATAAAATGGACGGTATGGAAGTGGAAGAAAATACTTGGAACTATCATCGTGCCTCTATCCAGATAGCCGAATTGGAATATGTGGATGGAAAGATTGTTTGCGACCGGGATAAGTATGCAAAGAAAGTCCCGTCACCTATCGAGCGGAAGAAGAAGTAAACGGGAATAAAAAGATGTATAAAATGAAAATAGATCGTTTGTTTGTTGTTTCTTTAGGGGCAATCACCGGATTGGCTTCTTGCTCGTCCGGACAGGATGAAGAGGCGCAAAGACCGAATATCCTGATCCTGCTTGCGGATGATGCCGGATATGCGGATTTTGGATTTATGGGGGCGACGGATATCCAGACACCTAACATCGACCGCCTGGCAGCCGAAGGGTGTATCTTTACGGATGCTCATGTGGCGGCGACGGTGAGCAGCCCTTCGCGATCCATGATGCTGACGGGCCGCTACGGACAACGCTACGGATATGAATGTAACCTGGATAAGCCGGGAGATGGCCTTCCTGACGATGAAGAATTGCTTCCGGCTTTGTTGAAACGGTATGACTACCGTACGGGCTGTATCGGAAAATGGCATTTGGGCTCCGAACCCTCCCAGCGTCCGAATGCGAAAGGCTTCGATACGTTCTACGGGCTTTTGGCCGGCCATCGTTCTTATTTCTATGATCCTGAAACCAGTGATAAGGATGGCAACCTGCAACAATACCAGTACAACGGGCGGAAACTGTCTTTCGACGGTTACTTCACCGATGAACTGGCTTCTAAGGCACAGCAGTTTGTTACGGAGAGCGAGCAGCCCTTTATGCTGTATATGTCCTTTACCGCTCCCCATTCTCCCAATGAAGCGACGGAAGAAGATTTGGCGCGTTTCGAAGGACAGCCCCGCCAGAAGTATGCGGCTATGATGTATGCGCTGGATCGTGGTGTCGGCAAGATTGTGGACGAACTGAAAGCGGCGGGCAAGTTCGACAATACGATTATATTCTTTTTGAGCGACAATGGCGGTTCCACGACCAACCAGTCCTCCAACCTTCCGTTGAAAGGCTTCAAGGGAAATAAGTTCGAAGGCGGACAACGGGTTCCGTTCTTTGTCGTTTGGGGCGATCGTTTCAAGCGGGACCAACGTTTCACCGGGCTGACTTCTTCGCTGGACATTTTTGCCACAGTGGTGGATGCGTTGGACATTCCGGAAGAAGGATTGCACAAGCCGATCGACGGTGTCTCCCTGTTACCGTATCTTTCCGGGGAAAAAAGCGGTAATCCGCATGAAGCCTTATTCTGGCGTAAGATGGATACACGGGCCATCCGTTCCGGTTCGTACAAGTTGATCATTACTCGTGGTGTCGATTCCGTCCTGTATAATATGGATCAGGACGTGGAAGAGATGCACGATCTTTTATCTTCCGAGCCGGAGAAGGCACGGGAACTCATGGAGCAGTTGAGCGAATGGGAGCAGGCCTGTTGCAAAGATCCCCTTTGGATAGAAGAGGGTTGGGCCGAAATCACAAACGGCCTGCATGAACGTTTGATGAAAAACGAGATAAGGACGGCACAGGATCTTTGATAAAAAAGCCTCGGCATAAAGTCGAGGCTTTTTTTATGGATAAATTGTATCTTTGCAGCCATAAAAGAGAAAAAATATGATTTCTGTTGAAGGACTTACAGTTGAGTTTGGCGGGTTTACGCTTTTTGATGATGTTTCGTTTGTGGTAAATAAGAAGGATCGTATCGCACTGGTGGGAAAGAACGGTGCGGGAAAATCGACGATGCTGAAAATATTTGCCGGCTTGCAGTCTCCTACCTCCGGGACGGTCAGCGTACCGAAGGAGACGACGATCGGTTATCTTCCCCAGCAGATGAAGCTGGCGGATACACAGACGGTACGCGAAGAGGCGGAACATGCCTTCGAGCATATCCATGAGATGGAAAAGGAGATAGAACGGCTGAACCAACAACTGGCCGAACGGACAGATTATGAAACGGAATCGTATCAGAACCTCATAGACCGTGTCACGCATCTGACGGAACATTTCCAGATGATGGGCGGCAACAATTACCATGCCGAGTTGGAACGGACGTTGATCGGCTTGGGATTTAGCCGTGAGGATTTCGACCGGCCGACCTCCGAGTTCAGCGGGGGATGGCGCATGCGTATCGAGCTTGCCAAGCTCCTGCTCCGCAAGCCGGATGTCCTGCTGCTGGACGAGCCGACCAACCATTTGGATATAGAGTCCATCCAATGGCTTGAAAACTTCATTGCGACACGTGCCAATGCGGTGATCCTTGTTTCACATGACCGGGCGTTTATCGATAATACGACTTTCCGGACGATAGAGATAGAGCTTGGGAAGATTTATGACTATAAGGTAAAATACTCCGAATATGTGGAATTGCGTAAAGAGCGCCGCGAACAACAACTTCGTGCCTTTGAAAACCAGCAGAAGAAATTGGCCGATACGGAAGCTTTCATCGAGCGTTTCCGCTATAAAGCGACCAAGTCCGTGCAGGTGCAATCCCGTATCAAACAATTGGAAAAGGTTGAACGCATAGAGGTGGACGAAGTGGATACGGCTATGTTGAGCCTGAAATTCCCTCCGGCTCCCCGTTCCGGTTCCTATCCGGTGATTGCGGAAGATGTGGCCAAGCGCTATGGCGACCATCTGATTTTCGAGCATGCCACTTTCACTATTAGCCGCGGAGACAAAGTCGCTTTTGTCGGCAAGAACGGTGAAGGTAAGTCCACGCTGGTTAAATGCATAATGGGAGAGATCACCGATTTTACAGGAAAGCTTCAGTTGGGGCATAATGTGAAGATCGGCTATTTTGCACAGAACCAGGCACAGTTGCTGGATGAGAATATGACCGTTTTCGATACGGTGGATTACGTGGCACAGGGGGACATCCGTCTGAAGATACGGGACATATTGGGGGCTTTCATGTTCGGTGGAGAAGCGTCGGACAAGAAAGTGAAGGTATTGTCTGGTGGAGAAAAGACCCGTCTGGCCATGATCCGTCTGTTGTTGGAACCGGTGAACCTGTTGATCCTCGACGAACCGACCAACCATTTGGACATGCGTTCGAAAGATGTGCTGAAAGATGCTTTGAAAGAGTTTGACGGTACGGTTATCGTCGTCTCGCACGACCGTGAATTCCTGGATGGACTGGTAGACAAGGTTTATGAATTCGGAAATAAACGGGTGATCGAACATTTGGGAGGTATTTATGATTTCCTGGAACATAAGAAGATGGATAGTTTGTGCGAATTGGAACGTTCCACCCAAACGACAACCTCTATGGAAGGAAACGCTTCGGAGCCGACCCGAAACAAGCTCTCTTATGAAGCCCGCAAGGAACAAAGCAAGGCAATCAAGAAGGTTGAAAAAGCGATAGCCGAATCCGAAAAGAAAATAACGGAACTCGAAAACTCCATTGCTGCTATCGAGGCCAAGCTCGCCACTCCCGAAGGGGCGGCGGATGTTTCCTTATATACCGAATATTCCGAATTGAAGAAGAAACTTTCCGACACGATGGATCTCTGGACGGAACAGACCCTCGAACTGGAAGAACTGAATGCAGCCAATAGTTAGCAGTCGATTCTTGGTAGATACGAATCATAAATGATGATTTGCAGTCCTGCTATTTAAGCATGGATTGCGCGGATTTCCGATCCTGCTAAAATAAGGATACTGTAATTATAACTAATAAACAAATACACAGATATTTACTGCCATTACTACCATTCTTTTACTTTTCGCCCTTAGTCGAAAAGGCTTTTGACAAGTGTCGAAAGGGCTTTTGACCAAGGGCGAAAAGATCTTCGACCAAGGGCAAAAGGTCAATGATTGGGCTGTTTGACAATAGAAGCATGGCTATTGTCACTTAAATAAAACCTTCCTGGACCGACTTGCTCTCTCTGTTTTGAAAAAGTAAATATTAACGCTTGGTTTTTAACTCTCTTTAGAAAATCTTCCTACCTTTGCCTACTTAAAACTAAAAAACACAAACTTAATTCTTGCGCTATGTTAACTCAGATTATAAATGGCAAGATCCTTACCCCACAGGGCTGGTTGAAAGACGGTTCTGTTCTGATAAGCGATAACAAGATTTTGGAAGTGACTAACTGCGATCTGGCAGTGGTAGGAGCCACTTTGATAGACGCTAAAGGCATGTATATCGTGCCGGGCGGAGTAGAAATCCATGTTCACGGCGGTGGAGGCCGTGACTTTATGGAAGGTACCGAAGAAGCGTTCCGGGCAGCGGTAGCCGCTCACATGCAGCATGGTACGACCAGTATTTTCCCCACATTGTCATCCTCGACCATCCCGATGATCCGCGAAGCAGCTGCAACGACTGAAAAGTTGATGGCGGAAAAAGACAGTCCTGTCCTGGGGCTTCATCTGGAAGGGCATTACTTCAACATGAAGATGGCCGGCGGGCAGTTGCCGGAAAATATCAAGAATCCGGATCCGGAAGAATACATTCCCCTGTTGGAAGAGACACATTGCATCAAACGTTGGGATGCCGCTCCCGAATTGCCGGGTGCCATGCAGTTCGGTAAATACGTCACCTCGAAAGGCGTGTTGGCATCTGTCGGTCATACGCAAGCCGAATACGAGGATATTCAGACTGCCTACGAAGCCGGATATACCCATGCCACGCACTTCTACAATGCGATGCCCGGTTTCCACAAACGTCGTGAATATAAATATGAAGGTACGGTCGAGAGTATTTATCTGATCGACGACATGACGGTCGAGGTGGTTGCCGACGGTATCCATGTGCCTCCGACGATCCTTCGTCTGGTCTATAAGATCAAAGGCGTGGAACGTACTTGTCTGATCACCGATGCGCTGGCTTGCGCCGCAAGTGACAGCCAGACGGCGTTTGACCCGCGTGTGATCATCGAAGACGGTGTTTGCAAGCTGGCCGACCGTTCTGCTCTTGCCGGCAGCATTGCGACTATGGACCGCCTGATCCGTACGATGGTTCAGAAAGCCGAGATCCCGTTGGAAGATGCCGTTCGCATGGCTTCTGAAACTCCGGCACGCATCATGGGTGTTTACGACCGTAAGGGGTCTTTGCAGCGAGGTAAGGATGCGGACATCCAGATTCTGGATAAGGACTTGAATGTCCGTGCTGTCTGGGCGATGGGTAAATTAGTGGAAGGAACGAATAAACTGTTTTGATTTATGCTGACACAAATAATAAATGGCCAGATCCTTACCCCTCAGGGATGGTTGAAGGATGGCTCCGTATTGATTAGCGACGGAAAGATTCTGGAAGTGACGAACAGCGACCTGGCTGTTATCGGCGCCAAGGTGGTGGATGCCAAGGGTATGTATATCATTCCCGGTTTCGTAGCCATGAACGTGCATGGCGGAGGCGGCCATGATTTTAAGGAATGTACGGAAGAAGCCTTCCATAGTGCTATTGCCGCCCATATGAAACACGGTGCGACTACTATTTTTCCCACTTTGTCGTCTTCTCCTAAAGAATCGATCTGCAAGGCAGTCTCCATTTGCGAGAAGCTGATGGCGGAAAAGGACGGTCCCGTATTGGGACTTCATGTGGAAGGACCGTATCTGAATGCCAAGATGGCCGGTAACCTTTATGATGTGAAAAATCCGGATAAGGAAGAATATATGTCTATCCTGGAAAGTACGAACTGTATTAAGCGTTGGGATGCCAGTCCTGAATTGCCGGGTGCGCATGATTTCGCCCGTTATCTCAGGTCGAAAGGTATCCTGGCTGCCATTACGCATACGGAAGCCGAATTCGAGGATATCAAAGAAGCCTATGCGGCGGGTTTTACCCATGCGGCACAGTTCTACAACGCAATGCCCGGTTTCCACAAGCGTCGTGAATATAAATACGAAGGAACGGTGGAAAGTGTTTTCCTGATGGATGATATGACGGTGGAAGTAATTGCCGACGGTAAACATTTGCCTTCTACGATTCTTCGCTTGGTGTATAAGCTGAAAGGTGTGGAACGCACGTGCCTGGTAACCGATGCGTTGTCTTATGCTGCAAGCGATGTGAAACCGGACGAAGGCTCACGTATTATCATTGAAGATGGTGTTTGCAAGTTGGCCGACCATTCTTCGCTTGCCGGAAGTATCGCTACGATGGATGTGCTGGTCCGCACGATGGTTCAAAAAGCCAATGTCCCGTTGGCCGATGCCGTTCGCATGGCTTCCGAAACTCCGGCACGCCTGATGGGGGTATCCGACCGTACGGGTACGTTGCAGCGCGGAAAAGATGCCGACATCATCATCCTGGACCGTAACTTGACTGTCCGTGCCGTTTGGTCGATGGGAAACCTGGTTCCGGCTGCCAATACGCTGTTTTAAGAAGATTAGAACTGATAAAGAATGAAGAACAGGTTTGTGGATGACGCGGATAAAACGGATTGGAATTATTTTATCCGTTAAGATCCGTCCGATCCGTGTCATCCGCGAACCTGGTTCTTAAATGATACATTTGATTCATCTCTGCCAAAATCCGTAATATCAATATTTCCTATAACCGTATTGATTTTTTAAATGCTCTGTAAAGCTAAGTTCGTTTATTTATTAGTATATTTGTGATTCAAGTTATGATATAATATACTAAATCGAGAATTAAACATGAAAACAGACCTTAGTTCGCAGATTACCCTGACGCGAATACCGCAGCGGTATTATCGCCCGGAGAATGCTTTTGAGCATTCAGTTTTGACCCGTCTGGAAAAGATCCCGACAAACATCTACGAATCGGCCGATGAAGGTTCGTTTGCCATCGCTAAGGAGATAGCAGACCAGATTCGCAAGAAACAGGAAATCGGTGAAAACTTTGTGATGGCTATTCCCGGAGGCCGTTCTCCGCTGAGCGTATATAAAGAATTGATCCGTATGCATAAGGAAGAACAACTGAGCTTCCGCAACGTGGTTGTCTTTGTTGAATATGAATTCTTCCCGCTTGTCTCTCCTTCCGCCGGCAACGTGGCACAGCTGAAAGAGGCTTTGCTGGACCATATCGATATTACCCCTGAGAATGTTTATGCTCCCGATGGATGTATGCCGAAAGATGCCATCATCGATTTCTGCCGGATGTACGAAGAAAACATCCAGAAGGCAGGCGGTTTGGATTATATCCTGTTAGGTGTGGGACATGCGAGCAACATTATGTTTAACGGTGTAGGTGCGACGCTGAGTTCGCGTACCCGTCTGGTTCTGTTGGAAGGAACTGCCCGTAAGGAAGCTTCCCGTACGTTCCCGTCACTGGACAATGTGCCTGCGGGAGTCATCACGATGGGGATCGCTACCATGATGAAAGCCCGTAATGTGATCCTGATGGCGTGGGGTGAAGATAAGGCGAAGATCATCGCCAAAACGGTGGAAGGCAAAGTGAGTGACGCTGTTCCCTCTTCTTACCTCCAGAATCATACGAATGCGAAAGTCGTAGTCGATCTGTCTGCCGCGTATGATCTGACACGTATCAGTCATCCTTGGCTGGTTACCAATTGCGAGTGGGATAACAAGCTGATCCGTCGCGCAATCGTTTGGTTGTGCCAGTTGACAGGCAAACCGATCTTGAAACTGACAAACAAGGATTATAGCGAAAACGGCCTGGGTGAGCTGCTCGCCCTGTACGGTTCGGCCTATAATGTGAATATCCGGGTATTCAACGATATCCAGCACACGATTACCGGATGGCCGGGCGGCAAGCCGAATGCCGACGATTCAAACCGTCCCGAACGTGCAACTCCGTATCCGAAGAAAGTGATTATCTTCAGTCCGCATCCGGATGACGATGTAATTTCGATGGGCGGTACATTCCATCGTTTGTGTGAACAGCATCACGATGTACATGTCGCTTACGAAACTTCCGGCAATATTGCCGTAGGGGATGAAGAGGTAATCCGCTATTGCGAATATCTGCGCGACGTTTGTGCCAAATATACGGAAGACGAAACGGTTAAGAAGAAAGCCGAAGAAATCATCCATTTCCTCCGTTATGAAAAGGTGGAAGGTGAAGCTGAAAAACGTGATGTCCTCTTTATGAAAGGCACGATCCGCCGGGAAGAAGCCCGTGCCGGTGCCCGTTACAGCGGGATCAAGAGTGACGATCATATCCACTTCCTCGACTTGCCTTTCTATGAAACAGGGCTGGTGAAGAAGAACGACTTGAGCGAAGCGGATATTGCCATCGTGAAGAAGTTGCTGACGGATGTGAAACCTGATGAGATGTTTGTAGCCGGTGACCTTGCCGATCCACATGGAACTCATCGTGTATGTCTGAATGCCGTTCTGGCAGCTATCGACGAGCTGAAGGATGAAGAATGGCTGAAGAACTGCCGCATCTGGATGTACCGCGGGGCTTGGGCCGAATGGGAAATGGACCATGTGGAAATGGCTGTTCCTATCTCTCCCGAAGAATTGCGGCATAAGAGAAACGCGATCCTGAAACACCAGTCTCAGGCTGAAAGTGCACCGTTCCTTGGAGACGACGAACGTTTGTTCTGGCAGCGTGCCGAAGACCGTAACCGTGCTACTGCCGAACTGTATCATCAGTTAGGCCTTGCATCTTATGAAGCGATGGAAGCATTCGTACAATATGTTCCGGTTCGATAAGTAAACCGGATTGTTATAAAAAAGAGAGGGCGGACCGATCATCGGTCCGCCCTTCCTTGTTGTTTAATATATATATGAATTAGTAAGTGGTTCCCTGGAAAACGTTGGAGTCTGAATAGGGAAGCAATGTTCCGTTCATTGTCAGGTTGTTTCCTGAGAAGTTCGGGTCTACGGTAACCATTGCATTATTGGTCCCGCTGTATAATACCAGGTTTACGGTTGCAGAGATAAAGATACCTTGTACGCTCATGGACAGATACACGTTTCCGTTGTTTTCTTGTTTGACCTGTACATTGGATGCCGAGCCTTGTACGGTGATGCCGCCTAATCCGTTAGGACCGGGGTAAGGAGAGTTGGATGCGATCTGAACCATGGCCTGTCCGTCATTCAACGAAACGAAGTTAGTGTTTGAGTTTACATAGTAAACACGTCCGTTCAACGGTTGTACGGAGTTGGCTTCGAGCACGAACGACCGGTTTGTGATAGCCTGCATGGCATTGTTGAATGCTTCTTCGCCCATAACGGCGTCCTTAGCTAACCTTTCTTCTTTTTTCTCTTTTCTTTCCTGCTTTTTTTCAGCTTTTTCTGCGGCTTTACTTGTCTGAGCCTGCACATGTGTCATGCCACCCAACAGAAGGGTGAAGATCACCATCATAGATACAATTCTTTTCATACGACTTAGTTTAAAACGTTTATTCAAAAATGTAATAAAAGAACAAGCAGATAGGGGAAATGTTTAAAATCTCCCGTATTTTTGCAGGTATAATAATCGTTTGATATGAAAATAGATGTTTGTTTTTCACCGGCATTATATCCGGTCTATCATAATCCGGAAGCTATCGTGGTGGTCGTGGATGTGTTTCGGGCAACGACGACGATGGCCGCCGCTTTTAGTAACGGAGTGCGCAGTATCCGTCCGGTCGCTACCGTTGAAGAGGCTGAGGCATATAAGGCAAAAGGCTGGCTGGTCGGAGCGGAACGGAATGTGAAGCGATGTGGTTTTGCCGATTTCGGAAATTCCCCGTTTGATTATACGGCGGAAAAGGTTTCCGGGAAAGATATTGTGTTCACCACGACCAACGGTACACGTGCGATCACGATCGCCAAATCCGCTTTCCGGGTCATAACGGGAGCTTTCATCAATCTGCAGGCGGTGGCCGGTTACTGTGTCTGCCATAAGCGGGATGTGGTCGTGCTCTGTTCCGGCTGGCAGGATAAGGTGAATATAGAAGATACGCTTTTTGGAGGAGCTTTGACGGATGCGTTACTGAATACCGGTTTGTATGAGGCGGGCAGCGATGCTGCCGTGATTGCCCGGGATATGTGGACGGGCAACAAGGCGAACCTGCTTGCCTATCTGGATACGACGGATCATATGGGACGCTTGAAAGCGAACCATCTCGAAGATGCTGTTCCCTATTGCCTGACTTTGAGTATTACGGACAAGGTTCCCGAACTTTCGATAGAAGGAGATACATTAATATTACGCTGATAAGGAATGGAATATATGGAAGAACATGGTGGAAAAGTACGTTTTGGAGTAGTCGGAACCAACTTTATAACCGACTGGGTGATTGCCGGAGCGCGGCAGGATGACCGTTTTGAACTGGTTGCTGTTTATTCCCGTAAGCAGGAGACGGCGGATGCCTTTGCCGCCAAACATCAGATACCTTATACTTTTACCTCTTTGGAAGAGATGGCAAAAAGCCCGTTGATCGATGCCGTGTATATCGCATCGCCTAATTTCCTTCATGCGGAACAGAGTATCTTGTGCATGAAGCATGGAAAGCATGTACTCTGTGAGAAACCTTTCGCTTCGAATGCGTGGGAGGTGAGAGAGATGATCGCAGCCTCTGCAAAATATGACGTTACGCTGATGGAGGCGATGAAACCGACCCTTACCCCGAATTTCCGGTCTGTGCGGGAAAACTTAGGACGCTTGGGAACGATACGGCGTTATTTTTCCTGCTATTGTCAGTATTCTTCCCGCTATGATAAGTTCAAGGAGGGAGTTGTGCTGAACGCATTCAGGCCGGAATTGTCGAACGGGGCGATGATGGATATCGGGATTTATACTGTCTATCCGATGGTCGTTTTGTTCGGACGTCCGAAAAAGATAGATGCTTCAGGAATCGTTCTTTCATCCAGTGCGGACGGACAGGGAGCCGTCAATTTCGAATACGAAGGGATGAATGCGACCGTTCTCTATTCCAAGATAGCCAATTCATCCTTGCCGACAGAGATACAGGGAGAAGAGGGAAACATAACGCTCGACCGGATCAATATAATCGGAGAGGTAAAATATACTCCCCGTCTGGCGGCCGCTTCCGGTAGAGGTCCCTCTGCCGAAGCTCAGGATATAAGCGTCGTGACGGACAAGGATGAATATTATTATGAGGTGGCGGAGTTTATCGATCTGGTTCTGTCCGGCAAACGCCAGTCTGGAATCAACAGCCACGAACACTCCCTGATCACGTTGGAGATCATCGATGAGGTGCGCAGGCAGTTGGGAATCCGGTATCCGGCTGATCGATATTGATTGTTACTTTTCTCCCAAGAGAAAAGTAACAATCAATATTCCCGAAGGAAATACCGCATCAGGAACTCCCAGTTCTCGTGAACGATCGCTTTGCTACGTTCTTCACCGGCCAGGCTCTTCGCTTGCGCATCGGCTAACATGCCTTTTTCTTCCAATATTCTCAGCAGATACGGGCTGCATTTCCGGATCATGAAGAAGGACAAACCTTGGTTTTCCGCCTTTTTCTGATTGTAGAAAGGATTGTTTTCGTCTTTGATATACTCAACACCATCGGCCAGGACTTGCAAACCTTCTGACGGAGTGGCATAAACGGCAAATTTCCGGGAGGCGGTATCGCCTGTCGCTCCTTCCGTCTCGATGCCGATCTTCGTCAGGAAGTCGAGGAATTCACGCTTGTTTTGGAAATAAAGGAGTGCTTTTCCTTCTGCCGCTGCCGTGAATTTCTCAAAGTGCTCGGTCAGCATTTTCTTGCTCTCTTCGGACACCGGTTCTTTGAATGCCTGTGACTTTTCACCTTCTTCAACGAACAAGCTGTGATCCGGATGGTCTGCCGGAAAGATCAGCGAAAGCCATTTGGGAGCCGTGTAAGCCAAAAATGCACTTTTGGAAATATGTGCCAGAGCCTCGTAGGCGGTCATGATGAACTGCTCGTCTTTCTCTTTCGTTTGTTCCCAATATTCCTTAACTGTATCTGTCAGTTCCTGGTGTGAATCGGTAAACAGGTAACATTGGTAATGAAACCAGTGAAGCAACTCGTTATATTTGTCGACATCCTCATAGCGGGTTTCCGGGGCAAAGAGCTGTTGCAGCCGTTCGTTCTCCGGTGCAGTTGTCCATTCGTCACAGAACATCTGGTAGATCAGTTTGGCTGTGTCGCCGTTTGCCGCATTGTCGGGACTGACGAATGTGCCTTTGTGAAACCCGTGATACTGCTGTGTGTAATGCCAAAGCAAGAACCGGATATCTTCGTAGTTGACCTCGTCATCATAATAGTGATCGTCAGGTGTATAAAACGGCAGGAATTTACCGTATAAGGCTTTGTGTTCCGTGATGAATGAGCGCCAGATATTCAGACCGGAAATCACATCTTCGAAATAGGCAGCCATGCGTATACTGATCTGTTTGACCTCGTCCTTCTCAAAAGAATAGGCAAGACGTGTTTCTTCCAACATGCCGTAAATACGGTTTGCAATATTGGTATAATAGGAATCTGTCGGATCTGACTGTTTATAAGGGTGCAACTGCAACCAATCTTTCGGATAGATTTTAATGTTCTTCATACTATAGATTATTTGTGCCCAATCGAGCAATAATTTTAAGGTCACAAATGTAACAAATATTTTACAATTTATTGTCCGGCAGCACCTCGTCTTTGAACTGTTCGTGAATCCCCCTCCCGGCTGTGTGCAGAGAGGGGGATTTTTATGTGGGGGCGGTTCGCGATCGCCCTCAGTTTGCATATAATAAACAGGGTTAGCGTACGATTATTTTCCGTGGCATTTCTCTTGAGAGGTGTACAATGTAGACTCCTGCTGCCAATCCATTGAGCCGTGTGTCGCCTACCGGAATGTTGCGGTAGAAGAGAGTGCTTCCGGCGAGGTTTACCACCTGTACCTGCTGCGGGGAAGAGGTGTGGATGAAGATCGTGCCGTCGGCGGTCCATATCTTCGTGTCTGTTTCGATACTTTTGATACTTGTTGGAAGATTCTTCACGATGCCGGAGATAGAGACGACAATGTCTTCAGCCACGTTGTTGATCTTGTATCTGCCATTCGTGTCCGGTATGATCGTCTCGCCGCGATCGGTGGTGACAATAGGGATGGACTCACTATAGTTTTCATCCAAGGTGATGGCGAAGGTGAAACTGTATCCTTCCTCGACCGTATGGTCACCTGCCTGCTTGCTGAGTGTCGCACCTTCTACGGAGGGGAGAGTGACGGTGTAGTAGGTGGCTGCCGGCGGAGTATATATCCTCTTAAACTCGGCAGCGACTGTAAAATCACCGTCGGGAGCAGTAAAGCTGCCATCTGTATCAACCGTCACATTGTTATTACCCTGTCTTACAGAGAAGCTTTTGATACTATATCCTGGTGAAGGAGTGGCGATTATAGTCATCGGTGTGCCTGCTGGGACCTGGTCACCGTTTTCAAAGAGGGTTTCTCCCTGGTCGGCTCCGATCGTGCCTTTGAGAGCTAGCGTGCCGTTCTCGACCGTTGTCGGAAGGGTGATGGCACACAATGTGGCGTCACCCGGATAGCGGTAGTTGAAACCGGCTTTATAGAGCATCTTATTGTCGGCCTTATGGGTGAAACTGTATGTACCCGACAGTTCGGAAGCCGTGATAATCGACTGATTATCCGATGCTTTTCCGTTCAAATTGACCAGATGGAAATCTCCGGTCAGTCCGGTCCCTTCTATTTCCATAGTCTCTCCGTTCCCCATGTCGAGCCTGAATGCCGATGTCCGGTCCTTTTCTTTGATAAAAGAGTTTTCCAGGATGACTTTATCGATGGAGCGCAGTTCGGAAATCAGATAGGGAGTGTCGGCTGTTCCGCAGTTTCTGTAGGTTACATGTGTTTTGTGGTTATTGTTGCTGTCTATTTGTCCGATGGTGGTATGGCCTTTTTCTATGGTGATCTGGATTATTCCGCTGTAAGTGGGAGTTGGTGAATCTGCAGACAAGGAATAGTCGATGCCACTTATTCTTTTGACCTCTCCTCCTTTCACGTTTATGTTGATCTTCCCCTCGACAGCTGAGGAGCAACCGATCAGGCTCCCGGTGATTCTGCCGTCCAGAACGGTGAGATTGACATTTCCCGAAACTTTCCCGTGTACTGTATTATTGTAGTTAATACCAGCTCCGTGTACTTCCTGGATGGGATTATCTGCGGATGTGTCAAGTGTCACATCCGTGTTGCCTGCCGTGCCGGTTCCTTCCGTGTTGCCGATGATAAAGCCGCTGACAACCGTGTTTTCGCCAGAGATATTCGTCGTGGCTGTACCGGTGACGTCCCCGTTCCAGCCACCTCCGTAGATATGGTTTAGAGTTCCTCCGGTAATGTTCAACTCGGTATTGCCGACTGTGCTTCCTGCGGCATGGCTTCCACCGAAAACAGAGTTGTTCACGGTTCCGCCCGATATGGTCACCTTGGTTGTCCCTGTGATGTTACCGGCATTGCCGCCGCCGTAGATCCAGCCGAATTGTCCGCTTTTGATTACGATATTGGTTTTGTCGATCGTATTGTTGTCTTTAGTTCCTCCCCAGATGTTACGTATGCCGGTCAGGGTGTTGCCGTTGTTGGTGTATGTCGACGGGCGGCAATCGACAGACTCGTCGAATGTCAAATCGTGGCCGTTGGCATAAATGGTGCTCATGTTCAGTTTGATGCTTTTGAAGGTAAGGGCGGCTTGCAGTTCGAGGTCGCCGGCATATGTCAACGTTTTTCCGTCGCCTGTTATGATACAGGGTTTTGGAGGTGTGCTTGTAGCTGTTTCGTCGTCTAACAGAGTGATGATATTGATCGGTTCTTCGGAACCTGCGAGTGCAGCTGTTGCCTCCGCCCATGTTTTGTAACTTGTCCCGTTGAGGTCAACCTTGTCTTTGGTCACCGTGTTTCCTGTTATCTGGTTTGCGGTCAGTGCGCCTTTGCTATATATGGTTCCTTGATTATCCAGTGTTCCGTTTACGGTGAGCGAGCAGCCTGTCGGGATGAAAAGCGTCTGTCCGTTCTTGATGGTGCAGTCTCCTGACAGCGTCACGTCTCCGTATACTTCACCATAATATCCTAATGTCCCGGTGTTCCGGTAGTTGTAGAACAGAACGGAATTTTCCACCTTTATGTTGTGGTTGTAGAGAGGTAAACCGGAAGGATTGGTCGTTTTTTCCCAAGTGATATCCAACCATGCATTGTTCCTGAGGATTGTTTCACCCGTTTTTCCCCACTCTCCGTTTTCGTCTTTGGCATTGCCTCCTACCGACAGGCCGTTTGTGATGACGGTCGAGCTTTCTATCACAAGTATGGCTTTGTTCTTGATCGTGCTCGTACCTGCGTTAAAAATGGCGCTGGGGGTGTTCGTGCTGTTCAGGGTTAAGGTCCCGTCTCCCTTTATAGTCAGGGTTCCGCCTGGGTCTTGCTCTGTGGAACCGATATTGAAGAGGATGGCCCTGCTTGCTCCTTCGATGTAATTGTCTCCTTGTAGCGTGATTGTTGAATTGGGAGGAAGCTCTATGCCCATCATCTGACTTGTCCTTAGGTCTATTCCGTCAAGAGCCAGTATCTTGTTGCTGAGGTCCCAACGATATCCGTTGCCGTTTATGTCTGTTGTAGCGTTTGCGCAGTCAATGGTGGTTGTGACGGTTTGAGAGGATACCGTAAATGGCATTAGTATCATGATACTAATCAATACGCCAAGAATCTGGCGTATTGTACTTTTAATATTTAAATCTCTATTCATGTGTATGTAGTTATTTAGGTGTTATGAAAAAAGCATCCAATTTGATGAATGCCTCCTTTGGATGCAAGGGAGAGATTCACTTGGAGGTAGTGGAGATGTTTCCTTCGAGGCGAGGGAGTCTCTCCCTTGGCTCGAAGGAAACGTCTCCATCGTTGTCAGAGTTCGCCGGGGCGTTCCTCGTCATTGCTTTTCCCGTCGCTCAAGAGGATGGGGAAGCGGTAGGTGCGCGGGTTTTTCAGCATCTTGTTGCTGCTGCTGTATTGTGTTGTCACGCTCAGCGTGTACAGAACCTTTGTTTCGATGGCGGGGAGCATGACGGTGAGTTCGGATGGGGCGTTGCGGATGATGACCGGGCATTTCATCGGAGCTGCACCCTCTTCGTCCTTGGTCAGGAAGACGCCGACAGACGGGTCGTCGCCTATCACTTTGGCATTGCTGCAACTGATCACGACGGGGCCTGCCGAGGTGATGATCTCGTTGACGCTGCCGGTCGTGCTGTCGGTGATGGAATTGATGACCGGACCTGTTTGGGCTGTGCCATTGCAGACGACTTTGGTTTTTTTCAGCTGGCTGCGCAGAAGCTGACCGGGCGTGTAGGAAACGCCTAAGGAATGTTTGACAGGATCGAACTGCGCGTTTTCACCGATAAACGAGCCGCGTGCGGTGACGAGGTATTGCCCGACGCCGTCTATTACGCTCTTACCTTCGGCGATGGCTTCTACTTTCGCTTTGTCGGCACGATCGAGGATATACTCGATGCTTTCCTGTTTGTACTCCGTACCTGCTTTCACGATACGGGCGGCTATCTGTTTGTTGTACAGAGTGCCGGTGATACGAGGGCGGCCGGTGTAGTCGCCTTCCTTCTCCGTCATGATGTTGTCGTAGAGATCGATGTTGAGAGTGATCTGTTCTTCTTCGTTGGTCATGATTCCAATGTTTAAGTGCCCGGTGGTTGGCCGGGCGTTAACCGTTTGGAGGCAAAGATGGGGAGAGAAGGGCAGAAAGGATGCCCAAAATCCGTAAAGTTGTGCCCGAAATCAGCAATGATGAGTATGATGTAGTTTTGTCCGTCGGGCGGACAGGGGTGTTCCTCTCGGGAGGGCGGGGGTATTCCTGTCATGTGCGGCTCCGGAACCGGGAAGGGGTTGTTTTCATCAGTTTCAGGAAATTCCGGTTGTAGGTGCTTGTAGACTGGAAACCGGACGAGAAAGCGATGTCTTCGATCGTGCGCTCGGCGTTTTCGGGCAGTAGCAGCAGGTCTGCGGAGTGGCCGATGCGGAGGCGGAGTACGTAGTCTTGGACCGTCAGCCCGGTGGCACGGCCGACAGCGGTCGAGAGCTTGTGTGGGTTTGCACCGATGGTCCTGGGCAGGTCGGATATCCTAAAGTCAGGGTCCAGATAGGGCTGCTCTTTCTGAAAATAGGCTTCTATGTCCTTGAAGAGACGGTTGTTGTCGTCATCCGGTTGGAGGTAGCAGATCAATTCTTCCATGTCCGCTCCGGCGGGAGGAGAAAAGGCTGAGTTCTGTTCACGGATGCGGGTTCGGACATCCCGATAGGTGGAACTGAAGTTTGCGTAGAAGATTCCGAAGGCGAAATAGAAAACGGTGAATAGGAAGGTCACGGTGATTTCGTGAGGCAGGTGAGGATTCAAGGCGAGGCTCAGCGTACAAAGGCCGATGCCTGAGGCAAGGAAGAACGCGCTTGTCACCTGTCCGAGTTTGAGCCACCTGTCTTCTGTCTTCACTCCTCCCAAGAGGGAGAGGTAAGTATGTCGTTCGTGCAGGAATAGTTTTGCATAGATGCCTGACTGGATGATGTAGGCAAGCAGATAGAGCGTGCGGATCAGGGAAGGCGGATTCGTGACCAGTGACTTCCATTCCGAGTAAGCATAGACGGGGTGGTCTTTCCAGATCAGGCATGCTCCGGCGTAGGCCAGGGTGAAGAGGAGGGAAGGAGTTGCGTGCAGCAGGATCCGCTGCCGGGTGGCATACTGTTCGTTGAACAGCAGGATCAGTGAGAATGTGAACAGCAGGGTTTGCGAGGAGGCGATCAGGGTGACGGGAAACGAGGCGATGTCCCATCCGACGGGTTGCCATTTTCTGGTGGTAAGCGAGATGAGGAGACCGATGGCCACGAGGAAGGTCGCAAATGCGAGGATCCGCCGTGCCTTCAGGTAAACAGGGTTTGTCTCGATATTGCCGTAGTTCAAGAACAGCAGGATGGCGCAACTGCCCAGGCAGGAAGTGGTGCTGGTGGCATAAGCGATGATGTATAAAGTGTGTATGTCCATTCTGCGGTCGTTGTGATAGTTTTGTTATTCACATAGCCATCTTGTGATATTCTGTTCTTCGGCAAATTCCATGCAGACTTTGACGATGTCACGTCTGTCACTTTGGTAGGGGATGAGGCTTCTTTTGCCGAACCTGTGGAGGCTGGTTTGTATTCCGATTGGGAGTTTGCGCATGACCTAGTTCATCGTATATTGTTTATTTAATTGTTTCCAAAGATACTATAAATAGTTTCTTAGCAGTCTTTTTTCTCGTAAAATCTGCTATGGGTGGTCGCTTTGTCAAATGGTTGCTTTCTTTTTGTTGTCAACGGATTGTAATAATCGTTTTTACAATGTAATTCTGTTTACATCTTCTTGCAATACGTCCCTTCTACTTTTGCCGGCAAATAAATGTAACAAGTAATAAGGAATGGGAAACAAGTGTGAAACAGGCAATGTGAAGAGGTTCTTTCTTTTGTTGTTGGGGAGTTTTCTTTCGTTGTCTGCCTGGGCGCAGACAGGCGTTATTTGCGGAACGGTGTCGGATGCCAAATTCAAAGATGCGTTGATCGGTGCTTCGGTCGTGATCGAAGGGACTACGGTGGGGGCCATTGCCGACGTGGAGGGAAACTTCCGTATAGAGAATGTCAAACCGGGAAAATATACGATTGTCGCTTCTTATGTCTCTTATAAATCGGAAACCATTCGTGATGTCGTGGTGAAAGCCCATCAGGAGTCGGTGCTGAGAATCGAACTGTCCGATGCCGACCTGCAACTTCAGAATGTGGTGGTCGTGGCACAACGAAAGTTGGGAACGGAAACCGCCATTATCAATACGGTACGGAAAAGCCTGCCGGTCGTAAGCGGTATTTCAGCCCAACAGATCGGCAAGACACAGGACAGTGATGCCGCCGAGGTGTTGCGCCGTATTCCGGGGCTTACGATCGTGGATGACCGTTTTGTGGTGGTCCGGGGGCTGGCGCAACGATATAATAATGTATGGCTGAACGAGGCGACCACTCCTTCGAGCGAGACGGACAGCCGGGCATTCTCGTTCGATGTGCTTCCTTCTTCGCTGATCGACAATATGATGGTCTATAAGAGTCCGTCTGCCGAGCTGCCGGCCGATTTCTCCGGTGGTTTCGTGCAAGTGATGACCAAGAATATACCGGACGGGAATACCTTCAACGTATCTTACCAGATGGGATTTAATACGAATGCTACTTTCCGGAGTTTCCAGCTGACGGACGGGAGTTGGAAGGACTATCTCGGATTTGGGGCCGGGGTGCGGAGTTTGCCCTCTTCTTTCCCTTCTCATTTAGGGGATTATTCGACAGAGGAAGCCGCTGCCTTTACACGGCGGATCAACCAGAGGTGGGGAATCAACAGGTTCACGGCTATTCCGGACCAAAAGATTTCGCTCACTTCACACCGCTCCTTCGATGCAGGCGACTGGAAGATCGGGAATATTGCGAATGTGAACTGGAGTACCGGTTACGATTATTCGGAGACGGTGAATAATAACTATATCGCCTATGATGTGGCGAACGATCTCTCACGTCCGCGCTTTGAGTACAACGATGTCCGCTATAAGAATACCTCCAAGTTAGGAGCCTTGTTCAACTGGTCGTTTATGAAAGGCGATCATAAATACGAGTTTCGTAACTTTTTTAGCCAGCGTGGTGTTTCCGCCCTGACACAGAGGGAAGGGATGAACTATTATTCTGACAAGGCGATCCGCAAGTGGGAATCCCTTTATACCGGACGTACGACCTATTCAGGGCAGCTTGACGGCACGCATACGTTACAGGAGGATATCAACAAAGTGGACTGGACTGCCGGCTATGCTTTTGCTGCCTATCGGGAACCGGACCGCAAGATCGTCAATTCCATCCTCGACGAGACGAAGACGGACTTACCGAATTATTACGTCTCCGATCCGATGCGCTATTACCAGGACTTGAAGGATCACGGTGTTTCGCTCGCTGCCAATTATGAACATAAGTTCACTGTCTCCGACAAGTTCGCCCCTGTTCTTGACGGTGGTGTCTATGGAGAATATAAGAGTCGTACGTTCGATGCTCGCCGATTCGGTTACAATCTGTTAGGTAAAGGGTATGACCGGTATGCCGATTGGGATTATACGGGGCTGTTCTGTGATGAGAACATTTCGGCAGACAGGATATGGATGCGTGAGACGACGACGAACAGCGACTCCTATACTTCCGAAAATATCTTGGGAGCCGCTTATGTCTCTGCCAAGTTGAACTACGGGGAGGCGCTGAATGCCAATATCGGTGTCCGTATGGAATATTATAACCTTAAAATGGATGGTTACAGTTCAGACGGTACGACTCCTGTTCACTTGGATAACCGGACGAGCGATTTTTTTCCTTCCGTCAATATCTCTTACAACCTGTCTGCGAAACACCTTGTGCGTGCTGCTTACGGCCGTTCGGTCAACCGGCCGGAGTTCCGTGAGGTAGTACCATATGTGTATTTTAATTTCGAGCGGGATGCGAATATAGTCGGTAATACCGAATTGAAGAATGCTTATGCGGACAATCTGGAGGTGCGTTATGAATTCTATCCGGCATCCGGCGAGATGATAACAGTCGGTGCATTCTACAAACGGTTCAAGGATCCGATCGAGGAAACCTATAACGAGGCGGGTTCCGGTTTACAATATACCTATCACAATGCGAAGAATGCCGAGACGTTCGGCATTGAGTTGGATATGAAGAAAAGCCTTGACTTTATCGGATTAAGAGGGTTGAGCTTGGTCTGTAATGCCGCCTATATCCATAGCCGTGTCCGCTTTGAGGAAGGAGCGCCTGAACGTGACCGGCCATTGGCGGGTCAATCTCCTTATCTGGTGAATGCCGGTCTGTTTTATCAGCACGATGACAAGGGAATCTCCGCTTCGCTACTTTACAACCGTATCGGGAAGCGCATCGAGTCGGTCGGTGTCCCGATGCAGGACCAGAATGAAGATATTCCCGACATATATGAGATGCCTCGTAATTCCCTGGATTTGACTTTTTCGAAGAAGATCGGCAAAGCTGTTGAGATCAAAGCTGGGATTCAGGATATGCTGAACTCTAAAATCGAATACAAACAGTTCGTGAAGTTGACGGACAAGAACGGCGGCAAGCGTGAACGTGAACAGTTGGTACGCAGCTACCGTCCGGGAGTGGATATTAATGTCGGTGTTTCCCTCAAGTTTTAAAGTGAATTAGAATATATCTCTATTACAAACAAAATGTTTTTATTATGAACAGATTTCTATTGAAAGGTTTGGCCTCTGTATGTGCGTTGGCCGTTATGTTTGGAACTGTATCTTGTAGTGATGATGACAAGCCTGATGGCTCTATAGCTGTATCGGCTGTTGCCGTAAGTCCTACGACTGCAACTGTCAAGGTTGGCGAGTCCGTGACATTGTCTGCCACCATTACTCCGGACGATGCAACGGATAAAACGATAACATGGAGTTCCTCCGATGAAAAGGTGGCAACAGTAGATGCCGGTAAGGTGACAGGGGTTACCGAGGGTACTGCTACGATCACCGCTACGACAAAAGATGGCAATAAGACGGCAACTTGTGCTGTGACTGTTTCTAATGAGGCTCCGTCTTCCAAAGAAGTGATCTTGGAGGGAGAGATAACTTCCGATCTTACGCTGAATGCTGCTGATAAGAACTATATGAAAGGCTTTGTCTATGTAAAACCGGGTGTTACGTTGACAATTGAAGCTGGAACGGTCATCAAGGGTATATCTGTTTCTTCCGGTGAAAAGGCTGCCTCTTTGATTATCGAACCGGGTGCGAAGATCATGGCTGAAGGTACGGTTGACAAACCGATCGTCTTTACTTCCGATAAAGAACCGGGCAAGCGTGCGACGGGAGACTGGGGAGGTTTGATTATCTGCGGTAATGCTCGTGTAAACCAGACAAAAAGACCGGTTATCGAGGGTGGACCCGGAACGGAATATGGTAACACGACCTCCGATGAATTTAATGGAGAAAGCTCTGGTAAGTTGAAATATGTCCGTATTGAATTTGCTGGCTATCCTTTGGAACCCGACAAGGAGATCAACGGTCTGACATTCGGTGGTGTCGGTAGTGGTACGGAAGTGGAGTTCGTACAGGTGTCTTATTCTAATGACGATTCGTATGAATGGTTCGGTGGAACGGTCAATGCTAAGCATTTGGTTGCTTACAAAGGTTGGGACGATGATTTCGATACCGATTACGGCTATACGGGTAACTTGCAGTTTCTGTTGAGTGTGCGTGACAAGGACATCGCTGATACTTCCGACTCTAACGGCTTCGAATCCGATAATGATGCAAGTGGTTCTTCCAATACCCCGCTTACGAAGCCTGTCTTCTCCAACGTGACTTTGATCGGTCCGTTCTATGGAAAGGTTTCTGATATGACACAAGCCGAGGTTGAAGCAAAGACAGCCGATGCCGCTAATGGAGCCAAAGGAGGTAAATTCCAGGCTGCCATGCATCTGCGCCGTAATTCGAGTTTGAATGTCTACAACTCCGTATTCACGGGATGGCCTTACGGACTTCGTGCAACGGATAAGAAAGGTACGGCAAATGATGGTATCGCCGTTAAGAATGTAATCTTTGCCGGTATGTGGAAGAACTTCTACGATGACGAAAAGGTAAGCGAGAACTTCTTCAACCGCGCTGGTAACAATACTACTTTGGCAACCACCAACGAAATTATTTCAAAAGACGGTGACTATTCTTCTGTCGTTGCTTCTGCCGTACAAGGAGCCGAATTTGTTGATGAAGTCTTGAATAACAGCTTTTTTGAAAAAGTAACTTACAAAGGAGCTTTTGATGGAACAAACGATTGGACAGCCGGTTGGACAAACTGGGATCCTCAGAACACTGAATATTAAAAAGATGATAAAGAGATTATTATTGACATCAACATTATTGGCAAGTTCTGCCCTGGCAATCCAGGCGCAGGACTTGTTCCTTAGTGAAGGCCAGTATTATACGGACGAGTCTCAAACAACTCCTTACACTGGCCGCTATACCGAGTTTTACGATGATGGTATGTTGAAGATGGAGCTTTTCCTCAAAGACGGCCGTCCCGAAGGAACTTATGTGATTTACTATCCTGATGGCAAGATTGCGGAAGTCCGTTCTTACTATCACGGCATTTTTCATGGAGAATGGCGTACTTATAACGAAGCCGGGCAACTGACCGGTATTGCTTCCTATAAAGATGGGCAAAAAGACGGACCTTGGCGGGTGTGGAACGATAAAGGCATTCTTCGTTTCGAAATGTTTTATGCTAAAGGAAGGAAAAGCGGCATTTGGCGTACTTGGGATGATGATGGCAAGCTGTTGACGGAAGAGAAGCAAGAGGAGTAAGCGTGGGGATCACCATTGCATTCTGCGTAGGCATTGCAGTATTCCTGCAAAACTTATGCAGAATGCAATAAAAAGGCTATCGGTTCCCTAAATCGTCATACAAGGTTTGCAGGAGTGCCTTTCCTTTGCGGAGTCGCAAGTCACTGCCTTTTCGGGGGGCTTCGATCAGAGGTTTGTTCCCTTCGTTGTCATAGACGGATATACCGGTGCTGTCGATAAACCCGAATCCGTTAGAATAAGTATAGAATGCATATTCCGGATAATCGGGACTTAGGATGTTCCGGCTGAAAGTGAAAGTGTCGTGATCGATCCCTAACTGGTTCAATAGGGTGGCGGCAAGATCCGTCTGATTGGCTAATTTGTCAATCACGACAGGTTCTTTCACCGCACCGCCGATCCAAAGCATCGGTATATGGTAGCGGCGAGGTTCATAGTTGACCACATCTTTCGGATAAGGATATCCGTGGTCGGAAACGAAAATAACCAGCGTATTTTTCCATACAGGCAATTCTTTCAATTTGTCTATGAAGTTGCCGATACAACTGTCCGTGAAGGCAACCGAGTTCGGATACAGCCCCATTTCGTCCAACCGGTGGTAGGGAACTTCAAACGGCTCATGGCTGCTTAACGTCAGGAAAGTGCTGAGCCAGGGAGCTTGGTTGTCCCGGTTTTTGATGTCTTCGTACAGGTGGCGGAACGTAATATCGTCGTTCGCTCCCCATTTACTCAAGCGGCTGGTGAGCGGAAAGTCACGGTCTGCCGTGATCCGGCTGTAACCGGAACTGAAGAAATAACTCTGCATATTGGTAAAGTTGATATCGCCTCCGTACAGCATGTCGGCAACATATCCTTCGTTTGTCAGAGTTTTGGCGATAGAGGGGAGTGTTTGGCTTTTTGCCGGATACTTCATGATGGAAGTGGTCGGCTGTGCCAAATATCCGTTTAACACCGAAACGATTCCTCTGTCTGTCCGGAATGAATTGGCATACATGTTTGTGAAAAGTACTCCTTCCCGACTCAATCGGTTCAGGTTAGGCGTGATGATGGAATCTCCGCCGACCGCTCCGATCGCGTTTGCCGAGAAACTTTCCATCAGGATAATCAATATATTCGGTCGTGAGGTATTGAGAAGGGATTGCAGAGGCTTTTGCTGTAAATCTGCATCTGCGGGATTCGTCCCTTTGCGTCCCCGCATCGAGTGCGGAGACAAAGTATCCATTACCTCCTTCCTTTCCTCTTCCGGGAAAAAATTGAACTGTGCCGCAAAATCCTGTTGCTTGCTAAGTGAAGCGATCAGGCTGAAACAAGGATTGATTGCCGAATGGTTGAGGAATTGGTTTTGGCTGAAATATACCATCCCCACGTTCGCCGTCGAAGTCGTTACGCCTCCTCGTATCGGAATGAAGAGTATCCCTCCTGACAGGATAATGATAAGGCTTCCGCCCAACCGTTTCCGCACCAGTGTTTCAGGGAAGAGCGGAACGATAAACCTCTTCAACACCCAATATATCCCGAAAGCATATACGGCGAACATCAGCAATTGGGCAAAGAATTGCCCCAGCGGTACACTTGCCATCGCATCGCCGGGTGATTGAAGATAGAAGAAAAGAGTCGCATCCAGCCTGAATCCCCAGTAGCCGTATAAAGCCACATCCACGGAAAAGATCGCTGCGATCAATACCGCCATGATTCCGAAATATCCTTTCAGCAGTTTCCTGTAAAAAGACCCCGGCAACCATACCGAAACTAACGTCATCAGCAAAGGTAACGCTGTCAGATAGCCGGCTATCGTACAGTCCAATAGTAACCCGTGTGTAATTACCTTAAGGTAATCGATTAGCGAGCATCCGCTCGCTAAGGCATGGTGGTACAGCATAAACACAGGCTTCTGGATTGCCAATAATGGTAACCACATGAAATATAGGGTAAGGAGGAAGAGGATTCTTTTTTTCATATACAGGGAAGGTATCAGAGAAAGAACCAGATATATGTCATCCACATATCTGGTTTTTCTTCTGGAAAGTTATCGATGCTTGTTTATTTATAAAGCTTTTCTCTCAGCTCGGCAACCATCGGATCGGTAATATAATCGTCGTATTCCATTATACGGTCGATAATGCCGTTCGGAGTCAGCTCGATGATGCGATTGGCAACCGTCTGGATGAACTCGTGGTCATGGCTGGAGAACAGGATGTTTCCTTTGAATGACTGCAATGTGTTGTTGAATGCTTGGATGGATTCCAAATCCAGATGGTTGGTCGGCGTGTCGAGGATGATACAGTTGGCATCCGTCAACATCATGCGGGAGATCATACAACGCATCTTTTCACCTCCGGAAAGTACACTCACTTTCTTCAACAGCTCTTCGCCGGAAAACAGCATACGTCCGAGGAAGCCTTTCAGGAAGACCTCGTTCGTGTCGGGCGAGAACTGGCTCAGCCAGTCGATCAGATTATAATCCGAGTTGAAATACTTGGAGTTGTCGAGCGGCAGATAGGTCGTCGTGATGGTTTGTCCCCATTGGTACGTTCCGGCATCGGCCTTTTCTTCTCCGTTGATGATTTGGAAAAGGGCGGTCATCGCACGCGGGTCGTGACTGATGAATACGATCTTGTCGTCTTTCTCCACGTTGAAGTTGAGGTCCTGGAAAAGGACTTTCCCGTCGATGGACTTTGTCAGCCCCTTTACTTCCAATATCTGGTTGCCCGGTTCGCGGTTGGGCGTGAACAGGATACCCGGATAGCGTCGTGAAGAAGGCTTGATCTCTTCGATGTTCAGTTTCTCCAACATCTTCTTGCGGCTGGTCGTCTGTTTAGACTTCGCTACGTTGGCACTGAAACGGCGGATGAACTCTTCCAATTCTTTCTTCTTTTCTTCCGCTTTCTTATTCTGGTTCTGCTGCTGGCGGAGTGCTAACTGGCTGGATTCGTACCAGAAGCTATAGTTTCCGGCGAACATCTGCAGTTTACCGAAGTCGATATCTACCGTATGCGTACAGACAGAGTCGAGGAAGTGACGGTCGTGGCTGACAACCAACACGGTGTGTTCGAAGTTCGCCAGATAGTTTTCAAGCCACATGACGGTTTCAAGGTCGAGGTCGTTGGTCGGCTCGTCCAGCAACAGGTTATCAGGCTGTCCGAAGAGGGCGCGTGCCAGCAGGACACGTACTTTCTGCTTACCGCTCATGTCCTTCATCAGTGTGTAATGGAATTCTTCCGAGATGCCCAATCCGCTCAAGAGGGCGGCGGCATCGCTTTCGGCATTCCAGCCTTCCATCTCGGCGAACTTCTCTTCCAGTTCCGATACGCGGATACCGTCGGCATCGCTGAAATCAGGTTTTGCATACAGGGCGTTTTTCTCGCTCATCACCTCCCAAAGGGTGGTGTGTCCCATCAACACTGTGTCCATTACGGTGTATTCATCAAATGCGAAGTGGTCCTGACTCAATACGGAAAGGCGTTCACCCGGTCCTAAAGACACTGTTCCGCGTGTAGGATCCAGCTGTTTGCTGATAACACGGAGGAATGTTGATTTACCGGCGCCGTTAGCCCCGATGATACCGTAGCAGTTGCCCGGCGTGAACTTCATATTGACATCCTGGAACAGGATACGTTTTCCGAACTGTACGTCCAGATTGTTAACCGTTATCATATCTTATATACCTATTAATTTGCTTTTGAATGGGCAAAGGTACGAAAAATATCGCAAACCCATAGCTTTATGGATACTAACGCATAGGGTTAGCTTCTGTAAAGCTATGGGTTTGTTATTCCTTTCTGAAGTTTTATTTATACAATCCTTCTCTTGACAGCAGATGCTCCAAGTTGGCTACTCCCAGCGTCACGATCGCCATTACTGTAGCGGCATGTTCCTGATATTCCGGGATGCTTTTGCTGTAAGTGTCGCGTTCGGTGTGCCAGATCTCACCGTAGTTGAAGTTGTATCCTTTGATGTCCTTTTCGTTGAAGGCGATGGCCGGGACTGCTTCGACAGCAAAAACGGATGCATCCGTACCGGCAGGTTTGGCAGGTTTGGTGAACGGGCCGGCTTCTTTCACTTCGAACGGATAGTCGGGATGGATCTTCTTGACGGGCGCGCATATCTTCACGAAGTCCTGATACATCGCTTTCGGAACATTGAGTCCGACGGGAGGTGTCGGGCCTCCGTCGCGGTTGAACAAGTTGGAGATTTTATCTAATTTATCTTTATTGGCTTTCACCCAGGCTGTAGAACCTAACAATCCGAATTCTTCGCCAGCAAAAGCACAGAATAACATCGTCCGTTTAGGCTTCGCACCGGATTTCATGATCATGCGGGCCGCTTCCATCACCGGAGTGACGCCGGAACCGCAGTCCACGCCACCTGTCGCCACGTCGAACGCATCCAGATGACCACTCGCCATCACATACTCGTCCGGATATTTACAGCCTTTGATCTTACCGATCACATTATAGTATTTTACCGGTCCCATACGAAAATGGTTACGGATATCGAACTCAAGGAAGAAGGTGCGGCGTTCCTTTACCATCTGCTTGATGGCCGCATACTGGTGTTCGTCTAACTTGATGTCGCAGACTTCCGGCAGGTTGTCAAACGTGAAAGTCGGATCGTGTATGATTGCCTTGTCATAGAGGGCACGCAAAGGGACGGTGGCCGATTGGATAAAACCCAATACGCCGGCTTCGCACATCTGTTTGTAGAACAAGGCCGGGACATCCTCTTTCAATGGCAGCAGCGGGTTGTCGGTATTGTTGCGCCAGTTATCCTCCATGATCTGGCGGTTCTTTTTGGCCGTTTCGTTGTTTTCGGAAATGATGGCGGCACGGATGGAGTCGCCTTTGGCGGAACGGTCGACCGGCCAGCCGACATTCTTCCCGTTGATCAGCACCCAAGCCCCTTTTAGTTGTCCTTTCATGCGGTCGAACTCGCTTTGGGTAAGCGGTTCCTGTAAGACATGTCCGCGTTGTACACCCTTTGTTCCGGCGGTGTAGGAGGGAGTGACGAAATGCAGTTCCATCCCGTTTTCTCCCAACAGTTTGCCGAACCACGGTCCTCGGTTGAAGCCGACCGGCAGCGTGCCGGCCTCTTGTAGTTCTACTTCCAGTCCCCATTCCGTAAATTTCGAGGCAACCCATTCAACTGCATTATCGTATGCGTTCGAGCCGATCACACGGCCGCCGATGCGGTTGGTGAGTACATCTAAATGATCCATCACTTGATTATCCGTTTGACCGATTTCGATGATTTTGTTTACAGCTGCGTCCTGTGCCATGACCGAATGAACAGTCATGCAAGCCATCGAAGCCCAAATAAGTAAAGTCCGTTTCATATTGTGTGTTTTTATGGTAATGCAAATTAAGATATAAAAAGCGTCTGCTCCAAATCTCCGCAAAGGTAAAAGTAGGCTTCAGGCAGGAATGACAACGTGTGTAAGGTCCCATTGTTATCTTCATCACGTTGCCGTTTAGGTTTCTTAATAAGGTAAATGCGAGGTGTATTCTTAGATTATACTTACTTTTGTATTTGAAACAGAAATAGGAATATGATATTTTACTTTACTGGAACTGGAAACTCTCTTTGGGTGGCAAAGGCTCTGAGTGAGGCGCTGGGAGAACAGTTGGTTTCAATTGCAGAAGAACTGCATAAGGAAAAGGATGGTTGGGGCTATCCGGTTCGTCCGGATGAAAAGATATTGTTTGTCTATCCTGTGCATTCCTGGGGACCGGCGGTGTCTGTGACCCGTTTTATCTCTCGTCTGACTTTAAACGGATATACTGGACAATCGGTCTATTCCGTTTCTACCTGTGGAGATGAATGCGGATATACAGATCGACTGATCGGGAAAGCTTTGGAAAAAAGAGCGATATCGCTAACGGCAGCATACTCTGTCATTATGCCGAACAACTATATCTTGTTGCCTGGTTTCGATGTAGACGACAAAGATGTGGAGGAACGGAAACTGCAGGATGCCCCGGCACGTGTGGCCGAGATTATCGAAGCGATCCGGGAGCATGGGCAGGACGCTTTGTATCATACAGGAAGCATGCCCGGTTTGAAAAGCTACTGGATTTATCCTCTTTTTGCCCATCTGGCAATCGGAAGTAATTCTTTCCGGGTGACGGATGTTTGTATTTCCTGTGGGTTATGTGAACGGATTTGTCCGACCGGAACGATCAGCATGCAGGCAGGGAAGCCTGTTTGGACGGATACCTGTGTGCAGTGTGTCGCTTGCATTCACCGCTGTCCGGTTCGTGCGATCGAATATGGAAAGGGAACGCTGAAAAAAGGGCGATATCATCACCCTGAGATTAAATAATAAACGAAACAGATAAAAATGAAACGATTAGTAGCGACAGCCCTGGTGGCCCTGATGTTGGCGAGTTGCCAGGAAGCACCGAAAGGTTATGTGATAAATGGAGAAGTGACCGGCAGGACGGAAGGGAAAGTCTATCTCAAGTCCTTCCGGAATAAGATGTTTTTTGATGTCGATACGGCAGAATTAAAAGAGGGAAAATTTACTTTTAAGGGAGAAGTGGATCAGCCTTTATTGTTTGGTCTGGCAACAGAAGATATGAATTATCCGGTTCAGTTCTTTGTCGAAAATACGAATATGGATGTGAGGATAAGTAATGACGGCGAAACGATTACGGTCCGTAATTCTCCTGTCAATACAATCTTTCAGGAGAATGCCGAGAAGGTTTTTGAAGAAGGGTATGACATAGACAGTCTGATCACCAAGTATCCGGCTTCGCCTGCCGCCGCTTTTTATCTGTATCGTTACTTCACTTACCAGTTGCCGTTGGATGAACTGAAAGCGACTCGTGCCAAGATTTCTTCCGAACTGGCCGGTTGCCCGTATGTAAAAGATTTGGATGGTATTATCAAGCAGTTGGAAAATGTGCAGATAGGGAAGGTGGCTCCTGAATTTTCGTTGCCAGATACGGCGGGAGTATCTGTTTCGCTTTCTGATTTCAGAGGTAAATATGTACTGTTGGATTTCTGGGCATCCTGGTGTCCTCCTTGTCGTCGCGAGAATCCGAATGTGGTAAAGGCGTTTAATGAATATAAAGATAAAAACTTTACGATTGTGGGGATTTCCCTGGATAAGGATAAAAGCAAGTGGATGAAAGCGATTGCCGACGATAATCTGGCTTGGACACATCTTTCCGATTTGAAATATTGGGATTCGGAAATTCCGGCTCTTTACGGGGTTCGTGGTATTCCGGCCAATGTCCTGCTGGATCCTGATGGAGTGATTGTCGCTAAAAACATAACTGGCGAGGATTTGCACAAAAAACTGAAAGAAGTAATCAAATAAACGATGTGGAAGTACGGTTTTCTGACTTTGTTCCTTCTTTTCTGTCTCTGTCTTTCGGCGACAGAAAAGAAGGATTTCGAAAAAGCGGAGCGTGAACAGTGTCCGTCCTATTACAGTTGCCGATTGGCAAAAAGAATGGCAGCGGATTGAGTCTATTATCCGTTCTATGGAACTTTCCTTGCCGGATTACGATGCCGATTGCAAAGAAATAGAAGACCGTCTGGACCGGGGAGAATATGTGGAACATCACAGCAAGGTTTTCGAAGAATCCTATTCGCCGCATTATCGTATAATCAGCAGGCAAATATTTGAAAAGAAGTTACGGCCCTTGCTGTGAAAAAACGAGTTTACTCTTCGTCTTCCGGATCCTCGAAGTCAAACTCGAAATCAAATCCGTCGTTCATCATCCCCAGATCGGTAAACTGCTCCAGTTCGCGACGGTCTTTCTTGGTCGGACGGCCTAAGCCGCGTGCACGGTCTACGAATCCGGATATGCGGTTCATTTCCAATATTTCGTATTGGTCGGGAGTAGTGACGTTTTCCAGATAATCAGGCACCAGTTTGGCTCCCATACGGCGTTCTGTTAAATCGAGTACCTTGAAGGAAAAGGTGATAGGTGGCTTTCGTACCTGAATCACTTCTCCGACTTTGATCATACGGGAAGGTTTTACATTGACTCCGTTTATCATCACCCTGTTTTTCTTGCAAGCCTCGGCTGCTATAGTACGTGTCTTGAATATGCGGGTGGCCCACATCCATTTGTCTATACGGACTTCATTCATAAACTGTAGACAAGGAACTATTATTTATTTATTATTGTATTGGTTCATTGTATTCTGTACGCCGGCCAGGCAGAAGCTTTTGATGATTTCTACCGCCCGTTTTATCTTTTCCGGCATTTCCTGGAGCTCTTCCGGTGGGAACTTGCCAAGCACATAGTTGATCTGTCCTCCACGAGGGAAATTACTGCCGATACCAAAACGAAGGCGGCTGTATTCTTGTGTGCCTAACAACTGTTGGATGTTTTTCAATCCGTTGTGTCCGGCATCGCTGCCTTTCGGTTTCAGGCGGAGTGTCCCGAAGGGGAGTGCCAGATCGTCCACTATGACTAACAGATTCTCTACCGGAATGTTTTCTTTTTGCAACCAGTAGCGGACGGCATTGCCACTCAGGTTCATGAATGTGTTAGGCTTCAGTATGATCAGCTCACAGTTCTTGATACGCATCCGTGCGATTGCACCGTAACGTTCTTCCGTGAAAGGAACTCCGGCATCTTCTACCAATGCATTTACAACGCGGAATCCGATGTTATGGCGGGTCCCTAAATATTCGGAACCGATATTTCCAAGTCCTGTTATCAGATATTTCATTGTTATGTTGTTTTTTAGTATATAACAAAGGGAAGAATACTCTGTTGAATATTCTCCCCTTACATTATTTTGGAATAATAATTTTATTATGCCTTAGCCTGAGCACCACGAGCGGCACGAGTCAATTGAACGGCGCAAACAACAGCGTTCTTGGCGTTCATCAGTTCAAGGCCTTCGAAGTGTAATGCACCAACCTGCATAGTCTTGCCTAATCCCAGGTGATCGACATTGATAAACAATTTCTCAGGAATTGCTGTGTAAAGGGCTTTTACTTTCAACTTTCTCATCTGCAAGTTCAGTTTACCACCGGCTTTAACACCTTCGGCGTGACCTTCCAGAACAACCGGAACTTCCATTACTACCGGTTTGTTTTCTGACACTTCCAAGAAGTCCATGTGCAGGATAGCGTCGGTTACAGGCTGGAACTGGATATCTTTAACGATAGCCATTGTCTTCTTGCCATCAATCGTCAGTTCAACAACAAAAATTTCAGGGCTGTAAACCAAGTTACGAACACTGTCTTTTGTGATGGTGAAATGAGATACTTTTTCGCCGCCGTACAGTACAGCAGGAATTTCGTTGTTTTTACGCATAGCTTTCAAAGCTCTCTTCTGGTCTGCAGAAGTAGCGGCTACTTCTCTTGACTTTCCTTCTAATTGAAATGTCTTCATTTTGTTTTAATTTTTGTGTTACTCAAAATTAGATGTTTATGCTTTCTAATTTCCCATCACACGTACGGGGGTTAAAAGCGGTGCAAAGGTACGATTTATATTTATATCTGCAAAATCTTGTCTGCATGAATTTTCAGTTTCATAGGCATGAAACTGAAATTCCCTCGGCATGGAACGGAAGTTTCATAGGCATGGAATAGGAGTTTCATCGGTATGAAACTAAAAGTGCATGCCGGTTCAGAACCGGATTCCTTTTTGCCGGAGCAAGATTTCCGTATCGTCCCAAAGTTGTTTTTGCTGTGCATGATGCCGGATGCGTTCTGACACATTCCTCTTTTTGCAATTGGCATAGCAACAACCGTTTCTATCTTTCGCCTCATCCGAAAGGGCCAGATGGATGGCGGTCGCCGCGCCTTGGGCCGGTGTTTTGATAAAGGGGCGAAACAAGATATCGGTAAGCGGGTCGAACCAAGCTTGCATCGTGATCATGTTCGTACTGACGATTCCCGGGTCCGAGGCATTTATGGTGATGTCTTTGTCTTGCAGCCGTTCGGCAAACTCTTGGGTGAACAATAACAGCGCCAGTTTGGTATTGCTATAGACCGGAATGCGGAAAAAACGTCCGTTCCTTCCTTTTTCAAAGAAGTCCGGTTCGATCCGGCCGATGGCATACGTGCAGGACACTGTATTTACAATACGGCATCCTGGTTGCATCAATGGTAATAACTGGCGGGTGAGCATGTAGGGAGCCACATAATTGACGCTTACGATTGTTTCCAACCCATCTTCAGTTTTGCGTACCGGAGTCGTCAGGATTCCGGCATTGTTCATCAGGAGGCTGACGGGACGTCCTTCTTTTAATAATTGACCGGTAAAATTGTTTACGGATGAGAGGGAAGCGAGATTGATTTCCCGCACTTCGATCTGAGTGTTACCGGTTTCTTGCTGGATCCGGGTGCATACGGGGACGGCTTTTTCCGGATCGAGGCAAGCCATAATCACCGGATAGCCTTCTTTTGCGAGGGCTGCCGTGATTACTTGTCCCATGCCTCCGTCGGCACCGGTTATGATGGCTAATCCTTTTTCCATTACTTATATTCTAATTTCTCTATTTCTTTGACAATGCTTTTGGGCAAGTTCTGAATATGTTTGTGGCATGCCATTTCGATGGAATACATGCGGGCGATGCAATAGTTGCTATGTCCGCAGTCACAACGGGCATGTTCGTCTTCCTTCATTTTGTTTACGAATGACGGATCGTTCAGCAAGGCACGTGCCATACTCACGAATTCGAAACCGTCGTTCAAGACCTCGTCTATCTTCTCGCGTGAGATCAGACCGCCTACATAGACAAGTGGCATTTTCAATGCCGCCCTGAATTTTAGGGCATCTTCCAGGAAGTAAGCCTCTTTGAACGGCTCAGACGGGATCATGAACCGTCCGGCCATTTTGACTCCGAGCGGTAGCCAGCCGAAAGGCATATAATGCGTCATCGTATGAATCGGCATGGAACCCCGCATCACATACATCGGGGCACGGCTGACGAAGCCACCGCTAAGGATCAAAGCGTGTGCTCCGCATTCGTTCTGCAGGGTACGAGCCACTTCAAGTGTCTCATCAAGCTCCATTCCTCCTTTGAAGCCATCGCGCATATTCATCTTTACCAACACTGCCATATCCTGACCGGCAGCTTTCATCACTTCGTCCATGCACATTTTCATAAAGCGCATCCGGTTTTGCAAGCTACCGCCATATTCGTCTTTCCGATGATTGGTATAGGGAGAAAGAAACTGGCTGATCAGATAGCCGTGACCGGCATGTATTTCCACTGCATCCATTCCGGCTTCGCGCGCCAGATGAACTGCTTGTCCGAACGCTTTTGCCATAGCTGTGATTTCGGAAGGTTTCATTCCACGGACAAGGGTAGGGGAATAGATATTGAAACCGCTGGATGCGGAGATAGGCCTGCACCCGCAGATGTTTTTGTGAGACATGTTTCCGCAATGTCCGAGTTGTACGGAGGCGGCCGCTCCTTCTTTGTGGATGGCATCGGTGATGCGTTTTAATCCGGGGATGATATCTGGGCGCATCCAGAGCTGACGTTCGAAAGAAAGTCCGCTTTGCGTAACAGCCGCATAGGCCAAAGTCGTCATACCGATCCCGCCGGAGGCAACCGATTTATGGTAGTCATACAACATGTCGGAAGGCGCGTTTCCTGGGCACATGCTTTCAAATGCAGCCGCCCGTATCGTCCGGTTTCTCAGGGTCAACGGCCCGATTTTACCGGGAGTGAACAGTATAGATTCTTTTTCCATATCTATTATGAGTTAATCATTCAATATATAAAAGGAATAACCCGTTTACGGTTTTCCAGTTCGTTACCAAACATCGCTTTGTATTTATGGTAGATGGTGTTTGCGCGAGGTACAAGGTTTGCAAATGTCCACCAAGCGAAAACAGCTCCGCTTGCACTCCAGGTCAGGATTGCAAATCCGCACCATTCCACGATTTCGCCAAAGTAGTTGGCTGATGTCACATATTTGAACAGGCCTTTTTTAGGCAGATAATGGTTCGTGTCGCCAGGCTTTCTGAGGTGGCGGACAATATGGTCTGACTGGATATTGATTGCCATGCCGGTGAAGAACAAGATTGTCCCGACTATAAATTGAGGGCTGTGCAGCCAGCTTTTCGTATACATATCCTGCGGTGCTAAGTAGAAAATCCATTCTCCCTGCATATAACCGTTCAGGAGGTTAAAGGTGATTCCCATAAGCATGATGCCTGCCGGCATTTTACTTTTGCCTTTTATCAACAGAGGAAAAATAAAAGATCGTTGGAAATAATGCAGTTCGAAGAATAAGAATATCAGGAACGGTACTGTCTCGAACTGTCGTTCCGATCCGTTCCATAACAAAAACATGACGATAAAAACCGGCGCTTCCATGCAAATCCAAGCAATCTTGTTCGGTATCGGAAGTCCCCATTTTTTATCGAACAACATTCCATAACCGGCTTCGACGAAATAAAGGGCTATGAAGACTATGGCGGCGATAGCTGCCATAACAATTAGAAATAAGGTGAAATGTTCAGTTGTCATTTTCGCGTGTTGATAATTTATAACCTTTTCCGTGAACGTTTATTATTTTGATGGTAGGATCATCTTGCAATAGTTTGCGTAATTTGGTGATATAAACATCCATGCTGCGGGCGCTGAAATAGTTATCGCTTCTCCATATGATCTGCAGGGCGTGCATCCTGTCTACCATATTGTTTGCGTGTTGGCACAGCAACGTAAGCAAATCGGCCTCTTTGGTTGTCAGCTTGGTTGTTTTGCCTTCTATGGACAAGATCTGTTTTTGCAAGTCGAATTTGAATTTTCCGAAAATATAAGTCCTGACCTCTTTCTTGCGTTGGGGCTGGTAACGGCTTTGTACTGCTTTAATCCGGGCTTGTAAGATATCTGTGTCAAGAGGTTTGCGTATCACATCGTCTGCATGGAACGAAAACAGCAATGCTATTTCTTCTCTCGTCGGATGTTCACACAAGAAAACGACAGGGATGATATTTTCCGAACTTTTGATCATGGCTGCCAATGTCCGTGTTTCTTTCGTGTCTATATCGTGGTTGATAATACAGAGTGTGAAATTTCTGGAAAGGAATCCCTCATATGCCGCTTCTTCCTGGTCGAATACTTGTGAGTTGTATCCAATAGCTTTTATATAGTCCTGGATGATAACTCCCTGATTATAGTCTTTGCTGAAAATGAGAATGTTAAAAAGATCGTTCATTATGTTATTAAATTGTTTTTTCGATGTTCCAGACAAAAGCACGTAATCCTTGCGCTTCCGTCTTCTGATCCATCTGATGAAGTATCTCCAGGAAATGGTCGACTTTTTCGTCATCGACCATTGCCAGGATTGCCGAGTTCAGTGTCGGCCAGGCATGACTTCCATAATGGGGCTCGCCGGTCTTACTTCCACGTCCCTGTACTTCGTTCCAGTATGTGAAGCCCCGGATATTGTTTCGGTCCATCACATTCAGGATCATTTCGTAATATGCTTGATTAAATGATACAAATATAGCTTTCATATTAACTTATTCCTAATTATTATTTATTCTTTTTTAGAAGATATTCCATTTTTTGCCATCTTGCGGCGTCTGCGCCGGACTCCGTTTCCGGCAAATACACTGTATACGACCGGTACGATTACCAGGGTGATCAATGTTGACACCGAAAGTCCCCATGCAACCGTCATACCCATCGAACGCCACATTTCCGAGCCTTCGCCTGTTCCGACAGCCATCGGGATCATACCCAATACGGTAGTCAAAGTGGTCATCAATACAGGGCGGAGGCGGGATTTTCCGGCAGTCACTACTGCGGTCAGGATTCCCATTCCTCTTTCCCGGCAGAGGATCGTGTAGTCGATCAGCACGATACCGTTCTTGACAACGATCCCCATCAGCATAATCAGGCCGATCAATGCCATAACGCCCAATGGGGTCTGTGTGATTGCCAGTCCCAAAATTATACCGGTGAAGGCGAAAGGAATGGAGAACATGATGACGAACGGGTCTGTCAGCGATTCGAACTGAGCAGCCATTACGATAAATACCAAAATGATGATCAGGACCATCAGGATTGTCAGGTCGAAGAAGGTGTCCATCTGGTCTTCGTATGTTCCTCCTAACTGCCAGCTGACATCCGAAGGTATATCCATTTCCTTCAGTTGATTCCGGGCAGCTGTTACGATATCGCTCATGGCTGCACCTTTTCCGACTACTGCCGATACGGTGATGACACGTTCACGGTCTTTGCGTTCAATGGTCGGAGGCGTCATTCGTTCTACTACTTTACCCAGGTCGCGGATACGGATTCCCTGACCGGCATTGTTATAAACCAGGATATTCTCGATGTCTTCAACCGACTGACGGAATTCTGGTGCGTAGCGTACTTTTATATCATACTCGTCACCGTCTTCGCGATATTTGGAAGCGGTAGAGCCGTTGATACGGTTACGCAAAGCCATAGCAGCCGTTGTGATATTCAATCCGTTGATCGCCAGCTTTTCCCGGTCGAAATCAACTTGATATTCGGGTATGTAGTCCTCACGGCTGATGTTGACTTGTGAACAACCTTTTACCTTACGCATCCTTTCGGCCAGTTCGGCGGCTACGGCATCGGTCCGGCCGAAATCGAAACCATAAATCTCGATGTCGACAGCGTTCTGTCCGCCCATACCTTCTTCCTGTCCGCCTTCGATCACCTTGAAGGTCTTGATCTCCGGATATTTTGCCAGGTCCTTACGCATCTCTTCACAGATTTCAACCATACCGCGTTCACGATCGCCGACACTCAGCATATTGATGTAATAGTCGATAATATGTGTTCCGTTATTACTCAATTGAGCCCAGGTATTATCGGAATCGGCTTGTCCCTCAGTGAAGTTACTGGTTTTTATTTCCGGATATTTCTGTCGGAACAGTTCGTCGATTTCAAGCGCCAGCTTACGGGTGATATCTTGGCGGGTTCCGACCGGTAACTCGATGTGAACACTGATCTGTGCGTTATCCTGAGTCGGGAAGAATTCCGTCTTGATAGTTGGAACCAATAGCATACTTCCCGCAAAGATCAAAGTCGCACCGAATATGACCGTTTTCCGGTGGCGTACTGCCCAATAAAGAAAACTGGAATAGCCACGGTCCAGCGCATCCAATGCCTTTTCGATCGGTGTGAAGAACAAGGTATACAAGCGGCCTTTTTTAGGATTCTGCCTGAGTAGTAGAGAACTCAACATCGGAGTCAGGGTCAAAGCACCGACTGTCGAAACGATCATGATGATACTGACGATCCACCCCAACTGTTTGAACAGAATACCCGCCATACCTGTCACCATTGTCAGGGGCAGGAACACGGCCAACATGGTCAGGGTTGAGGCGATTACAGAGATGGCCACTTCGTTTGTAGCATGTACGGCCGCTTGTTTCGGGGCACTACCTCTTTCGATATGGGTAGTAATGTTTTCCAGCACCACAATCGCGTCATCCACAACCATACCGATAGCAATAGAGAGTGAACTCAGCGAGATAATATTCAGTGTATTGCCGGATGCAAGCAAGTAAGCGAACGAGGCTATCAACGAGATCGGAATGGTCAGAATAATGATAAATGTCGCTCTCCATCGTCCGAGGAATACGAACACCACTAACATAACGATAATGAAGGTTATGAAAATGGTTTCTTTCAGACTGTCGATTGTATTCAAAATGTTAGTGGAGGTATCCATGATTACCCCTAACTTGACATCTGAAGGAAGGCTTTTTTGAATTTCCGGCAACTTCTGGTGAACCTTCTTGGCTATGTTCACCGAGTTGGCTCCCGATTGTTTTTGGATAACGATCATGCCGCCTTTTTTACCGTTATTGTAAGTCTCTTGGGCACGCTCTTCGATGCTGTCTTCAATGCGGGCAACATCACGCAGATAGATAGTCTTGTTATTTTTATGACCGATCACAAGATCGTCCATCTGATGCGCATCCGTAAATTCACCTTGTACACGGAGCGCATAGGCGTTGGAACCGATATCCACGCTGCCGCCTGGAGTGTTCCTGTTTTCCTGTGCGATGATAGCGGATATTCCTTCGATTGAAACTCCGTATGCTTCCAGTTTGTACGGATCACAATAGACTTGTATTTCACGTGCCGGCGTACCGGAAATGGAAACCGCTCCTACACCGCTGATACGTGCAAGCGGGTTCGATACCTTATCGTCCAGAATCTTGTACAGGGCGTTCGTGCTCTCTTCCGCCGTAACCGAAAGAATGATAATCGGTATATCGTTCGTTCCGAATTTGAAGATAATGGGATTGTCCACATCATCCGGCAGCATTGGCTCGGCAACGTCCAGTTTGTCGCGCACGTCGTTTGTCGCCACATCGATATCCGTACCATAGTCGAATTCTAGTGTGATGATCGAGATGTTTTCACGTGACTGTGACGTGATGTGTTTCAGGTCGCTGACACTGTTCAGCACGTTCTCCAACGGTTTGGAGACGTTCATTTCGATATCCGCAGCGCTGGCGCCGGCATAGGAGGTCATGACCATGATCGTGTTTGTCTCGATCTCTGGCAGCAGGTCCACTGATAATCTGGTTAATGAAAAAAGACCGAAGATCACGATTGCCACAAAGACAAGGGCAGTCGTAACCGGCTTTTTTACCGCTGTTGCATATAAGCTCATAGTGTTTGTCTCTTACTTTTCGATTTCTACTTCCATTCCGTTGTTTAGGCGGCTTTGACCGGATATTACAACCTGGTCGCCACTGTTTACCCCTGAAATGACTTCATATTTGTTTCCCATACGGCGTCCTAACTCCACTTTCTCGTAGTAAACTTTACCGTCTTTGTATACATATATATAGCGGTCTCCTGCACCGGACTGTTTTACGATGGCGAGATCCGGAGCGACCACATGGTTTTGTGTTCCGAAACCGATCGTCACGCGGGCGAACATCCCCGGACGGACACGTTCGTCATTGTTGTCGATTTTGATTTCGACAGGGAATGTGCGTGTATTCGGATCGATAGTCGGGTAAACCAGGCTGACTTTTCCTTTGAAAACTTCGTCTCCGTATACATCTAACCGGATGTCGACATCTTTTCCCTTTTTTACTTTCGTGAAAAGACTTTCGGATACGTTGATCAACAGTTTGACCGGACGAATCTGTTCTACGGTGAAGATCGGCGAACCTCCGCTATACATATCGCCGCTATCATAGTTGCGGGCAGTGACGATACCGGTGATCGGACTCAATAACTGTGTGTTTTCCTGCAAATTTTTGTAGGTCGCACGGCTTACGTCCAATTGTGTTTTCTGTGCATCCCAGGCTGATTTGGAAGCACCGCCTACTTTGTACAGTTCATCAATACGTTTGAACTCCAGTTCCTGGTTATCCAATTGTATTTTTGTCTGTTTGAGGTTTGTCTCATCCATCTTGACCAAGAGTTGACCTGCTTTTACATGATCGCCGACTTCTGCAAACAGTTTCTCTATGCGCACTGGGTTTTGTGGGGCGATGTTATTCGAAATATTGGCTTCTACTGTTGCTGTAAATTCACTGATCTGCTCCACATCTTGTGCGGAAACAGTTTCTATTCTCACAATGGCTTTGTTGCTGACGGTTTCCGTTTGTGCCGAATCTTTCTTTTCCCCTGAACAGGATAGCAACAAAGATAAAATGAAGAGTGATATAAAGTGTTGTCTTTTATTTGTTTCCATTTTGTGATATTTTTATTCAATGTCTATTTTTTTGTTTTTTAAAACTCTTGCTGGCCTAATACCTTTTCCAAGTCAGCTTTTGCTACCATATAGTCGTAAATAGCTTGGTTGAAATTCAGTTTGGCCTGTGTCAATGCTAATTCCGAATCGTTCATTTCTAACAGAGTCCCGGCTCCTGTGTCGTATCGTTTCTGTGAGATCATATATCCCCGTTCGGCTTGCTCTACTCCCTTTTGTGAAGCGTCGAAACGTTTGACGCAGGTATTCATATTATCTATATACTGCTTGATTGCCAGTTGCAGGTTTCGCTGTGTATCCTCTCTTTGCAGGCTCAACTGTTCGATCGAATTTCTTGTTTGTTTGATCTTATAGAACTTGCTGCCGCCTGAGAAGATAGGAATAGAGAGTGATAAGCCGACCATCGAGTAGGGGTTCCACATATAGTCTTTGAACTTGAAGTCGTTGTTCATGGCTGTCCACTGATATAGTCCAGTGAGCGATAGTGTCGGCAGATAATCGAACTTTTGCATGGTCAGTGTCTTTTCCAGTTGCTTGGCTTGCAAATCCATCTGTTTCAAATCTGTATTATTAGCCAGGGTTGTGTCTGTGGAAAGAAAATCGCCGAATAGATCTTTTTCAAAGTCGGTCAATTGTCCTTCACATTCGATATTTATGTCCAGATCCATGCCTAATAATGCTTTCAATTGCCATTTGGCAAGAACTAATGCGTTTTCTGCCTGCAACATATTGGGTTCGCTGTTCTTTACGGTAACATTGGCGCGTATCAGGTCATATTCGGCAACGGTTCCCTGTTCGAACTTATGCTTGATATCCAGGTAATTTTCCATTGCGTTGTCATAGCTTTCCTTAAATACGCGGTATGAATCGTTGGCAAGAAGCACGCCGTAATACCCTTTCTTTACCTGGTTGACCATAGCAATTTTGGAAGAACGTGCCTGTTCGATAGCCAATTCCACATCGACAGCTGAGATGCTTAGGCTTTTCCAAAGAGCGGCGTTGACAATCGGCATAGAGGCGTTGAAACCGAGATTCCAGTTATTATCACGTCCTACTTCGATCCCTTCATCCATATTCGGCATGTCTTCCATGCCTGGTATTTCGGTACTTCCCATGTCGAAGCCGTCCATATACATCACCTGTTTTTTCAAAGTTCGATTATAGTCGGCAGCAAAACTTACTTGGGGAAATAGGGCGGCATATGAACCTTTCTGTGCATATTTTTTTTTCTGGATTTCCTTGTTAGCCACTTTTACGGTGGGATTTTCGCTCAGCGCGATCTCAAGAGCTTTCTTTATATCGAGAACGAGCGTGTCTTGAGCTTTTACGGTGGTGAAGGCCAGAGAGGGGAGTAACATTATCACTACCCACATCATCTTTTTGGTAATTATGATTTGTCTCATTTAAAATAAGTAAATTTGATTTTTAATAAAATCGTTTGTTCAATCTAATTGCTTCTGTTTATATTTCAACAAGTAACGATCTAAAATGGCAATGCCTTTTTCTGTAGAGATTCCCCGAAGGAAGGTATAAAGAATCGTATTGAACACTTCGGACACGGAATGGTTGGAAAGGGCTTTGGACGGACGGATCATTTTTGCCTGCTCTTTCGCCAGTAAAGCTACAATCTCAAAGTTAATATTCGGTTGAAAAACACCTTCTTTAGCCCCTCGTGACAGTAGTTTTATACATTTTTTCAAAAAGCGGGACTTTTCTTCTTCCGTTTTTTGTAATGCTTTCGGATAACGTTTCAGATCATCATAGAACTTCCGGTTAAACCAGCGAGGCCGTCTCATAAGTTCTTCATAAAAAAGCAAAGCGACTTCTAAGGCTGTTATCGGCTCGGATTCAAGTCGCTTCATGGATAGCCTCATTTTAGTATAACTCAGGTTTATACATTCTGTTAGCAGAGTCTCCTTATCTTCGAAGAGCTCATAAAGAGTCCGTTTGGATATACTCGCGTTATGAGCGATATCATCCATACTGACATTCTTGATCCCGTGTTCCGAAAATAAGTCGAATGCCGTTAACATTATTTGTTCTTTTATGACCATCGATTTTAATGATTACTTTTTATACGATCAGATATTGCAAAGGTCTGTCTAATTTGGAAAACTAAAAAGGTTTATTCTGTTACGGAATTAGTCGAAAACGAATAAAAGGAACCTTTCTTATTCCTGAAAAACCGTTATTCATTGGTAAAAAATGAAACATTTTTCTGTTTGTTGAAAAAATGTTTACCTTTGCAAGTACACGATTAGTAAATATGTAAAGATGGAAAAACTTCCTTTAATAGAATTGGCGGAACTGAATAAGAGTATTATTTTCCGTGATAGTTTTCAGGATATTTTTTCGATTGCGGATCTGGACGGAGGTATGGATATCGGAGATCCCGACTCGCCTGAGCGTTTTGCTCCGATGCGGTTAAATGCGCTTTTGATGGTGTTGACTTTTGAAGGGACACTTGAAATCCATCTGGATTATGTTTCTTACATTGTCAAACCGAACAGTTTCATAACGATCATGCCTACGCATGCACTCCAACTTGATAGGATCGGTAAAGATTTTAAAGGTCGCTTGCTGATTGCGTCTAAGGAGTTTTTGAACGATTGTAATCCTGGTGGAGGTAACCGGACTCAGGCTATAGCGAACTATATGGAGATCCGTAAGAATCCTTGTACGGAACTGGAACCGGAAGAAACAGCGAAACTGGCCGGTAGCATGCAGGTTATACGGGAGAAGATGAGGGAACGTACTCATTTTTATCAGAAGGAGTTAGTACAGAATGCCTTTATTGGCTTCTTGCTGGACTTAGGGAATATAATGTTAAGCAAGAAAGATCGTTTGATCCGACCGACCCTTTCTCGTAAAGAAGAGCTGTTCGAACAATTCCTGCAATTATTGTTTGAGCATTGTAAAGAGCAGCATGTGGTTACATTCTATGCTGAAAAGTTATTTATTACGCCACAATATCTGTCATTGATCCTGAAGGAGTTGACGGGTAAATCCGCTAATAAGTGGATAGATGATGCCCTGATTGTCGAAGCGAAAATTCTTTTGAAAGCGCCTCAGGCGACTGTCCAGCAGGTGGCGGATATACTTCATTTTTCCGACCAGTCGACTTTTGGAAAATTCTTTAAGAAACATATGGGAATTTCTCCGATGGAGTACCGTAAATCCTGAAGCGGGTGGTACTCCATTTTTCTCTTATCTTTTACTGAACTTATACCAGTTGATCAATTCGGAAATACCATAGATCAAGCAAGCAACTCCGAAAATCACAAATGTGTTGGCGGCTGCTCCGAATGGGTAGGCGAGGATCATGATCCCTGTTATTAAAATCAGGGATGGTATGATATAAAAAACATAGGAAACGGTACTCCATTTGCGGGCAGAAACCAGTGAAATCAGTTGCTGCGCACCTGCAAGAACCAGTAAAGCCCCTAAAACATACATTAATATGCTAACGAAAAATTGCGGCATGATTACCAACCATGCTCCGAACAGAATACTGCCTGCTCCGTCGATCGGAAACATTGGACTCGGCTCTCCTTCTACTTTTTCACGGGTGAAATAATTTAAGAGCGAGAATAAGCCGGGTATGATAAAACAGATACCGATCGTTATCACCAAGTAAGTAACAGCCGCTTCCGGCCAAAGAACCAATACAAGTCCCAATACGATCGCAAATATGCAACGCAGGACTGAACCATTTAAACTTTTCATCTTATATGTATTTTATACTTTTCTTTAATATAACAACGAAGATACACTATTTTCTTTGGAATGAAAATAAAAATAAATGATACGTTCTTTTTTCAATTGACAAAATGTTATCGCCCTGCTGTGAAAATCTATTTATCAAAAAACAGCTATTTCACTGGATTATAATCAGAAACAGTGCATAAAATCTCCTCAAACAAGGCAGATAAACAGCTCCACATCCCCGTTCCGGTTTCACGCAGACCCGGGTCTCCACCTCCTCCACACCCGGATCTCCCATGTCCTTCCACCCGGGTCTGAAGAAACTTTTCAAGTTGTTTTCGGTAAAAAAGTAGCTTGTCTTCATGAAAAAACGAGCCTTTTTTATCTACTTTGTATCAGCTTTTGAACATATCTGTTGTTTTATAAAAGTCTGGTATATAATACTTTATTGCTTTTTGACCATGATGGTTATGATAGATGAATGATAGTTGAAAATAGGAACTGTCATGGAATAACATGCTGTTTTACAAGTATATGAATTTAATTATGATAGTATGATAGTTGTTTTTTAAACAAAACTTTTATATAGAGCTCTGTTTTCGTTACATCCGTTTGATGTACCTTTTTTAAGTTTGTTCGTTTCTATATGAAGAGGATCAGCTTCCTTTTGCTGTCAAAAGGACAAAAGATGTTTTTCTCTCTCCCCTTGTTATATGAATGAAATTATGTAACTTTGCAGTTTTGAAATGCGAGTGTGCAATTAAAAGATAATTAAAATATTACTATCGTGGCAGATACAAAGTACATCTTCGTTACGGGCGGCGTGGTCTCTTCATTGGGTAAGGGAATTATTGCCGCATCATTGGGTAAACTACTTCAGGCAAGAGGTTATAAAGTTACCATTCAGAAATTTGATCCCTATATCAATATCGATCCAGGTACGTTGAACCCATACGAACATGGGGAATGCTATGTTACCGTAGACGGACATGAAGCGGATTTGGATCTCGGACACTACGAGCGTTTCTTGAATGTTCAGACGACCCGTGCAAATAATATCACTACAGGCCGCATTTATCAGAGCGTTATTAACAAAGAACGTAAAGGGGATTACTTGGGAAAGACTGTGCAGGTGGTGCCTCATATCACGGACGAGATCAAGCGCAATGTGAAATTGCTGGGAAATAAATACAAATTTGATTTCGTGATCACTGAAATTGGAGGTACGGTCGGTGATATCGAATCTCTTCCGTTTATCGAAAGCGTGCGCCAGTTGAAATGGGAATTGGGAAAGAATTGTATATGCGTACATCTTACTTATGTACCTTATATCGCGGCTGCAAAAGAATACAAGACCAAACCGACACAGCATTCTGTAAAACAACTGCAGGAGCTGGGTATTCAGCCAGATGTTCTGGTATTGCGTACTGAACATGAATTGAGTGCCAATTTGTTAAGTAAAGTGGCCCTTTTCTGTAATGTAGCACAGGATGCCGTCATACAGTCTATTGATGTTCCGACGATTTACGAAGTTCCATTGGTATTGCAGCGCCAGAAGATGGACGAGGTGATCCTGCGTAAGGTCGGACTGGAAGTCGGACCGACACCCGAGATGAAGCCTTGGCATCAGTTCTTGCAACGTAAGGTTGATGCTACTGAAACTGTAAGGATCGGCTTAGTCGGTAAATATGTCGAACTGCAGGATGCTTATAAGTCGATCGACGAATCTCTGTTGCAGGCCGCTATTTATAATGATCGTAAGTTGGATTTGCATTTGTTCCATTCTGAAAAACTGAATGATGGTAATGCCGCCGAATTGTTGAAAGATATGGACGGAATCCTGATTGCTCCGGGATTTGGACAGCGTGGTATTGAAGGAAAATTTGCTGCATTGAAATATGCTCGTGAAAACGATGTCCCTTGCCTGGGTATTTGTTTGGGTATGCAGTGCATGGTGATTGAATTTGCCCGTAATGTAATGGGACTGGCGGAAGCCAACTCGACAGAAATGGAACCAAATACCCCATATAAAGTGATCGACCTGATGGAAGAGCAGAAGAACGTAACCAATATGGGCGGTTCTATGCGTCTGGGAGCATACGACTGTATATTGAAGAAAGGGTCTAAGGCTTATGAAGCGTATGGACAGACACACATCCAGGAGCGCCATCGACATCGTTTTGAATTTAATAGCGAATATCGTGATAAGTTCGAGGCAGCCGGCATGATGTGTGTAGGTGAAAATCCGGAATCGAACTTGGTTGAAGTCGTTGAGATTCCTGCATTGAAATGGTTTGTGGGGGTTCAGTTCCATCCGGAATATAACAGCACGGTCGTTAATCCTAATCCTCTTTTCGTTAGCTTTGTAAAAGCTGCAGTTGAAAATAAAAAATAAAAATTATAGATGGATAAAAATACGATAATAGGTTTCCTGCTTATTGGAATTGTCTTAATTGTATTTACTTGGTTGAATCAGCCTACGCCGGAGCAGATAGAAGCACAGCGCCGGATGCAGGATTCGATAGCCCGGATAGAATATGCAAAGCAGCTGGAACAGCAGAAAGAATTGAATAGAGAAGCAAAAGCGGACGACGAACTGGCCGGCTTGCCCGATTCTGTACGGCTTGCCCGTTTACAGAACACGTTTGGCGTTTTCGCCGATGCAATGGTTGGAGAGGAGGGTTCCACTGTTTTGGAAAACGAGCTGATTGAAGTCCGTTTGGCCAATAAGGGAGGGCGTATTGGATATGTCCGCCTGAAAAAATACGATAATTATAAAGGTGAACCTTTAGTGCTTTTCGATGAAAAGGACTCGAAGTTCGATTTTACTTTGGTTACGGCTGATAATCGCGTGGTAAATACCGGTGATTTGTATTTTACCCCTGTAAAAGGAAATGACCGGAACAGTATTACCATGCGTCTGAATACGGGCGAAGGCAGCCATCTGGATTTTATGTATACCTTAAAACCGGACGATTATATGTTGCAGTTCTCCATTAAGGGAACTGGCCTGAATGGTGTACTGTCGCCAGGTACGACTGCATTGGACTTGTTGTGGCAACAAAAAATAACCCAGCAGGAAAAGGGGCGTAAGTTTGAAGACCGTTATGCAACAGTGTACTATAAATTTATGGCCGACGATGTGGAGTACCTGAGCGAAACCAAGAACGACAGCAAACAATTGTCTAACCGGTTGAAATGGGTCGCTTATAAAGACATGTATTTTTCTTCTATCCTGATCGCCGGAAACGAAGGATTCGAGTCGACAACTATCGATTCGAAGATGTTGCCTGAAGACGGTTCTTTCCTGAAAGAGTATAAGACGACGACTTCCGTACCTTTCGACTTGAAGGGTAACGAAGCGACGGATATGCGTTTCTATTTTGGTCCCAATCAGTTCTCTCTGTTGAAATCTTACGATGATGATGTAGAGAAAGCCGACCAACTGGATTTGGAAAAGATCGTTCCGCTGGGATGGGGTATTTTCCGTTGGGTGAACCAGTATTTCGTCATTCCGTTGTTTAATTTCCTCGGACAATTTATTCATAGCTACGGCTTGTTGATCTTCCTGCTGACGGTTATCGTAAAATTGATCCTGTTTCCGTTGACGTATAAGTCTTATATGTCATCGGCCAAAATGCGTGTATTGCGCCCGCAGGTAGAAGAGCTCAATGCTAAATACCCAGGACAGGATAAGGCGGTAGAGCGTCAGCGTGCGATCATGGAACTGTATAGCCGTGCCGGAGCGAGTCCGATGGCAGGATGTGTTCCGATGTTGTTACAGATGCCGATCCTGGTCGCTCTGTTCATGTTCTTTCCGTCGGCTATAGAATTGCGTCACCAGAGTTTCCTTTGGGCACACGACTTGTCTACTTATGATGCGATTGTAAGCTGGAATACATATATTCCTATTATTACACCGTACTTCGGAAATCATATCAGTTTGTTCTGTTTGTTGATGACCGTAACGAACATCATATATACGAAGTTCAATATGGATCAGACGAACACTGGACAGCAGCAGATGCCGGGAATGAAGGCGATGATGTACATGATGCCGCTGATGATGTTGGTATTCTTCAATCAGTATGCATCCGGTTTGACCTACTATTACTTCATCTCCACATTGATCACGATTTTGCAGACTGTAATTTTCCGTTATACGATTAACGAAGATAAGCTGTTGGCCAAGTTGGAAGAAAACAAGAAAAAGCCGATGAAGAAGTCTGGTTTCATGAAACGTTTGGAAGAAGCCCAGAAAGCTCAACAGGCCCAGTTGGAAAGACAGAAACAACAGCGGGAGAATAACCGTCGCCGTTGAGAAGTCGAATCTGATGGGATAAAAAGGAATGCCGGTTGCTTTGGAGAGCAACCGGCATTCCTTTTTATGCGGATGCCGATTCATTAGTCGGTTGATACTCCCTATTTTTCAAGAAGGCCAATGCCTTTTCCATATCCTCTGGCGTGTCGATACCGATTGTTTCCTGCTGGGTAATTCCAACTTTAATCTTGTAGCCGTTTTCTAGCCAGCGCAGTTGTTCCAGGCTTTCAGCCAGTTCCAGAGGGGATTGGGGTAAATGGGTAATTTCTTTGAGTGTGTCGGCGCGGTAAGCATATAGCCCGATATGTTTGTAATAGGTATGGTTCGGCAGCCATTCGGTATATTTCCTGCCTCTCATGTAAGGAATGATCGAACGGCTAAAGTACATAGCCTCATTCTTCTTGTTCAAAACTACTTTCGGTGAATTGGCGTTGAATAAGGTCGTTTCGAAATCATCATCCGGGCGGAATGGTTTTACCAGGGTGGCGATTTGGATGCTGTCATCAATGAAACATGCTTTTAGTATTTCGATCTGTTCCGGTTGGATAAAAGGTTCGTCACCTTGTATGTTAACAACCACATCGTATCCATCTCCGATTTTACAATACGCTTCATAACAACGATCCGTACCGCTTTTGTGTTGGTCGGATGTCATGATGACATTGCCGCCGAAAGCTTGGACGGCTGCTTCTATACGGTTATCGTCCGTAGCTACGCAAACTGCATCAAGCACATTTTGGACTTGTTCGTATACCCGTTGGATCATTGGCTTGCCTGCCAAATCGGCAAGTGGCTTCCCCGGAAAGCGGGTAGAGGCGTAGCGTGCAGGAATTATTCCTATAAACTTCATGATTTATGAATTATAATTTATGATTTATGAAATTGTCAATTGTTCACCGTTTTTCCTTCGCTTAACTGAACGACTTTTTCATGTTCTCCAACAATCCATACAATATCCCCCTCTTCAAAAACAGTTGAAGGAGATGGGTTTTTGATGGAAGAGGAACCTCGTTCGATACCGATGACCAGACAGGCAGACCTGTCCCGTATGCCTGATTCCAGAATTGTACGCCCGATCAGATGGGATCCTTCGGCGATGGTGAATTGTTCCATATTGACTTCATGCGTCGTCTGCTCCTTGTCGGTTTGGGCCTTTTTATATCGCTCGACCAGATATTGGCGGAAATGTTCAAGATCGACATCTGCACCGACTACTACCAATTTGTCAAATGGATAGAGACGTTCTTCTCCTCCGGGAATATTAATCCGCTGTTCTCCCCGAATGATCGTTACGATGTTGACATTGCATTTCTGGCGGAAGTTGAGTTCCTTCAAGGTTTTTCCCATGCTGGGGGAGTTCTGCTTTACTTCAAAATCGGCTAAATGAAGGTCGCGTTCCAGTAGGTGGTTGGCAAACCGTTGGTTGATCGGAGCTTTCCGCTCGTTCTCCAATTCTCGTGCGGAGAGGTTACTGAAAAAATGTCGTTCCATCAGGATGGATTGTCTTTTCAGCCGTTTGGATAAAATGACAATAACGATGACGGTTGCTGCGATCGCCAGTACGATACCGACTGTAGCATTCAACAAACGGGCGACGGGCAGCATGACTAGGCCGATACATAATATAATACGCAAAATGACCAATGAAACCAATGGCCCCCGGTTGTACTTGCTGTCCAGCCATAATTGTTGGAATTCGGCGGAATGGTTCTTCTTCATCATGATCGCACGCAGCATGGGAGCTATTAGTAGCAGGATCAGAACGAGTGAGATGCCCGCTCCCCGTATGCCCGGAAGTTCTTTCATGATAAAAGGAGCTATGAACTGAAGCCAGATAAAGATCAGGACAAGGGTAACGGCTGTATAAGTGCCGACTATGCGGATCAGCGCCTTCAACAGTTTATTCCAGGCGCTTTTCTGATGTATGGTATTGGAACCGGAAGAATAACGTTCGAGAAATTTCATCCATGACTTCGGTATGATCCGGTCGGCAACCCGGCATGCAGGTTCTGCCATACGAATCATGTAAGGCGTAAAGAAAGTCGTGACAACTGAAACCGCTACGACAATAGGATAGAGGAAATTATCGGTTACCCCTAATGACAGCCCCAACGATGCAATGATAAAAGCAAATTCGCCTATTTGAGCGAGAGAAAAACCAGATTGTATGGCAATCTTGACCGGTTGTCCAGAAAGCAAGACCCCGAAGCTGGCAAATAATATTTGTCCGGTCATTACGACCAACGTGAGAATCAGGATCGGAATTTTGTATTCCCACAGCAATGCCGGATCGATCAACATCCCGACAGAGACAAAGAATATGGCTCCAAAAAGATCTTTTACTGGTTTGATAATATGTTCGATATGTTCCGCATCAATGGTTTCTGCCAAGATAGATCCCATGACGAAAGCTCCCAAAGCGGAAGAAAAACCAGCTTTCGTAGCAATGATAACCATTCCGAGGCATAATCCCAGGCTGACGATCAACAAGGTCTCGTCATTCAGGAAAGTCCTGGCTTTTTTTAGAAAAGAGGGGATTAGATAAATGCCGATAACAAAACAGAAAAGCAAAAAGACTCCCAGTTTGATCACACTGTTGAGCAGTTCCATTCCCTCTACGTGTTTACTGACTGCCAATGTAGACAGTAAAACCATTAGTAAAACGGCAAACAGATCTTCGACAACAAGGATTCCGAAGACCACTCCGGCAAACCTCTGATTGCGTAGTCCCATATCGTCGAACGCTTTGAAAATAATGGTTGTAGACGACATGGAAAGCATTCCCCCGAGGAAAAGGCTGTTCATATGTCCCCAACCTAAAGATAATCCGGTAGTATAGCCAAGTGTCATCATGCCTATCACGATGGTAATAGCTCCGATCACAGCTGTTCCGCCGACTTTCATCAGCTTTTTGAAACTAAAGTCGAGTCCTAAAGCGAATAAGAGGAAGATTACGCCTATATCCGCCCAGATACGGATACTTTCTATATTCGTGACAGTCGGTATTTGCGTGATAGACGGACCGGCAAGAATTCCGGCTACGATATATCCGAGTACGACCGGTTGCTTTAACCATTTGAAAAGCAAGGTGACCAATCCCGCTGAAATCAGTATGACAGCAAGATCCGATATAAGAGAAGGTATTTGAGACATGCTTTCATTGTTTTTTCTGTTGGCAAAGTTATGTATTTATTTTAATTTTGCCGATCTAAAAAATTGCCAAAATGAAGAAGATGCATCCGATAGAAGCGTTGATAGAGCAGGGGGAACACCAACAACTTGATTTTAAATTCGAAGTGAGCGACAGTAAGAAGATTGCGCGTACGCTGAGTGCTTTTGCCAATACCGACGGTGGACGTCTCCTGATCGGTGTGAAAGATAACGGGAATATCTCCGGTGTCCGAAGCGAAGAAGAATATTATATGATTGAAGCGGCCTCCAAGATGTATACCCGCCCGGAAGTCCCCTTTGAGGCGACACGCTGGGAGGTGAACGGCAAAACGGTTCTTGAGGTGTACATCGCCCCCAGTCCGGATAAACCGCATACCGCTCCCGATAAGGATGATAAGTTTAAAGCCTACATAAGGGTCGCCGATGAAAATATTTTGGCAAATGAAGTGTTGGTGCTTGCCTGGCAGAAAAAGCATAAACCGGACGGGACTTTATTGAAGATAAGCAAACCTGTGGAACGTTTGTTTGCTTATCTGGATGATCATCCCCATATCAATATCAGCCAGTTTTGCCGGATCGGGCGGATCAATTATTATATCGCGAAAAACATTCTGAGCGATCTCCTGGCCATGAACACCTTGCAATACCTTGTAATAGACAAGCATATCTTATATCAACGCGTCCCTGCGTAGAAAGTGCCAAAACGGCCGTGTCTTAAAGGTTTTCCACATACACTTGTGCATTCTCAAAACGGACAACTTTGACTTTGCCCCCTTTCTCTATAAAGCCTGATTCGGAAATCCCGTCATAAAATACTCCGTCGACCGACACTTTCCCGGAAGGACGCAATACGGTTGCGGCTGTACCTTCTTTCCCGACTAACGAAGATAAATCAGGGGATGATATCGCATTTTCCAAATCTGTATTTAGCGCGACTTTCCGGAACATTCCCCGATGTCCGATTTTATTAGACAGCCAGATCATCAGGCTGAAGCCTGTCACTAATCCGACCAGGACTGTCAATGTCGCTTTCCCGATCTCTTTTCCGCTGACTCCTTCGAAATCGAAATGATCGTTGTTCAGTAAGCCCATGACTAGGCCGCCGATAATCAATATGATACCGCTAATTCCGGCAACCCCGAATCCCGGAATGATGAAGATTTCCACTGCGAGCAATAGAATGCCGATGATAAAAACCAGAATCTCCCAGTTTGCCGCCAGCCCATCTATATAGAGTGGTGCAAAGTAGAGGATTGCCGCCAGCAGGGAGGCCGCAGAAGGGAAGCCCAGTCCTGGCGTTTGCATTTCAAAATAAATACCGCCGATGATAATAATGATCAGAATAGACTGAAAAATAGGATTCATCAAAAATCCTTTTAAATCGTCCTGCCAACTAGGGATATAACTTTTCATTTTGTAATCTTTATATCCCAAATATTGCGTGATTACTTCATCCGGATTTTCTGCTATACCGTCGCAATATCCCCACTTTTGAGCCTCCTGTGCTGTGAAAGTAAGGACTTTTCCTGTGTCTATCAGATTTGGAATGGCAACCCGTTCGTCTACCATCGCTTCGGCTATCAACGGGTCTCGTTTCCATTTGTATAAGGTGTCGTTTTTTTGGACGATTGTATCTTGTCCATGCGCTTCGGCTGTCGAACGCATCATGGAACGCATATAGGATTGGTATTTGTCTGGCATTGCTTCCCCTGTTGGGTTCACGACGGTGGCTGCCCCGATATTTGCACCTTTCCGCATATAAATTTTTTTACATGCGATGGAAATGAGCGCCCCAGCAGAAGCCGCATTGTTGTCGATGAAGACATAGACAGGGATGGGGTTGTACAAAATAGCCGTACGCATCGAGTCTGCAGCATCTACCTGGCCGCCGTATGTGTTCATATGGATCAGGACGGCGTCTGCACCCAAAGCGTAGGCTTCCGCTAAACCATTGCTAAGATACAGGCGTGTGGTGTTGCTTATCTCTTTTTTTATATCGATTTTATATATTAACGGGTACAAGGTGTCTGCCGCTGATATAAATGGAGCTATCTGAACCAATATGATAGCTAAAAAAAGTCCTAAATTTTTCTTCATTTTATATTATTCTCCATCTCTTTTACATGTTGTACGAATTTGTAACATACATGTTGTGAATTTTGTATTTTAGTTGTTGCAAAACTTGTAAATACTGCTCATTTTCAATGCTGTTTGTTATAAATGTATTAAGTTACGATTTTTAATATTAATAATCATCAAACCGCATTGTATTTAAAATATTATTCCTACATTTGTAATGTCCTTCAATGGTGAAGGATAATGCCAAACCGGTATTAAACATATAAAAAAATAAGTAATATGAATGCGTTGCAATTTCAGAAAAAATTATTGAGCATGCAAGAAAACATGATGAATTTTGCATTAATGCTCACCGCAAATCGGGATGACGCCCAGGATTTGATGCAAGACACAACGCTGAAAGTTTTGGACAATCAGGAAAAGTTTGTAGATAATATTAATTTCAAAGGATGGGTCTTAACTGTGATGCGTAATATCTTCATAAACAACTACCATAAAATCGTTCGTACACAGACTGTCGTTGACCAGGGTGTCGACCTGTATAATCTGGATGTAGTGAATGACTCAGGTTTTGATTCTCCTGACGGTGCTTATCAAATCAAAGAGATAACAAAAGCGATAAACAGCCTGAACGATGAGTTGAAAATCCCGTTCTCCATGTTTTTGAGTGGTTACAAGTATAATGAAATTGCAGAGAAGCTATGTGTACCTCTGGGAACGGTTAAAAGCCGTATCTTCTTCGCTCGTCAGGAATTGCAGAAAGTCTTGAAAGATTTTCATCGAAGTTGAGGTGAAGTTTAAAATAAATATGTGAAAAAATAAACGGGAGTATCCAAGGGGTGCTCCCGTTTATTTTTATTACTTTTGGCTCAAAATTTTAAACGGAAATGAGAAGTTTTGCAAGTGATAACAATTCGGGTGTTCATCCTTTGGTGATGGATGCCGTGATAAAGGCGAACGATAACCATGCTGTAGGATATGGTGACGATCCCTGGACAGCAGCAGCTACTGCGAAAATTAAAGAAGTGTTTGGCGAAATGGCATCGCCTTTTTTTGTTTTTAACGGAACAGGGGCGAATACTGTAGCTTTGCAGGCTGTGACACGTCCGTTCAATAGTATTTTGTGCGCTGAAACAGCTCATATCAATGTGGACGAGTGTGGTGCTCCTGCCCGTATGACTGGTTGTGCTATCGTGACGATTCCGGCTCCGGACGGAAAACTGACGCCGGAATTGATCAAACCTCGTCTGCATAATTTCGGTGTCTGCCATCATTCGCAACCGAAAGCTGTTTATATTTCACAGGTTTCCGAGTTGGGGACGATTTATACGATCGAGGAGGTCAAAGCGATTGCTGATCTGTTGCATTCTTATAACATGTATCTGCATATGGACGGTGCACGTTTGGCGAATGCCTGTGCTTATCTGAATTGTTCGATGCGGGAGGTGACCGTCGATGCCGGGGTGGATATCCTGAGTTTCGGGGGAACTAAGAATGGGATGATGATGGGAGAGGCTGTGGTTTCTTTCCGTCCTGAGATAACTGAGAATTTGCAGTATTTCAGAAAGCAATCTGCCCAATTGGCTTCCAAACTGCGTTATCTTTCCTGTCAGTTTATTCCTTATCTGGAAAATGACCTGTGGTTGGAAAACGCACGGAAAGCAAATAGTAGCGCTTATCGCTTGGCTGAAGCTTTGAAAAAATATCCGCAGATACGGTTTACCCAGAAAGTAGAATCCAACCAGCTTTTCTTTACCATTCCCACGGAACCGCTGAAGAAGTTGCAAGAAAAATATTTCTTCTATATGTGGAATGAGGAAATCAATGAAGCCCGATTTGTCACTTCGTGGGACACGACGGAAGAGGATATTGACGATATGATACGGACGTTGGACGTCGTGTTTGGTTGACGGCTACCCCTATGGGTTTCCTGATGAGGATTTATCTTGCCGGACTCATGGAAAGTTGTTACTTTTGTGGCCTAATCTATAAATCCGGCGATAAAATGAAACAGGCGGTTTGGTTGGCGGCGGCATTGATGATGTTGTTGCCATTGGGAAAAGTCTACTCGAAGGAGAGAAGCGAGCGCGAGAATAATACTTTGTGCATTATGAGTTATAACATCCGTAACGGTAGAGGAATGGACGATGTGACCGACTTTCGGCGTACGGCGGCAGTGATCAATAAAGTTTGTCCCGATGTCGTGGCAGTACAGGAGATCGACAGTGTGACAGGCCGTAGTGGAGGAAAAGACGTCTTGCGGGAAATTGCCGGACTCACCCTGATGCATCATATGTATGCCCCGGCAATTGATTACGATGGAGGGAAATATGGTATCGGCATGTTGAGCAAGGAGAAGCCTCTTGGCTATCGTTATCTGCCCCTGCCTGGAAGGGAAGAAGCCCGTGCGCTGCTTGTCGTAGAATTTGAAAAGTATATTTATTGCTGTACGCACCTTTCGCTGACCGAGGAAGACCGGATGCTTTCCTTGCCGGTCATCAGGCAGGTGGCGGCTTCGGCAAACAAGCCTTTCTTTATAGCCGGCGATATGAATGCACATCCCGGTTCGGAGTTTATCCGGCAACTGCAGAACGATTTTGTGATCCTGACGGATACGAAGAAGCCGACTTTCCCGGCGAATAACCCCGACGAAACTATAGATTATATTGCGGCCTATGCGAAAGATACGACTGCCTTTACCCGCATCTCATCCCGTGTATGGGATGAGCCGGCCGCTTCCGACCACCGCCCGATCATCACGGATATTATCTTCAATCAGCCTGCGGGCAAGATATTCCGTACGGAGCCCTATCTGCAAAATCCTGTAGGAAATGGAATTACGGTCATGTGGCAGACTACCGTCCCGACTTATAGCTGGGTGGAATACGGAACCGATAAGGAGCACCTGCAGAAGGCTCGTACGATCGTGGATGGGCAGGTGATCTGCAACGATCTGCAAAATAAAATCAGACTGGACGGACTGGAACCGGGAAAAACCTATTATTACCGGGTTTGTTCGCAGGAAATCATGCTCTATCAGGCTTATAAGAAAGTGTTTGGAGAAACTGCCGTTTCCGATTTCCATACTTTTACCTTGCCTACTACGACGGACACCGATTTTACGGCCATTATATTCAACGACCTGCATAAACATTCCGAGACTTTGCAGGCACTGTATAAGCAGGTGAAGGATTTGAAATATGATTTTGTCGTTTTCAATGGTGACTGCATCGATGATCCGGCCAATCATGACGAGGCAACCTGTTTCCTCAGTGAGCTGAACGAAACGGTCGGAGCCGACCGGGTCCCTGTGTTCTATATCCGTGGCAACCATGAGATACGCAATGCCTATTCGATCGGCCTGCGCAGTCTTTTCGACTATGTGGGCGATAAAACCTACGGAGCTTTCAACTGGGGCGATACGCGTATCGTCATGCTGGATTGCGGTGAAGACAAACCGGATACGCATTGGGTCTATTATGGGCTGAATGATTTTTCAGACCTGCGTAAGGCACAGGCGGGTTTCCTCAAGGAAGAGTTGGCGTCCAGAGCCTTCAAGAAAGCCTCTAAGCGGGTGCTGATCCATCATGTTCCCATCTTTGGGAAAGGAGAGGACTATGATTCGTATAATCCTTGCCGGGACGAGTGGGGAGCGATCCTTGAGAAAGCACCGTTCGCTGTCAGTATCAATGCGCATACTCATCGTTTCGCTTATATCCCTGAAGGTGCTGACGGAAACAACTATCCTGTCGTAGTGGGTGGCGGTTACCGGATGGATGGAGCTACGGTGATGATTTTGCAGAAGAAAGGGAAGGAGATGACTCTTCGTGTGCTGAATGCTAAAGGAGAAACATTAAAAGAACTGAATTTATAATAGACGAATAGTAAAGATATGAAACTAAACCTGGAAGAGCAGGAAGAAACGATTGAACCGGTCGAAAAGACCGATCTGATTTATGGTATAGACGACCGTCCCCCTTTTAAGGAAGCCCTGTTTGCCGCTTTACAACATTTGCTGGCGATCTTTGTGGCGATCATTACGCCCCCGTTGATTATTGCCGGAGCCTTGAAGCTGGATCTCGAAACAACCGGTTTTCTGGTTTCGATGGCACTCTTTGCATCTGGCGTCTCGACATTCATACAGTGTCGCCGGATTGGTCCGGTAGGGGCGAAGTTGCTTTGTATCCAGGGAACGAGTTTTTCTTTCATCGGTCCGATCATAACGGCCGGACTGGCAGGAGGATTGCCCCTTATATTCGGGGCGTGTATTGCGGCAGCCCCGATCGAGATGGTAATCAGCCGGACATTCAAGTATATGCGTTCTATCATAACTCCACTGGTATCGGGCATCGTGGTGCTGCTGATCGGACTTAGCTTGATCAAGGTTGGAGTCGTTTCATGTGGCGGCGGCTATGGTGCGATGGATAACGGGACGTTCGGGAGCATCCGGAATATAGGGGTGGCGGCGACAGTGTTGCTGAGTGTCCTGTTCTTTAACCGTTGCAAGAACAAGTATCTTCGTATGAGTTCGATCGTATTGGGGTTGTGCATCGGTTATGCGCTGGCCTACTTTCTCGGTATGGTCGATATGGCGGCGGCTTCTTCGCAAAGCCTGATGGGATTCAATATCCCGATGCCTTTCAAATATGGGTTGGACCTGAATTTCTCCGCCTTTGTCGCTATTGGCCTGGTGTATCTGATTACGGCGATCGAAGCTACCGGCGATGTGACGGCCAACTCGATGATCTCAGGAAAGTCAATAGAAGGAGAGGACTACCTGAAGCGTGTTTCGGGCGGCGTGCTGGCAGATGGAGTGAACTCCTTTATTGCCGGGATTTTCAATTCTTTCCCCAATTCGATCTTTGCGCAGAATAACGGTATTATCCAGCTGACGGGAGTTGCCAGCCGGTATGTCGGATATTATATCGCCGGTATGTTGGTGCTGTTAGGGTTGTTCCCTGTTGTCGGTGTTGTCTTTTCCTTGATGCCTGACCCGGTGTTGGGTGGGGCGACCTTATTGATGTTCGGTACGGTTGCGGCTGCCGGCATACGGATTATCGCATCGCAGGAAATCAATCGGAAGGCGACTTTGGTTTTGGCGGTCAGCCTCTCGCTTGGCTTGGGAGTGGAGCTGATGCCGGATATCCTGAATACGGCGCCGGAAGCTGTAAAGGGTATTTTTTCGTCCGGGATCACAACCGGTGGACTTGCCGCTATTATTGCAAATGTATTGATACGAGTCAAAGAAGATAAAACAGAATAAAAATGGAATTACTAAAACAACGTATTCTGCAGGATGGCAGATGTTTTCCGGGAGGGATTTTAAAGGTTGACAGCTTTATTAACCATCAGATGGATCCCATGTTGCTTTATAAGGTGGCAGAAGAATTTATTTACCGTTTCCGGGATGCGGATATCAATAAGATCGTGACGATAGAAGCAAGTGGTATCGCTCCGGCGATTATGGTGGGATACATCATGCATCTGCCTGTCGTTTTTATCAAGAAAAAACAACCGAAGACGATGGAGAATATGTTGTCTACCGTTGTCCATTCGTTTACGAAAGACCGCGATTACACGGTGTGTATCAGTAACAACTTTCTGACTGCCGATGACCGTATCCTCTTTATTGACGACTTTCTGGCGTATGGCAATGCCGCAATGGGCGTGCTCGACCTGGTGAAACAGTCTGGTGCCAAGCTGGAAGGAATGGGCTTTATCATCGAAAAAGCTTTCCAGAAGGGACGCGATGTGCTGAACGAAGCGGACGTGCGTGTAGAAAGCCTTGCCATTATCGACAGCCTGGAAAACTGCACGATCACCATCCGCTAATGATTTAAGCCGTTGGGAGATTACGGCAGCGTGAAACGCATGCATGCCGTATTCTTCATGATCGGTAAACTCAGTATCTTTTCAGGAGGCAGTTTCTCCAGCTGCACGACGATGGCACGGTTGAAGCCTCCATGCCCGATCGCCAGAATCCGCTTTCCCGGAAACTCCTTTTTCAGGAAGTCGACAAAATCTCCCGCTCTTTTGTATAGGGCTTCTATAGTCTCCACGCTTTCCGGCAGTGTCGTAAAATCCATCTCATCCGCTACTTTCCCGGTATATATGCCCCAATCCATTTCGCGAAGAAGAGGAGTCGCCACCGGCTGCAATCCTTTCTGCCGGGCGACGGCCATTGCTGTGTCGTAGCTACGTGCGAGGTCGCTGCACACGATCACGTCCAACTTCTCCTTGTCCAGCGTTTCTGCTAATGCTTTGGCCTGCTGTTTGCCCAGTTCCGACAGATGGCCGGGGAGCTGGCCTTGCATAATATGCAATTTGTTTTCTTCCGTCTCGCCGTGGCGGCTCAGGATCAATTCTATCTGGCTCATATCTGTTTTTTATTTGGCGGTAAAGGTAAATAAAAAAAGAGAACCAATTGCTTGATTCTCTTTTTACTGGTTGCGGAGGCAAGACTCGAACTTACGACCTTTGGGTTATGAGCCCAACGAGCTACCACTGCTCCACTCCGCGATATAGTTGCGATCATTCCCGATTGCGAGTGCAAAGGTACAAAAATATTCTTACAATCCAAATTTATTTACAAATAGTTTGTGAAATATTCTTGTACCCCGGTTCCCAAGCCTTAAGAAACAGCATTTTGACAGCTTATAAATCTTCCATTGAATCATGATTTTCTGTTTCGTATAGCCTCAGTTTGCTTTTCAACCGGTTAACTTCCTGTTGTAGAGATTCTACCCGGCCCAGCAAATGATGGATGGCGTCGATCCCCTCTATGTTGATAGACAAGTCGTAATACATACGAGTATATCGTTCTACGTCATACAATTGGGAGGCGGGAAGGTAGCTTTCCCCTTCTACCGTGTCTATCTCTATCAGACCACCTTTTTGTAATAGGTAGAGAAACGATGGTTCGATATGGCATATCCGGCAATATTCACTGACTATGATTAAATCTGTTTGCATAACAATCTCGTTTTTTAATTAAGACTTTGTATTTCGCGGAACAATTCTTTTTGTTTGTCCGTCAGGTTGGTCGGGATGTCGATGGAGTAGGTCACTATCATATCGCCGAACTTTCCTTCTTCCTTATAAACAGGGAATCCTTTTCCTCTCAACCGTACCTTTGTGTTGTTTTGGGTTCCCGGTTTGACTTTGAGCTTGGCTTTACTGTCCATTGTCTCGACAATCTGTTCGCCGCCGAGGATTGCCGTATATAGGTTTAAAGGAACAGTGACGTACAAGTCATCGCCCACTCGTTTGAACCGGCTGTCTTCCGGGATATGGAAGGTGATATATAAATCGCCTGCCGGCCCGCCATTTACACCCGGTCCGCCCTGTCCTCTCAGCTTGATGGTCTGTCCGTCGGCGATACCAGCCGGGATGGTGATACGCAGGTTTTTGCCGTTTACGGTGATGATCTGCTTGTGTGTCTTGGCAGCATCTGTCAAAGAGACCTGCAATTCTGTCGTGTAGTCTTGTCCGCGGAAACCGTGGCTGCGTCTGCCTCTGCCACCCATGCCGCCGAACATCTGTTCGAAGAAGTCGGAGAATTCGCTGCCGTCGTCGGAGCTGCTCCAGTAGGCTCCTCCGCCTTGCCCGTTCTGGTATTGGCGATATTGCTGCTGTTGGGCTTCGAACTCGTCGGCGTGTTTCCAGTTTTCTCCATACTGGTCATATTTCTTCCGTTTCTCCGGGTCGCTGAGCACCTCATTGGCTTCATTTATTTCCTGAAACTTGCGGTGAGCGTCCGGATCATTCGGGTTCAAGTCGGGATGGTATTTCCGCGCAAGCTTTTTGTACGCCTTTTTGACGTCGTCCTGCGAAGCGCTTTTGTCTACTCCCAAAATTTTGTAATAATCTATATAGGCCATATTTATATATGTTATTAAGTCTGCTTCTTTTTCTGAATTTAATGCATATATAGAATAACAACAAATGTGCCAGAGAGTTCATGCCGGACTTAGCGCCTGTTTAAATTTTGTTCGACATTGTTTTGCTGTTTGTTTCCGAGGCTATTTATCTGTTTTCTTTATCGATGACAACACAAAGGTAGGGCCCCACGGCAGGCAGGAATACGCTTTCGGGAATATCGGCGAATATCGGTGAAGATAGGTGCAGAAATAGGTAGAATATAAATGCTATTATATTTTGAATATCAGCAATTATTGCTTATCTTTATAGGGCAATAAAACAATGGGATTATGATGCTGAATGAATTCGAAGTCAGGAGTTACGGGTGGCAGGAATTGGCGGTCCTTTACGGTCCGGATTTGATGCCGGCATCGGCTGGCAAACGGTTGTCCAAATGGGTGGGGGTCAATCCGGAGCTAAAGGCGGAGCTGCAGGGTAACGGTTGGAGGAAGGGGAAGAAGATGTTGACTCCCTTACAGGTGAGGACGATCGTGCAATATCTGGGTGAACCTTGAAACAAGGGACTTCTGTGTGCGAAGTAAGGGACTTCGGCGTGTCAAACCACGAAGTTCGGGAGGTAAAAGACCGGATTTCCGGATGCGAAAGAAGGGATTTTTCTCGTACCAGTCGTATCTTTGCCTATGCCGGTTTAAAAAAAGGTGCAAGGAAATACGGAAATAAGCCTATATATATATTAATATATTTATTTTAAGATGTAGGATTGAACCATAAGTGACGGAAAACCTCTGTAAGGCGCTTGTAATGAATGGTTTATATTGTGCTATTGACTGCACCGTTTTTATTTGAGATGAAATGTCGGATGTAGAGCCTGTTGCTATTTCCTTCAATAACAGTCTTATAGCAGTCAATTTGACCGTTTCCCCCGGTTCCGGATCGAATGTTTGTTCACGGAAGCTCCATAGGAAAATAAACAGAGGTTTTTTTAATGGGACTAATAAATTGGGGGAGGAGCTGAAAAAGAAAAACCTCCGATCCTGAAGAACCGAAGGTTTACTGAGTTGCGGAGGCAAGACTCGAACTTACGACCTTTGGGTTATGAGCCCAACGAGCTACCACTGCTCCACTCCGCGATGTAGTTGTGATCATTTCTGATTTCGAGTGCAAAGGTACGACTTATTTTTGATAAAACAAATTTTCCGGCAGTTTTCTTCATTTTGGGAGGGTAAAAGCTATAGTTGGAATAACTGTCCGGAAATCAGCTCCGCTCTTTTAGAGAACGATTGGTTCATATCTCTATTATAAAGGTTTGTTTGGATAAAATGTAAGTATGTTTTTGGTAGTTATTATTTTTTCCGGTACTTTTGCGCACAGTTTTAATCAAAATGTGCAATACAAATGCCGATGACAGTTTCTAAGACACGTGAGATGTTGGTGGATGTGGCCAGACAATTGTTTGCCCGCATGGGGGTGGATAATACGACAATGAACGATATTGCACAGGCATCCAAAAAGGGAAGGCGGACGCTTTACACATACTTTAAAAGTAAAAACGAGATTTATCTGGCAGTAGTCGAGTCCGAGTTGGACCAACTGTACAAGATGCTGCAGGATGTAGCAGCGAAAGACTTGCCGGCGGACGAAAAGTTGATGACATTTCTTTATGCAAGATTGGATGCAATCAAGGCGCTGGTGTTCCGTAACGGGACATTGAAAGCTAATTTTTTTCGTGACATTTGGCGGGTGGAGAAGATCAGGAAAAACTTCGATATCCGTGAGACGGAATTGATACAGGGAATTCTGGAAGCTGGAGTGAAGGAAGGAATTTTCGCGATGCCCGATACCGAGATTACGGCGGTCGTTCTTCATCATGCCCTGAAGGGGTTGGAAGTTCCGTATATACGTGGAATCATGGGGGATAATATCAGCCAGCGGATTAAACGGAGAGATAATGTAATGAATTTGATATTCAATGGTATAAAGATAAAGTAACACAATACTGAGGAATGTTTATTAATGCAACAGGGTTTTATGTACCTGAAGAACGGGTAGATAACCAACATTTTTTAGAGTTAAACGGGCTAACCAGCGAGTGGATTGAACAGCGCACCGGGATTCGTTCCCGGTCTAAGGCAAAAGCCGAGGAAAATATTAATACGATGAGTATGGAGGCTGTTCGTAACGCCCTGCCTAAATTGCCGTATGATATTACGGATGTAGATTTGATTGTTTCCGCCTCTTATTCTCCGTACGATACGGTAGCGACTGCGGCTCATCTTGCCCAGCATGAATTCCATATTGAAAATGCGAAAGCGCTCTATCTTTCTTCCGCCTGCTCCTCATTCCTGAATGCGTTGGAAGTTGTGGAAGGGTATTTTGCTATGGGAAAAGCAACAAAAGCGTTGATCCTTTCCGCCGACAAGAATTCGGCCTACTATAATGAGACGGATCCGAAAGCCGGCCACCTTTGGGGCGATGCGGCTGCGGCCTTCTTCATCTCGAAGGAACGCGTTTCGGAAAAGGATTCCGAGATCGTGGAAGTATACACACAAGGACTTGGTTATCTGGGCAAGGCTCCGGATGCGGTACATCTTCGTCCGTGCGACGGGGGAATCATGATGCCGGAAGGACGCGACGTCTTTATCCAAGCTTGTACCTATATGCCGAAGAACGTGCTCTATCTCTTGGAAAAGAATGGCTATACGTTGGACAACCTGACATATTTCATCGGCCATCAAGCCAATATGCGTATCATGTCCAATATTGCCAAACAGCTCAATCTGCCGGAAGAGAAATTCCTGCATAATATTGAAGAATTGGGAAATACCGGTTCGGTAAGCTCAGCATTGGTATATGCCCAAAATGATCATAGTTTCAAGAAAGGCGACCTGGTTGCCATTACCGTGTTCGGCGGTGGCTATTCTACGGGAGCTTGCTTGATTAAGTGTTGAATTTAAAACGGAATTAATATGAAATTATTAGAAGGTAAAGTGGCAATCGTTACGGGGGCCGCACGTGGTATTGGTAAGGCGATCGCATTGAAATTCGCCGCAGAGGGTGCAAATATCGCATTCACGGATTTGGTGATCGACGAAAACGGTCTGGCCACCCAGAAGGAAATCGAAGCATTGGGTGTTAAAGCAAAAGGCTATGCTTCCAATGCGGCCAATTTCGAAGAAACACACAATGTCGTTGCTGAAATCGTAAAAGATTTCGGTCGTGTGGATATCCTCGTAAACAATGCTGGTATCACGAAAGACGGTCTGATGATGCGTATGAGTGAAGGTCAGTGGGATGCCGTCATCGGTGTCAACCTGAAATCGGCTTTCAACTTTATCCACGCTTGTACTCCGGTGATGATGAAACAGCGTTCGGGCAGTATCATCAATATGGCTTCTGTGGTTGGTGTACATGGTAATGCAGGTCAGAGTAACTATTCGGCATCCAAAGCCGGTATGATCGGCCTGGCTAAGTCTATCGCGCAGGAACTGGGTTCACGCGGTATCCGTGCCAATGCAATCGCCCCGGGCTTCATTATTACTGATATGACAGCCGGTCTGCCGGAAGAAGTCAAGGTCGAATGGGCAAAGAAGATTCCTTTGCGCCGTGGCGGTACGCCTGAAGATGTGGCCAACATCGCTACATTCCTGGCTTCCGATATGTCTTCTTATGTATCAGGACAGGTGATCCAGGTTGATGGCGGTATGAATATGTAAAGAGATTTATGATTTATAATTTATGATTTATGTAGGTGACGTTTGTTTTGCAAAATCATAAATCCATAAATCATAAATCATAAATTTGAAATCATGGAGGTTATTTACGAAGACAATCATATCATTGCGGTAAATAAGACTTGCCGCGAGATTGTACAAGGAGATAAAACCGGTGATACTCCTCTTTCGGACATGCTGAAGGCATGGCTGAAAGAGAAGTATTGTAAACCCGGAAATGTCTTTGTCGGCGTTACGCATCGTCTGGACCGTCCGGTCAGTGGCGTCGTGTTATTTGCCAAGACGAGCAAGGCGCTCGCCCGTCTGAACGAGATGTTCCGGGTCGGCGAAGTAAAGAAGACCTATTGGGCGATCGTGAAGAACTGTCCGCCGGCAGAAGAGGGAGAGCTGGTGAACTGGCTGGTTCGCAACGAGAAGCAAAATAAGAGCTATGCTTATGACACGGAACGGACGAATGCCAAGAAAGCGGTCCTGCATTATAAAGTGATTGCTCGCTCGGACAACTATTATCTGTTGGCTATAGACCTGAAGACAGGCCGTCATCACCAAATCCGTTGCCAGCTTGCCAAGATGGGATGCCCAATCAAAGGCGACTTGAAATACGGTTTTCCCCGTTCTAATCCGGACGGCGGCATCAGCCTGCATTCCCGCAGTGCCGAATTCATCCATCCCGTATCGAAACAGCCGGTCAGCATTGTCGCTCCTGTGCCTGCTGATTCTCTTTGGAAAGCGATGGAGCAGATGAAGAGGTGAAAGTTGTTCTGACTTTCAGCCGATTTATTAACCGGATGCGAAGCCTCTCTTTCATCTTTCACCTTTTAGCTGTTTTAGCTGTTCTTTTGATTTGCTTCGTGTCACGATATAAACCCCTAAGAATACTAATGCGATCGCGATACTTTTCATCAGTCCGAACGTGTCCAGGCCGACTATGACCGTGATGATGGATGCGATGATCGGTTGGACATAATTGTACATGGTCGCAACCGTTGGGCGTAAAATCCGTTGGCCGATCGGGACGAGAAGGTAGGCGAAGAACGTTCCTCCCAATACGACAACCGCGATGTTTAGGTAGATATCCAGGGGCAGGGTGGCGAAGTCGATGCTTGCGACACTGTTGTAGGAGAAAGGGATCGTACAGATTGCCGAGTAGGTGAACATCCATTTCATCAGCGTCACGGGCGAGTACCGTCCGATCAATCCTTTGTAGACAACTACATAAATAGAAAAACTGCATTGTGCGATCAGGCAGAGGATATCTCCCCACACGTTATTGCTGCCGTTTCCTGTTACCGCCGTTTGCTGTCCGCTCAGAATAAGCGTCAGGGCACCTGCCGCCCCGACAAAGATACCGAGGATCTTCGTTCCCGTAATCGGTTCCTTCAGGTAAAAAGCAGCGATGATCATGGTGATGATGGGGGTGGAGGTGGCAACGATCGTTGCGTCTATGGGTGAAGTCTGCGACACGCCAAAGATATAAGTACCTTGGTTGAATACGATTCCGAAGAGGGCTGCGAAAAACAGGTGTTTCAGGTCTTCATGAGGGACGTGTTCCTTGCGGGTAAAGATCGATGCGATCCAGAATACTATTGCCGCACCCAACATCCGGAAAGTTGTTAGTGAGATTGCATTTATTAATCCGCTGGATAAGACAATCTTGGAAGAGGGAGACATGCATCCCCACAATACGTTTGCCATCAGCATGGCCAAATGTCCTTTGTAAGCTTCTGATTTCATGATAACCTGTTTGTTTTGGGGGTACAAAAGTAGAAAATCTGCCAAATCTGCCAAAAAAGGTCCGCCAGATTTTGTGTTTTGTTCGGTTTGTAGGCGACAGGATTTATGCAGACAGGCATCCGTTTTTGAGATGGATGCCTATGCAATTCGATCTCTTTCCTGGGAATATAGGATAGTTTCGCATAATAGTTTTATCTTTGTATGTAGTAGAAACAATAATGGTAAGATTCTTATGAAACCGACTCGTATTATCGAAATTTGTGCAAACTCCGCACAAAGCTGTGTGGAAGCAGAAGCCGGAGGTGCAAAACGTGTGGAACTTTGTGCCGGCATCCCGGAAGGGGGAACGACACCCAGCTACGGGGAGATCCGGACGGCGCAGGCACTCACTTCGTCTATTGATATAAATGTGATTATCCGTCCGCGTGGAGGCGACTTCCTCTATACGCCGGCAGAGATTCAGTCGATGTTGCTGGATATCGAACTGTGCAAGCAGTTGAAGGTGCATGGCGTAGTCTTTGGTTGCTTGACGAAAGACGGGGATATCGATGTCCCTTTGATGCGCCGGTTGATCGAGACGGCCAAACCGTTGTCTGTCACCTGTCATCGCGCCTTTGATGTTTGCCGCGATCCCTTTGCCGCATTGGAGCAGTTGATTGAGTTGGGCTGTGACCGTATCCTGACTTCCGGCCAGCAGTCCGATGCCGTGAAAGGGATTCCTCTCATTGCCGAACTGGTGAAACGTGCGGCAGGCCGCATCATCATCATGCCGGGGTGCGGAGTTCGGGAGAATAACATCGCCCGCATCGAAGCGGAAACCGGGGCGAAGGAGTTTCATACATCCGCTCGAAGCATCGTCTACAGCAAGATGGAATATCGGAACGAGAATGTCCCGATGGGCAGCAGCATCGTTTCCTCCGAGTTCGAGACGGTCGAAACGGACCGCAAGAAGGTGGCTTCTTACCTGTAAAAGAACCAATTTATGGCAAGGCTGCGAAAGCAACTTTGTTTTTGAAACGAGTAAACAATAAAAAAAGAAAGAACAATGGAAGAACCTAAAAGACTTTACCGTTCGAATAACGGGATGATAGCAGGTGTTTGTGCGGGTATTGCCGATTATTTCGGCTGGGATCCTACATTAGTGCGTATCGGATATATATTATTGAGTATCTTTACGGTATTTTCCGGGGTGATCGCTTATCTGATCCTTTGGATGGTTATACCTAAACAACCTATAAATAAAGGATGAACTTTGAATTATCTTCCCCATTCAGTCCGACAGGAGATCAGCCGGAAGCGATTGCGGCCCTGTCCGACGGTATAAAGAGTGGTGTGCCTTTCCAGACCTTGTTGGGAGTGACAGGGTCCGGAAAGACTTTCACTATCGCCAATGTGATCAAGGAAGTGCGGAAGCCGACTTTGATCCTGAGTCATAACAAAACCCTCGCAGCCCAGTTATACAGCGAGTTTAAGGCATTTTTTCCGAACAATGCCGTCGAGTATTTCGTCTCTTATTATGACTATTACCAGCCGGAGGCTTACCTGCCGACGACGGACACCTACATAGAAAAGGATTTGCAGATCAACGACGAGATCGATAAACTACGTCTGCGTGCAACCGCTTCACTGTTGTCGGGGCGGAAGGACGTTATTGTCGTTTCGTCTGTCTCCTGCCTGTATGGTATGGCGGACCCGACAGCCTTTGCTGAGAAAGTGGTGCATCTGGAGAAGGGGATGCGGATAGACAGGGATAAACTGCTGCGCCGTTTCGTGGATGCCCTTTATGTCAATAATAAGATAGAGTTCAACAGGGGGTGCTTTCGTGTAAACGGGGATACGGTCGATATCTTTCCGGCTATCGAAACTTTTGATGGGGCAGCCTACCGTATTGAGTTTTGGGACGATGAGGTGGATCGCATTTCTTCGTTCGACCCGCAGACCGGGCAGGAGATAGACGAGCAGGATGAACTGAACATTTATCCGACCAACCTTTTCGTGACCACCCAGGAACGTATCAATACCGCTATCGGGCAGATCGATGTCGATCTGGGGACGCAGGTGAATTTCTTGCGGGAAATCGGCAAGCCTTACGAGGCGAAACGTTTGTACGAGCGTGTCACGTTTGATCTGGAAATGATACGCGAGTTGGGGCATTGCTCCGGTATCGAGAACTATTCCCGCTATTTTGACGGTCGCCAGGCGGGTGAACGGCCTTTCTGTTTGCTCGATTATTTCCCGAAAGACTTTCTGTTGGTGGTTGACGAGAGCCACGTGACGATCCCGCAGATACGGGCGATGTACGGAGGCGATTATTCCCGTAAGAAGAATCTGGTGGATTATGGTTTCCGTCTGCCGGCAGCGATGGATAACCGTCCGTTGACGTTCGATGAGTTCGAGTCGCTGACTCCGTTGGCGATTTACGTGAGTGCGACACCGGCCGACTATGAACTGGAAAAGAGCGAAGGGATCGTGGTGGACCAAGTGATCCGTCCGACAGGCTTGCTCGATCCGGTTATCGAGGTGCGTCCGACGTTGAACCAGATCGACGATCTGATGGAGGAGATCACACAACGTGCTGCTGTGGACGAACGTGTTTTGGTGACGACATTGACGAAGCGTATGGCGGAGGAACTGACTGCTTATCTGACGCGCATGGGAATCCGCTGCAACTATATCCATAGCGATGTCGATACGTTGGAACGCATTCAGATCATGGATGATTTGCGGAAAGGGTTGTTCGACGTGCTGATCGGCGTCAACTTGCTGCGTGAAGGACTTGATTTGCCGGAAGTCTCTTTGGTCGCTATCTTGGATGCTGATAAGGAAGGTTTCCTGCGCTCGCACCGTTCGCTGACGCAGACGGCTGGACGTGCTGCCCGAAATGTGAATGGGAAGGTGATATTCTATGCTGACAAGATAACAGACAGTATGCGCCTGACAATGGACGAAACAGCCCGTAGGCGTGAAAAACAGCTCGCTTATAATGAGAAACATGGCATTACGCCTAAGCAGGTTATCAAAAACAGCGTTTCCCTGGTTGCGGAGAAACAACAACCGGTTACAGGCGAACCGTATGCTTATGTGGAACCGGAACCCAGCTTGGTTGCAGACCCGGTAGTTCAGTATATGAATCGCAAACAGCTTGAGAAAGCGATCGAACGGACGAAGAAGCAGATGATGGAGGCGGCCAAGAAGCTGGACTTTATCGAAGCAGCTCAGTTTCGTGATGAACTGGTGAAGCTGGAAGATCTGTTAGTGACAAAAAAGGATTGAAATTGGATCAAGAGATGAAACGGACGCTATTTTGTTTGTTCTTTTTTGCTTTTCTTTCCCTACCTGGAAAAGCTCAGAGGGATAAGGCTATTTACGAACGCTATTGTACGGCAGTGAAGGAGAAAGCGGCTTTGCCGACAGGTGACCTGATGGTAGAGACCGCCCGTTTTTTCTTGGGAACTCCTTATGTAGCAGGGACGTTGGAGGAAGAGCCTGAAACATTGGTGATAAACCTGCATGGCTTGGATTGTATGACTTTGGTAGAGAATACGGCTGCTTTGGCCTGGTCTGTCAAGCATCGTCTTGCTTATGATGGGTATGTTTCTGTTTTGAAAGATATGCGTTACCGGAATTCCGGCTGTGCGACACTCGATTATACGGATCGTCTCCATTATACGGCTGACTGGATATATGAAAACGAAAAGAGAGGGTATCTGAAGGATGTTACGAAAGAGATCGGTGGGCAGTCGCTTAAGTTTGACCTGTCCTTTATGTCTACACATCCAGATAGTTACAAGCAGTTGAAAGGAAATCCGGGACGTATCGCAGTAATGGCGGCTAAGGAAAAAGAAATTAGTACCCGCCCGCATTATTATATTCCGCAGGATGAAATCAATGAGCATGCCGGCCAAATCAGGAATGGCGATATCGTCTGTTTTGTCACGACTGTGAAAGGGCTGGATATCTCGCACGTCGGCATTGTCTGCCGGGAAAGGGATATGCTTACTTTTATCCATGCCTCGACCGTCCAGAAGCGGGTGATCGTGAACGAAGAACCTTTGCAGGAATACGTGCAGGGTATCAAACGCAATTGTGGTATTATGATTGTCCGTCCACAGTTCTGAACTTACTGGAAGAGTTCGAACGCGAACTTGAATCCGATCCCGTCATATTTCAATTTATCGAACCCGACGAAGGCGGCGACGTTGAAGATATGGTTACCGAAACCGTATCCGATTTCAGTGTAGCTGGGTTTGACTGGCATCCATAGCTGACTGAGGTAAAAACGTTCGGAGATGATGTGCTTGGTTGCTTCTGGTTTGAATAGCTGAAAGAGCATGAATGGACTTTCGTACATGGCATGTGCTTGGACATATTTGTCGGATGCGTTGAACCATACGCTTCCTAGCTGGTGGAAGACACCTCCGAAATCGTCTCCTCCCCATGATTCGGGGAAGTTGTGCCGTGTGAAATACCGGTAGTCGGCAAAGTAGGTTGACTTCTGGGCAGTATAAAGCCCTCCGCTGATATGGTAGTTGAACCGGCGTGACAGGCCCAGGTAAATGCTTTGGTGGATATCGGCCTCCACACGTCCGTAATTACCGCTGCTTTTCCATACGCCTGGTATGGCCCGCCCGAACTCGATGGAGATGGTCGGGTAGTAGGAGTAGAGGTACTCTTTACGGTAACCGTCCATCCAGTAGTATTGTCTGGGAGTATAGGAAAAGCCGATCGTGGGGATGAAATCGTGATAGTTTTCGTTGATGATCTCCGTGACACCGTCTCCCGGATCTATCGCGCTTTTCCGGGTTGGTATGCGGCGGTGGTAAGAGATGCCGGTGATCATTTGGAAACCGTTGAACAACTCGATCTGATTCTTGAGCTCTATGTAATAGTGCTTGAAGTATTCCAAATCCAGGTTTTCGAAGTTGAAAGTGGAGTCTTTCAGCTGTTCGTTAATTTCGTTCATGATCTTGGAAGAATATCCTTGGTTGGTGTTTCCGAGACTGAGGCTCAGGGCTCCTTGTTTCTCAGGAAGATATTCCCAATCTCCCTCGAATTTGAAGAACAACTCTTTTCGTTTGAATACAAAACCAACCTCAGGCCGGAAACGCAGTTGGCGGTCTTTCTTGAAGGTCTTGCTGAAGCGGAGCTGTTGCCTGTAAGTAATACCGTTTCGTCCGGAATAGCCCAACTGGAAAGGATTCAGGATGCCGGAGTATTTCAGACGGGTCGTTTTATAATCCAGATTGATGGTGTTGGTCAGGCGTTCTGTTATTTTCAGGTATTTCCGAATGTTGCTTGTGTCGTTGGCTTGGGTTGTTCTGATGCTTGTTTTTTCGTATTTTGTTTCTTCTTCCTGGGTCAGTGGGATGTCTCTTTTGTTTTTCCAGTAGCTGCTGTCGCTGATGATTGGGATCGTATCAGATGATAACTGGTAATATCCGGTCAAGTCGAGGGAGTGGTGTTTTTTGTCTTCATAGTCTTCTTCAACCCATTCAACGGCTTCGTATTTGAATGAAGTATGATAGTAGCTGGCGATGGCATTTCCCAGCACATGATACCGGAGAAATAGGTCTGCCTTTTGTGGCAGGATGAAATGGCGGTAATCCCGTCCGAATGTCATGACCAGGTTGAATTCGGCAAAGGAGAAACGCCCGTTTAAGTCGATCTTGTCAATGTGCCAGTCTTTGTCGGTGATGTACAGATCTCCGCAAATGAGTTTTTGGCTCCATAGCTTTGGCATGAAGCGTATCTGGTAGATTTTCAGATTGCCGGTCGTTTCGATGCTTTCCAGGTTGAAGTTGTAGTATTTGAATGCTTCATGAGCTACTGGCATGATGATCCCTTCGTTGTAGATGGTTGGCGAATAGACGTTCAGGTTCAGAAATGTCAAGACTTCCTGCTGTTTTGCGCCGTTGGGGATGCTGTTTCCGTTTATCGCTTCGAAGCTGTGCAGGTAGTTGTTCGGAGCGTTGAACTTGGAGTGGCTGACCATCTCGAAGATCATATCCTTGTTCTTCCTGTCTACCGGAAAAAGATGATGGGCGAAACGCATTAGAATGTTTTGTTTGAGTATTTCCGTCTTGCCTTTGATATAGATTTCGGCCTCGTACCGTGAGACGACTGTTTTGTATTTGTCGGCCTGCTCGATTACCTTCCTCATAATAGAATCCCCTTGCTGGGATGATACCGTTTTGGGGGACCGACCCAGCAATAAAAGGTTCCCATAACTACCATCAGGGTCAGCTAAGGCATTTACTGCGGTAAAAAGCAGAATGATAATATAAAAATACTTTTTCAACAAATTATCGTCTCTTTCTTTACAAACGTAACGAATAAAATCGAATTTTTATTCATTTATCGTATTAAACTTATTCTGCTTTTAAAAGAAAAGTATTACATTTGTGCTTCATAAGTATGTTATATAGCAGTCGTGGTTAAACAACAAAAAGAAGAGGTCGATCTATCGGCCAGTTTGGCAGAAGTGTGGAGAGTCCTGACCGAAAAGGAGCGGGATGTTCTCCGTAATAATTCGACGATCCAGCATTTCAAACGTAATGAGTTGATATATTGCGAGGGCGACGAACCGAGAGACATGATGTGCTTATTAAAAGGCAAGGTTAAAATCTTTAAAGAAGGTGTTGGCGGACGAAGCCAGATCATTCGAATGATTAAACCGGTGCAGTACTTTGGCTACCGGGCAAACTTTGCTCAGGAAAATTACCTGACGAATGCATCCGCTTTTGAAGCTTCGACGGTATGTCTGATTCCGATGACTATCGTTACGGATCTTTTAATGGGGAATGCGAACCTTGCCATGTTTTTTATCCGCCAGCTTTCTCTCGATTTAGGAATTGCTGACGAACGTACAGTCAACCTTACTCAGAAACATATCCGGGGTCGTTTGGCGGAATCTTTGTTATTCCTGAAAGACAGTTATGGTTTGGAGGAAGATGGAGCGACATTGAGTATCTATCTTTCTCGAGAAGATTTGGCTAATCTTTCGAATATGACGACATCTAATGCAATCCGTACATTGTCTACATTTGTAGCTGAGCGTATTATTGCAATCGACGGTCGAAAGATCAAGTTGATAGACGAGGACAAGCTCAAAAAAATAAGTAAGATGGGATAGCAGAATAAATTGAGAATTGAAAATGGATAATTGAAAAGTGGAAGAGCCCGTTAAGGTTCCTGTTTTTCAATTATCCATTTTTTGTATTATAATTTTCAATTCTCGACTTTCCAATTTCAATTTCCAACCGCTTCCCGTATTCGAACCAACTTTGTCAGCAGTCCTTCCAATAAGTCGAGTTGCAGCATGTTCGCACCGTCTGATTTGGCTTTAGAGGGTTCCGGATGGGTTTCGATGAATAATCCGTCAGCTCCGACGGCAATGGCTGCTTTGGCTATCGTTTCGATCAGGGTAGGGAGTCCTCCTGTCACACCTGAAGTTTGGTTGGGTTGTTGCAAGGAGTGGGTAACGTCCATGATAACGGGATAGCCGAACTGCTGCATTTGAGGAATACCCCGATAATCGACAACCAGGTCCGTATATCCGAATGTAGTGCCTCTTTCCGTAATCATGACGTTGTCATTTCCGGCATCGGCTACTTTTTGTACGGCAAATTGCATGGCTCCCGGCGAGAGGAACTGTCCTTTTTTGATATTGACAATTTTCCTTGTCTTGGCAGCAGCTACCAGCAGGTCCGTCTGCCGGCAGAGGAAAGCAGGGATTTGCAGGATATCCACATACTCGGCAGCCATTGCAGCTTCAGCTGTTTCGTGAATATCGGTTACAGTCGGAATACCGAACGTGTCGCCTACCCTGCGGAGTATTTTCAGTGCTTTCTCATCGCCAATGCCTGTGAAAGAATCCAGCCGAGAACGGTTGGCTTTCCGGTATGATCCTTTGAATATATATGGGATATTCAGCTTATTCGTGATACCGACTACTTTCTCTGCAATACGCAATGCCATATCTTCTCCTTCGATTGCGCAGGGACCTGCCATCAGAAAGAAATTGTCTCTATTCTTTAAATCATTAACTGTTATCATAATATGATTGTTTTGTTTCAAAATTGGGTAGATTTGAATTGTAAATGCTGATTTGTCAGTCTAAATATTCTTATAATTTCAATAACTCCAATGTCTTCTCTATCTTTTCTTCTGTCGGCAATGTAGCATCTATCCAATGGATAGTGCTTCCCCGGCGCTCCATGCCTCTGAACCAGGTCATTTGCCGTTTGGCAAACTGGTGTATGGAGATCTCCAGTTGGGAAATCATATCTTCATAAGACAGTTTGCCTATTATATATAAAGTAAGATATTTATATTCCAGTCCGTAGTAGATCAGATCTTCCGGCTTAACTCCCGAGTCGATGATCTTCCGCACCTCGTTGACCATCCCTTCGTCCAGGCGGACACGCAAGCGGCGGGAGATCTTTTCGCGTCGTAGCTCCCGGTCTATGTCGATACCGATGATCAGGCTGTTGATTGGATCATATTCATTGACATCCGGAGCTTCGTTCTTATAATACTCTTCGATTTCAATGGCCCGGATGGCCCGTTGGGCGGTATCCACATCTGTCTTGTTATGGAGGACCTTGTAGCCGGCAAGTATCTGCTCCAATTCCAGGAGCGATTTATCTTTCAACGACTCGCGCAGCCCAGGGTTCTGGGGAACATCCAAGAGTCTATATCCTTTCAGTACGGCTTCAATGTACATACCTGTACCACCGCATAGAATCGGCAGTTTCCCTTTTTTTCGGATTGTTTCATAAGCTCGGAAGAAATCATGCTGGTATTCGAATACGTTATATTTATATCCCGGATCGCAGATGTCGATCAGGTGGTAAGGAATCGTTTTTCCATTTACTGTATAGTCGGCCAGGTCCTTTCCTGTCCCGATATCCATTGAACGGTAAATCTGTCTGGAATCGGCGCTGATGATTTCCGTGTTCAGTCGGGCAGCGAGTGCAGCGGCAAATGTTGTTTTACCGGATGCTGTCGGCCCTAAAACAGTGATAAGTTGATAGGTATCCATAGTGATACAAAGATACAAAAAAAAGCCGCAACCCGAAGGATGCGGCTTTCAAACTATATAATCTTGATTGATTAGCAGTTTACAGATGCCATATGAGCGATCAGGTCAAGAACCTTGTTAGAATAACCGATTTCGTTATCATACCAAGAAACAACCTTTACGAATGTATCTGTTAAAGCGATACCAGCTTTAGCATCGAAGATAGAAGTACGAGTGTCACCTAAAAAGTCAGAAGAAACTACTGCATCTTCAGTATAACCCAGTACGCCTTTCAGTTCGCCTTCAGAAGCTTCCTTCATTGCAGCACAGATTTCAGCGTAAGTAGCCGGTTTAGCCAAGTTAACTGTCAAGTCAACAACAGAAACGTCCAGAGTCGGAACACGCATTGACATACCAGTCAGTTTACCGTTCAGTTCAGGAATAACTTTACCTACAGCCTTAGCAGCACCTGTAGAAGAAGGGATGATGTTGCCAGAAGCAGCGCGGCCACCTCTCCAGTCCTTCATAGACGGACCGTCAACAGTCTTCTGAGTAGCAGTTGTAGAGTGAACAGTTGTCATCAAACCGTCTGTGATCCCCCACTTGTCATTCAGAACCTTTGCGATAGGAGCCAAGCAGTTAGTAGTACAAGAAGCGTTAGAAACGAACTGAGTACCTTTAACATATGATTTTTCGTTTACACCGCAAACGAACATAGGAGTTGCATCCTTGGAAGGAGCAGACATAACTACATATTTAGCGCCAGCTTCGATATGAGCCTGAGCCTTTTCCTGAGTCAGGAACAAACCAGTAGATTCTACTACGTATTCAGCACCTACTGCATCCCACTTCAAATCAGCCGGATTGCGTTCTGCTGTTACGCGGATTTCCTTACCGTTTACGATCAGCTTGCTGTTTTCAACGTCAGCTTCGATAGTTCCGTCGAACTGACCGTGCATTGTGTCGTATTTCAGCATGTATGCCAAGTAATCAACCGGGCAAAGGTCGTTAATACCTACGATCTGAATATCGCTTCTCTTTTGAGCAGCACGGAAAACGAAACGTCCGATACGGCCGAAACCGTTAATACCTACTTTAATCATTGTAATAAAACTTTTATGGGTTTATTAAAAATATTACTTATCTCCAATTTAACTTAACAGCCGCAAGGAAAATATATTCGTAGCACACTGTTTTTAACGACTGCAAATTTAGTCATTTTTTTTATTGTACAGGAATTAGGACAAGAAAAATATGCCCTCTAACATAAATTAATTGTTGCAGCTTATTTCTTTTTCTTGAAAAGTTTCTTTATTATCCACGCCTGGACTTTCTGGATGCCCCAGGCTGTCAATAATGGGCGTGCAACATCCCATGCAACAGGTAATAAGCCTTGTGCCACAGAAAGATAGTCGGCAAATCCAAGCGACATGGATGGCACTTCCGAAGTATGTACAGGCTGGTTGCTTTCCGTACCTTTGGATTTGGTTTTTGTGTTAGGGAATAAGAGAGCGGAGACACCTGAAAGTAACAACGTGCCGGCGTTCTCTTGTATGTGAGAGAAATCAGCATTCAATTTCTGTTCCTGTATCGTACATTCCTGTTGGATGCGGCGACGGTCAGAAATCAGTTTCTCCAGAGGTGTCTGTTGCGGATTGTTCATTGTCTGTCGCGTTTGTTTTATCATCATTTGTTGTCAATGCGGAGATCACAACGTTTAATACTTTATTGCTGATTCTGTCTTTGTTCATAACAATAATGCCGATCAGCAGCAGATAGAGCACGGCTACCACGCCGAATCCCGAACCTACCGAACCGAACAGATCCCCCAAGAAAAAACCTAATGCGAGGAAAATGAACAGAATCGCAAAGAAAGCCAGAAATAATAAAATAACACCATACGAGAGAACGGCAATAACCTTTCCTGTTCTCTCATATGTGTTTAATTTTAGGAGTTCGAGCTTCAACTCCACGTAAGCCGAAAGATCTTTTTTCAGTTCACGGAAGATTTCACCTGCGTCTTTCTCCATACAAAATTATTCTGCTACGATTTCTTCTGTAGTTTTTGCAATTTCAGCTTTTCCTTCTTTGTATTTAGCAAGAGCTGAATTGAAGCCTTCTTTTACTTTACCAACTACACCATTCAATTCTTCCAGTAGTTGTTCTCTTTTATCTGTTGCTGCCAGATAACCAACTGCGGCGCCAACGGCTGCACCAACTACTAATCCCAGTAATAATTTAGAATCTACGTTTTTCATAACTCTTTCTTTTTATAATGTTGCTACTAAGATAACGAATATACTTGAATGATGGTTTATTTGGACCTTAACTTTTAGGGTTAATTAATGTTATTGTTTCTGGACTTTCACCGCAGCCCAATTATTCTTCTCTGTGTGCGATAACAATGCCAATCCGTTATGTTTGCATTCTTCTTCGATGGCCGGAATGTCTTGTACATAGAAGCCGCTCATGTAAAGGAAGGCTCCTGGTTTCATACATTCGCTGTAATGGCGGATATCATTCAGCAGGATATTCCGGTTGATATTCGCAAACACGATGTCGAAGGTTCCGAATGCAGGGATCTGTTCGGCTCCCCCAAGGGCGACCTGGATATCGTTCGTGTTGTTTAGACGTATGTTTTCGAGTGCATTATTGTAGGCCCATTCGTCAATGTCGATGGCCACCACGCGTCCGGCTCCTTTCATATGGGCAAGGATGGCCAGTACGGCTGTTCCGCAACCCATGTCGAGTAGTTCTTTGCTGGTGAGGTCTAATTTGAGTATTTCGCTGATCATCAGGAAAGTTGTCTCGTGGTTGCCGGTTCCGAATGCCATCTTCGGGTCGATGATGATATTATAGGCATAACCCGGCTCATGTTCGTGGAAGGAGGCGCGGATGATGCAATCCTTGCCGATGCGGATCGGCTTGAAATAGTTCTTTTCCCATTCCTCGTTCCAGTCCTTGCTTTCCACCAATGTTTCGGTAAAATGAATATCCACGTTTTCCAGTGGAAATTCGGCAAGTTTGTCCTGCAATCCTTTTACATTATATAATTGGTCGGAAATATACCCTTGTAACCCATTTTCGTTTTCGGCAAAACTTTCAAAACCGATTTCTCCTAGCTCGGCGGCCAGCACGTCGTTGATAATGGAAGTCTCGACAGGGGAGGTGTATGTAAATGTAAGTTCGTAATAATTCATATCGTTCTTTCTTTATAGATTCCTTCTATAGACAAAAGTATATATTTTATCTTGATGTTTCACATTTCATTCGATACATTCTTTATTTATGTGTAAGAATTAGTAAAATATCCAGTAGCCTTATAAAAACCCCCTTTTGGTACAACCATATACCAAAAGGGGGTTACTTCCTGATTTTTGATAATCAGATGTCTCTTACTACCATCCTGGATTTTGAATCAATGTTGGAGTGCGAGACAATTCATCTTGCATAATCGGCCAAAAATAAGAACGAGGGCTATAGAATACACGTCCGTCATTTACCGCAATGCGTTTCATCTTATACCGTTTCCCGTCCACTTCAATTTTTCCATTTGGATCTTCTACAGGCTTCATGCCGTGTGAACAACGTTGGCTTTTAGCATACGGCCAACTCTCTGGTCCAATATAGTTTTTTTCTTTGGCTAACTCAATAGGATCATCTGATTCCATATATAAGCGTGTTGCCCAATAGCGCCAATTCTCATAGAATAATTCTACACGACGTTCGCGTTGGATATATTCTTGCATCAAGTTTGCATCAGTTAGGACAGCTGGAGGCATCGGAGCCATGAAAGAACGTTCCCTTACAGAATTGACTAAATCATAGATTTCTTGTGTGGGGCCACTTACTTTGTTCACAGCTTCTGCATAAATATAAATGAATGTCGGCAGACGCCAAATAGCAGGTCCGTTGATCACATGTCCACCTTTGTTTCTATCCCATCCGTCTTTGAACAGTTTTCTCAAATAATAACCAGAGTGAGAAGAGGCTTCCAAATAACTACTGCTCACGGCATCTTTGCCTTCGGCTGTATTCAATTGTTTACCACCATACCAAGAACCATGATAACGGATATCACGATAGAAACGCGGATCACGTTTTACGCTTTCATAAGGGTTTTCGTCATCATAACCATCTATTTTAGCTCGGCTATCATAAATAGGGTAGCCATATCCGTCAGGGCTTATGTATTCATATTCGTCGACTTGTTCCTGCAGAGGACGTTGACGGGCATGACCATTTTGGGAAGGAGGCAAGACATCGCCAGACCAGCCCGTATCTTTATCACGAGTGGTAAACCAAACCCATTCCTGTTGAATCGCATCCATGTTGTAAAACATTTGCCATAGTCGCTCTTGTACTTTTCCATTGTTTGTATTGGCATTGCCATCAACGTCTTTAAAGTCATCTGCATCCATTGCTGCCGGTGCATATAATTTATACCGAATAGCTCCATTGACATCTTTCGCTTCCAATACATCTTTTGCTGCATCGCGAGCTGCTTCCCAGCGTTTCGGATCATAAGTAGTATATTCATCTTTGAAAGCTCGTGTGTCGTTTGGCAACGTCCCGCCATTCCACAAAGGGGTTGCAGCCATCCAACGGACAATCGCCTTCAATCCTAAACAAGCCCCCTTGTCGACACGACCAAAATACTCACCTCCGTAAGAGGCGTCTACCTTTTCATAAGCGGCATCGGCATCGGCACAAATCTTTTCGACCATACTATGAAAAGACTCTTTTACATACGCCATATCTTCACCTGGAACGACAACATGATCCATATATACTCCTTCACCATAAGCTCGGATTACGAGATAGTGCAAGTATGCACGGAAAAATAATGTTTCACCTAAGCGACGTTCTAAGTCGCCTTCCCGACCGTCTTTGGGGTTATCTGGAGTATTGTATTTTTTTACACCTTCCAAAATGATATTGGCACGTCGGATACCATTATATAAGTCCCACCAGTATTGTCCGCAACTACTGTTGTTTGGCATACCTTGTGAAGGTCCATAATTCCCAATGTTGAATTGATGCGGAATGGCTTGTTCATGGCTGGAAGCCGTACATTCGTCTGTCAATCCTGCAGAGCCGAAGTGATTCATGAAAATCAGCGGTCTATTTGCGAACTTTGCTCTTGCATACAAATCGGTCACCAAGTTATCGACTTGTTCATAACGAGTAAATACATCTACCTCATTTTTCTTATCATCAGGCATTCTGTCCAAGAAGTCGTCACAAGATGAAAGAGACAGGAGTAATACTCCAATTCCTATGATTGATTTTTGTAATTTCATTTTCAAAAGATTTAAATAATTAATATGTAATTTCGACACCAAAATTATAGACTCTCTGGATCGGATACCAGTCACCGGAGCCTTCTTTCGTTTCAGGATCCATGTCGACATCATCCAAACTGTCGAATGTTAGTAAGTTTAAACCTTGTACATAAAAGCGTACATTTTGCAAACCTGCAAAACGAATTATGTTTTTGGGTAACGAATACCCCACTTCTAAGTTTTTCAACCGGATATAATTTGCATTGTACAAGAATAAACTGCTGTTCCCATTTTTGTTGTTTTCATAAGCTCCGTATGTTAAGCGTGGGTAAGTTGCCACATCTTTTGTAGCTTCTGTCCAACGGTTCAAGTGCATGTGTTTCACTTTACCATATTGATCTTGTTCGTAGGATGGAAAATCCCAAACTGCGGCTCCATTCAACAATATGCTGGAGTTTAAAGAGCCTTGAAACATTACGCTGACGTCAAAGCCTTTATATTGTATTCCAAAAGGAATACCAAATTGTATTTCCGGTGTACGTGGAAATCCCATATGTGTTCGGTCGCCATAGTCATCGATTTTACCGTCTTGATTCAAATCTTTATATACGACATCACCCGGATGCAATTCGCCCCAAGGCTGGAAACCACGACCGTCATTCATTGCATTCAATTTATCCGCTTCTGCTTGATCATATACAAAGTGATCGACTACATATACAAAATGTTCTCCTAATCGCCGGCCGGTCTTTTGGCGATATTCATTTCCATAATCAACTTCATTCATGAATTTGATCTTATTACGGGCGAATGTGAAATTGGGTTTGATATAATAACGGAAATCTTTACCGATTGTGGAGTTCCAACCTAACTCGAAATCAATACCCTGATTGTCCACAATTCCAGAGTTTACAAATGGAGCGTCTTTTCCTACTATGTCTGGATATCCCATCTTGTCGCCATCGCTTAGTGTTGTGATAATATCGTATCGATGTTCTCTAAAGTAGTCGGCAGCAATAGTTAACTTCCCATTGAATAGGGTCGCATCGAAACCGACATTCGTTTTACGAGCTTTTTCCCAAGTTAAATTTGGGTTGGCGAAGTTCCCTTCTTTCAGCCCATCGTATCCAGAGCCAAACTCATTAAAGCCGAAACTGTAGCCATCACCTCCTTGGAAGAATTGAAGGTAGGCAAAACGATCGTCGTTATTATCTGAAATTTTATCGCTTCCTACAAGACCGAAAGAGGCTCTCAACTTTAAATTATCCAACCACTTCTCAGTTCCTTTCATGAATGCTTCTCGAGAAATCACCCAACCGATAGATCCTGCCGGGAACACACCGTATCGATTACCCGGAGCAAAATTTTCAGATCCGTTGTAGCCAATATTGAATTCAGTCAAATACTTGTTGTCATATGCATACGTTGCGCGCCCACTAATACCTTGATACCGATATTCTACTCGATTATCATAGGCTCGTGATGAGCGGTTGAATAGTACCATAGCGGAAACATTGTGTCGATCGAACTCACGTTGATAGTCCAATTTTAATTGATAGTAAGTTTTGTTTTCCGCGGCATTGTGACTAAAACCATTACTAATCGTTTCGTCTGTACTATACCAAGGATTACCTAAGCGATAAGCTCCTGCATAAGGTTCCGTAGAATGCAAATAATAAGAGCCATATACGCTTTCATCCGGTTGGAAAGTAGCATATCTACCATAGTTCGCATAACCATCTTGACGTGTTTCCAGCACACGCCGTATCCAACGACCTTCTTTTGCGTCATACGAGATACTACCTTCAACTTTTAATCCTTTTGTAATGAAATCCAATTTGTGACCGATTGAAAACGTTCCATTCAAAAACGTTTTTTTCTCATTCAAATATCCGGTACGGCTTAATTCACCTAAGATATTGTAACGATGTTGCTGGTCACCATAGAGCATACCTTTCGGATTGTTTAAGGCATACGTTTCATTGGCCGCATTACCATTGTCTTGTAGTGTAATAGGTAAATGAGGTGGTTGCGTATTTGCAATAGACACTACCCGGCTAGCGGTTGTACCTGGGGCATTACGGTCGGTAATGCGTGCACCCAAGTCGACCTTAACATAAAAGTTCTTTGTAATATCCACATCTACATTCGCACGAAAATTATAACGCTGAAATACAGCTTGTGTGCTATAATCCGCCATGTCCGTATGTTTGTAGTTACCGTCTTGCTTATAATAATTTGCCATTACATAGTAACGGGCGCGTTCGGAGCCGCCTCGGACAGACAAACTATAATCCTGCTGAATACCTGGTTTGAAAGCATAATCAAAATAATCCCAATTATATCCTTTCCCATTTTTGAAATCTTCGATAACATTTGTAGAGAATAGATCTGGAGAAGATGGATCTACCCCCATATTCATGCGAGCTTCGTTGTAAAGTTCAGCATATTGAGCTGAACCTAAATATTCAGGGAACTTAGCAGGAGAGTTTGTTCCGACTGATGCTTTGAAACTCACGGATGGTTTTTCGGACGCTTGTCCACGCTTAGTTGTGATTACGACTACACCGTTTGCTCCACGAATTCCATATGCAGCCGTTGCTGAAGCGTCTTTCAAAATAGTAAATGTTTCAATTTCTTCTGGTGCTAAATAAGCCATATCATCGCGTTCCACACCGTCAATGATGAAGATCGGTGTCTGGTCTCCATATGTAGAGGCTCCGCGGATGCGCAAGTCTGCTCCATCGACACCCGGCTCGCCTCCACTGAATTGATTTGCCATCAGACCCGGCATACGTCCGGCCAAGGCATTTGTTAAATTAGCTGTCGGACTTTGTTTCAAATCTTTTGTGGTAATCGTTGCTACAGATCCAGTGATAGTTGCTTTCCGTTGTGTTGTATATCCTACAACAACGACTTCTTCCAATGCCTTGGCATCTTCAACCATTTTGACATTTACAATTCGTTCTCCTTTCAGTGAAACTTCTTTGGGTTGATATCCCACATACGAAAAGACTAAAGTCGCTTTCGAATAAGGGGCTACGATTTCAAAATTGCCGTCCATGTCGGTTATTACTCCTGTCATGGTTCCTTTGACCATGACATTCACTCCTGGTAACGGACCGACATTATCTGAAACCTGTCCTTTTACTTTGAAACCTTCTTGATTTACACCGTCCAATTTGGTTTTGGTTGTGCCGACCAAGGGAACTACTTTTTTGTCATCTACGCCATTGCTCCCCATATTGACTTTACCATCCACCGCAAAAGCACAGGTAGTCAAACAAAAAAGTAACCCACAAGTTACTTTCGAAACTCGAGACAACGAGTTCTTTCTTCCTATTGGAAGATTACAATTCTGTTTTTGCATCTTTTCATGTATTGCTTTAATTGTTAACTAAATAAATTATATACCAAGTGAAAACTTGATATCGGAATTTTTAAAAACACATTTTATATCATAGGCCTTTTTGTTTTAATTAAAAAAATCTTGCCGTAGTTCTTGGAGAACTGAGTACAATTAGGAGAGGGTAAAAGAGATTATTATATTGTTGGTTCAATAGAAAATCAGAGAGAAAAACTGATCTTGCTAAAATTGCGATCAAATATCACATTTCTTTAATAAGGATTTGGTTCTTCGTCAATTTAGAGGTAACGCCCAACAATCAAAGTTCAATATATGAAGAGGTTTAAATGAATTTTGAAAACAGAAAATGACATGTTTCTTCATGTAGCCGAATAGCAGAATATAAGTAAATTAAGGGTTCCTAAATTGATAAAGAACCAAAAACTGTTATATAAATTGCCCGTTGAGGTGGCAAGAACTGATTTTCTGCAAAACCAAAATCTTGATTGTTTATTTACTGTTAAATATATTAATCTTAATAATATTTATTTTTATGTTCATGTTTTTTGTTTAACTTTACAGCCGATATAAGATACTATAACAAGGAAAGATCATCTTGTATTGAAATATTTAGATGTGTTTTTGATAAATATTTATTTATAATACTTTTGCATTATATAATTGTACTCAGTTCTCCAAGAACTATGGTAAGAGCTTTTTCAGAATAGAAGAATCTGGTCTCACTCATTAGGTATTTCTGTTTGGCTAAAATTTATTTGGACAGAAAGAAATTAGAGGTTTATGAAACTCTTGTAGATATAAGCCTGAGGGAAGTTTTAGGGAAAAGTATTGAAAGATACTGATGCAATACAGGGAAATCACACCGAAAACCCATCAAGTGTAAAATCATCTCTATAAAGATTTTGCAAAATAACCATCATGTAATCATAGTTTCTCTTTAGATGTTGTTGGGAGTGGCTTGTAGTGTTTTTATCAAAATCATAAGATATAAAATCATTTTTAGAAATGGTGTCTGTGAAGAAATCGTTTCCTTTGAAAACAAAGTCATGCTATTAACAGATTAAATCGCAACGATATGAAAAAGACAGCTTTATTGCTTCTGGTCGCTTTGGTCTTAGGATGGGCGGGATGTTCGTCCGATTCGACCGTCGAAGTGAAGAACCTCCGGTTGGAGATGAAAGAAAATCCATTGGGAATCAATGTGACGCAACCCCGCTTTTCCTGGCAGATTGCTTCCGGCAAACCGGACTTGAAGCAGACGGCCTATCAGATACAGGTGGCTGCTTCTCCTGAACAATTGGAATCCGGTGACGGGCTTTTGTGGGATTCGGGTGTGGTCCGTTCGGACGAGTCGGTACTGGTTCCGTATGCCGGGAAAGCCCTGGAATCGGGAAAACCTTACTATTGGCGTGTGAAATTGACGACCAACCAGGGGGATACTCCCTGGAGCGATGCCGGTAGCTGGTCAATGGCCTTGCTCGATGATTCGGAATGGAAAGCGACCTGGATCGGCGAAGATTCCCTCTCCAATCCGGGTGAGGAGGTAGGTGTGGCCGGTGGAAACAATAAAACACGCTTGGCCGCCCGATATCTGCGTAAAGAGTTTACGACGGATAGGGCGGTGGAAAGAGCCGTCTTGTATATTTCCGGTCTTGGCTCGTATGAGGCTTACCTGAACGGAAAGAAAGTCAGCGAGGACGTGTTTGCCCCGATGCCGTCCCTGTATTATAAACGTATATATTATAATGTATATGATGTGACAGCTTTGATGGCTTCCGACAAGAATACATTGGGAGTGATTTTGGGGAACGGCCGTTTCTTCTCTATGCGTAATCCGGGAATGAAAACATTCGGCTTGCCTCGTTTGCTTGCGCAACTTCGGATCGAATATGCAGACGGGTCGCAAGCGACGGTCGTCAGTGATACGTCTTGGAAAATCACCTCGAAAGGACCGATCGTCGCAAATAACGAGTTTGATGGCGAAGAATATGATGCCCGCCTCGAGATGGAAGGTTGGAACACGAACGGTTTCGACGACGGCGCATGGAAAACTCCCGATGTGATGGAGGCTCCTGCGGGCAAACTGACAGCACAGCAGAACCCGAATATCCGCGTACAGGAAACGTTGAAGCCGGTAGCCGTTTTTGATCGTCCCGATGGAAAGTATATCCTGGACATGGGGCAGAACATGGTCGGTTGGCTCTCTGTTAACCTGAAAGGAAAGAAAGGTAAACCCGTATCGATGAAGTTTGCCGAATTGTTGCAGAAAGACGGCTCGCTCTATCTGGCCAATCTGCGTACTGCGCAGGTGACCGACATTTATACTCCGGCTGAAGACGGTGATTTCAGTTGGCAACCCCGTTTCGTTTATCATGGTTTCCGTTTTGTGGAAGTTTCGGGACTCGATTATAAACCGGAACTGTCCGCGTTTACCGGACATGTCATTTATGACGAGATGGCGACAACCGGGCGTTTTGAAACATCCAACCCGCTGGTCAACCAGATCCATAAGAACTCTTATTGGGGAATCCGTAGTAATTATCGCGGGATGCCGACCGACTGCCCGCAACGTGACGAACGTCTCGGCTGGTTGGGCGACCGTGCGACAGGCGCTTACGGCGAAGCCTTTATTTTCAATAATGCCCAGCTGTATAACAAATGGTTGCAGGATATCGAGGACTCCATGAGCCCGGAAGGAAGCATCTCGGATGTCTCCCCGAATTACTGGACGATCTATGCCGATGACGTGACCTGGCCGTCTGCCTTCTTCTATGTGGCGGATATGCTGTACCGCCAGTTCGGCGACGACAGCGCGATCCGTGCCCATTATCCGGCCATGAAACGCTGGATGGCGCATATGGAAGAGGCGACCATGAAGGACTATATCATGACGAAAGACCAGTATGGCGACTGGTGCATGCCTCCCGAATCGCAAGAACTGATCCATTCCAAGGATCCTGCCCGCAAGACGGACGGCGCTATTCTCAGCACGACTGTCTATTATGATTTGCTGAACAAGATGATCGGCTTCGCCCGTATCTGCGGACAGGATGCCGATATCTCCGGCTACGAATCCTTGGCCGCTAAAATAAAGGCGGCTTATAATGCCAAATTCTTTAATAAGGAAACGGCGGAGTATGGCAATAATACGGTTACGGCCAACATTCTCTCATTGCGTCTCGGACTTGTGCCGGAAGGATATGAAGGGAAAGTTTTCAGTAATATTGTGAAAAAGACGGAGGAGGATTTTAACGGACATGTAAGTACCGGAGTCTTGGGAATCCAGCATCTGATGCGCGGACTGACCGAGTACGGGCGGGTCGATATGGCCTATAAGATCCTGACGAACGAGACTTATCCGAGTTGGGGATATATGATTAAGAACGGTGCGACAACCATCTGGGAACTTTGGAACGGCGATACGGCTGATCCGGCCATGAATTCTGCCAACCATGTGATGTTGCTTGGTGACCTGCTGATCTGGTACTACGAAGACCTGGCCGGCATCAAATGCGCTCCCGATGCAGTCGGTTTCAAGAAACTGGTGATGGAACCTGTTTTCCCCGATGGCCTTGACGAAGTTTCCGCCTCGTACGGTTCGGTCTATGGAGAGATCAAGAGCGCATGGACTAAGAAGGGAGGCGACTTTAGCTGGGATATCACTTTGCCGGGCAATACGTCGGCGATCGTCCGGATTCCGAAGAAATACAATGTGACGGTCGGTAACTTGCCGGGTGTGCGCAGAGTTTCGGCAACGGAAGGATATATGGAAGTCGAGATCGGTTCGGGAAGCTATCATTTTGGAAAATAGTTTCGAAAAGATTTGGATGATATATCAAGAAACCGTAATTTTGCACTCTGAATTCTGCAGGAGGTAAACAAGTGATGCTTAGAAGTGTATCCACCTCCGGGACATAACCTGTTTAAATATAAAAAAGACAGATGTACGTAATCGTAGAAATTAACGGACAGCAGTTCAAGGCTGAAGAAGGAAAGAAGTTGTTCGTTCATCACATTCAGAACGCTGAAAGCGGTGCTGTTGTGGAATTTGAAAAAGTGTTGTTAGTTGACAACAATGGTGAAGTTAAAGTAGGTGTTCCTACCGTAGAAGGCGCAAAGGTAGTATGTGAAGTGCTGTCTCCGCTGGTGAAAGGTGATAAAGTGCTGATCTTCCACAAAAAGAGAAGAAAAGGTTATCGTAAGTTGAACGGTCACCGTCAGCAGTTCACTGAAGTGAGTGTAAAAGAAATTGTTGCTTAACGTTTAAAGGAGAAAAGAAGAAATGGCACATAAGAAAGGTGTGGGTAGTTCTAAGAACGGCCGTGAATCACAAAGTAAGAGATTAGGTGTTAAGCTTTTCGGTGGTGAAGTTGCTAAAGCTGGTAACATCATCGTTCGTCAGAGAGGAACAGTTCATCATCCGGGTGAGAACGTAGGTATCGGTAAAGATCATACGTTGTATGCATTGGTTGATGGCGTGGTAACTTTCCGTAGAGGCAAGGAAAACCGTTCTTTCGTTTCTGTAAAAAAAGTGGTAGCAGAAGCATAAGTATTGGTTTTATATAGAAAATAAGAAAAAGGATATTCGCTTGTCGGATATCCTTTTTTTGTATCTTTGTCAACATCATGACTCGTAGGAATTTTATCATACTTTATATCGGAATACTGTTGTTTTTTCTGGCTCTAACATCGTGTGGCAGTAAAAAACAATGTGTAGTTTTACCTTCTGATTTCAAGGGACCGAAGGAGCTTTCCCGTCTCTATGGTGTCCGCCTGACTCCGAACGATAATATATTTTTATACAATGAAGGAGCCAGATGGCTTGGCGTCCCTCATCGGATGGGTGGATTGACAAAGAAAGGAGTGGATTGCTCCGGTTTTGTGGCGATTGTGTTTCGTGAAGTCTATGGAAAGCAGTTGGCACGTTCTTCGGCTGATATGCTGAAGCATAATTGCAAGAAAGTCAGCCGTGCCAACCTGAAGGAAGGTGATCTGGTCTTTTTCCGGACGGGCAAAGGAAGGAAGAAAGTACCTAACCATGTCGGGATCTATCTGAAAAATGGTAAGTTTATCCATACCAGTACATCGAACGGTGTGATCGTCAGTAGCCTGAGTGAACCTTACTATGTCCGGACATGGCTTACCGGTGGCCGGGTGAAGAATTTGTGATTTCCTGTGAATCACTCGATTATTTTATGTAAAGACGACTATAAAATAGATGAAACCGGGTGGTTTTTATTGTCCGGCAAGGCACTTTAGTTGCCGGACATCCCCTTGTTGCCCCCTTTTACACCCGGATGTACCGGCTCCCTACACCCGGATGTAAAGAATGGCAACATGGGGGTGTTTACGGAATTATGTGCTTGTTTCTGCCGAAAAAAGAGAGGGCTTTTGTGGAACGAAGAACCGTATTTCGCCAATTTAATATCTATTGTACCTGTTTTTACATTTGTTTGTTCAATTGTTCTATATGCTTTTTGAAAGGAAAAAGATATCAATAGGTTGATTTTCAGTTATATGATAAAAATACCATGTTTTAGGAGTGATAGAAGAGTGATAGAGGAAAACGTCCTGTATCATTGCCTGTAACGATTGAATATCAACAGATACAACCTCTGTAGTGATAGAGTGATAGATGATTTGCAGAAAACTTTGCATGTTAATCACTATCTTGGAAAATTTTGATGCGGTTGCCCTGTTTATGCGTCGATGATAAATCATAAATCATAAATCTTGATTATCTTTGCAACTCAAATAAAAAAACATCATTAAAGTATGTTGACGCTTAAAGTAATTACGGAAGAAACAGATCGGGTGATTCGCGGTCTGGAAAAGAAACACTTTAAAGGTGCACAGGAAAGCATTGCAAAAGTGATCGAATTGAACGATAAAAGACGTGGTGCGCAAAATCAATTAGATAAAAATCTGGCAGAGGTGAACCAGACTTCGAAAACCATCGGCATGCTGATGAAAGAAGGTAAAAAAGAGGAAGCCGAAATTGCTAAGCAACGTGTTGCTGAGATCAAGGAAGTCAACAAGGCTATCCAGGCCGAAATGGATCAGGCGGCCGAAGATATGCAGAACTTGCTCTATACAATCCCGAATGTTCCTTACGACGAAGTGCCCGAAGGTGTGGGAGCTGACGATAATAAGGTTGAAAAGATGGGCGGTATGGAAACGGAACTGCCGAAAGACGCACTACCCCATTGGGAATTGGCAAAGAAATATGACCTGATCGATTTTGACTTGGGAGTGAAGATCACAGGTGCCGGTTTCCCGGTTTACAAGGGACAAGGTGCGCAGTTGCAGCGTGCGCTGATTAACTTCTTCCTGGATGAAGCCCGTAAATCCGGTTATACGGAAATCATGCCGCCGACAGTTGTGAATGCTGCTTCCGGTTATGGTACGGGCCAGTTGCCTGACAAGGAAGGGCAGATGTATCATTGCGAAGTGGATGATCTTTATCTGATCCCGACAGCCGAAGTCCCAGTTACTAATATCTACCGTGATGTTATCCTCGATGAAAAGCAGTTGCCGATCAAGAACTGCGCCTATACGCAATGTTTCCGTCGCGAAGCCGGCTCTTATGGAAAAGATGTGCGCGGACTGAACCGTTTGCATGAGTTCTCTAAAGTGGAATTGGTTCGCATTGACAAACCGGAACACTCCAAACAGTCTCATCAAGAAATGTTGGATCACGTAGAAGGCCTGCTCCAGAAATTGGAACTTCCGTATCGTATCTTGCGTCTTTGTGGTGGCGATATGAGTTTCACGGCTGCCCTTTGTTTTGATTTTGAAGTTTATTCAGAAGCCCAAAAGCGCTGGTTGGAAGTAAGTTCGGTTTCTAACTTCGATAATTACCAGGCAAACCGTCTGAAATGCCGTTATCGTGACGAGAATAAAAAGACACAGCTCTGCCATACGTTGAATGGCAGCGCATTGGCTTTGCCGCGTATCGTCGCAGCCTTGCTCGAAAACAACCAGACTCCCGAAGGCATCCGCATTCCGAAGGCGTTGGTTCCGTATACGGGATTTGATATGATTAAGTAAATAAGTATAGAAAAACTATAGGGTGGTAAAAAAACGGTCGGTATCTGTTTGACAACGGATGTCGACCGTTTTTGGTAGCGACAAGCATCTATTTTCAAAACACCGGTGATTCGATTTTAAAACATATATGCTTTGCAATCAAAACATCGGTGTTTTGATAGATAAGGAATTGTACCAAATCAGATGAACAGATTTACATTCGCCTCTTCTGCCCGTTCGAGATAAGAAGCCACGCCGCCCAGTGTAACATTGTCCATCAGTTCTTCTTTTTGCACGCCCATGACATCCATGCTCATGGTGCAGGCAATCATTTCCACGCCATTGTCTATGGCTTGTTGGATCAGGCTTTCCAGGCTGTCGATTCGCTTTCGCTTCATGATGAGGCGCATCATCCAGCTACCGGCGCCTCCCATGTTCATTTTAGACAGTTTGAGTTTGCCACTGTGTGTCGGAAGCATCCAGCCGAACATCTTGCCGAAAATATCTTTGGTGACTGTTGGTTTATGCTGTTTCTTGATCACATTCAGTCCCCAAAAAGTAAAAAACATGGTTACTTTCTTGCCGGTCGAAGCCGCTCCATTGGCAATGACAAAGGACGCTAACGCCTTGTCCAGGTCGTCGCTGAAGACGATCAGTGTCTTGTTGTCGGCATTGTTCCGAGAAATCTCGCAAGAAGCTGTTTTCTCCTGTTTGCGGATGGTGGCGGCGACCACCCCGTTTTTGTTTTCCAACGCAACCAGCTCTGCACCTGTCATCTTGCACCAGGAAGTGACATCCTTGCCGAAAGCCTGGTCGGTGGCAGTTATCTGAAGTTGTTCGCCGATCTTCAACGCCTCGTAGTTCTTTTTCAATTGCATCACAGGTCCGGGACACATCAGTCCGCAAGCATCTACTTTCAACAGATTGATCTGGGAATCGGAGTTTCCATAGCTTGTGCTTTCCGGTATTTCCGGCTTGTGGGAAACGATCTCTTTTATCGGTGCGGTCGCTACGCTCCATGTTTTGTATCCTCCGGATAGGTTGCGCACATGCTTGAAGCCATTTTGTACCAAGATGCGATAGGCCAGGTAACCACGCAGTCCGACTGCACAGGTTACGACGATCGGTTTCTCCTTTGGCAGTTCGTCTAAATGTTCTCGCAATTCATCTACCGGTATGTTTATAAATCCGGGAATCGTGCCTAATTTATATTCGTCGTGTGTACGGACATCGATTCGAATCGTATCGGCCGGAAGTTCTGCGAGCTCGCGCCATTGGATGATCCGGGACTTTTTATTCAAAATATTTTCTGCAACGAATCCGGCCATATTCACGGGATCTTTAGCTGACGAATAGGGAGGTGCATAGGCATGTTCCAATTCCGCCAGGTCGTGGACTGTACCGCCTCGCTGTATCACTTGTGCCAGCATCTCGATACGTTTGTCTACACCGTTGAAGCCGACAATCTGGGCGCCTAACAATTTCCCGTTTTCCGGAGCGAACAATATTTTGATGGACAGGGGAACGGCTCCCGGATAATATCCGGCATGAGAGGCCCCATGTGTGTAGGAAGAGATATAGGGTATATTGTTCTGTTGTAATAACTTTGCATTCGCACCGGCTGCGGCAACTGTCAGGTCGAATACTTTCGCAATGGAAGTTCCGATTGATCCCGGATATTTCTTTTTGTTGCCGAATACGATATTGTCTGCCACGATGCGTCCCTGCTTGTTTGCCGGCCCTGCCAGCGGAATAAGGGCCGGCTGTCCGGTTACGAGATGGCGTACTTCGACTGCGTCGCCGAGGGCATATATATCGGCATCGGAAGTTTGCATATAATCGTTTACGGCGATGCCGCCCCGTTCTCCGATGGCGAGTCCCGCATCTTTTGCCAGTTTGGTTTCCGGGCGTACTCCGATGCTCAACAAAACCATGTCGGTAGCGATCTGTTTGCCGCTGCGGAGGTGTACGGTCACACCACCGTCTTTTTCTTCAAAGCGGCTGACACCATCTTCTAAGTGCAGTCCGACTCCCTTATCGGTTAGTTGTCGGTGCACGATTGCTGCCATCGAGAAGTCCAACGGAGCCATCACTTGGTTGGCCATTTCTACCACGTCGACCTGTATACCTAAGTCGTGCAGATTTTCCGCCATTTCCAGTCCGATAAAGCCTCCACCCACAACAATAGCACGTTTCGGATTTTCAGTATTGACATAATTTTTGATCGTATCGGTGTCCGGCACATTACGGAGCGTGAATATTTTCTTGCTTCCGATCCCTTCGATACCAGGCCGGAGCGGTTCGGCTCCCGGTGAAAGTACCAGTTTGTCGTATGTTTCGGTGTATGTCTCGCCTGTGGATAGGTTCTTGATTTCCACTTCTTTTTTATCCGGACGGATAGCGGTTACCTCCTGTTCCGTGCGAATGTCAATCCGGAAACGGTCTGTGAAACCTTTTGCTGTCTGTACGAACAGCTTTTCTCGGTTGTTGATCGTGTCACCGATATAATAAGGTAGGCCACAGTTTGCATACGATACATATTTTCCTCGTTCGAACAAGATGATATTGGCTTTTTCATCCATTCTGCGCAGACGTGCTGCAACGGTAGCTCCTCCGGCTACTCCTCCTATAATCAGGTAGTTCATGTTGTAAAAATATTATTTGTATTATACATATTTGTTAATGGACAATATTGGGATAAAAAAAGGTTCAACCTTTTTCCATACAAGTTTTCAGTTTCTCAAACAATCCGTCGAAACACAGTTCTGCATTCATCATCTGCTGTATTTTTTCTTTTCCGCCAGGAGTGAGGGAGAAGCACATCTGCCGTTTGTCGTTTTTGTTGATGTTGCGGCGGATATAACCTTTATTCTCTACGGCTGTGATCACTTTCGAAACGCGTGAGTTGGACAGACCTATATATTCGCAGATCATACCTGCGGATTTCGTTTCTCCGTCTTTCAGGCAGCAGAGTAACATGGCCTCATTGATCGTAATATCGTGTACCTCCGCAAAGGTTTTCTCGAACTGGTATAAAGCTTTGTATATATCTTTTATTGCACAAATTGATTCCATATTCTTATATGTTGTTGATGGGTACAAAGATATATAATATTTTCAATATAAATAATGTTTAGTGGAAAATATTTTGTCTGGTGATAAAAAGAGAGTGTGTTTTGTGGAATAAAAGGATGCATGCTATTATCTGAAAGCATGCATCCTTTTGAAATAATTTTTTGCCGGATGAGACAGAGTCTTGTTTGTTTAATCTCTGTTGGAGAAATATTTCATGAACTGCGAGCGTTCATACATCGCAGGATTGGAGATGTTGGCATAGTTTAGTTTGCCTTTAAACTGGTCAAGCGACTGATAATGCGCTTGGTGCATCCATTCTTCAATACAGGTAAGCACCTGTGAGATAATTTCTGCTCCATGTGTATAGACGGCGCTACACATCTGTATGGCGTCGGCTCCTGCAAGCAAGCATTTGATGACATCTTCCCAATCGTGCACTCCAGTAGAGGAAGCGATGCTGATTCCGGGTATCTTACCTGAAACGATTGCTGTCCAGCGAAGCGTGTCACTCAGGTCGGAATGGTTACTGAAAACGTTACCTGAGACAATTTGCATATTGTTGATGTCGATATCCGGTTGGTAAAAACGGTTGAAGAGGACGATTCCGTCCGCCCCGTTAACTGTCAGCGTATGGGCTACAGCTGGAATATTACCGACCATTTTGCTCATCTTGATCATGACAGGGATCGAAACAGTTTCTTTCACTTTACGAATAATGCTGACATACAAGTCACGCATGTTTTCACTGTTGTATGTGAGGTCTGTTTCCAAGAAGAACACGTTTAGTTCCAAGGCATCAGCACCTGCTAATTCGATCTGGCGGGCAAATTCGATCCATGCATCCGATTTATAGCAGTTGATACTTGCGATAACCGGAATGGTGCATAATTCTTTCGTCTTCTGGATCAGTTCCAGATAATCGTTTATCTGATTCGCCTTTACATAACCGCGTATGTAATCGGCTGCTTCGGGATAGTCCGAATCCTGCATCAGTATATCGCTTTGCATTTCAATCTGCTCTTCGAAGAGTGATTTCAGTACGATCGCACCTGCACCGGCTTTTTCAAATTCCTTGTTTCGTTCCGCGTTGTTTGTCAAACCGGAACTTCCGACGATAAGCGGGTTACGGAGTGTCAGTCCCGCATATTGTGTTTTAATGTCAATCATGTCAGATTCAATTATGTTCAACGATTACAAAAATAGAGAATTATTTTCTACCTTATCTGTTCTTGCTCTTTAAAATGGTTAAAACTCAATATTCCCGTTCTCCGAAAATGCTGGTTCCTATGCGTATCATCGTACTACCTTCGCGGATGGCGATCGGATAGTCGTGGCTCATTCCCATTGATAATTCGCAAAAATATTCGTCACCCTTGAATACCGAGTTTTTCAGTTCAGTGAAAAGTTCATGGATATTATGAAACTCATTTTTGATCAGAGATGTGTCGTCGGTGTTGGTCGCCATCCCCATTAGTCCGCATATCCGGATGTAGGGAAGGGCTTCGGGCAACAGATTGTATAGCAGTTCACGGCATTCGTCAGGACTGAAGCCGTGCTTGGCTTCTTCTTGCGCGATATGTATCTCCAACAGGACACGGATGATACGATCATGTTTAGCCGCTTGCTTGTTGACTTCCTGCAAAAGTTTTAACGAGTCGATACTGTGTATCGTGTGGATGAACGGGGCAATGTCTTTTACCTTGTTGCTTTGCAATGGGCCGATAAAATGCCATTCGATGTCACTGGGCAATACTTTTTGTTTAGCTGTCAATTCTTGGGCCCTGCTTTCACCAAATACACGTTGTCCCGCATTGTAGGCTTCCTGCAATGCCTCGACGGGATGGAACTTGGAGACCGCTACCAACGTGACACCTGCCGGCAGCGATGCTTTCAGTCTTGTTATATTTTCAGTGATGTTCATGCTTCTTTTGTTTCCGCCTGTTTTTTCTGTTCGGCAATCAGTTCTTCCTCTGATTTCTTTTCCGCAGGGACACTGTTGGCGTCAAAAGGAAAGACATCCATCAGTTGGGTTTCTGTAACGGAGGCGATGGTATAGTCGGCAAGCGTTCCCTTCATTCCGTCTTCCAATACGGCGATGGCATCTTTCAGGTTAGACGCCTGTGCCAGCATCTGTGCAGCTGTTTTCTTTTCGGCTCCGCTTTTTTCATCGAGGGTGATGAAGTAAACCTTGATCTTATAGAAACGGTCGCCATTTTCGTTGAAGAACAATTCTGACAAACGGGCGCGTTTGATGTCTGTTACAGTAAATTCCCCGGATACGAAGGGGCGGATTTCTTCGATGATGCGGGCTTCCGCTTCCGTGAACGACAGGGCGTCGACCAAATAGGGTTCCGTCACTTTCTTTTGTGCTCCATTCTCCATGATCTTCTCGAAGGAGACTTTGCATTCAAACCAGTTATGCATATATTTATATGTTTTATAATGTCTGTATTTTTATTTCAAACCAAGGTACAAATATAACGGCTATTCGGGAATTAAACAACCGGAACGGATTTCTTTGTCAATTATTGGATCGTAGTGAACTTTTTGCCACATGCTCCGGTTATATAAGCGTAGTGTGTTTTTTCATGGTATTAGATTTTTAGATTAGTAATAGGTTGTTTTGTCTGGTTCGAGAGGAATAGGACAAAAGTTCTAAAATATCAGAGCCGGAAGTGTAGGAATTCCCCATACATTCCGGCTCTTTTACGTTTCAAAACCCATCGTTTCTTCAATTTCAAGGCAACATGTGTCTTCCCCCTACTGCTTGTTTATAAGATTCGACGTATCTGTCAAAGGTAAAACAATTATTTTTTATTCTCTAATTTGTAGTATAATATTCAATAAAGATTTTGAAATAAAGGGAGCTAGAAAGGAAATGTGCAACTCGTGATTGGGTGAAAAGGGAAATATTCACTTTATCGGAGGAAAGAATAAAGCATACAAAACCTGCTGCACGCTGGTGGTACAGCGTGCAGAGGTATTGGATTATTTAGTATGCAGATCATCTTGCCCCGTCGGGCATGCCGTATTGACTGATAATAAATTACCTCAAAAACAATTTATTAAGGTTACATAGATTAACATTCAGACAATTAAGGCCATGAAGGTCCGATTACTTAATATATCTATATTTCCTCCAGTCCGGGAATGTGTTCCGCAGGAAATCACGCAGAGTCTGGCGGTTTACTCCGAATTTTTCGGCGATTTCGTTCATCGAGCATTTCTCATTGATCATTTTCTTGATGACATTTTCTTTTCCGGACAACCTGACCTGCATGGTCTTTTTGCCTTTCGGACGACCGAGTTTCGTGCCTTCCGCTTTTTTACGCGCAAGTGCTTCGCGGGTACGTTGTGAAATCAGATTGCGTTCGATTTCTGCACTTAGGCTAAAAGCGAAGGCCAGAATTTTACTATTGATATTATTCCCTAATTCATAGCGTTCTTTGACTGTAAGGACGATGATATCCCGTTCCATACATTGGTGAAGGAAGCTCATGACTTGCATCAAATTACGTCCAAGCCTTGATAGTTCTGTTGTTACAAGCGTGTCTCCTTTACGAATTTGTTTTAATAATCTGCCAAGTTGGCGATTCGATACACTTGTTGTTCCGCTGATTGTTTCGTCTACCCAACGTTCGATACGGAAACCTTTCGCTTTTGAATAGTTTTCAATCTCGAAGCGTTGATTTTCAGTACTTTGTTTATCCGTACTGACTCTTACATAACCGTATATCATACTATCTGAATATTAAATGAATAACTAAAGATACTTCAGAAATAGAAATGAAGGAGGGGATTAGTATTTACCAACTTTTTTTATTGTCGTGTGATTATAAGAGTGCATTCCCTCTACAAAGGTGGATATAATAATTTAAACGAAACAGCCTCTGAAAGTAAAAATTAAATTAAATTTTACGCAGTGAAAGGGGAAAGGAGTACATTTGCTGGAAAGAATAGTAGGATATGAAGAAATTATTGTCGCTGCCGCCTAACTTGGTTGGCAGTTTTCACGAGATAGCTAATGCCGATCCGGCAGACTGGTTTTGTACGTCTGATCCTATAGGTGCCCGTCTGGGATCGGGTGGAGGAACAACTTGGTTACTTGAGGCTTGCCGCCGGGATGACGATACTGCTGGAACGTTGTCGACAGGAGAATGGCTGGCGCGTGAAAAGCGGATTTTATTGCATGCCGGAGGGCAGAGCCGACGTTTACCGGGATATGCACCTTCGGGCAAGATATTGACACCGATTCCGGTGTTCCGGTGGGCGAGGGGACAGAAATTATCTCAGAACCTCCTTTCGCTTCAACTTCCGTTGTATGAGGAGATCATGCGCAAGGCGCCGGATTCGCTGCATACGCTGATTGCCAGTGGCGATGTTTATCTGCGTAACAGCGAGCCGTTGCAAGAGATTGCTGAGGCTGATGTTGTCTGTTATGGTTTGTGGGTGGATCCTGCACTCGCCACTCGCCACGGGGTCTTCGTGTCGGACCGCAAATCTCCTGACCAGCTCGATTTCATGCTTCAAAAGCCCACTCTCGATGAGTTGGGACGGCTGGCGGGGACGCATCTCTTCCTGATGGATATAGGTGTCTGGCTGCTCAGTGACCGGGCGGTGGAACTCCTGATGAAGCATTCCTACGAATCGGATGGGAAACAGATGAAGGAATATGACCTGTATTCTGAGTTTGGTCTTGCTCTTGGGGGGCATCCACGTATAACTGACGAAGAACTGAATGCGTTGACTGTCGCTATCTTACCTTTGCCGGGTGGTGAGTTTTATCATTATGGTACAAGCCGGGAGCTGATTTCCTCGACGCTGTCGGTGCAGAATCTTGTGCGCGACCAGCGGGCGATCATGCAGCGTAAGGTGAAACCACATCCTGCCATGTTTGTTCAGAATGCCGAAGTTTTTTGTTCGCTGACCTCTGATAATTCAGAACTGTGGGTCGAAAACAGTTTTGTCGGGAAACGATGGACGCTTGCCGATCGGCATGTGATTACGGGTGTTCCGGTGAACGATTGGGAGTTACACGTTCCTTCCGGTGTGTGCATTGATGTCGTGCCTGTCGGTGATGAAGGATGGGTGGCACGCCCGTATGGTTTCAATGATACTTTCAAAGGAAATACGGCGAATGAATCTACTCTCTTTATGGGGCGTGCCATAGTGGAATGGTCTGCGGAGAGGGGTATCAATTTGCCGGCCTGTGCCGACATACAGAATGCGGCCTTATTCCCTGTCTGCCGGAGTATGGACGAGTTGGGGGCTGTGTTACGTTGGATGGTATCTGAACCTTATCTGGATGAAGGACGCAAGGTGTGGGAAGTAGCTGAAAAGATGTCTGCAAACAGGCTTTCTGATTGTGCAAATCTCCGCCGCCTGTTTGCTCAGCGCGAAGCGTTCAGGAAGAAAAACTGGTCGATGCTTGCTGCCAATCATGACAAAAGTATTTTCTATCAGTTGGATCTGGCGGATGCTGCCTCCGAATTTGTTGCCGGAGGAATTATGTTGCCTAAGGGTTTACCAGCGGATGCTCCGCTGATGAAGCGTGTGCATGACCATATGTTTCGTGCCTGTGTGCTGCAACTTTCAGGAGATGAACGGGGCATGGTGGAACAGCAGCAGGCATTCTCGTTGTTGCGTGAAGGTTTGATCAATACGATTGCTGATGAGAAACAGATGCCTCGTCTTAATGTCTATCGCGATCAGATTGTTTGGGGGCGCAGTCCCGTGCGTATCGACTTGGCTGGAGGATGGACGGATACCCCCCCTTACTGCATGTATGCCGGTGGTAATGTCGTGAACGTGGCGATCGAGTTGAACGGTCAACCACCTTTGCAGGTTTATGTGAAACCGACTCGTGAGTTTCGTATCATTCTTCGTTCCATCGATATCGGGGCGATGGAGTGCATTTCGACTTGGGACGAACTGCGTGATTTCAACAAGGTCGGCTCTCCTTTCTCCATCCCGAAAGCGGCGTTGGCTTTGGCCGGGTTTATACCCGAATTCTCAGCAGGCTGCTATGTTTCGTTGGAAGAGCAACTGAAAGCATTCGGATGCGGGTTGGAAGTGACGTTGTTGGCTGCGATTCCTGCCGGTTCTGGCCTGGGAACCAGTTCGATTCTTGCGGCTACGGTATTGGGTGCATTGTCGGATTTTTGTGGCTTGGCGTGGGATAAGAACGAGATTGGTAACCGGACGCTGATCCTTGAGCAGTTGCTCACGACCGGAGGAGGCTGGCAAGATCAGTATGGAGGGGTGTTACATGGATTGAAACTATTGCAGACGGGTGAGGGTTTCCACCAGAATCCGTCGGTGCGCTGGCTTCCGGAATATCTTTTTACCGAACCGGAGTATCGTGTCTGCCACTTGCTTTACTACACGGGAATTACCCGTACGGCGAAGGATATTCTTGCTGAAATCGTACGTGGAATGTTCTTGAACAGTGGTTCCCATCTTCGTCTGCTTTCTGAAATGAAAGTGCATGCATTGGATATGTACGAGGCAATCCTTAGGGGTGATTTCGCTTCATACGGGCGATTGGTCGGTAAGAGTTGGGAACAAAACAAGGCACTTGATGCCGGGACAAATCCGCCTGCTGTGGAACGGCTCATTTCTCGCATCAAGGATTATGCATTAGGCTATAAACTTCCTGGTGCTGGCGGAGGTGGCTATCTTTATATCGTAGCCAAAGACCCGGAAGCCTCTTTGCAGATCCGCCGCCTTCTCACGGCAGATCCGCAGAATGACAATGCCCGTTTTGTCGAAATGAGCTTGTCGGATAAGGGATTGCAGGTGAGTAGATCGTAATCCGAAAATCGCAATCCGGATTCTGGATTGCGATTTTCGGATTACGTTTCAGATCTCGGCGACGGAGGGATTGCATATTCCTTGATGATCAGATATCCGCATCCCCCGATGAAAGCGAGGAAGATGAATGCTACCAAAATCAGTAATTTCTTGGGAGAGGAAGCTTTGAGAGGAACAGTTGCCGGTTCGATAATGGTGTAGACCGGTGTCTGTTCCTGTACTCGGAGTTTATCCTGTTCGAGCTTTTGCGCTAACGTGTTATATACATTGAACGTAAGAGTCATTTCGTTGCGTAAACGCTCTTGCTCGGTGCGGTAACTGGCGGAGATAATGTTCTTGTTACCGTCTTCAAAAGCTGCATAAGCCTGCTGTGCTTTGTAATAGGCACTGCGGGATTCTTTTAGCACTTTTTCTGTAAATTCCAGATCTTTCTTTGCTTTCTGCGTCCGGTAATGTGTGATATAGGTCTGTAACTTTATCACGATACTGTGCGCCACGTCTGCTGAGATCAGCGGGTCTTGCATGCTGACACCGAGAGTAACGACTTGTGTTTTTTTATCGACATAGACGGTGATGCGCTGGCGTAGGTTTTTCAGTACATCCTCTTGCTTGTGGGTGAGTTGGAAGGGATTGAGATCTCCATCGTTCTCTTCGTTACCGGAGAAGAACGAACGGAGGGCTGCTATTCCTTTTAGGGGCGCTTTCATAAGGATGCTCCACCAAGCGAAGCGCTGATGGCCGGCTATGTAATCATATAGAGTAGTCGTGTACTTTTTCTCCTTGTCGGTTACCTTTTCGGGAAAGAGCTCCAACAGAAAAGGTGTACTGTGCACAATATCAGGATAGAGGTTGGGTGACAAAGCATCCTGGCCGGAGGCTGAACCGAGGTCTATTCCTGCCATGGCTGCCAGTCCGCCGAGGTTGCTCATCTTGCTTGTGGCATCGGTGGTTTCGGGAGCCAGTTTCACCGTTGTGGTGAATTCTTTGGGTATGCTGAAAGCAATGATGAGTCCCGCCACTGTTGCAATTCCGCAGCATTTTATGAAGAAACGTCGTTTTTTCCACAGGTAGCCGGAGAGGGCGATCAAATCGATCTCCGATTGTGGAGACGATGGGGTATGATTGTTTTTGTCCATTTATTTACTTTAAAAGATTGATCATTGATGTTATCATTGCTGCCATTGAGGTGACGGAACTGCCGACACTCATGATTTCTGCCAGGCTTGCTCGGCGGTCGCGTTGTGTCTTGGCGGGGACTACGATTTCGCAGCCAGGCTCGACTTTGGGGTAACGTTTGAAGAAAATCATTTTACGTTGTGTGGTCGCCACTTTTCCGTTCATGTAGATAACGATGGGATATTTGCGGGCAATGTCGTTGTAGCCGCCAGCCTGTGAGAGACAGTCACGGACGTCCATTCCTTTTGTATAGGTCACACTGTTAGGATAGGTAACGGAACCGCTCACCTTCACCGTACTTTGCTGTTGGGGGATGTAAAGCACATCTCCGTCGCGTAACACTAGGTCGTCGGCACTTCCCGGATGGGCGAGCGCTTTTTGTAGGTCGATGCCTACGGGATACTCCTTCAGGTTGGCAAGCGAAACGGAGATCGAGTCACGACTTTGCTTGCTATTGTTACTCAATTGTAAGAGAGTTTCGATTTGGCGCAACTCATCTGTCGTCAGTTTACGTTTTAGACTGGCTCCCCGCACATAGGCGTCTGGAGTGATGCCGCCCGATTGTGCAATCAGTTCGCTTAAACGCGTATTCTTTTTCTTTAAAGTATAGTTGCCGGCAAAAGTAATCTCGCCTCCGACTTTCACTACTTGTTGCTTTTGGTAACCAGGTGAGAAACGGACGAATACTTCGTCGAATGGTTCGAGGGTGAAAAGCGTATCGCCGGAGGTTACTGCCAGTCCTTCGTCGAGGGTGAAGTTAAATGTCTCGGCTGTCTGGTTACTGCTCCGGGTGGCGGACGGATCTTTGAGCCGTCGTGCCACTTCTACGTTGATGATTGAGGCTGCTTCGCGCAGGCCGCCGGCGAGGACGATAACATCCTCTACTGTCAGATTCTTGCGGAAGGGCAATACGGTATCGGGAGCGTTGACTGCTCCGCTCACTTTGACGGTATAAGGTTCATGGAGGTCAAACAGGGAAGGGATATATAGTTGGTCCTCCTTCTGTAGTTCGATGTCAGGAACCTTCCCGTTCAAAATGTCTACAATATTGATGGCGATAACCGAACTGGTGAAGTCTGGGTTGAGCCTTGTGATCTGTGCGCGTCCTACAAATTCGTCTCCTTTAAGTCCCGAAGCCTGTTCTATCAATTGTTTGACAGTATGTACGTCCGGACTCAACTCATATTCGCCAGGACGCCAGACTGCACCGGAAATGATAATTCGGTTATCGTAGTAGGGGATGACTGAATCCACCATCAGCGAATCGCCGTCTTGCAGCACAAATGTTTGGAATTGTTCTTCGTTAACTGTGGCAATCTTGTAGCGGTCGCCGGCTTTGCGTTTCACTCGTATACTGCCAGTGTAGGCATCTCCTGTAAAACCACCTGCCATGTCGAGCAGGTCGGCAAGTGTCTCTCCTCGTCGAAGTTCGTATGTACGGTCTCTTTTCACTTTACCACCGGCGGTGACAAGCTGTTCGTAGGGACCGATAATGATCATGTCGTTGTCTTCCAGACGTATATTCGTTTCATATTTACCATTCAGCAGATAGTCGTATACATCGAGGCTGGCGATCTCTTTGCTGTTCCGGTATACTTTTATGTTTCTCAGTGATCCGATATCGTTTACTCCTCCTGCTGCATAAAGGGCGTTGAAAAGCGTGGCGAGAGATGAGAGTGTATAGGTCCCGGGTGCGACGGCTTCGCCGACAATATTGACTTTAATGCTGCGAATTTGCCCCAGTCCGACAGAAACGAATGTGTTAGGTTGACTGCCGTCAAGCGTTGCCATGATTTTACCCAATTCCTGCCGGATGCGATTCTCTGCCGCCTCGATAGTCAGTCCGCTTAGGGATACGGGACCGACATTGGGGATCAAGATCGTTCCGTCGGGAGAAATACTGAGTTTCAAGTTCAGTTCCGAATCTCCCCATACATTGATCAGCAACTCGTCTCCTGCTGATAGAACATAATTTTTAGGCGTCGGCATATTCAGATCCGGTTCGAATGTCAAATTCTTATCGGAAAAGATCTCACGCCCAAAAACAATATTTTCCAAAGGCTGCTTCGGTTTATGTTCGTCGCGTTGCTCCGTCAGTGGGAGTAGTGCTTGCTGAGTAGGATGGGAACGGTCGGATACGGTATTTTCTGTAGCAGGCTTAATGATTTGGTTGATACCGGTTTGTTCTGTCCTGTGTTTGGCTATTTCTCTTTGTATTTGTTCCTCTGTCATCCCGGCAGCACGGGCTTTATCAATTAATTCCTGTGGGATTTGTGCCTGTATGGCAATTGATATTAGCAGGAGCAGGAATCCAATGATACATTGTGGCAGATACCGTTGTCTTGTCCTTTGACGACCTAACGGCTTTCGATGGCATAATACAGCTTGTTTTTTGTCAAGATTTTTCATATTACTTTTTCTATTGTTTGAACGATTCGTTGGCTTGCAGTTCCGTCTCCATAGGGGTTTACTGCTTGGCTCATACGGTTATAATAGGTATTGTCATCCAGTAAGTGGGACACTTCAGTTACAATCCGGGCGTAATCTGTTCCTACTAACTTCACTGTCCCTGCGTCAAGTGCTTCCGGCCGTTCTGTTGTGTCACGCATGACAAGCACCGGTTTTCCCAAACCCGGAGCCTCTTCTTGTATGCCTCCGCTATCGGTTAGGACAAGTGTCGACTTCTCCATTAGATAGACGAAAGGAAGATACTCCAAAGGCTCTATAAAGAACAGGTTAGGGAGATAAGCATTTCCGAATATTTCGTGAATGGGCTTCCTTACATTTGGGTTCAAGTGCATAGGGTAGACAAAGTCTACCTCCGCATACTGCTCTGCCAGAGTCTTTATTGCCCGGCATATTTGGATAAATCCATCGCCGAAGTTTTCCCGGCGATGACCTGTTATTAAAACCAGTTTGCGGCTGTTTTGTTCGGCAAGTGGAGTTGTTTCATAACCTGCAGACATCAGTTCGGTGTCAAGTTGCTTAAGTAGGGTATTCATTTCTTCCGGCCAAGGACTGTAGATGTTGTGCGTGCGTAACCCTGCTTCTACATGACCGACCGGTATTTGTTGGTAGAAGGCCGCGAGTGCTGAAGCTGTCGAAGTTGTGGTATCTCCATGGACCAGGACGATATCTGGTTTCGCTTCCTGCAGAACTCCTCTCATTCCAGTCAGTACCCGGGCTGTTATATCGTATAGGTCCTGTCCTTGCCTCATTATGTTGAGATCGTAATCGGGTCGGATATTAAAAAGCTTTAGGACTTGGTCCAGCATTTTCCTGTGTTGTCCGGTAACACAGACGATGGTTTCAAATTTATTTTTTTTCTGTTGGAAAGCTTTTACTAATGGTGCCATTTTAATTGCTTCAGGACGGGTTCCGAAGACGAGCATTATTTTCTTCATGTTGTTTCTGTTTAGATTTTTCCAGTCTTGACCAGTATCAAGAATTTGATTAAATGTATTTGTCGTTTGATGCGCGAAGGTTGTTTCAATAGGCGGTATGCAAATTCGAGATTGTGCTTTATCCACCATTCGGGTGCTCGTTTCACGTTCCCTGTATAGACGTCGAAACTTCCTCCTAATCCTTGGTAAATTGCGGGATGTGCCTGATACATTTTTTCCATCAATAACTCTTGTTTGGGTGATCCCATTGCAACGAATATGACATCCGGCTGTTTTGTCTTGATGTCTTCGATCAGTTCTTCCTGTTCTGTCTCTGTTTGTATGTATCCGTTACGGTACCCCGTTATCTGTATTCCGGGAAAGTCTTCTTTCAATCGGGAGATGGTCTTCTCTATTACGGGCTGTTTACTCCCGACCAAGTAGAAGGTTTTTTCTTTTTGATACAGAGCTGTTATAATCTTCAACCACAGTTCGCATCCCGCGATCTTGACGGCATCCACGGCTCCGTGCTGCCGCACTGCCATAACTGCTCCTATGCCATCGCAATATCCAATATTCCTGTTCACAATATTTTGTATTTGCTCGTTCGCATGCAGTATCTTCTCCGCATTTATCGCTACTAATATCCCTTTATGTTCCTCCACATATTCCAGCAAACTGGAATCTGAGGGAAAGGGGTGGACTTTTATTCCGTTTAGTTGTATTCTGTTGTCGTTCATGATTGTTGCATTAATTGTCCGAATTTTTTGGTCTGAATACCTTCTTTGATTATTCTGGCAGGATTACCGGCTACGATGCAGTTGGCAGGTATATCTTTTGTAACGACAGATCCGCTTCCGACAATTACGTTATCGTTAACTTTTACTCCACACATGATGATCGCATTTACGCCAATAAAGCAACGTTTACCAATGTAGGTGTCGGCTTTAGCAGGTTTGGAAAAGTCATGAGCTAAAATAACAGCTCCAGATGCAATGAAGCTTTCTTCTCCAATGTGTACTCCTTTGGGATTACTTTTATCGAGTTTGGCACCAAATGAGAGTTTTGCGCTTTTATCAATATTCATTTGATAGATTCGTGTATAAATAAAATGCATCCCGAAGGTGATACAGTCTCTGATTATTTCTCTGATTTTTACTATCATAGTTGCTGTTTTAAACTGGTGATGTCAATCCATTTACTCATTTGATCTGTCAGTTCTGGGGTAATATTACTGATGACGTCTGGAGTAAAAGTCATTTCTCCAAAGATAGGGGATCCGTTGATAAGATATAAATCTACTCTAACGAAAGGAAAGGGTTCAGATAAACGTGAAGCAATTGATATCATTTCTTCTAATGCGCTTGGACGAGGAATTATATCTGATATCGGACAGCGAGAATTTACAAATTCAGGATAGGCATTCCAATCCATGTCATAAACCATAACCGAATAATTATGTGTGTTTTCTTCCCTGTCTGAATAAATAACGACATATTTAGGAACTCCATTAAAGCAAAAAAATTTGTAATCGATGAGTGATTGTTCGCTTTTTTTGTCTGCTCCATAAATTTTTCTGCAATAATAAGAGGTTCTATCTGTGTATAATGCAATTGTCCGGTTAATTCTCCATATGGAAATTTTAACCATTTATTTAATTTATGATTTGTCTCTTTTATATTTAGGATATTTTTATCCTTTACTATAATATTTGTTGCACAGCTATTTGTCGTTTTTAATACAAAGGATTTAGGCAATAGGCTATAGTCGATTTCTATAGCTGAATTGTATATACCATAAATTTTGTTTACATATTGTTCTCCGCATCTATCAATCACATATTCTCTTACTCTGTATTTGTCGGCTAATTTACTCCACATAGAAGTGTCAGAATAAAGTGATAGCCATAGAATTTTTTCCATAAATGACTGTGGCTTCTTTAAATTGGGGAACTTTTTATAATCTTTACAATATCTGATCTTCCAAATTATATTGGGAAATTTCTTTAATAGAGGGGAGAATGGAGTTGCAGCTTTTATAAGAACTGACTTGATAAAAATATTCATATGAATTTTTATTGATTAATATATGTTGAATTATAGATTGAATTTAGAAAAATGTAGTTCTATTTTTCTAATGATTGATATAGATGATCCAATTGTTTTTCTATTGCTGGAGGATAGAATTTTTCTGCTTTCTTTCCAGATTGATGTCCCATTTCTGAAAGATATTCTGGATGATCGATTAAAAATAGGATTGCTTCGTAAAGTTGTTTCTTATTTCCAGGTTCAATAAGAATACCGTTAACATTGTTTTCAACAAGATCTGTAATACCTCCAACTGGTGTTGCAATTATGGGCAGTTGGTAGGACATGGCTTCAAGAATGGATATACCAAATGATTCAAAAATAGAAGGATGGACAAATATGTCAGCAGTTCGGAATAATTTTTCTTTTCTTTCATTGTCTACCCATCCATGGTATTTGATAAAAGAAGAAAGTTGATGTTGCTGTATGAATTCATTCATAGTTTTTGTATCTCCTGTACCTCCAATATGGTAGATAATTTTGTTTTGCAACATTTCTTTGTTTTTCGCAAAACATTCTAATACATCAAATATTCCTTTTCTACTATCTATGGCTCCAATGAAAAGAAGATGGAGCTTTTGGTCGTTCTTTTTAATGGGACCAACACTGGGCTTATAGGTGACATTGGGAAGGAGAAAAATATTATTATTGAGTTTTTGTTCTTTTAAATAATCGATAAAATAATTAGAAACAGTCACCAATACATCTGCTTTATGGCAGACAAATCGAACAAAAGATCGGTGATTCTCGTAGAATTGTTCAAATTTTGCTCCATGTATATGTAAAATGACTTTTTTTCTGAAAACTTTAGCACAAAATACATAAATCGATTGACGATAAAAATCAGTAAATGATGCTGTATGTATATGCACAATTCGGATTGGCTTGAATATACAATAATAGCAACATCGTAATAAGGCAGATATGCTTAATGCTGTTTTCTTAAACAGATTTCCTTCTTGATGTGAAGCAATGAAATTAAATTTCTTGAACATCTTTGAATAAGATTGTATGAGGATTGCAATCCCTCCTTTGCCGTTTGTGTCAGTTCCTATAGTTAGGATATTTTTACTTTTATTGGATATCATGATTAAAATAAAGATGATTACTAATTACCCAGTAAACTCCTAACAGTGGAGCTAATTGAGTTGAAAAAAAAGCATGTCCTGCTGTATAGGCGATTCCTAACCATAGTATACTTCCTATACTTGTTATAAATGATAAAGAATTCCGACTTCTTTTTATAAAAAAAGGTCGGATGAACTGGAATACTAAAAAAAGTTGTGCAAGGATGATAAGCCCTCCCAGAACAAATCCGAAGGATAATATGATATCGTAAAAATCAGATTCTATATTTTTTACTTTTTCTTCTGGGTCGTATATGCTTGCTACAGCAAATCGTCCTCCTGAAATACCCTTACCCAAAAGAACCTCTGTTAAGTTGAATTCAGAAATAACTTGTTTACCGGTATTGATCAATTGCTCTCTTGATGATACTAACGAATTAGCTGAAAAGCGTTCAAGTGTAAAATTATCATATTGAATAATAGTTTCATATGTTATGATAGCAGAATATACGATAGCGATTGACATACAAAATATTATAAGTATCCGGGTTTGCCATCGGAGCCGAATAAGGCTGTCTTTGAAAAAAAAGAAATAGCCTAAGAAAAGTCCCCAATCTGTCAGAATTCCAATAATACCGACACGAGAACCGATAAGAATTGTTCCGACTGATGCAATAAATGTCAGTAAAAAATAAAATACATTCCGTTTGTAAAAGGAATACCAAATACAAAGTAATACAGCTAGAACCATATATACTCCCAATGCATTGCCGTCTGCGTAATATCCAGAGTATCCGAATCCAAATTTATCACTGTATGAAAGAATCCCGGTTTGTGTAATCATAGAGAATATATTAATTGCACCTATAAGTGAAGTTGTATAAACAACAAGTCTGATTAATTTCTCAAGGCTGAATATTTTACGGTAATAATAAAAATAAAAAAGGATGCAGAAGGTGTAGACAAACTTGAATAGATAGTCTATGTCCATTGCTGCATCTATATATTTTCCTGTAAAAGACCAAATAGCAAATGCCATTGAAATTAGGATTGTAATAATCCAAAATAAGAGAGTTAATAATGTGCTTAAATTTTTTAGTAAAAACTTCATAGTTAGGCATAATATGAATCCTCTAAAAGCTATTCCGATTGGTAAATGCACTCCTTTAAATTCCTGGATGTATCCATTTGCTGAGTCAAAAAAAATAGAAATGAAAAATAATATAAAAGGAAGTACTTGTATATAGAAGTTGTCTATGCTTATGGAGATAGGCTTAGCTATTGTAAATGTTTTCATATTCTTCCGTTATGTGTTTAATTGTAAACCTCTTGGCATTTGCAATGCCTCGTAAAATTAATTTTTCCCTATATTTATCATCTGAGATAAGTTTTTGAAATCCTTTTCTAATGGAGCTTACATCATAAGGATTGATATAGTGAGCTGTATTTGCTGCTATTTCTGGGATAGAAGTTATTTTACTGGTTAGTAAAACTCTTCCAGTAGCATTGGCCTCTATTATAGGCATTCCAAAACCTTCATATAAAGAAGGAAAACTGACGATGTCACATTCTTGGTATAATCTAATGATATTTTGAAAGGGAATATCCAAATAATTTTTATATTGGATATGATTCTTTTTTAATTGCTCTATATGTTCTTGTTTTAAAATCCCTACAATGATTAGTGTACAGGGTATATTGCGTAATGCTTTTATTGTGCGTAGCAGATTTTTGCGCATGCCTGTTCCAATATGGAGGATATGAGGATTTTCTTTTCGGAATTCTTTTGGGTGAAAATGAATAACTTCATTATAGGGATTATAGACAATGCTGATTTTATTTTTTACTCTTGGAGTTATCTGTTTGATTTCATTCGCTGTATATTGGGAAATACAGGTGATATGTTTGGCAAAATGATTAGGCAGAATGAACCAGAACCATTTTCTAATAAATCGCTTTAGGAAAGATGATGATTGTAATAGAGTTCCTGTATCATGCCAAGTGAGAATTACATTACCTTTTAAAAATAGAGAGATATAAGCTATTTCAGGTGAAAAAATGTGATTGATATCTCCTTGGTGTTTTTGAGCGAACCTAATATTTCGAATGATTCCTTTCCAGGTATTTCCGTGTTCAGGCAAAGTAATAACTTTTAATCCTGATATTCGGGATGCAAGCGAATATGCCAGTTCTTCTATACTGTTAAGTCCTGTCGACTTTTTACGTAAAAATAAGGCCTTTGAACACATTGTTATGATTTTGTAGTTTGAATGGTACGAATTGCTTTTTTGTAAATAAGAGAACGCTCAGCCGTCTTTAGTCCGACTGTCAATAGTACGATGGTGGTTGAACTTACAGTAATAATACATATAAGTATAAATCCGGTGAATGTGTCAGGAATATATTGGGACAGCCCTGTCGGAATAATAGCTGCAAGTATGAAGACTAAGAGACTTCGACCAATCACTTCTATGATGAAGTTGGAAATATGCATAGGTATTAATGCATTAAGTATCCATATTCGTGCTATTAAAGCAATGAGTTCTGTCAGGATAGATATATACATGACTGTATAAGGTGGATATCCGGATTTTAATACAATATAGGATATTGGTATATCCAGCAATGTAATCCCTAAAATTATGGTTTGAAATAGTTTTATTTTTCCTTTTGCTTGTATAGCAGTGGCTACAGGTCCAGTTATACTGTTTATTAAAGTTACAATCAATACCAATCGTAAAAACATGACAGTATATTCTGGTACAATACCTAGCCAAAGATGTAATATATAAGGAGTTTTGATAAGTACAGGTAATGTTAAATACAGTAAGAGGAAAAATGAATAACGGGAACTATTATGTACTAATACCATCATTGAATTTGTATCTCCCATTGCATATCGTTTAGTTATTTGCGGTTTCATTGCAATTTGGAAGTTTGATACAAAATTATAAATTCCGGCATTTACTTGATAGGCTACACCACGTGCAGCGTTTACTGCAGGTCCGAAAAATAGATTGATTAGTATATTTATTCCTTGCATTTTGAGTGAATATCCGATGTTACCTAAAAAGCTCCATCCGGCAAAGCTTAACATTTTATGTAGTAATTGTTTATCTATGTCATTTCGAAACTTACATTCTTTAAAATACTTTTTGCAATATAAAGTATACATGATGCTTATCAATAAAGTGACGAAAGACATTAAGATTGCATATAAAATTAGTTTATCTGACGCTGAGCCCTTCAACAAAAAAACAATCGCTAATTGTAATATAACTTCAAGTATACTTACATAGGCATATACTTTCATATGTTCATGGGCTACTATACTGGCATTATAGGGAACGCTGAATATTTTAATAATGAATGTCAGGATTGAGAATTGGAACACCCAATTTGCAGCAATTATTCTTGAAGTTGGTATATTCATTTTATGATTGAGAAACCATAGACCTACTGTTTCTGCTAATATAAGTAGGAAAAAAATAATAATCAGGTGAATGATAAGAGATGTGGAAAAAACTTTTTGCAGTTGTTGTCCATCATTTTTCCCTAATTCGTAGGTGAGAAACCGTTGAGAAACATCAATCATTCCCACATTTAGAAACTGGAACATTAATACAATGCCACCTACTACGTTGTATATGCCATAATCATCAATTCCCAAAACATTTAAAACGACTCTGGATGTGTAAAGTGATACTAATAGGATGACTAGTGTCCTGAAATATAAGAATAATGTATTTTGAGCTATCCGTTTGTTCGTATTGTGAGACATACTTTTTATTCTATAATTTCTTAAACACCCCGCAAAAATCCAATATCACTTTTTCTTCGTTGTGAGGTAATGTTTTGAATTCTTTGTGGGAGACGAGGAAGGCGCCGATGTCGGCGCGGGTGTAGGCGGATTTGTAGTCGGTCAGTTTGAAGACTGGATGTTCGTGAACGTTGGGTTCGACGATTAGGATGTCGGTATCGGCTGAACGTTGGAGAACTTTCGAGGTGATGTATTTGGCTGGTGATTCGCGCAAGTCGTCGATATCAGGCTTAAAAGAAAGGCCCATCAGAGCTACTACTGGTTTACGATGATGCTCAAGGAAGAAGCGGAGGATGGCGTTTTCGATTTTTTCGGCGCACCAGAATGCTTTGTAATTATTGATTTCGCGTGCTTTCGAGATAAGTTGCGACTCGTAGGGAAATTCGGATGTCAGGAAATAAGGATCTACGGCGATGCAATGTCCTCCCACGCCCGAACCTGGTTGCAGAATGTTGACACGCGGATGTTTGTTGGCGAGTTCGATCAGTTCCCAAACGTTGATACCTGCCTTGTCGCAGATCAGCGACAGTTCGTTGGCAAAAGCTATTTGGACGTCACGTGACGAATTTTCCGTCAGTTTGCACATCTCCGCTGTCCGAGCGTTTGTCCGGTGGAGTGTCCCTCTGACGAAGTGGCGATAGAATTGTATCGCCTTTTCAGTTGATTCGGAGTTGATTCCTCCGATGACCCGGTCGTTCTGCATCAGTTCGTAGATGACATTGCCTGGTAAAACGCGCTCCGGACAATAAGCGATATATATTTTTCCTTCCAGTTCCGGACGCAAAGCGTAGAGCAGATTTGCCATCTTTTCGGTGGTCCCGACAGGTGAAGTCGATTCAATGACGAAAAGGTCCCCTTTCTTAAGAAAAGGTGCGACCATACGTGTAGCGGCTTCGACATATGAAATGTCCGGTTCATGATTTCCTTTGAACGGAGTTGGTACGACGATCAGGTATACATCGCTTTCTTCCGGAACATCCGATGCTTTCAGCTTACCGAATTCCATGACTTTCGAACACAACTCCTGTAATCCAGGTTCCACAATATGGATAATACCTCGGTTTGTCATTTCCACTACTTTCGGATTTACGTCGACTCCGATAACTTGAATGCCGCTTCCGGCTGTGATAATAGCTGTAGGTAGGCCGATATAGCCCAATCCCATAAAACATGCTTTCATTATTTGTATTTTTTCTAAATTCGTTTAACCCACTCTTTTCCGTTTAAAAATTCTTTTTTGTTTCCGGCCTTTTCAAACCAAATGCTTAATATCACCCAGATCACGATGTCGCCGGCAAATACGATATTGATATTCACGAACGACACGAGTAAGATATTGAGACTACTGAATAGACTGGCGATTACGACGATACTGATCATCGCCTTGTGTGCGCTCATCCCCATATCGAGGAACTTATGGTGGATGTGATTACGGTCCGGTTTGAATAGTGACCGATGGCTGCGTGCCCGTACGATCATTACGCGCACAACATCGAACATCGGTACGATCAGTGTCGAGAAGGCGACCACGATGGCACCGGCGGAATAGTGTGCAACATCCGGATTGTAAGATGCATAGCGGATGGCGAGGAATACCAGAATATAGCCCAATGTCAAGCTCCCCGTGTCACCCATGAATATTTTCCTCCCGTGATCAGCCTGTCCGAAGACGTTGTAATAGAAGAAAGGCACCAGCACTCCAAGAGTCGCGAACGACAGCAGGGCGTATATCCACATTCCGTTAATCAAGAATAGACTGCCAAGCACGAGTAATGCCGAGCCAGTCAGCCCTGAAGCCAATCCGTCGATTCCGTCGATCAGGTTGATGGCATTGGTGATAAATACAATTACGAGGATAGTAAGCGGAATACCGATCCATGATGCCAGTTCGTGTATTCCGAATAACCCGTAGAGATTGTTGATCCATAGTCCCGACAATGGCAGGAGCAAGGCTGCCACAAGCTGTACCATGAACTTCTTTGTATAACGCATTCCCACTAGATCGTCTTTCAGCCCGGCGAGGTAGAGCAAGATCACCCCGCAGACCAACAGGTAGAATTCTGAAAGAGTATGTGTGAGTAACCATAGCGGTATTTGCTGTCTGTGCATATATTCCGCGCAATAGAGTGCGGAAACAAATGAGAGGGAGAACAGGATTGACGGGGCGAAAGACAATCCTCCCAGCCTCGGGATAGCTTCTTTATGTACCTTCCGACTGTCCGGAATGTCGAAAAGTCGCTTTTTCAGCGCGACGACCAAAATCCTCGGAATAATGATCATCGACATCAGGGCAGAGATCGTGAAGGCCAATAGAATCAATAGGTATATCATATAACAAATTTCGGTTTATATGTGACAAAGTTCGTCAGTCACATTAGATATGTTCTGGCGATTGTCCACTATTCTTATAGTTTGAGAAGTAACAAGAGGCAGGAATAAAACGTTTTGTCTTTTGATTGTAATTGTGGTATTTTAGAAACCGTTTCCTAAAAATAATGGAGAAAATACGGAGGGATGGGATTTGTATAATACGGAAAAGAACAAGAGGTATGGGTTATGATTCAACCTATGCCCGCAAGTCATTTCCTAAGCAGAATGCATTATAGTATGTTAATAAGGAAAAGAATATTTAGCGAGTGCTAAAATGCTGTTTTCGGCAGTGGTGAAAGAGCATTATATGGCCTTCTATCGCCTCAGTGTGTGAAGGTCGGTATTCAATGAAGCATTCTTTCGCATGAACCATCTGTCTGGCAGTTATCCGACTTCTTTTTCATGCCAATCCATTTTTAATTTCATGCCAGTCTATTCGCAAATGCATGCCAGTGCATATAAAACTCCATGCATGTTACTTAATGGATGGAGTTTATCGGCTTGCATTTGTCCTGTAATTATAACCGGAGACATCGGTTTGACGTTTTGGAAGATGTGTCAAATTGACATTACCGGACGCGGATGACGCAGAATACCGATATTTGACACCCTCAGGGAATTTATTTTTTTCTCAACAACTTTTTGCCTAACCACTTTCTTACCGGTTCGTCGTAAAGTTTCAGGCAGAGGTAAGCCAAGGCGATACTGCCGGCGTAGACCACTATTGCCATAGGCCAGATTTCTGCGAAGGTATAGAGTTCGTTGTCGATTAGCCAAGCATAGAATAGGTACATGATCGGGTAGTGGACGGCGTAGAGTGGATAGGATATATCACCTAAGAATTTACATATTTGCGTCGAACGTTTGTCCGTAGTTTTGCCGGAGGCTCCAAGCCAGACAAGGACGGGGAAAATGAGGATGATACAAGCTGCCTCGAATAGTCCGTTGAGGCTGATAGGAGCAGTGTCTACTTTTATGTAAGGCACACAGAAGAGGATCAGTAGAACGATCGAGCAAATCCAGAAAGCACCTTTCATTTGGAACGGTTTAAACTTGCGGGATAATAACATTCCTAACGAGAAAGGAAAGAGCATACGTAGAGAACCTCCGAGGAAATTCACGCCGTCAAGCGTCCAGCCTACACCGATCATGTCATATCCCGAAACATCGAATAGAGTGAATCCGGCAAGCCCTGTCCCCAAAAGAACGACGAGTACGGTCAAGGCTTTAGTGGAAAGGCGGTGAATGAAAACCGCGTAAAGGATGTTGCCAATATATTCGAAAAAGAGCGACCAGCTTGGACCGTTGAGCGGGAACATTTCGCCATTGCCGCGTACTTCATATCTCGCACCGGGTAGGGCGGGAATGAAAAACATCGCACAGAGCGTGGATAGCATCACTGCTGAGATTGCCACATGTTTACCGTCCCATTGGACACTGCCTTGTATGAGGAAAGCGATCGCTCCCAATATCACTCCCATGATAATCATCGGATGGAGACGGATTAGGCGACGTTTGAAAAAGTTACCGGTAGTCATGGTCTTTCCCAAACGGTCGTCATAGGCGTAACCGATCACAAAACCTGAAAGGATGAAGAAAAAATCGACGGCCAGGTAGCCGTGATTGATCGTTGTGATAGGTGTTCCTCCGGCAGCAAACGAAAGACCTTCGAAAATGTGATAAAAGACAACTAGTAAGGCTGCTACCCCTCGCAGTCCGTCAAGAAGTTCGTAATGGGGTTTGGTATCCGCAAATGCGGCTGAAGAGATTGTTGTATCTGACATTGATATTGAATTAGATATTTGTAATATGTGGCAAAAGTATTCGTTTTTGGGGATAAAAAATTTGTCCTATGTCAAATTCGATTATCCGTTTGCCCGGAGCCTGCTGAGTGTAGAAAGTCTGATACCCAGGTAGGAAGCTATATATCCTAAGTTCACTCGCCGATATGCGTCCGGAAATTGTTCCTTGAACGCTTCGTATCGTTCCCTTGCCGACAAGGTCAAATGGTCTTTGTGGCTGCGATGCAAACGCCTGTATTCGTTTTGATGAATGATTCTTCCCCAGTTGCACAGTTCGATGTTAGTTTCAAAAAGATGTGTCAGAGTAGCCAGCGATATCCGGTAGGCTTCCACCTCTTCCAGCGTTTCAACGTATTCTTCGCTTATCTTTCCGTAATACAGTTCATCCATACTGAACACAATGCTTCCTTCTCCGGCAAACGATGTCGTAACCTCCTCTCCGTCTACTAGCCAGAAGGAACGTGTTATTCCCTTCTCGATGAAAAAGGCGGATTTGCAATATGTGTCTGCTTTTATCAGCTGATACTTTTTAGGGAAGCGGCAGCAAGTTACGTTCTCTTTCAATACTTGAACGGTATCGTCGGAGATAGGAAACAAAGAGTTTATTTTATTTAATATATTTGTCATGATGTTACTTTGGCATTGTCTGTCAATCACAAAGATACGCAAAACTGGTAAAAGACAGTTGGCAACCGCGCAGTAATTATTTTACTACCTGGTTGCCAACCGCCAATAGAGTTATTACACTGTTCTTACAGCCATTCGCTCATGAATGCATCCATCTCGTCTGCATGTGCTTCGAGGCTTTGGAGCAATTTGAACTGAGCCTTCGTGCGGATCAGGTTGTGCTTCGGACTGCGTATCTTGTAGTATGTGTCACCGTTGATGTAATCGGTTAGGAAACGGACTGTCTGCATGTAAGTCAGTAAGCGGCCGCCGTACGGGAGCAGTTTGATTTCCATCGGAGTCAGGAATGATTTGACTTTCTCCATATAGCCGCGTGTGTAAGCTTTAAAGATATCTATGTTAACATTGACATTGTCCAGGTTTTCGTCATCTTCGGCACCAGTATTGGCTCCTGTGCGAATGAAGTCGCCGATATCAGAAAGGACGAAGCCCGGCATGACCGTGTCGAGGTCGATCACGCACAAGACCTTGTCGGTTTCGGTATCGAACATCATATTGTTGACCTTTGTGTCGCAATGGTTCGTGCGTTTTTTTAGTTTGCCTTCGCGATAAAGACGTTCTTGGATACACATAGCTTCGGCGCGTTTTTCAATTTCCTCGATCAAGTCTTTCACTTCGTCCAGACGGCCGGCTGCATTATTCTTTACTGCATCGTGGAACTGCTCCAGACGAAATTCCATATTATGGAAGTTCGGGATGGTTTCACCCAGTGTGCCTTCCGGAATGTCGGCCAGCATGGATTGGAAGTCGCCGAAAGCCTTGCCTGCTTCGTAAGACAGTTCCGGGGTGACCTCTTCGTAGCTTTTGCTGTTTGGGATGAACAGGCAAACACGCCAATAGTTGTCTCCGTCGAAATAATACAGTTTGTTATCTTTTGTCGGAAGGAAAGTCAAGACTTTGCGGTCAATATCATTTTCACCTTTTTCTTCCAGTTTCTTACGGATATGCGAAGTAACAATCTGGATATTGTTCTGCAACATATCCACATTTGTGAAGATCAGGTGGTTGATGCGTTGCAGCACGTATTTGATTTCGCCTTTTTCGTTTGTTACTTTCAGCGTATCGTTAATGTGTCCGTTTCCGAATGGTTCGGCGGAAACTACCTTTTCTGTGAGCTGGAACTGATCCAGGATGTTTAGTAATTGTTCTTTCGTTTTTGCCATGGCATTATTTAATTGATATAATTGATAATTGACAATTGACAATGAAATAAGGGTATAGATTCACTCCAATTATCAGTTACGCACAAAAATAAGAATATCTTTTGTAAATAAAAAAGGAAGTTGCTTTCTTTAATGGGAGTCTCTTGATAAAAAAGAAAGACCGTCCTTTTCAGAACAGCCTTTCTCTATTTGTTATCTAAACCAATTATCAATTGGTTTTATTTCTTGTTACGGTTACCATAGCGGCTCATGAACTTATCAACACGTCCGGCAGTATCGACCAATTTGGCCTTACCTGTATAGAACGGGTGAGAAGAGCTTGAGATTTCGATCTTTACCAACGGATAAGTAACACCGTCAATCTCAATTGTTTCTTTTGCATTGATAGTTGAACGAGTGATAAATACGTCCTCGTTTGACATGTCCTTGAATACTACAGGACGATAGTTGTCAGGATGAATTCCTTTTTTCATTGCTTTGTTATCTTATTTTTTAATTTATATTCTCTTATACTTGAGTTTGGTAACCGGTATTTTGGGTTGCAAAGGTATGGATTAGAGTTGAACAAACAAAGAATTTTGGATTATTTTTTCAATCAGACCTACTTTTGTATTATTTTATATGCTTAAAAGCATAATGTTCTCGGATAGTTATTATCTTTGTGGAAGATTTTTAATCATTAACGTAATAACATATACAACAATGGTAAATTACAAAGATTTAGGTTTGGTGAACACAAGAGAAATGTTCGCAAAAGCCATCAAAGGCGGATACGCAATTCCGGCTTTCAACTTTAACAACATGGAACAGATGCAGGCCATTATCAAGGCTGCTGTTGAAACAAAGTCTCCGGTAATCCTGCAGGTATCTAAAGGTGCTCGCCAATATGCAAATGCTACTCTGTTGCGCTACATGGCTCAGGGAGCTGTTGAATATGCTAAGGAATTAGGCTGTCCGAATCCTCAGATCGTTCTGCACTTGGATCACGGTGATACGTTTGAAACTTGCAAAAGCTGTATCGATTCAGGATTCTCTTCTGTTATGATCGACGGTTCTCATCTTCCTTATGAAGAAAACGTTGCCCTGACTAAGAAAGTTGTTGATTATGCTCATCAGTTCGATGTAACTGTAGAAGGTGAATTAGGGGTATTGGCAGGTGTTGAAGATGAAGTTTCTTCTGACCACCACACTTATACCGATCCTGAAGAAGTTATCGATTTCGCTCACCGTACAGGTTGTGATTCTTTGGCTATCTCTATCGGTACTTCTCACGGTGCATACAAGTTTACTCCGGAACAGTGCCATATTGATCCTAAGACTGGCAAGATGGTGCCTCCTCCATTGGCTTTCAATGTATTGGATGCTGTAATGGAAAAACTCCCAGGATTCCCTATCGTTCTTCACGGATCTTCATCTGTTCCTGAAGAAGAAGTTGAAACTATCAACAAATACGGTGGTGCATTGAAAGCTGCTATCGGTATTCCTGAAGAAGAATTGCGTAAAGCTGCCAAGTCGGCTGTTTGCAAAATCAACATCGATTCGGATTCTCGTCTGGCTATGACTGCTGCCGTACGTAAGGTATTCGCAGAAAAACCGGCAGAATTCGACCCACGTAAATATCTAGGCCCGGCTCGTGATAATATGGAAAAGCTGTATAAGCACAAAATTATCAACGTACTCGGTTCTAATGATAAACTCTAATCTTCTTTTACGGAACGAGATATATGAAGGGGTGCTTGTCGGTACCCCTTTTTATTTGTGTTTTTGTAACGTATAAACATGAGTAAGAATAGATAAAAATGAAAAAAAATTGGATTTTTGAGGTGGCCGTTTGTGGTATATTGTCTGTATCGGATTCGGCGTATGGACAATCAATTAAAGACATTTTGAATTCTGCTGCCGTAAAAGACGCTGTGACTGCTGTGACCGGAGGAAAAAAGCTGACAGTGGAAAATTTGGCCGGTACGTGGACGTATGTGGATCCTGCCATCCAGTTGGAAGGCGATAATGCTTTGAAGAATGTGGCGGCAAGTGTGGCCTCTTCAGAGATGGAAAAGAAGCTGAAGGATTATTGTGCGAAAATCGGAATAATCGAAGGGGCATTCAATTATACATTTAATACCGACAGCACATTCACCAGTGTCCTGAAAAGCTGTACTTTGAAGGGTACTTATTCTTTTAATGCGGACGATAAGACGATGGAACTGCACTATGGCAAGATCGGTAAATCGAAGTTGACGACGATGACGGCTCATGTCGTTGTCACCAATGACCAACTTTCTTTGCTCTTCAATGCCGATAAATTACTGGATTTCCTGACAAAACTGTCTGCTGTCTCTAAAAATACGACCTTACAAGCACTCAATAAGTTGGCGAGCCAGTATGATGGGTTGATGATGGGTTTCGAGTTGAAAAAATAAATAATGTGCCAATATGCCAATGGGAAAATGCTCATATCATTAGTATATTGGTGCATTGGCACATTATTGCCCTTTCCTGTATTCGTCTACGATTTCCAGTAGCTTTGCGCCATAGTTTTCGACGATCTTTTTCCCGATACCGGGGATTTTGAGGAGATCACGTCCGCTGGCGGGTAAGGTGTTGGCTACCCCGATCAGGGCCTTTTGTTGCAGGATGGTATAAGTTGGAAGTCCTTTTTCGGTTGCCACCTCATAGCGCCAGTGTTTCAGGTTGGCATATAGTTCTGGATGTTTGATGTCTGTCGATATTTCCAGTTTAGCCGACTCTGATGATTTTTCGGAACGTTTGCGTGTGGTCGGAGCAGACGGTTGTTCGATGCTTGCTTTGGCCTTAGCCGACAGATAGCCGGAAATTGTGAATCCATCTTGACAACCTTGCAAGGTTGACAGTTTGATACGAAGGTCTTCGTTCCACTTGTCTAACGCATTCTTGATTGTTTTGCGTGTTTCTTTATTGTCGATTTCCACATTCGATGCTTCCTGCAATGGGGTGCAAAGGCGATCTATTTGCTCCAGAAAGTAAGCCACGCCTTTCCGGACACGCTCTTGGATCGTTTCGTCTTTCAGATAATCGGTATTGCCTGTTATCAGCCGTTTCAATTGCTGGATGAATCGTTCTCCGACATCTGTGACCGTGGAACGGAATGCGTCGCGTGTGTTAGAATACTGCACGCTCAGTTCCGGATATAGTTTTTGCAGATTCCCGTACACGACAAAGGCGGCATATTGTATGCGCTGCTGAAGATTGTTGAAGTCAAACAGTTCACATATCAGTTCCGTGAAATAAAGTTGCTGTGCGGCCTGCATTTGCTCTTCACGCGGTTGGCGGCTGTCGACCGATGAAGAGAATTCCTGTATCCGGTAATCATTGATCATGGCGTTGCGGGTGATCTGACTGCTCAACACAAGACCTTCCAACGTTTTGCAACGGCTGAGTGCGACATATACCTGTCCGTGCGAAAAAGCGGCCGAAGCATCAATGATGGCATGCTCGAAAGTCAATCCCTGGCTCTTGTGTATGGTGATCGCCCAAGCTGTTTTCAACGGATATTGACTGAAGGTGCCGGTAATGGTTTCGGTGATTTCCTTTGTTTCGGGATCAATCGTGTATTTCACATTGTTCCAGATTTCCTTTTCGACGACGATCTCGTTTCCTTCTTGGTCGACTACGGTTATCTTGTTTGGGTTGATAAATACGATCTTTCCGATCTTCCCATTATAGTATCGTTTTTCGGAAGATGAATCGTTTTTGACGAACATGACTTGCGCGCCGCATTTCAAGATTAACTTGTCGTCGGTCGGATAAGAATATTCGGGAAAGTCGTTATTGATCTCAGCTGAAAAAGTGTAAGGCTGTCCGGGAAGTTCCGCCAGTTTTCGGTTGTTGATCTGCTGTGCCTGGTAGTTATGTGTCGTGAGTGTGATATAACCCGATTGTTCGTCCGGTCTGAAGTTGGGAATGTACCGCTGGTTCAGACGTTGCAAGGTCTCGTCGTCGAAGCGGTTCTCACGGATATTATTCAACAGGTTGATGAAATTCGTGTCGCTTTGGCGGTAGACATGTGTCAGCTCAATACAGAAATAATTGCTTTCCGACAGTGCCTTGCTGTCGAAAAAGAAGGTGGACGGATAGTGCTCTTTCAGCAGATTCCATTCATCATCTTTGGCGACAGGCGCTAATTGTTGTAAGTCTCCTATGAGCAATAACTGGACACCTCCGAAAGGTTTACTGTGATCTTTATAACGACGCAGGACGTCGCTGATAGCGTCCAGCAAGTCTGCGCGCACCATGCTGACCTCATCGATCACCAGCAAGTCCATACTGCGGATAATATTGATTTTGTCCTTGCGGAATTGGTTCTTGAAATCTGTTTTGCCTCCCCGGTATTCCGGTGAAGACGGAATGTAAGGCCCGAACGGCAATTGGAAAAAGGAGTGGATAGTGACGCCTCCTGCATTGATAGCAGCTACTCCTGTCGGTGCAACAACGATCATTCGTTTAGGTGAAACCTCTTTAAGCCTTTTTAAAAAGGTAGTTTTGCCCGTTCCGGCTTTTCCTGTCAGAAAGAGGTTGGTTCCGGTGTTCTGCAGCAAGTTGAAGGCGAGGTCAAACTGTTGGTTTGTTTGCATGGCGATTTGTGATATTGTTAATAGTCACAAATATATAGAAAATATTATAATTGGCAATGTTTTTGATACGGATTATGAGGTTGCGACCCTCATAATCCTTATACGACCAATGCGGCGATGAACTGGATAAAAAGAATTAGGAACACCATCGCAATCGGATAGACCGTCGCATACGCGATGCTGGGGGCAGAACTGTCGCTCATCGAATCGGCGGCGGCAAGTCCTGGCGTACTGGTCATTCCTCCTGCGATCGTCCCGATCAAGTCTAAGATGTGGATTTTGAATACGAAATAGCCGAACAGGACAGCCACGATCATCGGTACCATTGTGATTGCCATACCGATTCCGAATAATGTCCAGCCACTTTCTTGGAATGTCGATACCAGGTTGACACCGGCGGATGTTCCGACCTCGGCGAGGAACAGAAGTAGGCCGATCTGACGGAGTAACTGGTTGGCGGAACCTGACATGGACCAGATGATCGGTCCCGTTTTGCCAATTGCACTCAGGATAAGTGCGACAATCAGGATGCCACCTGTCAGTCCGGGTGAGAAAGAGAAGGAGTCCGAAAACGAAATGTTCAGTTTTCCGAACAATACTCCGAGGACAATACCGGCTGCAATCGGGAAAAAGTCCGTGTCGGAAAGTTTTTTCTCGTCATTACCGAACACCTGTCCCAATTCCTTTATGTCTTCTTTTTCTCCAGCAACCATTAACTTGTCGCCGAATTTCAACATTAATTCCGGTTCGGGTGAGAGGTCGATACCGCTTCGGCGTACACGAGTAACGGTACAATTGAACGTGCGTTGCAGATTCAGGTATCCTAAACTTTTATTAATGACGTTCTTGTTCGTCACCAATAGAGATTGCAATTCCTGAGTGCTGCCGAAAGGAAGGTCGTTCTCTACACGTTCACCGACAAGAAGTGCCAGTTGTTCCAAAGACTTGTCGTTACCGACAGCCTTGATCATGTCTCCTTCATGCAAGATGGTTTGCGCTACTGGTATGCTTGTCCGGTCTTTATGTTTTATACGGGAAATGACGGCTCCCGTCATGGAACGAAGTTGTAACTGGGCCAGTGTTTTTCCGAATATATTGGCGTGGGTGATACGGAAAGTCGCCGTATGCAACGGGGGATATTTCCCTTTTCGCTGTACTTCGAGTGCCTTGGCTTCGGCGATAAGGTCTTTGCGCAACAATTTCGGCAATAATTTTATAAAAAGTATCACACCGATCACTCCGAACGGATAGGCGATGCCATAGGCGATGGAAGCGGAGGAGGAGTGCGTGCTGTCGATCGCGACGGCAAGACCTGGCGTACTGGTCAGCGCCCCAGCGATCAGTCCGACGAGGCTCGGCGTATCGATTCCGACCACATATTTAAGTATCAAACCGGTAAGGCTGGCAGATCCGACAATCAGAAGCGTTAGTATGATCAATGTTTTCCCTTTCGAACGGAAGGAGTCGAAGAATCCCGGACCCGCTTGTATGCCGATGGTGAAAATGAACAATACCAAACCGAAATTTCCCAGTTCCTTAGGAATGATTACTCCGAAGTGCCCGAATAGGAGAGCGATAAAGATAACGGCTGATACGTCGAGAGAGAGGCCTTTGATCTGTATTCTGCCCAATATGAATCCTAAGGCGATAATCAGGAACAAGGCAAAATAAGACGATTGAAGCAATGTTTCAAGCATGTCAAATAGTTTTGTTGTGAAGATTTATGTTTGCAAAATTACACTTTTCTGCCTGTATAGACAATCCCTTGGCGAGATTTCTGTTACCTTTGCAGCCGAAATCAAACATAAGCAAGGATATCCGGACGTGAACAGATACTTTATATATTTAGGTTATAACGGTAAAAAGTTTTGTGGCTGGCAGATACAGCCGAATGGAATCACTGTGCAGCAATCTATCGAGGAAGCTTTGGCTACGTTGTTGCGCCAACCGGTTCCGATCGTGGGAGCGGGGCGGACGGATGCTGGTGTGCATGCCCGCCTGATGGTGGCTCATTTCGACTGGCAGGAACCGATTGCCGACCTCGCTTTCTTAGCGGAGAAGCTGAACCGTTTGCTTCCCAAAGATATCGCGGTCTACCGTATTGTACCTGTACGTCCCGATGCGCATGCCCGGTTCGATGCCATTTCGCGTACCTATAAATATTATGTCACGACGCGGAAAGATCCGTTCAATTACGAGTTGGTCTATAAGATTCCGGGAAAACTCGATTTCGAGGCGATGAACAAGGCTTGCTCAGTTTTGTTTGACTACATAGATTTCACCAGTTTCAGCAAGCTGCATACGGACGTGAAGACGAACAACTGTCGCATCTATAAGGCTGGTTGGGAGAGGGAAGGCGATGTATGGGTTTTTACCATACAGGCGGACCGTTTCCTGCGCAATATGGTGCGTGCCATTGTCGGTACTTTACTCGAAGTGGGCAGAGGAAAACTGACGGTCGACGGTTTCCGCCAGGTGATCGAAGCCAAAGACCGTGGACGTGCCGGGACTTCCGCTCCCGGACACGCTCTCTATCTGGTCGACGTCACTTATCCCGAAGAACTTTTTCAGTTGGCAGTCGGCTGTTGACTGTTGTGTTTTCCGGTCTAAAAAATATTATTCAGAAACTTTCAACTTTCAACTGTTATGTGGCTCGGATTAGCCTTCATCTCCGCCTTCCTTTTAGGTTGTTATGAAGTAAACAAAAAAATTTCGCTAGATGGTAATGCCGTTATTCCGGTTTTGTTTTTCAATACATTGATAAGCAGTCTTATCTTTGTCCCTTTCATTTTTCTTTCGTTTTTTACAGATGTGCTCGACGGGACGATGTTGTATGTGCCGCGTGTCTCTTTAGAGACACATGTGGCAGTGTTTATAAAGGCCGTGATCGTCTTGTCATCGTGGATATTCGGCTATTTTGCCTTGAAGCATTTACCGCTGACCATTACCGGGCCTATCAAAGCGACGCAGCCAGTCGTGACGCTGGTGGGAGCCATGCTTGTCTTTGGTGAGCGGCTGAACCTGTACCAATGGATCGGGGTGATTCTTTCCATTGCCTCTTTCTACCTCCTTTCCTCATCCGGGAAAAAAGAGGGAATCCGTTTTACGCATAATAAATGGATCTTCTTTACCGTCTTGTCTATCCTTACCGGAGCGGCGAGCGGCTTGTATGACAAACACCTGATGGGAAGTCTGGATGTGATGACGGTGCAGGTCTGGTTCAATGTCTACCAGTGCCTTATGATGTTGCCGATCCTCCTGTTTCTTTGGTATCCGCGCCGGAAAAGCACGACACCTTTTGTCTGGCACTGGAACATTATCTTTATATCCGTCTTCCTCTGCGTGGCGGATTGGATTTACTTTTATGCCTTGACTTTTCCCGGTTCGATGATCTCTATCGTCTCGATGGTCCGCCGTAGTAATGTCCTGGTTACCTTCCTTGCCGGTGCTTTGTTCTTCCATGAAAAGAACTTGAAAAGCAAGGCAATCGACCTGTTTTTAGTATTATTAGGAATGATATTCCTGTATCTCGGTACGCGCTAAGGCATATTCTATTACTTTTGTAGATGAAAATTGTAGATTAAGATATGAAACGATTATTTCTTTCTATACTGCTTTGTGTATTTGTGTGGGGGATGAAGGCACAGGAGATGGATGCGGTCTTTGTCGCCATGCCTGACCAATATGTACCCCAGCTGGAAAATGCCTGGCGTAAGGATTTGATAGATTTGTATAATTCAGGAAAGGAAGCGAAGCTGAAAAACACCATGAACGGCTTTTCCACCTTGAAGAAGCTGACGGACGATTACCTGTTGTTGCAGGTGACGGAGCGCAGCACGGTAGAGATGAAGCTCTTGCCGCTGGTCAACGATACCTATGTCGTTTGTATGATCACGACCGTATACGGTCCTGTTCCCGACAGCCAGGTCGAGTTTTTCACGACAGACTGGAAGCTGTTGGACTCTGCTGATTTGTATACTCCGGTTCCAGTAGAATGGTTTATTAAAGACGATGCCGACAAGAACCGCACCGCCTTTATCGAAGCAACTGCTCGTCTGGATATGGACTTACGGAAATATTCGCTTAGCCCCGACGACCAGACGTTGACGGTCGAATACACGACCCCCCAATATTTGACGAAAACCGAACGCAAGCAGGTGGAACCTTTCCTGAAGAACACTCCAAAGGTTTATACCTGGGAAAAGTTCCACTTTAAATAAAAGGGGTGGATATAAATCTACCAGTCGTATCCCGGAGCAATGGTCGAACTTTTGATTACGATCTTCGCTTCGGAGTCGAGTATGATATGTATCTCATTGTTGTCTTGTTTCAGTTCAAAATCGTAGAACAGGCCGTCCGGCCGTTCGATTGCCGTGATATCTTCTATTTTATATTGGTTGTAGGCGGAGCTTTGCAACGCATCCATAACGGCGACAGGAACGTCGCGGGTACTGATTTCCCAATGTGTGGAGACCCATTGCTCCTTCGTGTCGAACCATACTTCTTTGTGCAGACTCTTTTCTTGTATATCCACTTCCGTCCCGTTAGTCTCTTTTTCGGATTTCAGGATCGTTGCGGCCGGATACTTCTGTTTCAAGAAGTTCCGGATAGGAGTTGCGACGTTTTCGGCAGGTGTTTTTTGTTTTTGCCGGTTGTTGCTGCATGCGGCGAACAGTGTGAGGCTGCATAAGTACAATAGCAAGACGGATAATTTAGTTTTCATGACTTGTTGTTTTTTTATTGTTACTATTCGTGGCGAGTTCCCGATCGAACTCTGTCTCGAAAGAAACAATTCTTTTGTCTTCATGGTTGTCCGCCACGATAATAATATGCCTTTTTTATTTTTTTCGTTTTTCTCATGTTATGTTTTCGTTTCTTTGTCGTCATAATAGTAGAAATGGAACTCGAAACGTTTAAAATAACCGTGCTGCCGCTTCGGGAGAAGTTGATCAATATTTCCTGGCGGATGATAGAGGACAGGTCGGATGCAGAAGACATCGTGCAGGAGACTTTTCTGAAATTGTGGCAGATTCGCGAGAAGTTGGATGGTTATAACAGTGTCGAGGCGCTGGCTGTACAAGTGGTCAAGAACCTGGCGCTGGACAAACTGAAACAGCATCGGCCAGAAGGGACGGATATAGCCTTGCTTTCTCTTGATTCGGGAACAAGGAACCCGGCGGAAGAATTGGAGCAGCACGATACGGTTGCCCGTATCCGTTGGCTGATAAGTAAGCTGCCTTCGCTACAGCAAACCATTATCCGGATGAAAGATGTCGAAGGATATGAATTGGCGGAGATAGCGGAGATCACAGGCACTCAGGTCGAAGCGGTTCGGGTGAATCTTTCGAGAGCCCGGAAAAAGATACGGGAACAGTTAATGAAGGAGTTATGATTTATAATTTGTGATTTATGGGAAAGAGGAATCTACATATGATAGAGGAGTTGCTGGAACGGTATTTCGAAGGTGAGACTTCTGCCGCGGAAGAAAAGCAGATCCGTGCCTTTTTCGCTTCGGGAGAGGTGCCGGAGCATCTGGCTGCCTATGCTCCTCTGTTCGCTTATTTCGACGAAGAAATAGAACGTGATGCGGAAGCGCAAGTTGGCGAACCGGATTCGGGACCCGAATCGGTATCCGTTCCGTTCCGCTCTGCGAACCGGAAGCGTGCAGCCCTTTACCTCTTTTCCGGCGTGGCTGCCTGCGTGCTGGCTCTGTTGAGTCTTACCCGCCTGCTGTATCCCGCTGATCCCTGTTTCTGTTCCGACAGCTATGTCGTGATAAACGGCCGTTGCTATACCGATATCCATAAAGTTCGTTCATTGGCGATCGAAGCGTTGCAGGAAGTGGCCACTCCTGCCGATGATTACTTCCCGGAGATGGATAAGGATGAGGCAGACCGCCGAATAATAGATAACCAGTTAAAAGAATTAGGTAGTCTTTTTAGTGAAGACGAATAAAAGAATATCAAGATGAAACAGTTGAGGTATAGGCTATTAATAATGTTGGCTGCTTTGATGCTGTTGCCGACCGGTGTGGGAGCTGCCGAAGCGCAGAAAGACCTGAAGATACAGGATGTCTTTACCCGTTACGGTAAAAAGAGGAATGTCACGATGGTGGAGCTTTCCAATGAAATGCTGGAAACATACGGTATGACGCGCTATAAGAGCATCACGATCAAGGACGATCCGGAAGCTCTTCGCTTTACCCGCCAATGTCTGGAAGCCGATCAGCGGGGAGCACGCAAGATCAAGGAGGTGACCGACGACGGGGGAGTGGTCTCCGCTTATTACCAGCTTCCGGGCAAAGACCCGGACGTGAATCGTTTTGTCCTGTTCAAAGTCAACTCCAAAGGGACGATCACACTGGTCTATATCGAAGGAGAATTGGACAGCGACGACCTGATCACCCTTTTATTTACCAAAAAAGATTTATAAACAGATAAACAAGAAAAGATATGAAAAGATTTTTACTGATCATAGCCGCATGCTTTCCTGCCATCGGATTGCTGGCTGCAGATGTTGAACCGATGCCGGCCGATACGGTCATCCGGTTGGAAAACAAACGTATCGTAGTGAAGGACAACGGCGAACGGATGAAAGTGAAAGTGTATGAACTGACCGAAGAAGGCGATTCGATAGACCGTGAAATGATCTTCGAGGGGCATTACCGGGACGGACAGAGTTACGAACGGCGCAAACATATCAAGTCGATCAATATCCCGATCCCTTCTTGGGACAAAGATTTTGATCCGCACTGGGCAGGCTTCGGCATGGGCTTCGCCAACTTCTCCGGTAGTGACGGGATCAACGACGTAGACGGTGTTTCGCTTCGTAGCGGTAATTCGTTGGAATATAATTTGAATTTTATGGAGTTCAGTTTCCCCTTCTCCCGTTATAGATGGGCGGTCGTGACCGGGGCCGGTATGCGCTGGAGCCGTTATCGGCTGGATATGAATGCTCATTTTCAGGAAGTGGACGGTGTGACGCAGTTGGTTCCTGCTCCCGAAGGCATCGTTTATAATGCCAGCAAGTTGAATATCACCAGCTTGACGATTCCGGTCCTGCTTGAATGGCAGTCGCCTAAACATCGTCGCAAGGCTCCGCGTTTCTTTATCTCAGGTGGGGTGGTAGGTGTGGTCAAAACTATTTCTTCTTCCAAAATCGTCTATCATGATGCGGATGGCGAAAAACGTAAGAAAAAGATGGACCGTGGCATGAACCTTCGTCCTGTAACAATGGATTTTCTTTTTCAGGCAGGTGTCGGTTGCATCGGTTTCTATGCCAAATATTCTCCTTTCGGCCTGTTTGAGAAGGACAAAGGCCCGAAGGTGCATCCAGTTTCTTTGGGATTGCAGTTGCATATTTAATCTTGTTGGGCATCATTCTTTAGGGTAAGGATTAATCATATTGGATGGTTTGAACCATAACATGGCATAAACTATTTCGAAAGTCATGGTAAACTAATCCAAGACATACATCATATTATTTATATGTAGTACTACCTATCACGAATACGTAGTACTACATATCGTCTATAGGTAGTACTACGTATAGACAATAGATAGTGACTACCAACAGATACTTTGCTATATGTAATTAGTTAGTTCTTGGGGTGTTTTGACTTAGTTGATGGTATGAAACGGCTTAATTTACCAGTTGTCAGAGGTTCGGTTTCAGATAGTGTCGGTAAGGTGTCGGTATCTTTTGCATTTTTCCATATAAAATTCATTTACGGCTCATAGTATTGCCAATATTGAATGTGGATTATAGAACCGCGTTTCTGATATATAGTATGAAAAGAAAGACTTGGGTGTTCGGGATTCAACAATTTGGCCTTCCAGCTTGTTCTATCTCCGTTATTAACAAATAAAACACAGATGATTATGGCTGGAATAATGAACACTTTGTGGGACGAAAGTTCCGAACTGGAGGATGAAATGCTGACGCCGCATCCGATCTTGTCCGATGATTACACGGCTCATGACATGACAAAATTGGACGAAACGATTGAAAAGGCGGAAGAAAACGAGAAGATTATTGAAGAATCGTTGAAAACGTCTCAGGATAAGTAATTTGTTCCCGGCTGTTTCGTAAGTTTGCGGACAGCCGGTTTTTTCGCTTTATGTAGCACTCTTTAATAGTTGGTGATAGGAAATTATTATCATACCTTATATACATATTGAAAATAAATCCCTATTTTTGTGCTCTAAAACATTAAAATAAACCCAACAAAGATGGCTGCAACAAAACGTATTAAACGTGCATTGGTATCGGTATACCATAAAGATGGATTAGATGAAATTTTGAAGAAGCTCCACCGCGAAGGTGTGAGTTTTGTGTCGACGGGTGGTACTCAGAAGTTTATAGAAGAGCTGGGACTCCCGTGTGATGCAGTAGAGGACCTGACCGGCTATCCTTCTATCCTGGGCGGACGTGTGAAGACGCTTCACCCGAAAGTGTTCGGTGGTATTTTGAACCGTCGTGATAATGAAGGTGACCAGGCCCAGATTGCCCAATATGAAATTCCTGAAATAGACTTGGTGATTGTCGACCTGTATCCGTTCGAGGAAACAGTTGCTTCCGGTGCGGAAGAACAGGCAATTATCGAAAAGATAGATATAGGCGGTATTTCTCTTATCCGTGCCGCTGCAAAGAACTTTAAAGATGTAGTGATTGTAGCATCTAAAGCCCAGTATCAGCCGTTGATGCAATTGCTGAACGAAAAAGGGGCTGAAACTTCTATCGAAGACCGCAAATGGTTTGCCAAAGAAGCGTTTGCCGTTTCTTCAGGCTATGATTCTGCAATCTTCAATTATTTCGACGACCGCCAAGGCTCGCATTTCCGTGCTGCCGTGGATGATCCGATGCACTTGCGCTACGGTGAAAACCCGCACCAGGCTGCCAAGTTCTATGGCAAATTCGATAATATGTTTGACCAGTTGCATGGTAAGGAAATCTCTTACAACAACCTGCTCGACATTGACTCTGCTGTAAACCTGATTGACGAATTCGACGAACTGACGTTCGCCATCCTAAAACATAACAATGCCTGTGGTATCGCATCTCGCGGTAACGTGGTGGATGCCTGGAAAGATGCTTTGGCTGGTGACCCAGTGTCTGCCTTCGGCGGAATCTTGATTACGAACACGACTGTAAACAAGGAAGTGGCGGAAGAAATCAATAAGATTTTCTTCGAGGTGATCATCGCTCCGGCTTATGATGCCGATGCCCTTGAAGTCTTGAAACAAAAGAAAAATCGTATCATATTGGTCCGTAAGGAATGCAAGACTTGTCCGATGCAGTTCCGTTCATTGTTGAACGGCGTGTTGATGCAGGAAAAAGACCTTAGTATTCAAGGAGAAGCCGATCTGGAACCGATGACGGAAAAGAAACCGACGGCTCCAGAAGTGGAAGACTTGTTGTTCGCCAACAAGATCGTGAAGAACAGCAAGTCTAACGCGATCACACTGGTGAAGAACAAACAGCTTTGTGCAAGCGGTATCGGACAAACTTCACGTGTGGACTCTCTGAAGCAAGCTATTGAGAAGGCCGTTTCATTCAATTTCGACCTGAATGGCGCTGTTATGGCTTCGGATGCGTTTTTCCCGTTTGCCGACTGTGTGGAAATTGCCGACAAAGCCGGTATCACCGCCGTTATCCAGCCGGGAGGTTCTATTAACGACAAGCTGTCCGTTGATTATTGCAACGAACATGGTTTGGCTATGGTCAAGACGGGTATTCGTCATTTTAAACACTAATTGGAATATTTATGATTTATGATTTATAGTTGATTGGGTTTTCAGTCTGTTTGTGAGTCATAAGTTTATAGGTTATAAATCATAAATGATAAATCAGAAATCAAAAAATGGGATTATTTTCTTTCACACAAGAATTGGCAATGGACTTGGGGACTGCCAATACCATTATTACCTGCAACGATAAGATGGTAGTGGATGAGCCTTCCGTAATCGCTCTGGATGCTCGTTCGGAAAAGGTGCTGGCGGTAGGGCGCCAGGCACGTGAGATGTACGAAAAGACCAATCCGAATATTCGTACGATCCGTCCGCTCCGCGAAGGTGTCATTGCCGACTTCTACGCTGCCGAGCAGATGATGCGTGGATTGATCAAAATGGCCAGCGGACGCAAACGCTGGTTTGCTCCTTCGCTCCGTATGGTGATCGGTATCCCGTCGGGTAGTACGGAAGTGGAAATCCGTGCCGTCCGCGACTCTGCCGAACATGCCGGTGGCCGTGAGGTATATATGGTTTTCGAACCGATGGCAGCCGCTATCGGGGTCGGCATGGATGTGCTTGCTCCGGAAGGAAACATGATTGTAGACATAGGTGGCGGTACGACCGAGATCGCGGTGATTTCGTTGGGGGGGATCGTTTCCAACAAGTCTATCAAGATGGCGGGCGACGACTTGACGAATGATATTGTGGAATATATGCGCCGCCAGCATAATATACGCGTCAGCGAACGTATGGCGGAGCGTATCAAGATCAATGTCGGCTCCGCTTTAAGTATCCTCGAGGACGCTCCTGAAGATTTTGAAGTCTGCGGTCCGAACCAGATGACGGCTCTGCCGATGAAAGTGCCTGTTTCCTACCAGGAAATCGCACATTGTTTGGACAAGTCGATTTCAAAGATTGAAGCCGCCGTTCTGAGCGCGTTGGAACAGACGCCTCCTGAATTGTATGCCGATATCGTAAAAAACGGCATCTATCTGGCCGGTGGCGGCGCTTTGCTGCGTGGTATCGACAAACGTTTGCGCGACAAGATGGGGATCGAATTTCACGTGGCAGACGATCCTTTGCATGCAGTAGCAAGAGGTACGGGGATTGCGTTGAAGAATATCGACAAGTTTAATTTCCTTATCCGGTAAATATAAGTTGAAAGTTGAGAGTTGAAAGTTGAAAGTAAACAAGTGGTGTACTTGCTGAATATTCAACTTTCAATTTTCAACTTTCAATTTTCAACTGATTATGCGTAAACTCCTGGATTTTTTAGTCAGAAAGAGGCATTGGTTCCTATTCATTTTGCTAGAGATCATATCGTTGACGTTGGTTTATCGCAATAATGCATATCAACGGAACATTATGTTCAGTTCGGCAAATGTGATAACCGGACATATTACTTCTGTTTCCGGCTTTGTTACTTCCTACCTGAACCTGCGTGATATAAATCGGGAGCTTCTGGAGCGTAACGGACAACTTGAAATGGAGTTGCTAGAGTTGCAGGACCAGTTGGAGATGATGCGGGCCGACACTGCTCTGTTTGTCGGTTTTGCACCTGACTCGACCGGACAGTTTCCGTATAGTTTTGTGATGGCGGATGTCGTGAACAACAGTGTTACGTATTTATCCAATTATATTACGGTGAACAAAGGCCGTAAGGATGGAGTGGAGCCGGACATGGGAGTTGTGTCTGAACGGGGTGTCGTGGGAATTGTGTCGACGGTTTCCGACCATTTTTCCGTTGTAATCCCTCTGTTGAATCCGAAGTTCAAACTGAGCTGCAAGGTGTTGGGGAGTAGTTATTTCGGAACGTTGAGCTGGAACGGGCGTAATGCGCGTTTTGCCAATCTGGACGAGTTGCCGCGCCACGTGGAGTTTGAGAAAGGAGATACGATCGTGACGAGCGGTTATTCCGCCATTTTCCCGTCTGGGATTATTGTGGGTAAAGTCGTGAATTTCGAGAAACAGCATGATGATAACTTTTATTCGCTTGAAGTGGAATTGGCTACTGATTTCCAGGCCTTGAACAATGTGCGTATCATAAAGAACTATCGTCAGGCAGAGCAAAAAAATACAGAACGGGAGGCGAAAAAGAATGATTAACAATATACTGCGGGGCTTCATTTATTTTGTGGTGCTGGTGTTGGTTCAGGTTTTGATCCTGAACAATATCCATTTCCTGCGTGTGGCAACGCCGTTCTTGTATCTTTATTTCATACTGAAAATGCCAGTGGGGAGCTCACGGACGAATGTGGTGTTTTTCTCTTTTCTGATCGGGTTGACGATTGATGTTTTTTCAAATACGCCGGGAATGCATGCGTTTGCTTGTACGCTGGCCGGTTTTATCCGTCACTCGTTAATTCAGTTATTGATGGGAAAAGACCTGCCGGAAGGGATTAATCCTTCTTACAAAACGTTCGGATATGGCGGTTTTTTCCGCTATACGCTGCTTTTTGTCGTGATTCATCATGTGGCGTTGTTTTTGATTGAGTCGTTGACATTATTCGATCCGCTGTTCCTGGCGATCCGCATCGCGGCGAGTGTGGTGACGACAACCTTGTTAATTTGTACAATAGAAGCATTCAATATAGGGTCCCAGAAAAGTGGAGATTAATACGAAGTATACTCTTGAGAACAGGCGTTTCGTGATTGGTGGCGCCGTTGTTCTGTTGGTTCTCATCTTTATCATTCGTTTGTTCTTTCTGCAAGTAGTGGACAGCGACTATAAAGCGTGGGCAGACAGCAATGCGTTTCTGAAAAAGACACTGATCCCTTCCAGGGGTATCATTTATGATCGCAACGGGAAGCTGCTGGTTTATAACCAGCCTTCTTATGAAGTCATGTTGGTTATGCGTGAGATTCAACCGTTCGATACGCTTGATTTCTGCAATATCCTCGGTATTACAAAAGAGCTGTTTGTAAAACGTATAGCTGAAATTAAGAACAGGCGGTTGAATCCCGGCTATTCTTCCTATGTCCCGCAGGTGTTCATGAATCACCTCTCCGCACAGGAATGCGGTGTTTTGCAGGAAAAACTGTATAAATTTCCGGGTTTTTATATTCAGAACCGTACAATCCGGGAATATGAATATCCTTATGGAGCCCATCTGTTGGGTAATATTGGGGAGGTGAACCAGGGGGATATCGAGAAAGATCCTTATTATGTGCAGGGAGATAATGCCGGACGTTCAGGTGTGGAATTGTCTTACGAAGAGGCTTTGCGTGGCGTTAAGGGTGTGGAGATTCTGTTGCGTGATGCGCATGGACGTATAAAAGGGCGGTATGAAGAAGGCCGCCACGATGTGGCTCCCGTGTCTGGTAAGAACCTGACGCTTTCGATCGATATGGATTTGCAGGCTTTGGGTGAGAAGCTGATGCAGAACAAGAGGGGTAGCATTGTCATGATCGAGCCGGAAACCGGGGAGGTTCTGTGTCTGGTTTCTTCGCCTTCTTATGATCCAAACTTGTTGGTCGGTCGCCAGCGGGGAAAGAACCATATCATGCTGTCGAAAAATTCGGACAAGCCTTTGCTGGATCGTGCCATCATGGGGCGTTATCCGCCGGGATCGACATTCAAGCCGACACAGGCGTTGACTTTCCTTCAGGAGGAAGTGATTACGACAGAAACCTTGTATACTTGTGCACATGGATATACAGGGGCCCGGAACGGCAAACCGGCCTGCCACGGCCATGCTTCTCCTCTGAATGTGACTTATGCGCTGGCTACTTCCTGCAACTCCTTTTTTTGTTGGGGGCTGCGTGATATGATCGATAGCCGTCGGCGTTATTCGAGTGTGGGAGAGGCGTTTGAAGTTTGGAAGAATTACTTGGTATCTATGGGATACGGTTATAAGTTGGGCATTGACCTGCCTGGGGAAAATAGAGGCTTTTTGCCGAATAGCGAGTATTATAATAAATATCACGGTAAACGTTGGAGTTCCAGTACCGTCATTTCTATTGCGATCGGGCAGGGTGAAGTGTTGGCTACGCCATTGCAGATTTGTAATTTGGCGGCAACCATCGCTAACCGGGGATATTTTATTACTCCGCATGTCGTGAAGGAGGTACAGGACACCCCGCTGGATTCCCTTTATACGGATAAACGGTACACGATGGTGGAACGCAAAAATTATGAAATCGTAGCCGAAGGTATGAGGAATGCCGTTATAGGCGGAACTTGTCGGGGAGCGGCTATAACGGATATCGAAGTCTGTGGCAAGACTGGTACGGCCGAAAATCCGCATGGGAAAGATCACTCAGCTTTTATCGGTTTTGCTCCTTATCGGAATCCGAAGGTGGCCATCTGCGTGTATGTGGAGAATGGTGGTTTCGGTGCGACCTACGGAGTGCCGATCGGCAAATTGATGATGGAGAAGTATCTGAAAGGCGAAATCTCGGAGGAGAACAAGTTGCTGGAAGAGACGATGTCGAATGCGGTTGTATCGCCAAACGTTTTATCTTTACCGAATCGTGAGTTATAGGAAGACGGAAATATGGAAGACGGTTGACTGGTTGACGATTATCCTTTATGTGGTGTTGGTCGTTGCCGGCTGGTTCAGCATCTGTGGTGCTAGTTATGAATTCGATAACGTGGGGTTATTTGACCCGTCGGGCCGTCCCGGTTCGCAGTTGATGTGGATGGGATTGTCGGTAGGGTTGATCTTTGTGCTCTTGATGCTTGAGAGTGAGTTTTTTGATGTTTTTGCCTATCTGATATATGCCGGTTTCATCGTGTTGCTGATTGCTACGATTTTTCTGGCTCCGAACATAAAAGGTTCCCATTCGTGGCTTGTTTTGGGACCTGTCAGGTTGCAGCCGGCTGAGTTTGCCAAGTTTGCGACGGCACTTGCTGTCGCGAAGCTGATGAATACCTATGGTTTCAAGCTGACTGTTCCTAAAAACTTTATAGCCGTCTTGTCGCTAATATTTCTGCCGATGATTTGCATCCTGCTGCAGCAAGAGACAGGTTCGGCACTGGTCTACTTGGCTTTCTTCTTGATGTTATATCGGGAGGGGATGTCGGGATATATTCTTTTGTCGGGAGTCTGCGTGGTTGTCTTTTTTGTCACCAGCATGAAGTTTTCGGATGTGACGGTGGGAGATACGGCGGTGGGAGAGTTGCTTGTCTCTTCTCTGATCCTGTTGATCACGGTTATCCTGATACAGATAGAAAGGAAAGATACCCGTGCAATACAGGTGATATTGGGGACTGCGGGTGTTGCTTGTTTAGGAGGGTATGCCGCTTCTTTCTTTATGCCGGTCGATTATTCCCTGATATCGATCGGGGTGATCTTGCTGGTTGCCTGTTATCTGGTTTTTCTTTCTATCCGCAACTGGGCGTGGCATTATGTGTTGATCGCAGTCTTTGCATTGGGATCATTGGCTTTTATGTATTCGGTGGATTATGTGTTTACCGATATCCTGGAACCGCATCAACAGATACGTATCAAGGTTTCATTGGGATTGGAAGATGATCCGAGCGGTGCCGGCTATAATGTGAATCAGTCGAAGATCGCGATCGGTTCTGGTGGACTTACCGGAAAAGGCTTTCTGAACGGTACGCAGACCAAACTGAAGTATGTTCCAGAGCAGGATACCGACTTTATCTTTTGTACGGTAGGTGAAGAACAAGGGTTCATCGGGGCTTCTGCGGTCTTATTGTTGTTCGGATTTCTGATCCTGCGCCTGATTGTGTTGGCGGAGCGGCAAAGTTCCACTTTCAACCGGGTGTACGGCTATAGTGTCGCTTCTATCTTTTTCTTCCATTTGGCCATTAATATAGGGATGGTGACGGGGCTTACACCTGTGATCGGCATTCCGTTGCCTTTCTTTAGCTACGGCGGTTCTTCCCTTTGGGGATTCACGATCCTGCTTTTTATCTTCCTTCGCTTGGATGCATCCAGGAGGGAACGGTAGGGTTAAGGGCTGCTCACTTGGCCGGGCGAACCGAGAAACCGATTTCTTGTATTCCTTTCAAAGCATCGTCGCGCATCCCTTGACGGAAACTGAACGTATATTGTCCGGCATGCGGAAACTTATATTGCGAATGAATGGGAAAACTGCTTTGGTATAAGGAAATGCCATGTCCGTGCCATTTGCCGAATTCGTCGGCAAGCATGCATTCGATGGTGTCCCGGCGGAGCGGGCCGATCGGCTGCTCTTCACTGCAGAAAAGCCATAAGTTCTGATAGGGGTACAAGTTATTGTTCCTTACTTCCAGTGTCAGGTCGTAAGGAACAGATATATCTTTCACCTCGAAGGTGAAATAGTATTCCTTGTCCTTTTCCCACGTGATATTGTTGATCGCCTGGTATTGGTCGTACAAGGCTGGGTTTTCGCAGGAAAAGAACAGAGAACAAGTCAGTGCGGCAATGACTCCTTTAAGCTTCCGGCTTTGTGTCCGGCTTGCTTTCCGGTTTGGCAGCAGGCTTAGCTTGTTGCTGAGGTTTGTCATTATTCGGTTGCTTATCGTTATTTACTCGGTTCGGACGCGGTCTGTTACGGTTGTTTTCGCGGTTCTCCCGTTCGCGGTTGTTCTCCCGGTTTCCGCTGTTACGGTTGCGGTTTCCGTTTCTGTTCCCGTTTCCTTTGCCGTTTTTATTTTCGTTGCCGGTGTTGCCGTTCGCTTTTTCTCCGTTGAAAGGTTTGCTGTTCCCTTCGTTGCCGGTGTTGGCAGCGGCTTCTTTCGGCAGGTTTTCCTTGTTGCCGTTTCCGTTGCGTTTCTTTTTCTTCTTTTTCAGGGAAGCATCGAAACGGGTAACACTGTCTTGCCCCAGGATATCCTGCGCATCGCGTTTGGGCGGTTGCGGCTTGGTATCGGCTTCGAGCGTGACAGGCTTCATGCCTTTCTTGTTCATGTTGATCACATCGAAGGCGCGGTTGGCTGAGATTGTAATCAGGTTGGCCGCGAACGATTTATCGGTAGAGTAGGTGATTTCCCGTTTGAAGATATCCGTTTTAAAGTGATAATAGGTATTGTCCTTTGTTTCCAGCACCACTTCACGGGACGGTAAGCGTTTTTGCGCTTCCACATAGGCGTCCACTTCATAGTTGATGCAGCATTTCAGCTTGGCGCATTGGCCGGCCAATTTCTGGGGATTCATGGATATATCCTGATAGCGGGCGGCTCCGGTGGCTACAGATACGAAACTCGTCATCCAGCTTGAACAGCACAACTCGCGCCCACAGGGGCCGATACCTCCGATGCGTCCGGCTTCCTGGCGGGCACCAATCTGTTTCATTTCGATGCGGACACGAAATGCTTCGGCGAGTACTTTGATCAACTGGCGGAAGTCGACACGCTCGTCGGCAATGTAATAAAAGATCGCCTTATTGCCGTCACCCTGGTATTCCACATCCCCGATCTTCATATTCAGTCCCAAATCGGCAGCGATCTGGCGCGAACGGATCATTGTGGCGTGTTCCTTGGCCTTCGCCTCTTCGTATTTCTCGATATCGGTCGGTTTGGCTTTACGATACACCTTTTTAGGTTCATTGCCTTCGCCAGTGCGGACATTGTTCTTTTTCATCTGGAGAAGGACGAGCTTGCCGGTCAGTGTCACAGTCCCGATGTCATGCCCTGGGCTGGCTTCCACTGCGACTAAATCTCCTTTTTCCAGAGGTATCTTGGAACTGTTGAGGTAATACCCTTTGCGGGTATTTTTAAACTGCACTTCCACGTAATCGGTAGCGTTTGCCGCATCGGGCACGTCGCAAAGCCAGTCGTAGGTGTTCAGTTTATTATTTTGTATCTTGCTGCATCCTTTTTTACCCATGCAGCAACTTCCTGTATTTAATTTAAAATCCATTTGTCTGGTATATATAATGTATTTATAGTGCGTACAATTACGCAAAAATAGTCAAAATATTTGGTTCGTAGCAAATGAAGAATGAATTATAAAGAGAAAGGGCAAAACAGAATGTTCCGTTTTGCCCTTTTTGGTATTATTTGTCCATGCTGATTTATTTGACCAGACCGTGACTTTTAAATACTTTGTGAATTGCTTCTAATGCGTAGTCGAGCTGTTCAATTGTGTGAGTCGCCATCAGTGAGAAGCGGATCAGCGTATCTTCAGGCGCAACAGCCGGAGATACGACTGGATTTACGAAAATACCGGCTTCGAACAATTCCTTTACGATCAGGAATGTCAGGTCGTTGTTACGGATAAACAATGGAATGATCGGTGTTGAGGTATGGCCGATTTCGCACCCCATATTACGAAATCCATCCAAGGCATAGTGGGTAAGTTTCCACAGGTGTTCGATGCGTTCCGGTTCGCTCAGCATAATATCGAGTGCTGCGCCGGCCGCAGCTGTAGCTGCTGGAGTATTACTTGCACTGAATATATAAGAGCGGGAGTTATGGCGGAGATAGTTGATCGTCTCTTTGTCCGAAGCGATGAAACCGCCGATGGAAGCAAGCGACTTACTGAATGTACCCATAATCAGGTCTACATCGTCTGTTACTCCGAAATGATTACAGGTTCCACGACCGTGATCGCCCAGAACACCCAAACCGTGGGCTTCGTCTACCATTATGCTTGCGTTATACTTTTTGGCTAACGCAACGATTTCCGGTAATTTGGCAATGTCACCTTCCATACTGAATACACCGTCGATAACGATCAGCTTTACCTTGTCGGGTTCGCATTTCTGGAGTTGCTTTTCTAAGGACTCCATATCATTATGCTTATATTTCAGTTTGGTAGAGAAGGAAAGACGGTGTCCTTCGATGATGGATGCATGGTCTAGCTCGTCCCAAATGATATAGTCTTCACGTCCTGTCAGGCAGGATACAACACCCAAGTTTACCTGAAATCCCGTAGAATAAACAATGGCATCTTCTTTTCCGACAAATTCGGCCAGACGTTTTTCCAACTGAATGTGCAAATCCAACGTCCCGTTCAGGAAACGCGAACCGGCACAACCTGTACCATATTTCTTAATGGCATCAATTGCCGCCTCTTTTACTTTCGGGTGGTTTGTCAGGCCTAAATAGGCGTTAGAACCAAACATCAGGACCTTTTTACCGCTGATCATTACTTCTGTATCCTGATCACTTTCAATCATTCTGAAGTATGGATAAATTCCTGCGGCCATAGCCCGCTGAGGTGCATCGTACTTTGATAGTTTCTCTTGTAAAAGTTTCATATTATAATTAACAGAGAATGATTTTCTCGCTACGTTGTTATTCTAAAAGAACCCAGATCTGCTTACTACTATAATATTTATGTTTCGGCAAATCCAGCTGCAAAAGTAGTAAAAAAATAACTTATAGTAGCCGAAATGCTTTAAAAGTTTTACAAAAGCATTATTTTTGTCCTCTCAAAGTAAGTAACAGCAAGAATGGAGGGACAAACAATCAATATACAGGCCATTATAAATCCGATTTCGGGTGTCGGTTCGAAAAGAAAGATTCCGAAAATGATTGAAACCGCCTTTGCGGGCGGAAATTGTTGTGTGGAAATTTCTTTTACAGAATATCCCGGACATGCCAGCGAACTGACGCGGAAAGCCCTTGATAAAGGGGCCAATTGCGTGATTGCGGTCGGGGGAGACGGAACTGTGAACGAGATTGCCCGTGCCATGCTCCACTCAGGTGCGGTGCTGGGGATTATCCCGAAAGGTTCCGGCAATGGTTTGGCGCGTGAATTGCATATTCCGATGGATGTACGCCGGGCGATTGATCTGATTGTAAAGGGGCATGTTTCGACAATCGACTGTTGCAAGGCGAACGGACGTGTCTTTTTTTGTACCTGCGGAGTCGGCTTTGATGCAGCGGTCAGCCAAAAGTTTGCCGGGGAGAAACGCCGCGGTTCGCTTACCTATATAAAAAATACGGTGGAAGAATATCTGAGCTACAAACCCGAACCTTATGAACTTTTGATCGATAACCAGACGGTTAAGGAAAAGGCGTTTTTGGTGGCTTGCGGGAATGCTTCGCAGTATGGTAACAATGCGTTTATCGCTCCTCATGCCAATATCCAGGATGGCAAAATGGATATTACAATCCTTTCCCCTTTCGGTCCGCTGGACATTGCACCGTTGGCTATTCAGTTGTTTACGAAACAGATCGACCGTAACAGCAAGATCAAGACATTCAAAGGAAAAGAGGTGACTATCATCCGTCAGAATCCAGGAGTCATGCATCTGGACGGAGAGCCGATCATGGCGGACAGCCGGATCGAAATCTCCGTTCTTCCCAAATCATTGAACGTATTGACTCCGGAAACTGTTTCTTTTACGGAGGAGGTACAGAATCTGTTTGGTGAAGTAACCCGTTTTTTCGATAAGAAACTCCCTTACATCTTTAGATAAAAGTCTTTGGTTAGATTGATATATTCGTCAGTATACCGATGTCTTGCAATCTCGATGGTCAGCCGATCGGAGAAGGCGGGAGAGGCGGGTGGCTCTGATGTCAGTTCGGCCAACAGTCGTTTCGGTTGTGCATCGGGTACGGGGATGACGGAGACTTCCTTCGAAAGAAATAGATTTTGTGTTTGAATACAATCCGTAAGACGATCTTTCTGGTCGTAAGGCAGGATAAGGGCAATACGTCCTTGTGGGGTAAGCAGTTTGCGACTGTACTGCAACAAATCTTCTAATGTCAGCGTATCGGTGTGGCGGGCCGTGTTCCGTTGTAGGTTCGGGCATTTCAATGAATCGACGAAGTAAGGAGGGTTGGATACAATCAGGTCATATAGATGCGTGCTGGCTTGTGCAAAATCGACCAAGTCGGAATGAAAGACATTTATCCGTCCTGCAAAAAGGGAAGATTCTGCATTTTCTTGTGCTTGAAGACAGGCATCGGCTTCTATGTCGATAGCGTCGATAGCCGCCTTGCTGCGTTGAGCCAGCATCAGGGCGATCAGTCCGGTCCCTGTCCCGATGTCCAGTATGCGGTTGCACGATTCCGTTCCGGCCCATGCACCGAGCAGAACACCGTCGGTTCCTACTTTCATTGCACATTTATCATGACGTATGGTAAATTGTTTGAATTGGAAAAAAGGATTTGACATAGTAATTGACAATTGTTTTGTGCAAAAGTAATCGGAATTGAGTTAAAAATAGTAACTTTGGCACGTTTATTGTATGAAATAGAATTGCGGGCGATAAAGGAATATTCCGCAACTATGACAAAGAATATATGAAGAAAGATAAAGTAACGATGTTTGCCGAGGAGTCGTATAACGACTTGGATGATAATATTGGTATCGTAATGCCTATCCTCACAGATTGCGATGTTGATGAAGATTTTACTGAAGGAATGGAGAAAGTGGGAGAGGAATTGCCCATTCTTCCGCTTCGGAATATGGTACTGTTTCCGGGTGTAGCTATGCCGGTGATGATAGGCCGCCCTAAATCTATGCGCCTGATCAAGGAGGCCGCCCACAAGAAAAGTCTGATCGGAGTGGTTTGCCAGAAGGATATGAATACGGAAGATCCGAAGATAGAAGATTTGTATGCGACGGGAGTTGTGGCCGATATTGTCCGCGTGCTCGAAATGCCCGACGGAACAACAACCGTGATCCTGCAAGGTAAGAAGCGTTTCCAATTGGAAGAGCTTTCTGCTTATGATCCTTACCTGATCGGAAAGATCAAATTGCTCGAAGACGTCATGCCGGACAAGTCCGACCGTGAGTTCGAGGCGCTTGTTTCGACTATCAAGGATTTGACGATCAAGATGCTCGGAGCTGCCTCTGAACCGCCTCGCGACTTGATATTTTCAATAAAGAATAATAAAAATATTCTCTACCTAATCAATTTCTCTTGTTGCAATGTTCCCAACGGATCGTCTGAAAAACAAGATTTGTTGTTGATTGGTAACTTGAAAGATCGTGCGTACCGTCTTTTGTTCATCCTGAACCGGGAGTATCAGTTGGTGGAACTGAAGACGTCCATCCAGATGAAGACGCACGAGGATATTAACCAGCAACAGAAGGAATACTTTCTTCAGCAGCAGATCAAGACAATTCAGGAAGAGCTAGGAGGAAATATCAATGATTTGGAAATAAGGGAATTGCGAGAGAAAGCTGCCAAGAAAAAATGGTCGCTGGCTGTAGCTGAAACGTTTGAGAAGGAGGTGCGCAAGTTGGAGCGCCTGCATCCGCAATCTCCGGATTTCTCTATCCAGACGCAATATGTGCAGGCGATTGTCAATCTGCCATGGAACGAATACAGCAAGGATAATTTCAATCTTGCCCATGCACAGAAAGTCTTGGATCGCGATCACTACGGGTTGGAGAAGGTGAAAGAGCGCATCATTGAACATTTGGCGGTGTTGAAACTGAAAGGTGATATGAAGTCACCCATTATCTGTCTGTATGGACCTCCGGGAGTTGGTAAGACTTCGTTGGGAAAATCGGTTGCAGAAGCTTTGCACCGTAAGTATGTCCGAGTTTCGTTGGGCGGTTTGCATGATGAGGCGGAGATACGTGGCCATCGTCGTACCTACATTGGTGCGATGTCCGGACGTATCATTCAGAACCTTCAGAAGGCTGGAACCTCAAACCCTGTGTTTATCCTTGACGAGATCGACAAGGTAACGAATGATTTCAAGGGCGATCCCGCTTCTGCGTTGCTTGAGGTGTTGGATCCGGAGCAGAACAATGCATTCCATGATAATTATCTGGATATAGATTATGATTTGAGCAAAGTTATGTTTATCGCAACTGCCAATAATCTGAACACGATTTCCCAGCCGTTGTTGGACCGTATGGAGTTGATCGAGGTGAGTGGTTATATCATGGAGGAGAAGGTAGAAATCGCTGCCCGTCATTTAGTTCCGAAGCAATTGGAGATTCACGGTTTGTCGAAAGGAAAAGTGAAGTTCCCGAAAAAGACGTTGCAGGCGATCATCGAATCCTACACCCGTGAGAGTGGTGTGCGCGAATTGGATAAAAAGATTGCCAAGATCATGCGTAAGTTGGCTCGCAAGCTGGCGTCCAGCGAAGAACTTCCGGCACAGATACGTCCCGAAGATTTGCATGATTACTTGGGTGCAGTCGAATATACCCGTGATAAATATCAGGGAAATAACTATGCGGGTGTCGTAACCGGATTGGCTTGGACAGCTGTTGGCGGTGAAATCCTGTTTGTGGAATCCAGCTTGAGCAAAGGAAAGGGCTCAAAGCTTACTTTGACAGGTAACTTGGGTGACGTGATGAAAGAGTCTGCCATGTTGGCACTCGAATATATTCATTCGCATGCCGGACTGTTCGGGATCGACGAAGGTATGTTTGAAAATTGGAATGTCCATATCCATGTGCCTGAGGGGGCGATTCCGAAAGATGGTCCGAGTGCGGGTATCACGATGGTCACTTCATTGGTATCAGCCTTTACGCAGCGTAAGGTGCGCAGTAACTTGGCTATGACCGGCGAGATTACGTTGCGTGGTAAAGTTCTTCCGGTAGGTGGTATCAAGGAAAAGATACTGGCTGCTAAACGTGCCGGAATCAAGGAACTGATCCTCTGCCAAGAGAATAAGAAAGATATCGAAGAGATTAAGCCCGATTATCTGAAAGGGCTGGCTTTCCACTATGTGGATGATATCCGCCAAGTAGTCGATTTGGCCTTGTTGAAGGAAAAGGTGGCTAATCCGTTGTTCTGAAAATACATAGGGACATTCATTAAATATTATAAAATCAGCCAACTGATTTATACACAGGATATTGTGAGTTGATTGGCTTTTTTGTATCTTTAGGTATTCCCCTGAAAACAAGATTTGACGGCCAAAACGGGGGAAATATCCAAACTAAGATATGGCGAAGATACAAAATATTTCAGGAATTCACTCTACTTTGGGTTTTCCAGAATTTGATATTCTGGAAAACTATCGCAAGAGTTTTCATGAGAGTGAGCTTGGCAGGCTTCATTCGTTGTTTTCGTTTGATTGTATGGTAAAATCCGCAGGCTTGTCGGACCGGCACCTGGGCCGTAGGAACATATTCAGCCCTTCCGCAAAGATCGCCCTTATGGTCCTGAAGGCATACACCGGATTCTCCGACAGGCAGCTGGTGGAATATCTGAACGGGAACATACACTACCAGATGTTCTGTGGAATCATGATAAACCCATCGTTTCCCATAATCAACTTCAAGATAGTCAGTGTTATCCGTAATGAGATAGCATCCCGCCTTGACATTGATTCCTTCCAGGATATCCAGGCTTCACACTGGAAACCTTATCTCGATAACTTTTACGTCTGCATGACCGATGCCACATGCTATGAGAGCCACATGCGTTTTCTAACGGACATGAAACTCCTTTGGGAAAGCATCGAATGGCTCTACAGGCATATATGCCGGCATTGCAGGGATCTCTGAGCATAAGGCGTCCGTGCAACAAATACAGGAATGTGGCGGAATTCTATCTGTCCTACTGCAAGAAAAGAAAGAGGAGAGCTTCAAGGACAAGAATGCTTAAGCGCCGTATGATCAAGCTTCTTGAAAAGCTCCTCAGTTAAAGGGATGGGATCCATAGCGAGTACGGTGCTTTACTCCGATATACACAGGATTACCAGAAGCGTCTTTCCATCATCAGAAAGGAGCTTGTATAGGAAAAGAAAATGTTTGAAGGGCGGAAAGTCAGTGACCGCATCGTCAGCATTGACCGTCATTATGTACGTCCCATCGTCAGAGGCAAGGAAACCAAGTCTGTCGAGTTCGGTGCGAAGGTCAATAATATACAGATAGACGGCATATCGTTCATCGAACATCTCTCGTTCAAGGCATTCAATGAGGGTATACGCTTGAAGGAAGCTTCGGCACTCAAAAGCCACATTACTCGCTCGCAAGAATAAAGGCCAGGAATAAGAAGACGGAAATCCTGTGGATTTTCTTCGGAATACATACGGCAAATGTCATACTGATGATTAACAAGATCAGGAACAGAACGGGGAAAGCTGCATGATATGAGTTTACTGGAAGAATCAGAAGAGGTCATCAGACTTCTTCCGGAGCTTCATGTCTTGCCCGATAAGAATATATGAGAATATACAGGAAAATGACAATAATAATGGCATATGAAGTGATTATACTCTATCATCTTCATATGCCATGTATTTTGTGGGAACATTTACCGAATATCCCTAATGAATCTCCTAAAAGAGAAGTACAGGACTATCTGGTACATCTCTTTTTTGTATTTGATTCGACTGTAATTGGTTAAGCTTCCTCTTTTTTCGTTTCTTTAACAGAAGCTTCTTCTGTTGCCGATCCTTCTGGGGTGAACTCTGTGAGGCCTGCGCCGATCAGGATGTTATACCAGGAGATCAATTTCTTGATATCACTCGGATATACACGTTCACGGTCGAAATTGGGAAGAATCTCGGCGAAATAAGCACGTAGTTCGTCTGGTTTGGCGGATGTGGAAACAGATGCTTGTTGTCCGTTTTCTTTATTTTTGACGTTGGTCAGAACTTCATGCAATGGAACTTCTGCTTCATTTGTGTAGATAGCGATATCTCCCAGAGAAATTACTTTATCTTTTGCGTATGCAGGAACTCTTTTCTTGTCTGCTAACGACTCAACAATCAGCATATTTTTCCCGTGGGAAACCAATTTAAACAATCCCGGTTTACCCGAGATAGACAAAATCGTCTTCAACATAATACTTTGTTTTTCTAATAGTGTTTAACTTTTGTGCTGCAAATGTAGTATAACTGTCGGGAATTTTCGGCAGTTTTGAACATATTTTCTTGTTTCTAATGATTATTCACTAAGCATAAATGTCTCTATCTACTGAATATTTTTGTTTTTATGCTTATTATAGAATTGAGAGTCAATGTTTTTTATCTTTAGTCCTGCAAGAAAAGCTGTTATTTGCGGAAGTAAAGCTTGTTCTCCGTCATTGAAGATCACGTAGTCCGATTTCTCTTTTTTCATTTCGTCCGGCAACTGGCTTTCGATGCGACGTATAATTTCTTCTCGGGAAACGGAGTCGCGTTCGAGTATCCGTCCGATGCGTATTTCCATCGGGGCATAAACCATCAGCGTCGTATCGACAATCCGGTTAAAGCCCGATTCGAAAAGAATGGCTGATTCGATGGCGCATACCGGGGTATTCAGTCTTTCGACCCAAGCAAAAAAATGACGGTTCACTTCTGGGTGAATGATCGCGTTCACTTGTCCAAGCCGTTCCGGGTTTCCGAAAATATGGGAAGCGAGCCGTCTTTTATCCAAACCGTCGGCTGTATAAAGTTCTTTGCCGAACAAGGTAATCAGCTTTTCCCGGATAACGGGAGAAGTGGCTGTTAGATGCTTGCTTTCTGTATCGGCTATATACACAGGAATACCCCATACTTCCAATAGTGCGGCCACCATTGATTTGCCGCTTCCGATTCCTCCGGTGATTCCAATCTTAATCATTTGACTTTGTTTGTTCCAATATAAATTCGATCCGGTCTGGTGAAATTGTAGCTACATCCACCCAGCTCAGTTTTTTGTTCAGTTGTAAAGGCAATGTTCCTGAAGCGCTTTGTTCTAAATCTGCAAAAGAGATTCGTATTTCGAAATCATCTGCCGAGACGTCCTTGAAGCGCGAAAGAGGGACGTTGCAGCTCACTTTCACGACAGCCGGGAACATGCGCAGGGTGTAATGGGGCGGCAGATTGGTGCAGATAACAGGTATTTCCAGCGTTTTTTCTGTATACTCTTCTATCGGGATCGTAACGGTTACACTTGTCGGTTCGAGAGTGACTCCGTCTATTTTTTCCAGTTGGACGGTACGTGTGACGGTCTTGTTTCCTTTTTTGATCTCGGTATAGATTGTTTTTATCTCTTTCAAAGTGTCCAGAACGACATCGCTGGCATAGACGTTGATGCTGCGGGGAGTAATGGATATGTCACCTGAAACTTTGAAACCTGCATTTGTTTGGACAACTCCCTCGAATACGGCTGGTATCTCCTTCTTGATGCGTTTGCTGTAAGCAGCATCGATATGTTGGGGTTCGAAGCTGAGCAGGGATGTGGTCGCAATCAGATGTTTCTTTATTTCGTTTTCGATATCTTTCCGGTTAATGATCAGTTTACCGGATTTTTCCGACTGTGTCTTCATGTTGGCCTCAATTGGGGCAAACGAACGTCCGAAGGAGTAGTTCAGCAATACACTCCCCTTGTCTTTCACTTTGACTGTAATGGCTTCGGGCGGTGTTTCCGTGAAAGATATATCTGGCGGCACATTCTTGTACTTGACCGGAATCCTGATATCTATTTCATACTCCTGTTGCAGGCTTTGGAGAAGCCAGAAGCCGAAAGCCAACAGTATAAAACAGAAAAAGATCAAGGCTTCTTTCCACTGTTGACGGCGAAGAAAAGCCTTAATCTCTATCCGGACAGACTTGAATGTTTGTTTGATTTGTCCAAGTCGTGACATATGTTCCGTTGTTTATTTTTGCTGTGCGTCCGCTACAGATGCAAACACGGATGTTTTGTCTACACGGATGCGTACACCATCAGAAATTTCAATCAACATATATGTGTCACCGATTTCTTTGATTTTTCCGTAGATACCTCCGGCAGTAATCACTTTGTCTCCTGCTTTTAAGGCTTCGCGGGCTTTCTGAATTTCTTTTTGTTTCTTTTGTTGCGGACGGATCATAAAGAAATAGAAGATCGCAACAATAACAACCATCATTAAAATACCAGACCATTGCTGACTTCCGCCGGCGGCCTGAAGTAAAATAGTAAGTAAGCTCATATAACTATAAACATTAATAAGTTAAAATCAATTCGATACTGACACAAATGTAAGGATAATAATTAATCTTTGAGCAATAACTTTTCTTTTTTTAACTCGTTGACTACAGAATCTAAAATACCGTTGATAAATGTTCCGCTTTTCGGGGTACTGTAGTATTTGGCCGTATCAATATATTCATTCAGCGTTACGTTGATGGGAATTGTCGGGAACGTCATGATTTCTGCCAGTGCAACCTGCATGATGATAAGATCCATATTGGCTATGCGTTCGGTTTCCCAGTTCTTCATGTGTTTGTTGATACGTTCACGGAATTCGCTTCCTTTCATCAATGATTGGCGGAATAATTTAATGGCGAAAGACTGGTCTTCGAGATCTTTAAACATCGGCAGCAATTTTTGTTTGCTTCCGGCTGCTTCTTCGAATTGTTTGATTGTTTTCAGCGTAAAAGTTTCGACGATGGAGATGTCGTCGTTCCAATAAATGCTTTTATCTTGCAGATAATCGTCGATCGCTTCATTGCCACAAATTAGTTTTTTGAATACGATGCGCCAGAATTCCTTATCTGTCTCGTATGAATCATTTTCGTTATTCAGATATTCCCCGTATTGTTCGGACGACAAGATCAGGTCGAGTACCATTTTGATGAAATCTTCATCATTATCCCATGAAAGCCCCTGTTCGGCCACGTATTTCCGAAGTGCTTCATTTTCGGCTATTTGTGCGGCAAAACGGTTGTCTATCAGTCGGGTATTGGGGTTCAATTCGGCTTCTGTCGGCATATACTTGTTCTTACGGGCATCCAAGATACGTCTTTGTAAGTTTGTGACGTCGACAATTAGAAGAAGGAAATAATGATATAAGTCATAAGACTTTCTAAGACTGAAAAGCAATTCGTTTTCCGCTACTTTGAGGTCGTTGTTTCCGTTTTGATAGTAAGAATATACTATCTGTAAAACTTTAATGCGGATTAAAATTCTGTTGATCATCGTTTGAAGGAACTACTTGTTATAAATTTGGCTGCAAAGTTAGTCATTCTTTTGATAAAAGTTCGTCGCTTCGCTTAATTTTATGTGTGTTATTTATTATTTCATAATATTCCGATTCTTTATATGCATTTTCATGCGTTAAAATAGTTGTTGTTTAAAAAAAAATGCACATATTTGAGGCAAGTTATGATAAATGGGTGGGTGTTTAACGAATGTTTGCTATAATGGAAAACTCGGTGAAGAAAATACAGGTTGAAGGTGGTGACAAAGAGATCTTATACTCTAAAACCATTAAAGCAGGAAAAAGAATTTATTATCTGGATGTAAAGAAGAATCTGAAAGACGATTTATTTCTGGCTGTGACGGAGAGTAAAAAAGTGCAGCCGAAGAATGGTATGCAGGTTTCTTTTGAGAAACATAAGATTTTTCTGTACAAAGAAGACTTTGACAAGTTCATGGATGGAATGAATGATGTAATCAGTTACATTAAACGATGTAGAGCTGATGAAAGGCCGGAGGAGACGATGTCGGATGAAGGTCGGCAGGAAAGCGACTCGGATGAGATCAAACTGAATATCGAATTTTGACGAAGTCGGTAGAGAATGAGAAAATAATAAGGGGCTGTTCCGAAAGGAAACAGCCCCTTATCTTTATAGGTCCTGTAAAGGAAACCTATCGATGTTGCGGTTTATTCTGCCGGATGAATTGCTTCAGTAGGACAAGCATCTGCGCAAGTTCCACAATCTGTACACATTTCAGGGTCGATGCTGTATTTATCGCCTTCTGAAATTGCTCCTACCGGACATTCGTCAATACAAGTACCGCAAGCGATACAATCGTCACTAATTACGTAAGCCATTTTTTTAAACGTTTAAATTGATAACTATTAGTTCGTGCAAAAATAGAGTTTTCTTTGAATTAAAAAAAGAACTCCTCCTTTTTTTTACAAATAAATGCTCTTTTGCAATAAGTCGGACTCTTTCCCGTTATAAATTCAAAATTACGAAAAGAATTGAGACGTCTACTATTTATTATATGTGTGTTCTTTCTGTCTGTAACTGCCGTAATGGCGCAGAAAGAAAAGGTGAAGAACCAGCCCTATGCGGATTTGAAATGGTTTCATTTGGGATTTCATGTAGGTCTGCATGCGCAGGATTTGATATTGACTAATACCGGTGTGGCAACAAACGGTGAAACCTGGTATGCCGAGATTCCGAGCTATTCGCCCGGTTTTAGTGTCGGGGTCATCGGGGATATGTACTTGAATCCATATTTCAATCTGCGTTTTACGCCGACTATCCATTTCGGTGACAAGAAATTTGTGTTCCGCCGTCCTGAAATGGAAGGAGTGGAGGGTACAGATGAAAATCCGGTGGTAAGCATGTATTCCACTTCTGTCCGTTCCAACTATCTGACGTTTCCGCTCGATGTGAAGTATAGCGCTTTTCGTGTGAATAACTATCGTCCTTATCTGATTGGCGGTATTTATGGTGCTTTCGATCTGGGGCGTAAAAAAGGAAATCCGATCCTGTTGAAAGGAACGGATTTCGGTGTCGAGTTTGGTATCGGATGTGATATTTATCTTCCGTTTTTCAAATTATGTCCGGAACTTAAGTTTAGTTTCGGTCTGGTAGACCTGTTGGAGAAAGACCGAAGTGATCTGACAGATCTGGAATTGATCAAGTATCCGAATTCCTTGTCTAAAGCAACTTCCCGGATGGTGACGCTCACCTTTAATTTCGAATGAATAGTTCGATATAGATATAGCTGGCGGGAACAGCTAGCATAACGCTGTCGAAGCGGTCTAGCATTCCTCCGTGGCCTGGTAATACATTGCCAGAGTCTTTTACTCCGAGTGTACGTTTCAGCAAGGATTCGATCAAGTCTCCCCAGGTTCCGAACAGGACAACCGTGGCTGCCAGTCCCAACCAATTCATCCGGTTTATTTCCGGGGCGAACCAGGCGAATGCCTGTGAGGAAGCCAAGGAGAGGATCAATCCGCCAAAAAAGCCTTCCCATGATTTCTTGGGAGAAATCCGTTCAAATAATTTATGTTTTCCGATCAAGGAGCCGACCAAGTATGCTCCGGTATCGTCCAGCCAGACAAAAATAAAGATCGCCATGATAAAGAGCGGCGTGTAGCTCATGACACCAGGTGTCCCCGGTTCTGCGCCGATGAAATTCAATATGGAGAAGGAGCCGGCACAATAAACCTGGGCAAAGAGCGTAAATGCCCAATTATTAATCGGGTTCGGTGCCTTATAGTAGAGTTCAGCTATCATTGTCAACATGATAAATAGTAGATAGGGAAGGAATATCTTTCCGTCTGTCAACCCGTTTGCATAAACGAAGGTGGCGATAAACAGATATACTCCTCCGAGCACATTCACGGTCCGTTGCAGATTCGCATTTTCATAATGTTTGACCAGACCTCCGAATTCCCAAAGGGTCAATCCTGTTATAATACAAAAAAGAATAAGGAAAAAAATCGGATGAATATAAATGGCACTGATTAGTACCACAACGAATATAATGCCGGTTAACGCCCGTATAATCAAATTTTTCAAGACGATAGTGTTTTTTTATTGATTTATTCAAGTACAAATATAATTAAAATAATAATTCCATGCCCATCTGTTTCAAATTTAGTGAGCATGGAATTTTTTATTGTTTATGTTATCTTACTGCTTGTCAGCTTCGGCAACTTTTGCTTCTTCGGCCTTTTTACCGTTTGCTTTCTCTTGCAGCTCCAGAATCTCCTCCGAGCGGGAAACCCAAGCACGCTTGCCGAAGATCTGTTCGACATCTTCCGTGTAGATTACTTCCCGTTCCAGCAATACCTGAGCCAGCGTATTGTGGCCTGACGCATGTTCTTTCAGAATACTTTTGGCTCGTTCGTACTGTTCATTGATAATGACCTGTACTTCCTGGTCGATCATCCGAGCTGTTTCCTCGCTGTACGGTTTAGTGAAACCCCAGTCTTGTCCACTTGAATCGTAGTAGTTCAAGTTCGGCAGTCGGTTACTCATACCAAAATAGACGACCATCGCATAAGCCTGTTTAGTCACCCGTTCGAGGTCATTAGATGCTCCGGTAGATATTTTTCCCAAGAAAAGTTCTTCAGCTGCGCGGCCGCCGAGCGTGGCACACATTTCGTCCAGCAATTGTTCACGGGTGGTAATCTGGCGTTCTTCCGGTAAATACCAGGCAGCGCCTAATGCCTTGCCTCGCGGAACGATTGTGACTTTAACTAACGGATTGGCATGTTCTAGCAGCCAGCTCAAGGTTGCGTGACCTGCTTCATGGTTGGCTATGCATTGACGTTCATCCGCAGTTGTTATTTTAGTTCGTTTCTCCAAACCTCCGACGATACGGTCGACCGCATTCATGAAGTCTTCTTTTTGGACAAACTTTTTACCGTTACGAGCGGCAATCAAAGCAGCTTCATTGCAGACATTGGCAATGTCGGCACCGGAGAAACCGGGAGTCTGGCGTGCCAAGAATTCGGCATCGACGCTTTCGTCGATTTTGATCGGACGCAGATGCACTCCGAATATCTCTTTACGCTCGTTCAAGTCGGGTAATTCCACGTGAATCTGGCGGTCGAAACGTCCCGCACGAAGTAGAGCCTTATCCAAGATATCGGCACGGTTCGTAGCTGCCAGGATAATAACACCACTGTTGGAACCGAAACCGTCCATTTCTGTAAGTAACTGGTTCAATGTGTTTTCACGTTCGTCGTTGCTGTTCATGTTTACATTTTTACCACGGGCACGACCGACGGCATCGATCTCGTCAATGAATACGATACAAGGAGCTTTCTCTTTTGCCTGGCGGAACAAGTCACGTACGCGGGATGCTCCCACACCGACAAACATTTCTACGAAGTCCGAGCCTGACAGGGAGAAGAACGGAACATCTGCTTCTCCTGCCACAGCCTTAGCCAATAATGTTTTACCGGTTCCTGGAGGGCCTACGAGTAAGGCTCCTTTAGGTATTTTACCTCCTAATTCCGTATATTTTTCGGGGTTTTTCAAGAAGGAAACGATCTCTTCCACCTCCTGTTTTGCTTCTGCAAGGCCGGCGACATCCTTGAAGGTCACTTTTCGGTCGTTATCTTTATCGAAAAGCTGTGCTTTTGCTTTTCCCACACTGAATACTCCGCCGGGACCACCGCTTGCACCACCTGACATGCGTCGCATCAGAAAGATCCATACGACGATAATCAGCAGGATCGGACCGAACGAAACAAGAAAATTCCAGATCGCGTCGTCGCCTTCTTCGAAGCTGACTTGCGTAGTGATATGATTTTCGGCAACGGATTTGTCATAGAAGTCTGAAAATTTATCGGCCGACGGTATTTTGACATACACTTTCGGGTTTGTACCCAATGTCGCACTGTCTTTTCTGAACACCAGACCTTTCCGTCCGTCTTTTACAGTTGCTTCAACCAGATTCTTTTTGTTGTAGACGACCATCCGGTCGAATACGTTTTCCTGTGCTAATTTCTGGAACTCGGTCCAGCCTAATTCTTTAGATGCCGAAGAGTCGTTTGTCAGATACAAAGCAAAAAGCATTATGAAGATGAGCCCGTACATCCAATAAAGATTAAACTTGAACATCTTTTGCTTATTATTCTTCGGTGCTTTGTTAAACATGTCGTTTTTATTTTCCATATGTGATTATCTCTATACTATGTAAGATCGGTCATCAGTCGAGGTCTACAATCTGAGTCACTTTGGCATCTGACCAAAGATTTTCCAGATTATAGAACTCGCGAAGTTCCGGTAAAAATATGTGTACAAGAACCGTGCCATAGTCCATCCCGATCCATTCGGCACGTTGTGCTCCATCTATCGAAAGCGGTTTTTCTCCTGCCTTGCGATGGGCAAAATCCCAAGCTGAATCAGACAATGCGGAAACCTGGGTAGGTGTACTTCCTTCACAGATTATCATATATTGGCAGATCGAGCCGGATAATTGGGTTAAGTCTACGGTTACAATGTTTTTGCCTTTTTTTTCCTGTAGGCCTTCTACAATCGTTTTAACTAATGCTTCTGTTTGATCCATTATTTTTTATTGAGTAATATTCGAAGTCGCAAATATACTTCTTATATTTATTATGTGGGTGATTTCCCTCTATTAATATATGTATATACTTGCAAAATCAAAACAAGCAGAAAAAGAAAAAAGTTTATTAATGAAAAAAAATTACCATATCGTTTGTTTATTTTGAAAAAGTATGTACTTTTGCACTCGCTAACAACAAGAGAGTTGACAAGCTTAATTGAAATTGTTCAATGGTGTAATGGTAGCACAACAGATTCTGGTCCTGTTAGTCCAGGTTCGAGCCCTGGTTGAACAACGAAATAATTAATTGTCATCTTTGTTGAACGGAAATTGTTCAATGGTGTAATGGTAGCACAACAGATTCTGGTCCTGTTAGTCCAGGTTCGAGCCCTGGTTGAACAACAAAAAGCCTGTCATTCTTTTGAGTGACAGGCTTTTTTCATACATATATTTTACGTTATCACGGCGATCATTACGATCGCCGTGATAGTTTTATTTATATTTTACCCATTTGATCATTTCTTTGATGCTCGGTTTCTTTCCATACATTAAAATACCTACACGGTAAATTTTGGCCGAGAACCAGATGATAAGTATAGCTGTGGCAAACAGCAAAGCAAACGAAAGAGCCAATTCCCATACCGGAATGTCGAACGGCAAGCGGACCATCATCACGATAGGGGAGGTAAACGGGATCATCGAACACCAGAATGCCAGCGGGCCGTCTGGATTATTCATGCTATAGATTCCGGCATACAAGCTGAACGCCATCAAAAGCATAATCGGAGTCATGAACTGCTGAGTGTCTTCCTGCTGTTCCAGAGCGCTTCCGATTGCAGCAAATAGAGCTGCATACAGTAAATAGCCACCGATAAAATAAAGGACAAAACAGGTGCCGATCATACCGAAGTTGATCGAATTGATAATTTCTTGCACCTGGATGCTGATATCGGAAGAACCGGCAGCCACATCGTTTATGCCTTGTGCCGTCATCTGTGCTGTCATCATATCTTCAGGTGACGTGTTGCCACCGAAAAAGAAAAGGCTCCCCGATACCAAGACCGTTGTCAGGATTCCCCACAGGAATACTTGTGTTAGGCCGACGAAACCGATGCCAATGATTTTTCCCATCATCAGGTCGAATGGCTTAACGGACGAAATCATCACTTCGATAATACGGTTTGTCTTTTCTTCCATCACTCCTTGCATGACCATTCCACCGTACATGATGATAAACATATAGATAATGAAAGTCAATATCATGCCTAAGATAGAGGCAACCTCGGCCGAAGTGCTTTTTTCACTTCCGTCTTCATCCCATTTGATGGTTTTGATATTGAAATTGATTTTGCTGTCCTCGATGATCTGTTTCAGGTTGTCGATGTTGTAAGAAGCGAGTTTCTCGTCTTTCAAGTATTCGGACAGTGTTTTGTCGATGGTGTTTTTCAGTCCCATCGGAATTTGTTTCTGCGAATAGAGTGTTGCTGCGGTTGGGTTTTGTAACAAGTCGTCTGTTATATTCAAGAAAGCGAAAATTTCTTTATCCGGGTTTTTACGATATTCTTCCAGGCTGGAACCTTTTTCGGTGATGAAGGTGTATTCTTCTGTGTCTTTAAACAGCGGTGCGTATTTGCCTGTCGTATCGCTGATCGCCACCTGTTTGACATCATCTCCTTTGATGGTGGATAACCAAAGCGGGACGAACACCAGCGCGGCAAACAGGAACGGTGTCAGGAATGTCAGTAACAGAAACGATTTTTTGCTGACACGGCGGAGGTATTCTCTTTTTATTATAAGTCCTATCTTATTCATGCTTGCGTAGTATTTGTACCGGAGACGGTGTTAATAAATATGTCGTTCATCGAAGGGATCTCTTCCGTGAAAGAAATGATTTCAGTCTGTCCCGCCAATGCAGAGAGGAGGGCGGAGTTGGTTATACCCGGCTCTTTATGGATGCGTACCTCGCTTGTTCCGGCCAGGTCTTTTTCCGTCAGCAGGCTGAACATTTCCGGGATGGGTTGCAATTTCCCTGATCCGGTATGGAAACGGAGGGTGAAATTGTTTGTCCGGAAACGGCTTTTCACTTCTGTCACATTGCCGGAAAGCACAACTTGAGAACGGTTGATCAAGGCGATATTGTCACAAATCTCTTCAACAGACGACATGTTGTGCGTGGAAAAGATGATTGTGTGTCCGGCATCTTTGAGTTCGAGGATTTCTTTTTTCAGCAATTCGGCATTCACTGGGTCAAATCCGCTGAACGGTTCGTCGAAGATCAGAAGTTTCGGTTCGTGAATGATGGTGATGATGAATTGTATTTTCTGCTGCATCCCTTTGGACAACTCTTCCAGTTTCTTGTTCCACCAGGGCATGATATCAAATTTTTCGAACCAGCGTATCAACCGTATGCGAGCTTCCTGGTAGGAGAGCCCTTTGAGCTGTGCTAGGTAGATGGCTTGTTCACCGACTTTCATTTTTTTATACAGGCCGCGTTCTTCCGGCAGGTAACCGATCTGGTAGATATCTTCCGGCTGAAATTCACGTCCGTTAAAACGGACAAGGCCGCTGTCGGGGGCCGTGATGCGGTTGATGATACGGATCAGTGTGGTTTTGCCGGCTCCGTTCGGCCCTAATAAGCCGAAGACTTTCCCTTCGGGAACTTGGATGCTGACCTTGTCGAGGGCGAGGTGGTTGGCATATTGTTTTACCACGTCTTCCGTTTCTAAAAAATTCATAGGCATTACATTTTTAATATGATTCTTTCTCCCAATTCTTTACTTAATATATTCTTTATTTCGTTCAGGCGCGTGAGCTTTTTCATCAGCTCGAAAACCTGATCCATGTCTTCGTTGTTTTGCATACTCTTGATCTGTGCCTGTATCTCTTTGATTTGAGAGAGTACATAGGCATCCTTGAAAGCATACAATTCCCGGATTACCAACTGGTCGAGTTTGTCTTCTTCCTGTTCCAGTTCCCGATATTTGGTGTGATACTTGCTTAGCTGATATTTTTCGCTGATCAGGTTGGCGGCAAGGCGACTCACGTTCGGGTCGGGATGGGCGAGGAAATACCGGTTCGCGATGAACCCTTCGGACCGGCAGCGATCGGCCGCTTCATCCATCATACTCTTGAAGAGCGGAGTATAAAAGGTCAGGTCGTCGCGTTCCAGCTCGGAACGGATATATTCGGAAACGCGGATCACGACATCCTCGTTCGTCTCTTCGTCCGTATATTGGAACAGGATACGTTCGCCATAACGCACGATGTAGCGCAGCAGGGCGACTTCGTATGCCTCGTAAGGCGAACGCTTCGGCCCTACCGGAATGTTTGCCGGCGGCGTGAAAGGCGCTGGCGGCGGTATGCTGCCTCCTCCGTCATCGGGACTGTATTCTTCCGGTGGGGGGGGCGGGATCGTATTGTCAGGAGGCAGGGGACTTTCCTGCGGTTGTTCCGCCAGCGTCTCTTCCGGGTAGGGCTGGTAACCGGGAATATCCGGGTATTCGGGGATATTGATGGGAGTAGCCGGAATGGGGGAGGACGGAGTGTTCGCTTGCCTTTCTTCCTTGTTGAGGCGGATTTTGTTCACTTCGTTCAACAGGAGCATCTCGTCTATTTCCATCATCGTACTGCATTCCCGGATATAAAGGGAGCGGGCGATATTGTCGGGGATGATGGCCACCGTCCGGATAATGTCGGAGATTAGCGCCGACCGTTTGATCGGATCCGTTCCTGCATCGTCCAATAGCAGGCGCGTTTTGAAACGGATGAAATCGGTTTCGTTCTGCCGGATAAACTCAGCAAACTGGCTCGCGTTGTGCTTGCGGGCAAAGGAGTCGGGGTCTTCTCCGTCCGGAAGGAGCACCACTTTCACATTCATGCCGTCCTCCAACAGCAGGTCGATACCACGCAAGGCAGCTTTGATACCGGCTGCATCACCGTCATACAAGACCGTGATATTGCTAGTGAAGCGATGTATCAGGCGGATCTGTCCTTGTGTGAGGGCTGTACCCGATGAAGCGACCACGTTCTCGACCCCTGCCTGATGCATGGAAATAACATCCGTGTAGCCTTCCACCAAGAAGCAGCGGTCAGCCTTTACGATCGCCTGTTTGGCGAAATAGATCCCGTAAAGCTCGTTACTCTTATGGTAAATCTCACTTTCGGGCGAGTTGACATATTTGGCTGTCTTTTCGTCTTTCTTCAGGACACGTCCTCCGAAAGCGACGACTTTTCCACTGAGCGTATGGACCGGAAAAATGACACGCCCGCGAAAACGGTCGTTTACCCCGCCGTTGTCGTAGGCGATCACCAAACCTGTCTTTTCGAGAAATTCTTTTTTGTAACCGCTCTTTGTTGCGGCTTTATACAGGGCGTCCCGTTGGTCGAGGCTGTAGCCTAACTGGAATTTGCGAATGGTATCTTCCCGGAAACCACGTTCGGCAAAGTAGCGCAGGCCGGCGGCTTTGCCTTCCTGGTGTTCGTAGAGCTGGGTCGTGAAGTATTTCTGCGCCCAGCTATTGACGATCAGCATGCTTTCGCGGTCGCTGCGCACCTGCTTTTCGCGTTCCGACAGTTCCCGTTCCTGTATTTCGATGTTGTACTTTTTGGCAAGGAAGCGAAGCGCATCATAATAAGAAAGCTGCTCATGCTTCATAATGAAGTGAACAGCCGTACCCCCTTCGCCGCAGGCAAAGCATTTACAGATATTCTTTGCTGGCGACACATAGAAAGAGGGGGACTTGTCGCTATGGAAAGGACACAACCCTACATAGTTTATGCCTCGTTTCCGAAGGGTAACGAATTCGGAAACAACGTCCACAATGTTTGCAGCATCCAGTATCCGGTCTATGGTAGGTTGATCGATCATAAATCTTCTTACTTTTTATGTACAAAGGTAAGAAGATTTGTGATTTTTGAATTATATAATGACAACCTGTTTCTCTATTTATAATTTTGTCTCGTCCTGAGATAGGTTGACTGTGTGTTAAAAAATCTTATTATAGGTTGTCTATAAAAACAAAAAACAGACAAACCGTGTTGATCCATGTAATTTGTTTTTACACATTCCTTGAAGTCTTAAAGTTAGCTTTCTTAACACCATGATGCGTATATTCTAAGATAAATACTTACTTTTGCGTCTGTATCTGATAACATGAAAAAGAAATGAAACGAATACTACATTTGATTTTGATCAGTTGTTTGTGCCTCTCGGCGGCAGCACAGAAAAACGCTCCTAAATGGATGAACAAAGCCAAGAGAGCGGTCTTTACAATTACCACTTATGGAAAGGATGGAAATAAGCTCGCAACTAGTACGGGATTCTTTATTTCCGAAACAGGCGAGGCTGTCTCTGCATACAATATCTTTAAGGGTGCCGAGAAAGCAACAATCACAGACTTTGAGGGAAAAACATTTCTGGTTAAGAATATCCTGGGTGCAGACGAACTGTATGACGCTGTAAAGTTTCAGGTTGAAGTGCCGAAGAAAGCTGTTTTCCTGCCGATTGCTGCTGAGCCGGTGGCAAACGGGACGAATGCCTATCTGCTATTATACTCTACCGGCAAGAACGCCACCTTTAAGTCTGGTGCTATTACCGAAGTAAGTAAGCTGAAAGATCCGTATAAATATTACAAGATGGCAGTCGCATTGGAAGAAAACGAACTCAATGCTCCGTTGCTGACTCCCGAAGGTGAAGTGTTCGGGCTGGCACAAGCGGATGCAGGTGGAAAGAAAGATATTTGCTATGGCCTTTCTGCTGGATATGCAGGTAGCTTGTCAATAGGGTCTGCTGATTATCTGAGTTCTGCATACCGCAATATCAATATACCGAAAGGATGGCCGAAGGAACTGGACCAAGCAACCGTAGCTCTTTACTTGATCAGTGGCACGCAGGACGCAAAGGCACGCTTGGAAACGGTCAACGATTTTATCACCACCTTCCCGGATGCTCCCGACGGTTATCTGAACCGTTCTGATCTTTATGCCTACAATCGTGCGGAATTGGCTAACTCTATGGCTGAACAGGCAATCTATTTGCAAAAGGCACTGGACGACATAAAAACCGCTTCTAAATGTAGCGATAAGAAAGGTGATTTCTGGTATAACCAGGCTAAGTTGATCTACGGTGTTGCTTCGGCCGATAGTACGCTGACTGATCCAGCTTGGACAATCGAAGCCGCTATGGAGGCTTTGGACAAGGCGATCGAAGAGGATAACCTGCCAGCCTATCACCAATTAAGGGCGGATATCCTGTTCAATAAAGGAGAGTTCCAGCAGGCATTCGATGAGTACATGATCGTTAACAACAGCGATGTCGCCTCTGCTTCTTCTTATTATTTGGCTGCAAAGGCAAAGGAACGGGTTACCGGTTTTAATATCGGTGATGTTATCGACCTGCTCGACAAGGCGATCGAGAAATGCGGGACAAATATGAATGCCGAGGCGGCAGCTTATGTGTTGGAACGGATCAATTGGCGCCTGCGCCTTGCACAATACACGGAGGCTATCGCTGATTATGACCTCTATTATACACTGATTGGTGGACAGGTGCTTCCGAACTTCTTCTTTCTGCGCGAACAAGCCAAGTTCCGTGCGGGTGACTTGGAGGGAGCTTTGAAGGATATCCAGGCTGCTATACAGGGAAGTCCCAGCACGCCCGACTACTATGCGGAAGAAGCTTCCATCTATGTTCGCCAGCAGAAGTATGAAGATGCACTGAAAAGTATAGAGAGGGCAATCGCGATTGCTCCAGATTTCGGAGCCTGTTATCGTTTACGGGGCGTTTGTTGCGTCCGTTTGAAGAAGAAAACAGAGGCTTGCGAAGCATTCAACAAAGCTAAAGAATTGGGCGATCCGCTTGCTGGAAAGTTGATAAAGGAACATTGTAAATAAGTGAGTGATATGAAGAAGCTGATGGATGTATTGCCGTTGCTGCTTGTCGTTGTCCTGCTGTTTGGTACGGCTTGTCAGAGCAATAAAAAGAAGGATGCGGAGAGCGCGAATGTAACGTTGTTCGATAAGGATCTGCCGGAGATCAAGACGCTGGTCAACGGAGAATGGGAACTGGTGAGTGGCAAGAACGCCCGTGAGTTCTGCGAATATGAGAATACTTTCATCAAGTTTGCAGACGACCAATATGTCTGGACGGAGGACGGCAAAGCCGAACCGGGGGCTTTGAACTGGCGCAAAGCGGATACGGGGGCCGGATATGAAGCCTATCTGATGGATGTCTTCTACGAGACCAACCCTGCCTATCCTGTGTCTATCAAAGGAGACACTCTTATCCTGCAAGACTGCTCGGAAACAGGATATAAATATACTTTGGTTAGGAAATAGCTTGCGTGAAGCTGTAAATTAATTTTTCTTGTTCGTGATTATGTTCTGTAAAAACCTCAAACAAACTTTTCTCTTTCAGAGATTCGATCTTTTCTTGATATGCCTCACATAGAAGTTTAGCAGTGATGATAAAACCTCTACCCAACAATTCCGCTTCTTTCTGATACAGTTTGGCTTTTACGGCTTTCAGGTAGTTGTTGAGGCTTTTGGCTTCCTCATCTTTACCTTTTACTTGTTGTTTGGTTTTATCCCATTTATCAATATGAACCTGTTTCCCTGTCGGAAAGGAACATTTTTCACCATTGATAGTAATTATGACTTCAATAGGAGCATTCCCATTTTTCCGAACTTTACTTTCTCTTATGAAGAAGAGAATAGAAAATGAACTTCTAACCATCTGTTTAATAAATTAAATTAGACATTTTAGAAGCTCTTTGATTTTGATTATATTATTGTAAATCAGATTATTGGTTGATAATTTGTGACCAGTTTCTTGAAAATGCAGAAATGGTCACAAATTGGTCACAAAATACTTTCAAATTCATTATTTTTTAGGAGAGAAATCTCTTGTCTTGTTTTCTTTTAAAAATGAAAAATCATGAGTGTTTTTATGTATCCTATATACCAATCCCAATGCTTTACAGATAAGATTTGTTGTTTAAAGAAGTATTTGATTGGGCAAGAAAGAAGAAGCATATAAGATATTTCAATAAACAAAAAAAAACTCCCGTAACCATAACGATTACAGGAGTTTATATATTTAGAAATAACTTAAATTACTTCTTCATAGCTTCCTCGATAGCAACAGCCACTGCAACAGTAGCACCTACCATCGGGTTGTTACCCATACCCAGGAATCCCATCATCTCAACGTGAGCAGGTACGGATGAAGAACCAGCGAACTGAGCGTCACCGTGCATACGGCCCATCGTGTCGGTCATACCATAAGAAGCAGGACCGGCTGCCATATTATCCGGGTGCAGGGTACGGCCTGTACCACCACCTGAAGCTACAGAGAAATACGGGTGACCGTTTTCCATACATTCTTTCTTGTAAGTACCTGCAACCGGGTGCTGGAAACGAGTCGGGTTAGTTGAGTTACCTGTGATAGACACGTCAACACCTTCTTTACGCATGATGGCAACACCTTCGCGAACGTCGTCAGCACCGTAGCACTTAACTTTTGCACGCAGACCGTTTGAGTATGCTTTTTCTTCGATTACGTTTACTTCACCAGTCATATAGTCGAACTGAGTTTGAACGTAAGTGAAGCCGTTGATACGGGAAATGATTTTAGCAGCATCCTTACCTAGGCCGTTCAAAATAACACGCAACGGTTCTTTACGAACTTTGTTTGCCATTTCAGCGATCTTGATAGCACCTTCGGCTGCTGCGAAAGATTCGTGACCAGCCAGGAATGCGAAACATTTTGTTTCTTCACGAAGCAAACGAGCTGCCAGGTTACCATGGCCGATACCAACTTTACGATCGTCGGCAACAGAACCGGCGATACAGAATGCCTGCAGACCGATACCGATAGCTTCAGCAGCTTCGGCAGCGTTGGTGCAGCCCTTCTTGATTGCGATTGCAGCACCTACAACGTAAGCCCAGCAAGCATTTTCGAAACAGATAGGTTGTGTTTCCTTACACATTGTATAAGGGTCGATACCTTTAGCGTCGCAGATAGCCTTTGCATCTTCGATACCGTTGATACCATATTCTTTTAAAACCGCGTTGATATGATCGATACGGCGGTCATAACTTTCAAATAAAGCCATATTATTTTTTACTTTTTTAAATTCTTATTTACCAGAAATAAAGATATCAGAAAATTGAAAACAAGTACACCGCCGCAGCAGGCCACATAAAAAGCCATCCAGGGACGGTCCGGCTTAATCACGAAGTAAGCGATAACCGTTGCCACTGTGGTGATAGCGATCAGCCCGAGAAGGACGCGTGTCAGTGTCTTCTTATTCATTACGAGGATCGATATATTTTACAGCTTCTTTGAAACGACCGTAAGAGCCTTTGGCTTTTTCCAGTGCTTCGTTAGCATCCATACCCTTCTTCACCATATCCATGAATTTACCTAAGTGGATAAATTCATAACCGATTACTTCATCGTCAGCATCGAGAGCCATACGAGTACAGTAACCTTCTGCCATTTCCAAGTAACGAGGACCTTTTGCCAATGTACCGAACATGGTTCCTACTTGGCTGCGCAGACCTTTACCCAAGTCTTCCAGACCGGCACCGACAGGCAGACCACCTTCAGAGAAAGCAGACTGTGTACGACCGTAAACGATCTGCAGGAACAATTCGCGCATTGCAGTGTTGATAGCGTCACAAACAAGGTCAGTGTTCAATGCTTCCAACAGTGTTTTGCCCGGCAGGATTTCTGAAGCCATAGCAGCAGAGTGAGTCATTCCGGAGCAACCGATAGTTTCTACAAGTGCTTCCTGGATAATTCCTTCTTTAACGTTCAGAGTCAGCTTACATCCACCCTGTTTCGGTGCACACCAACCGATACCGTGTGTCAAACCAGAAATATCAGAAATCTGAGTTGCTCTAACCCACTTTCCTTCTTCAGGAATCGGAGCACACTGGTGGTTAGCTCCCTTCTTTACAACACACATGTGTTGAACTTCATGTGAATAAATCATAATCGCTAATTTATTATATTAAAGTGATAATAAAACTTTATGCTAATTTTAATGTAAGATCGCTTTTAAAAGACCGCACAAAGATAAAATTTAAAATTCAGCCGTGCAACAGGACCGGTTATTTCAAAACTTCTTTAATTTTATCTTCCAACTCCTGACCGTGCAGGTTCTTGGCGATGATTGTACCGTCTTTGTCAACCAGTACGGTATGAGGGATGCTGTTGACACCATAAAGAGCGGCACCGCTGTTCTGCCAACCTTTCAAGTCGGACAGTTGTGTCCAGGTGATGTTTAGGTCTTTTACGCCTTTGGCCCACGCATCGGCTTTGCTGTCCAACGAGATACCGACAATATCGAATCCTTTGTCCTTGTAATCTTTGTAGGCTTTGACCAGATTCGGCATTTCTGCACGGCAGGGAGGACACCAAGATGCCCAGAAATCAATCAGGACGACTTTGCCGTTACCGACGTATTCGGAAAGTTTGTGCACCTCACCTTTAGCGTTCGGCATTTCGAAATCAGTGAACTTCTGTCCTATGGCTACCTTTTTCAAAACATTCAGATGATCGATCATATAGCTGATTCCCGGAACGGACTTGAAAGAAGAATCTGCTTTGGAGATGATTTCATTTTGCTGCTCTTCGTCGATGTTGTAACGGAAATCGTAGAGGTTCTTGGCGGCAGACTGTTTATCTGTATGAGCCAGGATGTAGTTGACAACGGTTTCCGTAATCTTACGGTCGATCTCTTCATATTTGGCTTCCGCCTGCTTTATCAGATTTTCATCGCCCGACTTCATATCGGCGACCAATTTGTCTATACCAGAACGTAAGTCTTTGATTTTGGCCTGCAATTCTTTTTGTGCGTCATTTTCGGGAGTACCGCTAACAGTGGAAGTAGAGTCCAGCACGACTGCTAATTTTCCGTTTTCAAGTACGAATGTTGCCATGAACGGAGCGTTTTCTCCGGGAGCGACACGCACCGGTTCAACCACTTCTTCCGAAAAACGGAGAGTACGGAGGGCAGGAGCGTTTTGTGTGCCTTTCAAAGCAAAAGATCCGTTTTGTACTAAGGCGCTGTCCAATGGTGCAGCATCTTTTACCCCATATTCATAGAGATATACATACTTACCATTCAAATCACTGTTTGAAACGGTACCGGTAATTTCGTAACCCGGTTTTTCGCTACAGGCTGCAAGAAGCAGGACGGAAGCGGCGATAGGAAGATACTTTTTCATATATTTATGTATTAAAACGATTAATACTTTATTAGTTACAGACGTTTGGCGCAAAAGTAAGAAAAAATTGACACATTATTTGCTATATTTGTGGCCTAATAATCGTTATTATGAATTTATCCTATATAGATACCAGATATGCGGCATTTTTCCGTTTTGTAAGGGCTGTTATTGTCTGTTTGTTCCTTTTTTCTTGTCCGGTGTCTGCGGGGATTTCCCTGCATATGGCAAATAATATAGATTTGTCAAATAATGCTATCCTTGACATGTATCAGGATGAGAACGGTTATATGTGGATCGGTACCTACGACGGTTTGAATCTGTATAACGGCAAGAATACATATGTATTTCGCTTTGAACCGAATAACAAGAATACCTTATGCAGTAATATCATCAATAAAATCGTGTATGGTGGGGATGGATTTCTGTGGGTATCGACTTCTATGGGATTGAATCGGTTCTCGTTGAAAGACCGGAAGGTGACGGAGTCCTACACGGAATATCCCGAATGTTTGAATGTGGTGTCTGATTCGGCTGGTAATACACTGCTCATAAAGCAAAAAGATTTTATCTCCTGCTATTCTCCCGAAACCGGCTCTTTTCAGGATGTACATGTACAGGGAATGAATGAAGAAGTATCCAAAGTCTTGTTTGCAAACGGAGAAAGGCAATTCTTTATTCTTGACGCCGATGGCTGCCTGCTTGAGATTTGTCCGGATTTTGAGTCTTTTCCCTTGGTATTGGACATAAAGAAAACTCCGATTCATGAAAAGGAAATTGACCGTGCTTATTACCTCGATGGCACTTTGTATTATGTGGATATGGAAAACCACTTTTATTCTTACCGGATGAAAGATCGCAGGAAAGAGTATCTGGCCGACCTTACCGGCTGGATGGAGCAATATGGAAAGCTTTCCCGTATCGCTTTGTTTCATTCCGTCCCCTACTTGGTTTTCAGGAACGGGCTTTTGCTAAACATCGATAATCAGGAAGAGGCATTGAGGTTTGATGTCGGGCTATTTTGTGTTTTACCTGACCGGAAGCAGGATATCCTATGGGTGGGGACGGACGGGCAGGGAGTCCGGATGTATTATGACAAGTATAACCGATTTTCAGGGATTCAACTCAAGAGTTTGCCGATTGTCGTGCGGAATCCGGTCCGTTCGATCTATACCGAGGATGAGAAAACAATTTGGTTCGGAACTAAAGGAAATGGTTTTGTGCGTGTGGAAGATTATGATTCCTATGAAAAAGGAAAAATACCAGCCGAGAAAGTCAAACACTTCACAACATCGAGCGGCTTGTCTAGTGATCGTGTCTATTGTTTCCGTAAAAGTAACTATTATCCCTGGGTGTGGATCGGGACAGAAGGACCGGGGTTGTCATATTATTCCTTAGTGGACAAGAAAGTCCATACGATGGCAAGTCTTGTTGATACAAAGATCAGATATGTCCATGCCATCCGTGAAGTGAATGATTCGACGTTATGGATGGCAACGACCGGAGATGGTTTGCTGGAAGTTGTTATTGGTAGAAAAGGGGGGGAGCTTGTGATTAAATATGTAAAGTCTTTTATCCTTGAAAAGGATGGAAAGATTTGTAATGAGTTCCATTCTATGAGTTATGATGATGAGGCTTCTCTTCTTTATTTAGGGAGCCGTGGGGGATATGGATTGGTTCGTTTTAATCTGTTGACTAAGAAATACGAATTTATTCCGATGAATAATGCCGGTAACCGGGCGGTAGGGGATGTGCTTTGTATGTGTTATAGCAAGGATTCTACTTTTTATCTGGGGGCGAGTTCTGGTATGACACAGATGAAATTACATTCTGGGAACCCGGCGGAAGTACGCCAATATAGCAGGATCGACGGTATCAAGAATGATATGGTTCACGGTATTCTGGAAGATTCTGACGGCTGTGTTTGGCTGAGTACGAATAAGGGACTTACCAAATATAATCCTCACAATCGTTTTTTTCATAATTATGAAAGTCCTGATCTGGATGTGACGGAATTCTCGGATGATGCTTATTGGAAGTGCCCTTACACGGGAAAACTGTTCTTCGGTGGGATTAACGGGGTGATATGGGTAGATCCGCAAAACGACCGGCAGGAGAATTATAAGCCGGCCTTACATTTTTTTGAAATGAAGATGGGGCATGAAACGCATAGTTTGTATGACTATACGGATCAGAAAACCGGATATGTGACCATTCCCCCCAACATATCCACATTTTCGATTTCTTTTGTGGCGACCGACTATATACACGGGGAAAACTATGAGTATTCGTACTTATTGGAAAACTATAATACATCATGGACCGAACTGCAGAAAGATAACGAGGTTGTTTTTACGAAGTTACCTTATGGCAATTATGTTTTGAAAGTCCGTTACAAGAATGATGTGTTCGATTCGGATGCCAAGGAGTATTTTTTGCATATACGGGTGTTGCCTCCCTGGTATCGCGGTTCTTGGGCCATGATTGCCTATGGTTTGGTACTGGCGACCATATGTTTGGGTATCGTGTATTGGCTGCGCCGCCGGATTGTGGAAAAACAGGCCGAAGTCGCCCGGAAAATCAGAGAAGAGCAAAAAGAAAAACTATATGAAGCGAAGTTGAATTTCTTTGCCAACATCACGCATGAGCTTTGTACGCCTTTGACTTTGATTAATGGCGTAAATGATTATATCAAGATATCCGCTGACCGATTGGCTGATGGGAAATTGGAGAAGTATGCCCGTATCCTGGGTGAGAATGTCACAAATCTGAATGAGTTGATCCAGGAAATTTTGGATATCAGAAAGATCGAGGAGGTCGGATTCAGTCATATACAGATCAAACGGGTGTCCGTAAGCAGTTTGATCCGGAAGCAATGCGAATCGTTTATACCTGTTGCGGAGCAGAACGGGATCAATTTTACCTTCAGTGATGTTGATAAACCGGTTTATTGGAATACGGATGTACCCAGTTTGAAAAAGATTATACGCAATTTGGTGTCGAATGCATTCAAGTACACGGAACAGAAAGGTACGATTGATGTTTCTGTCCGGATAGAAAATGAGTCTCTGATAATAAAGGTATATAATACGGGTAAGGGGATAGCGGAAGCTGACTTGAAAACGATTTTTGATCGTTTTCATATCTTAGGAGATTTGGATGGAAATAATTATACTCAGATGACTTCCAGAAACGGATTAGGACTTTTCATCTGCCATAGTATGGTCCAGTTGCTTCGTGGTGAGATAAATGTGGAAAGCAAGGAGGGGGAATCTGCCGGATTTATCGTTACGTTGCCTTATCTGGAGGTCGAGGAAATGGATTTAGACGAACAAGCCGATGAAGAGGTTCCGGTTGCACAACCAGTGGTTTCGGCAGTGGCTGCCGAAACCACTGGGAATATCGGTAATCCGGTTATCTTGGTGGTTGATGATAACCGGGATATCGTTTGGCTGATTAAGGAAACTTTATCGTCCGAATATGCCGTTCGGGAGGCATTTAATGCAGAAGAGGCTTTGGCCTTGATGGACCAGCAAACTCCTGATTTGATTATTACGGATATCATGATGCCGAGTATGGATGGGTTTGCGTTGATCAGCCGTATCAAGTCTGATAAGTTCACCCGGCATATACCTTTAATCGTAGTATCGGCAAAAGTCTCGGAAAGCGAACAGGCGGAAGGATTGGATCTGGGTGCCGATGTATACCTGACCAAGCCATTCTCATCCGTAGTGCTCCATTCCGTTGTGAACAGATTGATGGCGAATAAAAAAGAACTGAAAGACTATTATTATTCTCCGGAAAGCGCTTATGAGCAGTCCGGCGGCCAGTTGATCCATCAGGAAGATAAGGAGTTTATGGATTCCGTGACAGCTATAATTAAGGAAAACCTTGCTCAGGATACGTTGCGTCCTGAACTTATAGCCGACAAATTAGGCATGAATACCCGTGCTTTGTATCGTCGTTTTAAAAAAATTTCACCGTTGACACCGAGTGATTTTATCAAGGACTACCGCATGATGCATGCTGCCCGGCTTTTAGTCACGACGAACCTGAGTGTGCAAGAAATCATCTATCAGGTCGGAATTTCCAACAAGTCCTATTTTTATCGTGAGTTTTCAGCCAAATACGGAGTTACACCGGGAGAGTATCGACGGATGCAATAGGGCGTTTCCAAATGTAACTGATTTTTATTCGTAGTCTTTAATTCGGTTTATCCGATATAATTGGATAAAGCAGACAATACCCCCTTTTTGGTCATATTTCTATTTCTGTTGAAATATCGGTTCGTCTTGAATTGTCGTTTTTCTTGTCTTTCCGATTTTGGAGTGTCATTACATGTCAAGTGTTTGGCGTGTCATTTGGATGCAGGGGTTGATCTGTCGACAGACTTTACAAATGCGAAATAATCTTTTATTGTTTTTTTGTGTAGTGTCCTGATTGTACAAAAGAGTGTCATAATCGGTCATAGGTTGAATATGATACTCTTTTTGCTGCCCTGTGTTACTGTAATTGTGTTAAGATCGGCTAATATTGTCATTGAATTACAAAAAATAAAATTAAAAAATATAGATTGGAAGATAGTTCTTTCAATTTTCTGAATTTTAATGTGTTCATGTTAAATTAAAAGCAAAAAAATGATGAATGAATCTAAGCTATTATCCCCAAATGGGATAGTGAAGGCCTCAGCCTTATGCTTATTAATGTCTGCTTTTTCTGTTAATGCCGCATTTGCTGTTCCGGTATTGGATCGTGAAGTGATGGTTATACAACAAGGTCGGACTTTGACGGGTACTGTGGTTGATAATTTTGGAGACCCTGTTATTGGTGCCAATGTGATCGTCAAAGGAACAACGATCGGTAACATTACCGATGTGAACGGTACATTTACTGTTGAAAATGTACCGGATGATGCTGTATTGCAAATCTCTTATATCGGTTTTAAGACATTGGAAGTGCCGGTAAAAGGTCAGACAACCTTTAATATTACATTGCAAGAAGACACTGAGAACTTGCAGGAAGTAGTGGTGGTCGGTTATGGTTCTTCTGTGAAGAAGGATTTGACTACGGCAGTTACGAGTGTAAGTAGCAAAGATTTTTTGGCTGGTGCCGTGAATGATCCGATGCAGATGGTGGATGGAAAAGTAGCCGGAGTCGTGGTTAATAGTGTTGCCGCTGCTGACCCGAATACGAGTGGTAGTATTCAAGTGCGTGGAGCTTCTTCTTTGAAGGCCGGTAACAGTCCGTTGATTGTGATTGATGGTATGCCGGGAGGAGATTTGCGTAATTTGGCACAGTCGGATATCGAGTCTATTACCGTATTGAAAGATGGTTCTGCCGCAGCTATCTATGGTTCTCGTGGTGCAAATGGTGTAATCTTAGTAACGACCAAACAGGGAAAGGCGGGTAAGACGACCATTACGTATGATGGCTATGTCGAACATGATTTTGTGGCAAGCAAACCGGATGTTTTGGATGCAGAAGCCTATTTGGACAAGGTTACAGGTGCTGTTGATTACGGGCATCGAACCAATTGGTATGATGAGTTGATCAATAAAAATAATTTTGGTCATAATCACAATATTTCATTGTCCGGTGGTAGCGAAACAACTATTTTCCGTATGTCTGCTAACTTTAAAGGTAAGGAAGGATTGGATATCGCTTCTGATCGTAAAGAATACGGTTTACGTGGAAACTTTAAGCATACGACTTTGGAGGGGTTGTTGGAAGTAGGCGGTAATTTCTCTTATCGTATAGCTGACGAAGATTATACGGATTATGCTTCGTTCAAGCAGGCTGTTCAGTTGAATCCGACGTTCAGTGTGGATGAGATGGATGCATTCAAAGGTAATAGTTATTCCTTTAATCCTGTCAAAAATTTGACGGAGCAGGAGAATGGTGCAAAACAGGAATATTCCACAATCGATTTGAACTTGAAACTGAACATTCTGAAAAATCTGAATACAGAATTAAAGCTTGGTCGCCAAGGACATAACAAGAAACAGTCTCAGTATAAGTTCAAGACACATAAAGATTGTATTAATGGAAATTATAATGGTTATGCACTCTTGAAACAGGAAGCTTGGACAGATTGGACATTGGAATGGTTGGGAAATTATTCGTTCAAAATCAATGATGAACATGATTTCAAAATTATGGGCGGTTATTCCTATCAGCAATTCGATTACGAATGGTTCTCAGCATCGAACCGTGATTTTCCTTCCGATGCATTCTTATATAACTATCTTCAAGGCGGTGAGTACGAAAAGGTGAATGGCCGCTTGGGGATGGAATCCCATAAAGAAGAAGAAAAAACAATCGCGTTTTTGGGGCGTATTAATTATAACTGGAATGACGTATTCTTGTTTACAGGATCTTTACGCCATGAAGGTAACTCTAAGTTTGGTGAAGATCATAAATGGGGACTTTTCCCGGCAGCATCGGCTGCTTGGCGTGTGTCCAAATTGCCGGTGTTTGAAAACAGTTCTGCCGTTGACGATTTAAAACTTCGTTTTTCGTATGGTGTAACCGGACGTTCCGGGTTCGACCGTTATACGGCACAGGCCAAATATTCTGGATTCGGACAGTACTATAGTGATACTTATGGTAAATTTATCATGGGGTATGGACCAGGTAATAACCCAAATTATGATTTGGCTTGGGAAAAACAGATTTCTTACAACTTGGGTATTGATTATACTTTATTTAACTCTCGTCTGTCGGGTAGCTTTGATGCATTCATTCGTGAAGGTCGTGATGTAATCGGTGAATATCCTGTTCCTTTGCCACCGTATCTGCATGATAAAATTTATGCAAATGTGGGTACAACTACATCTAAAGGTTTTGAGTTCCAAGTGAATTGGGATGCAGTACAAACAAAAGATTTTTCTTATTCTACAAATTTGAATTTGGCTTATACAAAATCCAAACTGAAATCATTCTCTAACGAAAAGTATCAGTTGGGGTATATAGAAGGTGATGGATTCCCCTCTCCGGGTAATCCTGGTTCGGCTCAGCGTCTAGAAGACGGAATCGAGATAGGTTCTTTTTATGGATTCCGTTATGCAGGTGTCGATGATGCAGGTAATATCCTGATTTGGGAAAAAGGTGAAGAAGGTGGAGTAACGAAGTTGGGAGCCGATGGTAATGAACAGGATAAGGTTTATCTGGATGGAACAGGTGTTCCCAAGTGGGAGTTGTCTTGGGGAAATACGTTCAGATATAAAGACTTTGATTTGTCTTTGTTCTTCCGTGGACGTTTTCGCTATAAAGTGATGAACCAGTATGAAATGTATTATGGTCTGCAAGTGGTTTCCGGCGATAACAAGTTATCTTCCGCTTATGAAGAAAATGCTCATATCAAAGGTCCGAAAGTGATTTGTGACTATTTCTTGCAGAATGGTAATTATTTACGTTTGGACAATATCACATTGGGTTGGACTCCGAAATTGAATACGAAGTGGATTTCTAATTTACGTGTGTATGGTACGTTGAAGAACGTGTTTACATTGACTAAGTATTCGGGGGTAGATCCGACGACGGTGACGACTACAGGCTTGTGGCCGGGAATCGGTGGAATGGAGGTCTATCCGACCGCAAGGAATCTGACATTTGGCGTACAAATCACTTATTAATTAAATTAAGAGACAGAACATGAAAAAAATTAAATTATTATGTGCTGCAGGTTTGTTGGGTGCTCTTGCCATGACATCTTGTACGGATCTGACAGAAAAAGTATATTCAGATTTAGTGAGAGACAATTATTATACGGATAAATTGTCTGTTGAAGCTGCCGTGGTTCGTTGTTTCGAACATAGTGACAATGTTACGTGGCGCGGTGATATCTGGAAGTTGCAGGAATTGACAGGTGACCATTTTGTCTGGACACAGAAAGGACGGCACGGATATGACGATGGCCAATGGATTCGCCTGCACGAACATAAATGGAACTATATTCAAGGACAGATCAACGGTGCTTGGGTGGCATCTTACCAGTGTATCAGTCAGGTAAACACGGTGTTGCGTGATTTCAATACGGTTGATTTTAGTGCGATCGGTGTTACTGATGAAGAGAAGGCTGCTTATTATAGTGACTTACGTGTATTGCGGGCTTGGTACTACATGTTTTTGTTGGATTTTTACCGTCAGGTTCCAATCGCTACGGAACAACAGGCTTCTGATGAAATCGTGCCTCAGAGTACAGCAAAAGAGGTTTATGATTTCATTGAGTCGGAATTGAAAGAATGTATCCCTACATTGCCGAAAGAAAAACGTCTCGGACGTTGGACACAGGGACCGGCAGCCGGTTTGTTGGTTCGTCTTTATTTGAATGCCAAGGTGTGGATTGGTGAGGATCATTATGCTGATTGTAAGCAATGGGCGGAAGATATTATTGCCGGTAAATATGGTACATACAGCATAAACCAACAAGATTATCGTGATCCGTTCCGTTCTGGTATCAATAAATATCAGTCTCCTGAGAATATGTTCGAGTTTTGGCACGAACGCGGTCGTTTGGAACAACAGACGATGTGGGCAGATGGTATGCACTATTCTGCAGCCCAGACGATTGGTAGCGATGGTGGTGGCAACAACGGTATCCATTTGCAGCCTTCTCGTGACTTCCAAGGAAATGTGTATCAGTTTGCCAGCGGACTCGGAAATCCATTTGAAAAATATGCGAAGTGTGACTATCGTGTAATTCCTTTCCATACGACAGATGCGAAAGGTGGTTATGAAGGTTTCTTCTTGCAAGGGGCACAGATGAAATATGACGAGTCGAAGCAATATGGTTTTACAGATGAAAATGTGAATGGCTCCGAAGAATGGATGGGTTTCCCGTTGGTGTTTGTCGACCAGGTAGGACGTTTTTCAGAAGATAAGTCGTTGAACGCCGAAAACAAGAAACAAGCCTTGTTGGATGCTGCTGCCCGTGGGGGATATTTCATTTGTAATGATGCTGATGTGATCGCGAAAGGTTCTCAGGTGACTACCGGTGAAGAAAATTCCGGTTTCCGTTTCAATAAATTCCCTTATTTACCGGATCATGATGGTTTGTTCCGTTCTCAGTCTACTCCTGAGATGCGCTTGTCTGAAATGTATTACTCATTGGCAGAATGCTATTACAGGGAAGGAAATAAGGCAAAAGCAGCTGAACTATTGGATTATGTACGGGTAAGAAATTACCCTGCGGAAGAATGGTCGAAATATAGCTATGTGGCAAATCTGGATAAGTTGACGGATTCTGAATTTTTAGATGAGTGGGGACGTGAGTTCATCGGTGAACGCCGCCGCCGTATTGATTTGATTCGTTGGAATAAATTCCATGAAGAATGGTGGAATAAGGGAAAAGATGCTACAGACAAAGAATATAGCTATTTCCCTATTCCTCAAAACCAACTGAATGCAAGTCCGATCCTGAAACAGACAACTCCGGGTTGGGAATAATGGTGCATGGCTGACTGAAAGAATGGCTATTTTGAATATTAATGTAGCACTTAATTATAATAGGCTATTTTTTCAGAATAATATAACGAGTCTGCTGAGTTTTTCTTGGCAGGCTTGTTTGTTTTTAGGGCAACCAAAATTACTATCCGGGATCACCTTTTTTCCCTTATGAAAATTTCGCATACCAACCATCATACTGTCATTTCTGGTTGTTAACTGTTGCTTTACAGTATGTTAAAGTATGACAGTTGCTGTTTTTCACTATCATTCTACCATCATGCATCTATCATGATTTTTACTTGTCGGTTTATTTATATGGTTGATAATGGGATGTTTGCATTTATATAAGCCCAAATGGTCATCGATAAAACGAGAACGTTTTTGTGTTAAAACGACCTTGTTTGCCGGACAAGATGCAAAAACGAGGCATAAAAACACCCACGGCATGGCGGATAAACATCCACGCATCCACGGAAAGGCCTTGCACAGACCCGGGTCTGCACCTCTCCCACACCCGGGTCTCCGTGGCTCTTACACCCGGGTCTCAAGCGGCTCTTCAAGCCGTTTTTGACAAAAGAAAAGCCGGTCTTGATGAAAAATGAAGCTGTTTTAACATGTTTTGTACCTGTTCCCGGACGGTCTCTGTTATTGTCGTATAATTGATACACTGGATGTTATCGTTTTTTCGCCATGATGGTTATGACAGATGAATGATAGTAAAAAACGGCAACTGTCATGCTGTAACTTATTGGTTTAAAGTTGTATATAGACGGATATGGTAGTATGATGGTTGGTTTTGCAAAACAGTTATGTAATTAGTCCGTATCGGTGACGAAAACAGATGGATGCTTTATGATTTTGGTGCTCTGGTTTGTCTTTACAAAGTATAGAAGGTGTCGTAGATTTCCTAAATAGTATCATAATTGATCAATGTCAATTGTGGTATTCTTTTGGCATTTGAGTGTTACTCTTGTATAGAGGAGAATTTTTAATATTGTGATGAATTTGGTAAAGTAAAGAATTTTTCACTGATGTAAAAAATAATGGGGAGTTTGTGTTTTTAGTTTTAATCTCCGCTGGAGATGATTTAGTATTTCCAGCGGAGTATTTTCATTAAGTTGTCGAATAAGTAAAAACTGAAATATTTTTGAAAGCATGAAGAGTTATATATTAGTATCGATAAGTTTATTATTGTGTTCTTGTCAGGCAAAATTACCGGTGAATGTTCCTGAATTGTCAGATGGGAATCCGACAACCTGTTTCGTGGGAACGGAAGGGGTAAATAAAGTGATTTTTGATGAACAATATACTGTTCCCATCCAAAGTTATAAAATCTATTCGTCCGGCGAGACGCCTGTTCACGATCCGTCTGCCTGGACATTGAAAGGTTCCTATGACGGGAAGAACTGGGTGGTTGTGGATGAACGGAAAGACCAGACGTTCTGTTCCCGCTATCAGGAAATTCTTTGTTCGATAACCAAACCTTCCAATTATAAACAGTATATGCTGGAAGCTGCTACGGCAGTTGGTGATACATTGGTGTTGGGAGATGTGGTGTTGTTCGATGAGAATCTGAATGCCGGCTGGGAGGATTTCAAATATCCGGAAATCGATTACGAAGTGATTGATCCGGAAACTAAGGGGGCTGCCATTTATGCGGATCTTGTCCAGAATCCGGACGAATACATACGTTATCACGCTCGAAAGGTAGCCGAAATTCTTTTCTATTCGGCAAAAGATACGATGAATGATGTTCAAAAGGTTCATTATACGTTGAAAGATTATGACGGAGTTTCAGCCAAGAGTGGTAATCCGGCCAATACCTCGATTGTTTACAGCACTCAGCATATTGAGAAATCAGCGAACGAATCCCTCTATAAGCTCGACTTTGAAACACGTGGTGTCCTGTTTCATGAATTGGTACACGCCTATCAGTTCGAACCGAAAGGAATCGGTTCCTATTCAACCAACAAAACATTCTGGGCTTGTATCGAAGGGCTGGCGGATGCAGTCCGTGCCCAAGCAGGATATTTCGATATGAGTACCCGTAAACCGGGCGGTAACTGGATGGACGGTTATCGTACGACCGGCTTTTTTATCCAATGGCTGACGACCAAAGACCCGGATGCCATCCGCAAGTTCCATGAGACGGTCCGCGACCTCGACGAATGGAGTTTCGACAAGGCGATGAAGCGTATGTTCGGCGATGATGCCAGCATTGAAGGGCTGTGGAATGAGTATCAAGCCTTTTTATCAAAATAAATATAGAAACAAGATATCATGAAGAAGACAATTCTTTTATTTTCAGCTTTGCTGATCTTTGGGAACTTGTCCGCCCAAGATAAGGCAGCATTGGTGAATCCGATTATCGGGACAAACGGGATGGGACATACGTTTCCGGGGGCTTGCGTGCCTTTCGGACTGGTCCAGTTGAGCCCGGACACGGACACGATCCCTCATAACGTGGATGGCAAGTATCAGCCGCGTGCCTATGAATATTGTGCCGGCTATCAACATAAGGACAGCAGTATCGTCGGGTTCAGCCATACGCATTTCAGCGGAACCGGACATTCCGACCTCGGCGATATCCTGATTATGCCGGCTACCGGCGAATTGAAACTGAATCCCGGAACGGCAACCGACCCGGATGGCGGCTACCGTTCGCGTTTCTCACACGATACGGAGGTATCCCGTCCCGGCTACTATGAAGTGATGCTGGCCGACTACGGCGTGAAAGCACAACTGACGGCAACCAAGCGGGTGGGTGTGCATAAATATACGTTCCCGAAAGAAGCGAAGAACCAGCGAATCATTTTGGATATGATTCATGGTATCTACAATTACGACGGAAAAGTCCTTTGGACGAATATCCGGGTCGAAAATGATACGCTGGTTACAGGCTATCGTATCACGAACGGATGGGCGCGTACCAACTATACTTATTTTGCCATGTCTTTCTCCAAACCGGTCGTTCATTACGGATGCGAGGAAAAAGCAAAAGTTAATTACCGGGGCGGATACGGCAAATTCAATATGAAAGAAAACTTTCCGGATATAGGCGGACGCAAGATCGTTGCTTATTTCGATTTCGATCCGGCGGTTTCCGAGGAATTGGAAGTGAAAGTGGCGCTTTCGGGAGTCAGCACGGATGGCGCTTTGAAAAATCTGCGGGCTGAAGCCTCCGGCTATAGTTTCGACCGGTTGGCGGCTCGTGCCGGTGAAACCTGGAATAAGGAATTGTCCGTTATCGAAGCCAATGGTACGGACGACCAGTTGGCGATGCTGTACACCTCTTTGTATCACACCATGATCAATCCTTGTGTCTATACGGATGTGGACGGACAGTATCGCGGGTTGGATCATAATATCCACAAGGCGGACGATTTCACGAACTACACGGTCTTTTCCGTTTGGGACACCTATCGTGCCCTGCATCCGCTGTTCAACATCATCAACCGCCGGGTAAATACGGATATCGCCCGCTCCATGCTGAAGCATTGCGAGCAAAGCGTGCATAAGGCTTTGCCTATCTGGAGCCATATGGCAAATGAAAACTGGTGCATGATCGGATATCATTCCGTTTCCGTTTTGGCCGATGCCGTGGCGAAAGGTCTTCCGTTAGACAAGGAAGAGGTTTTGAAAGCGATGGTGAGCAGTTCCACGATCCCTTACCTGGACGGGACCGGCGAATATATGGAAAAAGGGTATGTCGCACTTGACCATAACGGTAGCGCCGCTTCCCTGACGTTGGAATATGCCTATGACGACTGGACCATCTACCACACGGCGCTTTTGGCCGGCAACCGTTCTGTTGCCGATACGTATAAAAAACGGGCGGCCAATTATACGAATGTTTTTGATACGAATATGGGCTATGCCCGTCCTCGTTATGCCGACGGACGCTGGAAAGAGAATTTCAACTTGCTGAACACGCATGGTGAAGGTTTTATCGAAGGAAATGCCTTGAACTATTCTTTCTATGTGCCGCAGGATGTGGACAATATGATCCGCCTGATGGGAGGCGACAAGTCCTTTGTCTCCAAGCTCGATTCCCTGTTTACGATGCACCTGCCTGCCGAGTTTTTCGCCCAGACCGAGGATGTGACGGAGGAAGGCTTGCTGGGCGGCTATGTGCATGGCAACGAACCGAGCCATCATATCCCGTTCCTGTATGCCTGGACCTCGCAACCTTGGAAAACGCAATATTGGCAGCGTGAAATCATGAATAAAATGTACCGCAATAATATCGACGGCCTGTGCGGTAACGACGATTGCGGCCAGATGTCTGCCTGGTATATCCTGTCTTCGATGGGGTTCTATCCGGTTTGTCCGGGTACGGACCAGTATGTGCTGGGAGCTCCTTACTTGCCTTATATGAAGGTTATGCTGGAAAACGGAAAGACTTTTGAGGTAAAGGCCGACAAGGTGAGCGACAAAAACCGTTATGTCAAGTCGGTCAAGTTGAATGGCAAGCCCTATACGAAAGGGTTCATTACTCAGCAGGACATTATGGATGGTGGTACGCTGACGTTCGAAATGACCTCTTCTCCTAATAAAAAACGTGTTTTTAACGGGACAGACAGACCCTATTCTTTGTCTTCAAATTAATTAAACATATTCTATCCATGAAGAAATTATTAATTTTAGCGATTACGCTTTGCAGCAGCCTCTTTACGGTGGATGCGGCTGACAAAAAGGACCTGGTGGATTACGTGAATCCGCTGGTCGGGAGCCAGTCGAAAATTTCTCTCTCGACAGGTAATACTTATCCGGCAATTGCCATGCCCTGGGGTATGAATTTCTGGATGCCACAGACCGGAAAGATGGGAGACGGCTGGGCGTACACATACGACGCGGACAAGATCCGTGGTTTCAAGCAGACTCACCAACCCAGCCCTTGGATCAACGATTACGGACAGTTTGCCATTATGCCCGTTACCGGTAAAGTGGTGTTTAACCAAGATAAACGTGCCAGCTGGTTTTCCCATAAGGCGGAAGTGGCAAAACCGAATTATTACCGGGTGTATCTGGCTGACCATGACGTTGTGACGGAAATCACGCCGACGGAACGTGCCGCCATGTTTCGCTTCACTTTCCCCGAATCGGACAACTCGTATGTGATTGTCGATGCTTTCGACCGTGGTTCTTATGTCAAGATCATACCCGAAGAAAACAAGATCATTGGCTATACGACTCGTAACAGCGGAGGGGTGCCTCAGAACTTCCGCAACTATTTCGTCGTCGTGTTTGACAAGCCTTTTACTTATAAGGCGACTGTCGGTGATGATGAGATCCGCAAAGGCGAGACTGAAGCGAAAGAGAACCATACCGGTGCCATTGTCGGTTTTTCCACCCGCAAGGGCGAGATTGTCCATGCTCGCGTAGCTTCTTCTTTTATCAGCCCTGAACAGGCTGAACTGAACCTGAAAGAATTGGGCGATCGTTCGTTTGACGAAATAGCCGAGGCTGGTCGCCAAGTGTGGAATGAAACTTTAGGACGTATCGCCGTGGAAGACGACGATGTGGACAAACTACGCACATTCTATTCCTGCCTGTACCGTTCGCTACTTTTCCCGCGCAGTTTCTACGAACTTGATGCAAACGGAAAAGTTGTACATTACAGTCCGTATAACGGAGAAGTGCTGCCGGGGTATATGTTTACCGATACCGGTTTTTGGGATACGTTCCGTTGCCTGTTCCCCTTCTTGAACCTGATGTATCCGGATATGAATACGAAGATGCAGGAGGGGCTTGCCAATACCTATAAGGAGAGCGGCTTCCTGCCGGAATGGGCAAGTCCGGGACATCGTGGCTGCATGGTCGGTAATAACTCGGCTTCTGTTGTGGCGGATGCTTACCTGAAAGGGCTTCGCGGATATGATATCGAGACGCTTTGGGAGGCTGTCGTGCATGGGGCTAACAGTGTACATCCGAAGGTGAAATCGACCGGACGTCTGGGATATGAATATTACAATAAATTGGGCTATGTGCCTTATAACGTGAAAATCAACGAAAGTGCCGCTCGTACGTTGGAATATGCTTATGATGACTGGGCTATCTATAAACTAGGTAAGGCTTTGGGCAAACCTGAATCCGAAATTGCCGTTTTCGCGAAACATGCTATGAATTATAAGAACCTATTCGATCCTGAAACCAAGTTGATGCGTGGCCGTAACGAGGACGGTTCGTTCCAGTCTCCTTTCAATCCGCTGAAATGGGGAGACGCTTTTACGGAAGGTAACAGTTGGCATTATACCTGGTCGGTCTTCCATGATCCGCAGGGACTGATCGACTTGATGGGAGGAAAGACAGGTTTCAATGCCATGATGGATTCCGTATTCAATGTCCCGCCTTTGTTCGATGACAGTTATTACGGTGGCGTGATCCATGAAATCCGCGAAATGCAGATTATGAATATGGGTAATTATGCGCATGGCAACCAGCCGATCCAGCACATGATCTACCTATACAACTATTCCGGCGAACCCTGGAAAGCACAGTATTGGGTGCGTGAAGTGATGGACAAGCTCTATTTCGCGACTCCCGACGGCTATTGCGGTGATGAGGATAACGGACAGACTTCGGCATGGTATGTATTCTCGGCTCTCGGCTTCTATCCGGTTTGTCCGGGTACGGACCAGTATATCTTGGGGTCTCCGCTGTTCAAAAGCGTGACGCTGAATCTGGAAAACGGCAAGAAGGTCGTGATCAAGGCCAACAATAATGGCGAGGCGAACCGTTACATCTCGTCTATGAAAGTGAATGGCAAGAACTATACGAAGAATTATCTGATACATGGCGACCTGATGCGTGGCATGAACATTCTTTATAATATGTCGGCCACACCGAACAAGAGCCGGGGTACGCAGGACAGTGACGCTCCTTACTCATTCTCCAATGAATTGGGAAAATAAATAAGATTGCATATAGATGGCTGGAAGCATTAATATTAACATAAGCACTTAATTATAATAGGACTTTCAGTCTAACTATAATCAAAAGGGCTATTTGGACCTTGTTTCAGATAGTCCTTTTTATTTATAACGACAATAGTTTGAATATGAAATTACGAATTTGTACTTTGATCGCTGTGTCGTGTGCCGCCTTATCCGGCACGGCACAGAATGAAAAGTTGACGGAATACGTCAATCCGCTGGTAGGAACGGATGGTTATGGCAATGTGTATCCGGGAGCGCAGATCCCGTTCGGAGGGATCCAGATCAGCCCGGATACGGATGCTAAATATTATGATGCGGCTGCCGGTTATAAATATAACCACACTTCTATCCTGGGCTTTAGCCTGACGCATCTTAGCGGGACCGGTATTCCTGACTTGGGAGATTTTCTGTTTATCCCCGGAACCGGAGAGATGAAACTGGAACCCGGAAGCCGTGAGAATCCCGATGAGGGCTATCGTTCCCGATACACGCACGACGAGGAACAGGCTACTCCGAACTATTATGCCGTCCGCTTGCAAGACTACGGCGTGAAGGCGGAGATGACGGCAGGGGTACGGAGTGGCATGTTCCGTTTTACTTATCCCGAATCGGAAAAATCATTTATCATGATTGATATGAACCATACGCTTTGGCAGTCGTGCGAATGGGCCAACCTGCGCATGGAAAACGATTCGACCATCACTGGCTATAAGTTGGTGAAAGGGTGGGGACCTGAACGCCATGTCTATTTTGCAGCTGTCTTTTCCAGAAAATTGACGGGTCTGCGCTTCATGCAGGACAAGAAGCCGGTGATCTATAATACATCCCGGTTCAGGAGCGACCGTGAGGCTTGGGGGAAGAACCTGATGGCTTGCCTTTCTTTCGCAACTGGGGAAGGGGAGGAAGTGATCGTGAAAACGGCCATCTCTTCCGTCAGTACCTCCGGGGCGAAGATGAATATGCAGGAACTGGACGGACTGACATTTGACAGCCTCAAAGAGAAAGGGGAGGAACTTTGGGAGAAAGAATTGCAAAAATACCGGATAACTACCGACCGGAAGACAAAGGAAACGTTTTATACTTCTGCCTACCATGCCGCCCTCCATCCGTTTGTTTTCCAGGATGTGGATGGCCGTTTCAGGGGGTTGGACAAGAATATCGAGCAAGCGAAAGGCTTTACCAACTATACGACTTTTTCTTTGTGGGACACCTACCGGGCTTTGCATCCCTGGTTCAATTTAGTGCATCAGGACATAAATGCCGACATCGCCAATTCGATGCTGGCCCACTTTGACAAGAGCGTGGAGAAAATGCTCCCGATCTGGTCTTTTTACGGAAACGAGACTTGGTGCATGATCGGCTATCATGCGGTCTCCGTCCTGGCGGATATGATCGTCAAAGGTGTGAAAGGTTTCGACTACGAACGGGCGTATGAGGCGATGAAAACGACTGCCTTGAACGAACATTACGACTGTTTGCCCGACTATATGCGGAATGGCTACGTCCCGTTTGACAAAGAGGCGGAGTCGGTTTCCAAAACATTGGAATATGCCTATGACGACTATTGTATCGCACAGGCTGCCAAAGCTTTGGGCAAGATGGACGATTATCAGTATTTTCTGAATCGTTCTCTTTCTTATCAGACTCTGATCGACCCGGAAACGAAGTATATGCGTGGTCGTGACAGCCAGGGTAATTGGCGTACTCCGTTTACTCCGGTAGCTTATCAAGGACCGGGATCGGTGAACGGTTGGGGAGATATTACCGAAGGTTTTACAATGCAATATACATGGACAGTTCCGCATGATGTGCAGGGATATATCAATTTGGCAGGGAAGAAACTTTTCGAGAAGCGACTAGACGATCTCTTTACGGTCGAATTGCCGGACGATATTCCGGGAGCGCATGACATCCAGGGGCGTATCGGTGGCTACTGGCATGGCAACGAACCTTGCCACCACATCGCTTATCTGTACAACTATTTAGGCAAACCCTGGAAATGCCAGAAGTGGATCAGGGAGATCGTTGCTCGTTTTTATGGAAATGAACCGGGATCGTTGAGCGGGAATGACGACTGCGGGCAGATGTCGGCCTGGTATATGTTCAACTGCGCAGGCTTTTATCCGGTAGCCCCTTCCAGCAATATCTATAACATCGGCTCCCCTTGTGTAGAGGCGCTTTCGATCCGGATGAGTAACGGAAAGGAAATAAAGATGACCACGGAAAACTGGTCGGAAGAGAATGTCTATATCAAGGAGCTATATGTCAACGGAAAGAAATATGATAAATCATATCTGACCTATGAGGATGTGCAAGCAGGAATTACCCTGCACTTTGTGATGAGCGGCAAACCGAACTACAAGCGTGCCGTTTCGGCGGACGCCCGTCCCGCCTCGTTGTCGTCACCGGGCAAAACGATGTTTTACCAGATATCTGATAGCAAGTAAATGGACGATTTCTATTCGATTTTCCGATAAATCTCAATATCTTTGCATGAAACATTTATCTCTTTATTAATTTAAAGACTATTGCTCAATCGTAAATCAGGATAAATATATGGGAAATATGGATATAAAAGATGAAGCATCAATAATAAACAGTGATGAAAATGTGGTTAGCGATGTGGAACAAGCCGATCTGTCAATAAACGGAGATGATTCATATACCATATATCCGAATGCCGAAGTGAGGGTGGAAAAGGCTCAATATAGTATTATGCATTTGCATACACTTTGCCTGAAGCGGAAAGAATTAATAATTGATCCGGATTTCCAGAGGCATGATGTCTGGAAACAAAGGCAGAAGTCTGAGCTGATCGAATCGATCCTAATGGGAATTCCTATACCATTAATGTATTTATTTGAGGATAAGAATGGGAAGAAGCAAGTTGTTGACGGGCGACAAAGGATAAGTGCTATTCTGGATTTTCTGGAAGGAAAGTTCAAATTGAATAATCTGAGAATATTGAAGCAGTTTAATGGATGTTGTTTTGCGGATTTGGATTTGAAGCAACAGGGAGTTATTGAAGACTTTCAATTACTTTTTTACATTATACAGCCTCCGACTCCTGAGCGGGTAAAGTATGATATCTTTGATCGGGTAAATCGGGGAGGGACTCCGTTGAATAAGCAGGAAATGAGGAATGCCTTATACCGTGGACGTTGCACACGGATGTTGGATAAACTTTGCTGTTCTCCCGAATTTTTGATTGCGACAGGGCGCTCTATTAATAAAGAAAGGATGAAAGACCAATATGTCGTTTTGCGGGCAATCGCCTTTCTTATGTTGCATCGTGGAGAGTTTAAAGATATTCCGGCTCTCCAATACCGGGGGGATATAGATGATTTTCTGGCTCGTTTTATGGTTTATGTGAATGATAATGCACCTGAAAAATTGATTGTAGATTATGAGAATCTATTTATTCGCTGTATGCAGATCAGTTATGATCTTTTAGGAGAAAATGGTTTTCGTTTTTCGGGAAATGGGATTAGAAGACCTATAAACATGCCTCTCTTTGAGGCATTAAGTTATTTGTTTTCTTTTGTCCCTGAGAAAATTGATTACACATGGGCGTCAAGACTCATACTGGATATAGAATCTGTAAAGGAAGAGTTTGATGATTCCCGTTATTTTTCCGGTAATATAGACTCGACTACAAGTGTCTCTTTCAGGTTTGATCGAATGGATAAAATAATAAACAGGATTCAGTTATGATAAAACATATACAAATAAAAGACTATAAATGTCTTCATGATGAGAACTTGGAGATAAAGCCTTTTACAATTGTAACGGGTGTTAACTCGGCAGGTAAGTCAAGTTTGATACAGTCGGTATTACTTCCTGTTCGCAGGATAGGAAAAAATGGACAAATTTTACTGGATACTATTGTGAATCTGACATTCGATACGATTAGAAATAAGTATTATAATGCAAAAAGTGTCAGGGTCGATATCGATATCGATAATGTGCATATTTCCTATCACGGAACAAATGAACTCTCTTTGGTTTTTCTTCCTTCGGAAGAGGATGCCAGCATGCCGATCGACATAGAGCAAAATTTATACTATTTGTCTGCCAATAGAATCGGGGCGGAGTTGCATTCCAAAATTTCGCCACAGTTTAAAGTGGGCGTAGTCGGTGAGTATATAGTAGGTTCATTTGAAAAAGAAAAATCTAATCCTTTAATGCCGGAATTGATTAAAGATGATTCCTCTTATACTTTATCTGCTCAGGTGAATTATTGGTTGTCTTATATTTTAGATATACCGACGGAGTTGCAGACGGAACGCCGTTTGGATGATGTGGTCGAGGTACAGTATAAAAGTGATGGGTTGGGGAATATTTCGCCTTTCCAGTTGGGAGCTGGCGTAAGTTATCTTACCAAAATGTTGATCATGTGCTTGCGGGCAAAAAAGAATGATGTTATTCTTATCGAAAATCCGGAAATCCATCTTCATCCGGCCAGCCAGGCAAAGGTTGGTGAATTCTTGGCCTTTATTGTTAGAGCCGGTATACAGGTAATCATAGAAACACATTGCGAACACCTTATATATAAGGTCGGTTATGAGATTTATAAAAAGCGTTTTTTGAAAGATGATGTGACCATTTTGTATAAAGAGGGCATCCAGAATCCGTTCATTGTACTTGGTTTTAAAGAGGATGGCAAGTTTACTCGTGACTTCCCGGAAGGTTTTTTCGATGCGACTTTAGCTGAACTACTTGAAATGGAATAATATGGGGAAATATAGTTTTGTGTTGTCTGATACTTTGTATAAGCAATATTATTTGTTTAAGGAGCATCAGGACTATGATAAAGATATACTCTTGCACTTGCTTAAGTTTCGTTGTGGCGAGTTTCTGACCAATACCAGACAATTAGATGATATCGGGATTGGCGATCGTGTGTCGAAAAGTCTTTATGACTCTTTAAAGCATGCCCGGTTAACAAAGCAGACTTTGGAAGAACTGGCAAGAAAGACTGACTATAAATTGATATTGTGTGATGACAGAACGGATTATCCGTATGTCAATATCATGTCCGATCAGATCAGTAGCCATATCACCGGTTGTTTTTATAGAAATGCCCATAGAGACAAGGCGATCAGGCACATAAGAGCACTATGCCAGGATGCGAAAAAAATATGCCTGTACGATCAATACCTGAATGCCTGCAAGGATGTCTTGAAATTGATTTTGCCGAACAAAAAAGTAGAACTTGTCTATCATTCGAAGCATTTGAATGATAGTGCTGTTGCTGATTTGCAAAAGTATAATCCTCAATGGTCTTTTTCTTTGGATGATTCACTGTTGACCCATCATGATCGATATATCGTGATTGATAATAAAATGGAAATCATCTTATCCAGCGGTTTTATGTATTTGGAATTGACGGGTAAGGAACTGACTTATGTGGTGAGGCCTGTTCAGGAAAACAGGCTGTTGGTGAATGGCTGAAGAAAAATGCGGAATAAAGGGCTATATCGTATTATCTTCTTTCGCGAATACAGAAAAATTTCTATATTTGCACCGCCTTTAATTAGGAATCAGATACTTTCTAAATAAATCAGATTAAGAAATGACAAAGAGTGCATTACAAATTGCAAGAGCAGCTTACCAGCCAAAGGTTCCCGCTGCATTGAAAGGCGCTGTAAAAGCCGTAGATGGTGAGTATACACAATCAGTTGCCGATCAGGACGAAATCAAAAAGTTATTCCCGAACACGTACGGAATGCCTGTCGTTACTTTCGAAAAGAGCAACGAAAAGAAAGAACTGCCGGCAATGAATGTCGGTGTGATCCTTTCCGGTGGTCAGGCTCCTGGTGGTCATAACGTGATTGCAGGTCTGTTCGACGGTATCAAGGCTAACAACGCAGCTTCTCGTCTGTATGGCTTTATCCTCGGACCTGGTGGTCTGATCGATCATAAATATATGGAACTGACTGCTGACATTATTGACGAGTACCGCAACACGGGTGGTTTTGATATGATTGGTTCAGGCCGTACCAAACTGGAAACAAAAGAACAGTTCGACAAGGGGCTGGAAATTCTGAAAGAACTGAACATCAAGGCTCTGGTTATCATTGGTGGCGACGACTCCAACACAAATGCTTGCGTACTGGCCGAATACTACAAGGCTACGGGGGCCGGTGTTCAGGTAATCGGCTGTCCGAAGACGATCGACGGTGACCTGAAGAACGAGCAGATCGAAACTTCTTTCGGTTTCGACACGGCTTGTAAGGTTTATTCCGAAGTTATCGGTAATATCCAGCGTGACTGCAACTCGGCACAGAAGTACTGGCACTTCATCAAGCTGATGGGACGTTCTGCTTCTCACATCGCTTTGGAATGCGCTTTGCAGACTCAGCCGAATATTTGTATCATCTCCGAAGAAGTTGAGGAAAAGAACATGTCTTTGGACGATATCGTGACTTACATCGCCGGAATTGTAGCAAAACGTGCTGCCGAAGGCCACAACTTCGGTACGGTGCTGATTCCCGAAGGTCTGATCGAATTCGTTCCGGCTATGAAACGCCTGATCGCTGAGCTGAACGACTTCCTTGCTAAACACGATGCCGAATTCAAGATGATCAAGAAGAGCGAACAACGTGCTTACATCATTAGCAAGTTGACAAAAGAAAATTCCGATTTGTATGCTTCCCTGCCGGAAGGTGTGGCACGTCAGTTGTCACTCGATCGCGACCCGCATGGAAACGTACAGGTTTCTCTGATCGAAACAGAAAAATTGCTGTCAGAAATGGTTGGCAAGAAGTTGTCAGAATGGAAGGCCGAAGGCAAATATGTCGGCAAGTTTGCTGCACAGCACCACTTCTTCGGTTACGAAGGCCGTTGCGCTGCTCCATCCAACTATGATGCGGACTACTGCTATTCTTTGGGTTATACGGCTTCTTGCCTGATCGCCGCCGGCAAGACTGGTTATATGTCTTCCGTACGCAACACGACAGCTCCGGCTGACAAGTGGATCGCTGGTGGTATCCCTGTAACTATGATGATGAACATGGAAAAACGCCACGGCGAAATGAAACCTGTTATCCAGAAAGCTTTGGTTAAGCTCGACGGCGCTCCTTTCAAGAAATTTGCTGCTAACCGCGATGAATGGGCTATGACGACAAGCTATGTTTATCCTGGTCCTATCCAGTATTTTGGTCCGACTGAAGTTTGCGACGAACCGACTAAGACATTGCAGTTGGAACAAGCTCAATAATATATTTGACGATATATAATCAATCAATAATGATAGAGGTAAGGCACTTAGCTTTACCTCTATTTTATTGTCATACTATCATGCTTTGCTGTTGAAACTATGAATGTCAAGCCCCACATAAAATGATAGTTGGCATGACAGTTGTTTTTCTATGATTGTACTATCATGGGTGTGATCGCTTTTTTACGCGTACTATATGGTTTATTATCAGATATGTAGTTGCTTTTGTCTGTCGAGATCCGGATCTCAGTTATCTGCAGACCAGGGTTTCGATAGCTTTCAGATGGGGGTGTAAAAAGCGCTCTGACGGGCATTTTGAGAAAAACATCAGGCGTCTTTAGATAAAAAAGTAACGTGTTTCGACAGAAAAGGCTTATTCTTTTCTGAAAACGTTCCACTTTTAATGCTTTTAGCGTACTTCTATGTCTGGTAAAACAGCTAAAATGATAGTTAGGGGTGATTTATGATCTCTTCTAATCTTTCCATATTCTTCCTCTTTGTCGCTCTCACGATCAGGAACCAGTCGATGATGTACCAGATTCCTAGACCACCGCCTGTGAGCAGTTTAATGATCCCTTTACCCCAGTCCCCGATCAGGAAACGATCCAAACCGAAGTATCCTAAGAAACAAGAAACGGACAACATACAGATCGGGCTTTTGAAATGGTTTTTTGCTAAAATCGCCTCTTTTTCAGGAGGAAGGTCGAGCAGTCGATGGATAGGAATTTCATAATCAGGAAATTTGCTTTCATTGGCAAGAAGAAATTTGTCTACTTTATCTGCTTCCATATAATATTAAGTATTATTGTTATATGTGGCAAATATAAGGTTTTTCCGTATCTTTGGACTTCGATAATCATTAAAACAACAATCTTATGTTTTCAGGAATTGTAGAAGAAACAGCTCAGGTCGTGGCGATTGAGCATGATAAGGACAACATTCATATCACTATGAAGTGTTCTTTTGTCGATGAATTGAAAATAGATCAGAGTGTGGCCCACAATGGCGTTTGCCTGACTGTGGTTCGCAAAGATAGGGATACATTCACAACTACAGCCATGCGAGAAACTCTGGAACGTTCCAACTTGGGGCTGCTGAAACCAGGTTCACTCGTGAATTTGGAACGCAGTATGATGATGAACGGACGTCTGGACGGACATATCGTGCAGGGGCATGTCGACCAGACTGCCGTTTGTACAAGTGTGGAAGATGCAAATGGAAGCTGGTATTATACGTTCGAATATCCGTTCGACCAAGAGATGGCGCAGCAGGGATATATAACTGTCGAGAAAGGTTCCGTCTGTGTCAATGGTGTGAGCCTGACTGTCTGTAATTCGAAGCAGAATAGTTTTCAGGTAGCGATCATTCCGTATACGCATGACAACACCAACTTCTGCCAGATCGAAAAAGGTACGGTCGTCAATCTTGAGTTCGACATTGTCGGTAAGTATATCAGTAAGATGATGCAGTTCAAATGAAAGATTTTCTCTCTTTAGCAAGCCGGCGCCAAAGTGACCGGGCTTTTGATACGCAGCGTCCGGTGGAAAAGGAAAAATTACAGCGTATTCTGGAGGCGGCGTGTATCGCGCCGTCTGCTTGTAATTCCCAACCTTGGCATTTTATTGTGGTGGATGATCCCGAACTGAAGAATCGGGTGGCAGACGCAACTTCGAACCGTGTTTTGGGAATGAACCATTTCACCAAACAGGCGCCCGTACATATCTTGGTCGTGGAGGAGAGGCCGAATCTGACAGCAGGTATCGGCTCGTGGATCAAGGACAAGAATTTCTCCCATCTGGATATCGGCATAACGGCCGCTCATCTTGTGCTGGCTGCCGAAGATGAAGGGTTGGGGAGTTGTATTGTCGGCTGGTTTGATGAAACGAAAGTTCGTAAACTATTGGATATCCCTTCCGGCAAACGTGTTTTGCTGGACATCGTCATCGGCTATTCTACCCAACCGGACAGACCTAAGAAACGTAAAGATCTGAAAGAAGTGATTAGCTATAATCGGTACTGAGATTTATGGATTATGATTTATGCAGTGTAACATGAAATCATAATTCATAAATCCTCCTTCTTCTCTTCCAGAACCCTATCTTATAATAAACGAAGGTCACGATTAGTCCGATTGTGATGCTGATACCGATCGCCCACCAGATTCCGTTGCGTCCCAACCATGAACTGAGATAATAGGCGAGGGGAATACGGATCAGCCAGAGGCAGACCAGGCTGGTTATCATTGGGAACAAGGTATCTCCAGCTCCCCTGAGTGCTCCGTTGTACACGTTCAGTGCCCCATGTACAATGAAGAAACCACCGATAATTAGCAGATATTCTTTTCCAATCGCCACGACATCTATGTCTTTCGTGAAAATTCTCATCATCTCGTTGCCGAATAGATAGACGGCGGCAAAAGTTAATAGTCCCAGGGCTATATTCGTGTACATCGTAAACTGTACTCCCTTTTTCACCCGGTCCAGTCTCCCGGCCCCGATATTTTGTCCGCAGAAAGCTGCTAACGCTCCTGATAGGGTGAGGATAGCCTGAGTGATGATCGTGTCTATCTTTCCGGCGGCCCCGTAAGCTGTCAGTGTATTGGTTCCGAAACTATTCACGATCCCCAGCAATGCGATCAGTCCGAGGGCGATCGCACATTGCTGTACGCTTGTCGGCAGTCCGATTTTTAAGCTCTCTTTGAACAGTTTCCAGTCGAACAGCATATCTTGCTTTTTGATGGATAGCAAGGGGTGCGTATTGTTTACATACGCCAGGGCTATACACATGCCGATTCCCTGCGAAACGACAGTCGCACGAGCAGCTCCCTCTATACCCCATTTGAATACGAGTATGAAGAGCAAGTCGAACGCAATGTTCAGGACTGTCGTAATCAGAATGAACAGCATTGGGCGAACAGACTCGCCCACGCCTCGCAAAATCGAAATGATGCTATTGAAGGTTACGAACAGGAATGTTCCTCCTATGTAAATGCGAAAATAGGCTACCGCTTGTGGAATAACCTCTTCCGGCGTATTGGTCAGGCGGAAAACCGGCTCGGCGAAAATAATCCCTGCAATGGATAGTATTATTCCTCCGACTAACATGAATATGAAGAAGGAGGAAAACGCAAGTTGTACCTTTTGATACTGTTTGGCTCCGAAAAGTTGTGAAATGACTACCGTAGTACCGCTTCCTACACCGATCACGAGCGAAATGATGAAGTAATAGATGAAAAAGGAAGCCGATACCGCTGCCAGTGCCTCCTTTCCCAGAAACTGTCCGACAATAATGCTGTCCGTTATGTTATAGAACTGTTGCAGCAGATTTCCGACCAGCAACGGCAATGCAAAGCGAACGATCACTTTCCATACTTTCCCTTCTGTCAGATCTGTATTCCCTTTTCTTTTATCCATCCCTTAATAATTGTCAATAATCCATTGTCAATTGTTCAAAGGTCTTTCAACAAAATGTTGTCATTCGCCTTAATCATGTCCTCGCGGGTTTTCAGCAAGGCTTTCCATTCCTTGCTGAACAATTTGGACGTGTCGATCTTGAAGTTCTCCGAGCCGTATTCGTCCATGCGTGTCAGTAGATAACTGACAGTAATCTTGTTTACGTCGATGGCCGGCTGGTAGTGAACGACGCGTTCGTCATCTCCGTAATTGACTTCGATAATGATGTGCAGTTCGGTCAGTTGATAGAGTATCTGTGTCGTGATACGGATCGGTATGCGGTAAGCGTCTGACAATTCATCTGCCGTATAAGGCTTTTCTCCTTTTACGAACCGTTTTACGATCAGGGACGCTATCAGCAGCGTGAGGAAATCCTTATATCGCCGGCTGATGTTCTTGCTGTCACGCTCGAAACTGAATTTCTTCACGTTTTGGGAAGCATACGAGATTTCCGCCCCGAACAGGCAGATCAGCCATGACAATTGTAACCACAGCAACAACAGGGGCAAGGCGGCAAAACTACCGTAGATCGCGTTGTATTTGCTCACCCAGATCTGCCCGCTGATGTAGATAAACTGGAAGAATTGGAATGCGATGCCTGACAGGATTCCAGCCACGAGGCCGTTTACAAACCGTACTTTCGTATTGGGTAATGAAATATAAAGCCCTGTGAATGCCAGGATCGTAATGAGGTAGGGAGTTATGTTCAGTATCAGTTCGACCAGTGGAGTAAAGAAAAAGTACTGGCTGATAAATGAGTTCTGCAAAGTGGACAGGAAGATGGATAAACCGCTGGACGCCGTCATCAGTACCGGTAAAATCAGGAACAAGGCCAGATAATCGGATAACTTCCGATACCACGGACGTGATTTCTGTATTTGCCAGATGTCGTTGAACGTGTCTTCTATGGATGAGATCAGGTTGACAACTGTATAAAACAGCAGGATCAGGCCGACCCCGATGATTACGCCGCCTTGTGCTTGCTCCAGATAACTTTCCACGAATTCGAAAGCCTTGGTCAATTCCACTTCATGTCCGGGGAAATAGTCGAACAATTCCTGGCGTACGGTGTTTTGGAAGCCGAACCCTTTGGCTATCCCCAACAGAACCGCCAGGAGAGGCACGATGGATAGCAAGGTGCTGTAGGTGAGGGCAGAGGCTTTCGTTTGAAGATTCTCGTTCTGAAACCCCCTGACTGCAAGAATTATTGTCTTGATGATGTTGATATAAAGTTCTTTCAGTCCGCTTACTTCATTTTCGGTGATCCGCCAAATGTCGTAAGTGACGAAACGGATCATTCTTGTCAGTAGGGCGTTGATCCGTTCTCCGAGCGTCTTTTTACCGGTTGTTTTCATATATATGATGTGCCAATAAATTAAATGTGCCAATATACCGATAGAAAACCATTTAATTGGCATATTGTTGAATTGGTATACTGGCACATTATAAAAAAGCAGCCTGCCTATAAGCCGGGTTCTGTACTCCCGTTTGCACAGGAGTGTCTGTCATTTATCTCGTCTTACTGTCACCAGTAAGCTTTAGCGGTCTACCCCCCGGCATCGGACGAGCAATCCTACATGCGCCGGTATACATGACCTTACAACCCATAAGGCGTACGGCATCCTATATTGCTATAAGACCCGGTGAGCTCTTACCTCACCTTTTCACCCTTACCGGACAGGCCGGCGGTCGTTTTCTGTTACGCTACTCTACCCTTACGGACAGCTTCCCGTTAAGAAGTATGGTGCTCTTTGTTGCCCGGACGTTCCTCCCGTCCTGAAGGACGAGCGACAGACCGGCAGACTGCAATGCGACAAAGGTAATTCTTTTAATCGACAATTGAAAATTGAAAATAGGGATAACCACATCAAAATGGTTCGATATGGTTCTCTTTTACTTTTCTTCCAGTCTAATTTGTTTTCGATAATGCTATGTATATGTTCGACATTGTTGAAAATAAATTACATAGATATCTGATGGCAGGTTCATGGGAAACATTCTGCCTTTCCTGCTGTTATATTATTGAATGTATGACCATTTGGCAGACAGTTGATTGTTAAAAAGGTACTTTGCATTACACAGTACTGTTAATCGCAGTTAAGCCCTTGCAGAGTGCCGTTAAAAGTGATAAAAAAATAGTTGCAAATGGAATAATCGCACGATTTTTGACTTTTCTTTGTCGAAAGAAAAATGTTAAATTTAAATGTTTGATAAAATAATGAGAGTATGAAAAAGATGTGGAAAAATGTGCTTGGTATAGTTCTCGTGGCTGCAATCAGTGCGGGGGCGGCTGTTGGGACGAGTGCTTACCTGATTAATAAGAATCAACCGGTATTTGGCACTTCCGGCTCAGCAAATACCTTCAACCAGCCGATCCGGTTAGCCGGTTATAACACGGTTGCTGCAGAGAATACGGATTTTACTACGGCTGCAGAAAGTACGGTTCATGGCGTTGTGCATATTAAGGCCACGACAAATGCCAAACAATATGCCGACGGAGGCAATCAGCCGCAGTATGTCGATCCATTCGAGTATTTCTTCGGATTCGGAGGACGTGGAGGGTTCCAACGCCCGCAACCGCAACCACGGGTCGGGGCCGGTTCCGGGGTGATCATTTCGACCGATGGATATATTATAACGAACAATCATGTGATCGATGGAGCGGATGAGCTGGAAGTGACATTGAATGACAATCGTAAGTTTGCAGCCAAATTGGTTGGAACCGATCCGACGACAGATATCGCTTTGCTTAAGATCGATGCGAAAGATCTTCCAACCATTCCGTTCGGTGATTCTGAAAAACTGAAAGTCGGGGAATGGGTGTTGGCTGTCGGTAACCCGTTTAATTTGACTTCTACGGTTACGGCTGGCATTGTGAGCGCAAAAGGGCGTGGTATCTCGATGGGAGGTGGAGACAAGAGCAAGATCGAGTCCTTTATCCAGACCGATGCAGCCGTGAACCCCGGTAATAGTGGGGGAGCGCTGGTGAATACGAAAGGTGAGTTGGTCGGTATTAATACTGCTATTTATTCCGAAACAGGAAACTTTGCAGGTTATTCGTTTGCAGTGCCTATCAGTATTGCAGGGAAAGTGGCAAACGACTTGAAGCAGTATGGTACAGTGCAGCGTGCAATCCTGGGTGTCCAAATTATGAGTGTGGGTGACATCGCCGACATGCTGGGCTATCCGAACTTGCCGGCTAAACAGAAAGAAGAGCTGAGCGCCTTGAAATCCAAGATAAAAGTTTCCGAAGGTGCGTGTGTGGCTGATTTCGCAGATCGCAGTACTGCCAAGGAAGCCGGAATTGAAAAAGGTGACGTGATTGTTGCTGTAAATGGTGCAAAAGTGAAATCTGCGAATGCTTTGCAGGAACAGATTAGTAAATATCGTCCGGGTGACAAGGTACAGGTTACTGTAGACCGTAATGGTAGCACCAAGACATTTAATGTGGAACTTCGTAACGCACAGGGTAGTACGGCTGTAGTGAAAGGAGCCGCCGACAGTGCTGAAGTTTTAGGAGCCGCTTTTAGCGCGTTGACAAACGAACAGAAACGTGAATTAGGTGTAAGTTATGGTATTGAAGTGACTGGTTTGTTGAATGGTAAACTGAAAGATGCCGGTATCAAAAAAGGCTTCATTATCATGGTTGTAAACGATCAGAAGATTTCATCTCCTGAACAACTTGAGAAAATAGTTGACAAGGTTTTGAAAGGAAATGAGGACGATCGTTATATCGTAGTAAAAGGTTTCTACCCGAATGGACGTACGAAAGTATATGCTATAGACCTGGCTGAATAATAAAATAACGTTATATTTGTCTTATTTGGCGGGAAGATTGTTAAAGGTTTATAATTGGCTGGGTGTAGGGTGCATCCAGCCAATTCTGTCAATAAAAATAATATTATCTTTGCACCCTGATATTCTCAATATAAAAACATTGGATGAGACAGTTAAAGATCACAAAGTCCATTACCAATCGCGAAAGCGCTTCTCTAGACAAGTATCTTCAGGAAATAGGCCGTGAAGATCTGATCACAGTAGAAGAAGAAGTAGAATTGGCACAGGCTATCAAAAGAGGCGACCGGAGAGCATTGGAAAAATTGACCAGAGCGAATCTGCGTTTTGTTGTATCTGTAGCTAAGCAATATCAAAATCAGGGGTTAAGTTTACCGGACCTTATAAATGAAGGTAACCTGGGGTTGATTAAGGCGGCTGAAAAATTTGACGAGACCAGAGGTTTTAAGTTTATTTCCTATGCTGTGTGGTGGATTCGTCAGTCTATTTTGCAAGCTTTGGCAGAACAGTCAAGAATTGTACGTCTTCCGTTGAATCAAGTGGGGTCGTTGAATAAAATCAGCAAAGCCTTCTCTAAATTCGAACAGGAAAACGAACGCAGACCTTCTCCTGAAGAACTTGCAGACGAACTGGATATTCCGGTGGATAAGATTTCTGATACGTTAAAAGTGTCAGGAAGACATATCTCGGTAGATGCTCCGTTTGTGGAAGGCGAAGACAACAGTCTTTTGGATGTGCTTGTTAACGATGATGCTCCTATCGCAGACCGGTCGTTAATGAACGAGTCATTGGCAAAAGAAATTGATCGAGCCCTTGCTACATTAACCGAAAGAGAATGTGAGATAATCAAAATGTTTTTCGGTATAGGCTGTCAGGAAATGACATTGGAAGAGATTGGCGACAAATTTGGCCTCACAAGAGAGCGTGTCCGCCAGATCAAGGAAAAAGCAATTAGAAGACTAAGACAAGGTACGCGTAGCAAGCTCCTCAAATCGTATTTAGGTTAACCTCCTCCGGAGGAAGACAAAAGGATTTAAAAAGCCCTTTATCCGTCAGGATAGGGGCTTTCCTTGTTTTTTTAGGTTTAGGCTTATGGTTGTCATGTACATTATAAAGATCTATAAAATCATTCCGTATATCCATAAACTGTTGTAAAGTGAGAGATAAAAGAAGTTGCAGTTGTAACGTTCAGAGGTTCAGGAGTTAGCGTAAAGAGATAGCAACCGGGTGAAAAAAAGTTGCAGAAATGTTTGGTGGATATGTTGTAAAGCACTACTTTTGCATCCGCATTCGAGAGAGAACGCAGGTGTTTAAATGATGAAACAAAAAACTTTTGAAAAAAGTTCCGATAAAATTTGGAAGTTAAAAATAAAAGTTATTATCTTTGCACCCACGTTCGCTAAGAGAAAGCGAAAAAAAGTTCTTTGAAAGCATTACATATCAACAAGTAGTACAAGAGACGTAGTAGGAATACTGACATACCGTCAAGACTACAATAGACAGATAGAGATTCTGAGCAAAAGGTATAAACAAAATCAACAACGAAGAGTTTGATCCTGGCTCAGGATGAACGCTAGCGACAGGCTTAACACATGCAAGTCGAGGGGCAGCATGATTTGTAGCAATACAGATTGATGGCGACCGGCGCACGGGTGAGTAACGCGTATGCAACTTACCTATCAGAGGGGGATAGCCCGGCGAAAGTCGGATTAATACCCCATAAAACAGGGGTCCCGCATGGGAATATTTGTTAAAGATTCATCGCTGATAGATAGGCATGCGTTCCATTAGGCAGTTGGCGGGGTAACGGCCCACCAAACCGACGATGGATAGGGGTTCTGAGAGGAAGGTCCCCCACATTGGTACTGAGACACGGACCAAACTCCTACGGGAGGCAGCAGTGAGGAATATTGGTCAATGGCCGAGAGGCTGAACCAGCCAAGTCGCGTGAAGGAAGAAGGATCTATGGTTTGTAAACTTCTTTTATAGGGGAATAAAGTGGAGGACGTGTCCTTTTTTGTATGTACCCTATGAATAAGCATCGGCTAACTCCGTGCCAGCAGCCGCGGTAATACGGAGGATGCGAGCGTTATCCGGATTTATTGGGTTTAAAGGGTGCGTAGGTGGTGATTTAAGTCAGCGGTGAAAGTTTGTGGCTCAACCATAAAATTGCCGTTGAAACTGGGTTACTTGAGTGTGTTTGAGGTAGGCGGAATGCGTGGTGTAGCGGTGAAATGCATAGATATCACGCAGAACTCCGATTGCGAAGGCAGCTTACTAAACCATAACTGACACTGAAGCACGAAAGCGTGGGGATCAAACAGGATTAGATACCCTGGTAGTCCACGCAGTAAACGATGATTACTAGGAGTTTGCGATACAATGTAAGCTCTACAGCGAAAGCGTTAAGTAATCCACCTGGGGAGTACGCCGGCAACGGTGAAACTCAAAGGAATTGACGGGGGCCCGCACAAGCGGAGGAACATGTGGTTTAATTCGATGATACGCGAGGAACCTTACCCGGGTTTGAACGTAGTCTGACCGGAGTGGAAACACTCCTTCTAGCAATAGCAGATTACGAGGTGCTGCATGGTTGTCGTCAGCTCGTGCCGTGAGGTGTCGGCTTAAGTGCCATAACGAGCGCAACCCTTATCACTAGTTACTAACAGGTGAAGCTGAGGACTCTGGTGAGACTGCCAGCGTAAGCTGTGAGGAAGGTGGGGATGACGTCAAATCAGCACGGCCCTTACATCCGGGGCGACACACGTGTTACAATGGCATGGACAAAGGGCAGCTACCTGGCGACAGGATGCTAATCTCCAAACCATGTCTCAGTTCGGATCGGAGTCTGCAACTCGACTCCGTGAAGCTGGATTCGCTAGTAATCGCGCATCAGCCATGGCGCGGTGAATACGTTCCCGGGCCTTGTACACACCGCCCGTCAAGCCATGGGAGCCGGGGGTACCTGAAGTCCGTAACCGCAAGGATCGGCCTAGGGTAAAACTGGTGACTGGGGCTAAGTCGTAACAAGGTAGCCGTACCGGAAGGTGCGGCTGGAACACCTCCTTTCTGGAGCTGGAATCTCTAGATTAAGTCCGATGAGGTATGTAGCTCTCTGGTACTACGGTTGAATATGTATATATATATGATCTTAAACTGGAAAGACCAGTATATAGAGAGAAAGATGATGCTGAGATGAAAATTTCAGGCACATAACGGTTGACAGTCCTATAGCTCAGTTGGTTAGAGCGCTACACTGATAATGTAGAGGTCGGCAGTTCAACTCTGCCTGGGACTACCAGTTGAAAAACGGGGGATTAGCTCAGCTGGCTAGAGCATCTGCTTTGCACGCAGAGGGTCAACGGTTCGAATCCGTTATTCTCCACGATAAACTCCGTAAGGGGTAAAAAAAGATCTTTGACGTATTGGACAACTTCAAAAAAGTAAAGTAACAAAAAAATAGAGCAAGCTGAAGATATATCAATCCGACACGGGCTTCAATTTTAGCAATAAAAGGAAGCAGTGTCAGTGATAAAGAAAGTAAGCAAGGGCAGACGGTGGATGCCTTGGCTCTCGGAGGCGATGAAGGACGTGATAAGCTGCGATAAGCTTGGGGTAGGTGCAAATAACCTTTGATCCCAAGATTTCCGAATGGGGCAACCCGGCTGGTAGAAGGCCAGTCATTCCGTAAGGAAGGCGAACGTGGGGAACTGAAACATCTAAGTACCCATAGGAGAAGAAAACAAAAGTGATTCCGCAAGTAGTGGCGAGCGAACGCGGAACAGCCCAAACCGATGATGTTTAGGCATTGTCGGGGTAGTAGGACCACGTTGTGGCAAGAGATTAAGGAAGTAGAACGTTTTGGAACAAACGGCCGTAGACGGTGAAAGCCCAGTATACGACTCTTTAACGAAGCCTAGTGGAATCCTGAGTAGCGCGGAGCACGAGAAATTCTGTGTGAATCAGCGGGGCCCATCCCGTAAGGCTAAATACTCCCGAGAGACCGATAGCGAACCAGTACTGTGAAGGAAAGGTGAAAAGCACCTCGAACAGAGGAGTGAAATAGTCCCTGAAACCGTCTGCCTACAAGCGGTCGGAGCAACGTAAGTTGTGACGGCGTGCCTTTTGCATAATGAACCTACGAGTTACTTTCTCCGGCAAGGTTAAGGGCTTCAGGCCCGGAGCCGAAGCGAAAGCGAGTCTTAATAGGGCGTGATAGTCGGAGTGAGTAGACGCGAAACCAAGTGATCTACCCTTGGTCAGGATGAAGGTTGGGTAACACCAACTGGAGGTCCGAATGGGTATACGTTGAAAAGTGTTCCAATGAACTGAGGGTAGGGGTGAAAGGCTAATCAAACTTGGAGATAGCTCGTACTCCCCGAAATGCATTTAGGTGCAGCCTTTATTTAGTATAGCATGAGGTAGAGCGACTGATTGGATGCGAGGGCTTCACCGCCTATCAAGTCCAGATAAACTCCGAATGCGTGCTATATATTGATAAGGAGTGAGGGCGCGGGTGCTAAGGTCCGCGTCCGAGAGGAGAAGAATCCAGACCATCAGCTAAGGTCCCCAAATAACAGTTAAGTTGAACTAACGAAGTCGGACTGCAGAGACAGCTAGGATGTTGGCTTGGAAGCAGCCATTCATTTAAAGAGTGCGTAACAGCTCACTAGTCGAGGAGTCCGGCGTGGATAATACTCGGGCATAAACTGTTTACCGAAGCTATGGATGTAGAAATACATGGTAGGGGAGCATTCCAACGGCGTCGAAGGTGAAGGATGACCTTTGCTGGAGCTTTTGGAAACGCAAATGTAGGTATAAGTAACGATAAAGGAGGTGAGAAACCTCCTCGCCGAAAGACTAAGGTTTCCTGATCAACGTTAATCGGATCAGGGTAAGTCGGGACCTAAGGTTAAGCCGAACGGCGATACCGATGGAAGAATGGTTTAATATTCCCATACTACTTTATGGAGCGATGTGGAGACGGAGAAGTGAAAGTCCTGCCATCTGACGGAATAGGTGGTTGAAGAGTGTAGATGTAGATTCCTGTAGGCAAATCCGCAGGGAGAGTCGACCTTGACAGTATGCCGCGTGCTTGCACAAGGCAAAATGGACGTAATCAGGCTCCCAAGAAAATCCGCTAAGCATATTCATAAAGTACCCGTACCGTAAACGGACACACGTAGTTGGGTTGAAAATACTGAGGCGCTCGAGTGATTCACGGTTAAGGAACTAGGCAAATTGACCCTGTAACTTCGGGATAAAGGGTCCCTACTGAGAGGTAGGGCGCAGAGAATAGGTCCAGGCAACTGTTTAACAAAAACACATGGCTGTGCGAAATAGAAATATGAAGTATACAGCCTGACACCTGCCCGGTGCTGGAAGGTTAAGAGGAGAGCTCATCGCAAGAGAAGGCTTGAATTGAAGCCCCAGTAAACGGCGGCCGTAACTATAACGGTCCTAAGGTAGCGAAATTCCTTGTCGGGTAAGTTCCGACCTGCACGAATGGTGTAATGATCTGGACACTGTCTCAACCGTGAGCTCGGTGAAATTGTAGTATCGGTGAAGATGCCGATTACCCGCGATGGGACGAAAAGACCCCGTGAACCTTTACTATAGCTTTACATTGAATTTGGGCAATCGATGTGTAGGATAGGCCGGAGACCGTGAAGCAGGTACGCCAGTATTTGTGGAGTCGCCGTTGAAATACGGCCCTTTGGTTGTTTGAGTTCTAACCCGCAGAAGCGGGGACACTGTATGGTGGGTAGTTTGACTGGGGTGGTCGCCTCCAAAAGAGTAACGGAGGCTTCTAAAGGTACCCTCAGACCGATTGGTAACCGGTCGTAGAGTGTAATGGCATAAGGGTGCTTGACTGGGAGACAGACAAGTCGATCAGGTAGGAAACTAGAGCATAGTGATCCGGTGGTTCCGCATGGAAGGGCCATCGCTCAAAGGATAAAAGGTACTCCGGGGATAACAGGCTGATCGCTCCCAAGAGCTCATATCGACGGAGCGGTTTGGCACCTCGATGTCGGCTCGTCACATCCTGGGGCTGGAGAAGGTCCCAAGGGTTGGGCTGTTCGCCCATTAAAGTGGCACGCGAGCTGGGTTCAGAACGTCGTGAGACAGTTCGGTCTCTATCTATCGTGGGCGTAGGATATTTGAGGGGCTCTGACACTAGTACGAGAGGACCGTGTTGGACAGACCACTGGTTTACCGGTTGTACCGCCAGGTGCACCGCCGGGTATCTAAGTCTGGATTGGATAAGTGCTGAAAGCATCTAAGTACGAAGCCAGCCTCAAGATGAGATATCCCTAGAGGGTCGTTGTAGACTACGACGTAGATAGGCTACAGGTGTAAGGGCAGCAATGTCGAAGCCGAGTAGTACTAATAGCCCGAGACTTTCGATCATGTAAGGGTTGATATATCAGCAGATGGCTGATGCCATATGTTTCTATTAGTTACTTCAGGTAATGGGGTTGTCCAGTCAAAATCTTACAAAGAGGTATTAAGGTGGTTATAGCGTTGGGGATCCACCTCTTCCCATTCCGAACAGAGAAGTTAAGCCCAACCACGTCGATGGTACTGCGTAAAAGTGGGAGAGTAGATAGCCGCCGTTTTTTAGGAGTGAGAGCGAAAGTTCTCCGTGAAGGAAGCCGATTCAGTTTTGAGTCGGCTTTTTTCGTTTCCGACAGCCCATTCTTTAGAGATCGTGTTTTTGGATGGCGAGTTTGTCCTCCACGACGTTATGTTTGATTTGCATGTAATGCTCGTATTGTAATGTCCCAAGATCCGGCAGGTGCACGAATGGGGGGATAAATGATCCGACCGTTCAGTGGAGAAAGCCCGACTTGGATCAGAATTCTACACTGGGAGTATAGAGGACACGCGGTGTACGACAAGAGGCTTAAGGAAGGCCGTTCAATGAAGAGGTTTAACCAGCCTTACAAATGGAAGGCATATCGTCCGACAAGCAGGAATCCAGAATCCGGGATTCCGGAAGATGCATTCTAGGAGCGGGAGGGTCTGATAAAAAACGGGGCCTCTCAGTGTTGAGAGCCCCCGCATAAAAGATCTTATTAAGATAGCAAACGCTTCGATTAACAAATTCTTTTTTTGAAGTCATAGTCAAGGTTACATATTTTTTCTTAGTCAAGGACTTGGATGCACAAACGTAGGCATTCCTTTTTTACTATGCAAGTATTTGTTTGTTTATTTTTGAAACAATCGGATTTTACTCTCTGAGTTATTGGAAAAAGTCGGCATGTCGACCGTTATCGTGGTCACTTGATGGGGGCGTGACGGGATATGAGCATGAGTTTTGCAATGGATATATTTTTGTGATTACTCTTTATCGATTAATCGGATTCCTTCAGGCTCGATATTGATTATCTTTTGTTTGTAAAGAGCCCCGATTGCCTGTTTGAATGCTTTTTTGCTGCAGCGAAATAGGGAATAAATAAGTTCAGGTTCACTTTTGTCATGGACGGCCGCATATCCTCCTTGAGCTTTGAGTGAATCCAGAATAGTCTTGGCAATACCTTCTACCTTTTGATATCCTAAGGGGGTAAGGCTGACATCTATCTTTTCGTCTTTTCTGACTTCTTTGATGTACCCTTTTAGATGTTCTCCTTTTTCCAAGCGTTGAAAAACTTCATTGTGATAAACCAATCCCCAATGAGTATTGTTGATGATTACTTTATAGCCTATTTCTGTGTCTTCTGCAACCAACAAATCGACCTCCTGGTTAAAGGAGTAATTGGGGATTACATTGTCTAAATATTTATCGATTCTAGCGGAGGCAACTATACGTCCAGTTACATGATCTACGTGTACATATACCAAATACCATTTTCCTTCTCGCATGGGCATTTTTTGTTCCTTAAATGGAACCAATAAATCTTTCATTAATCCCCATTCTAAAAAAGCACCTGTATTATTAACTGATTTCACTTCCATAAACTGGAATTCTCCTGCTTGAGCAAGTGGGTTGGCTGTCGTTGCAATCAGCCTGCCTTCATTGTCGTGGTAAATAAAAACCTCGACTTCATCTCCAGGTTTTACATTTTTTGGCACATAACGGGCCGGCAAAAGTATCTCCATCCCATCTCCACCATCCAGATAAACTCCAAAGTCCAGATCTTTTATGATCTTTAATGTATTATATTTTCCTATTTCTACCATTTCGCTATTTATTTTGAGGCAAAAGTACGGGAAAATAGCCTAATATCCTATATTTTTTATTTCTCAAGCAGCAATATAACAAAATTTGCATCGTTATAGTTGTAATAGTTTTTATAAGGAGTTTTTAGATGGACGGTTCCTTTGAAAGTTGTATCTTTGCAGTTCTAATTTAGAAATACTTAATAATAGCATGAGGTTGAAATATTATTTATTAGCCATTTTTTGTGTATTGATGTGTGCATGTAAAGCACCAAAAGATGTGATTTATTTTCAGGGTATAGATGATTTAACTCCTGATGAATTGGCAGAGATGAGCCAAGCATATACGATTAAAATAGAGAATGATGATCTTTTGTCAATTAATGTTACGGCTTGGGATCCTGTTGCCGTTACACCTTTTAATCCGCCAGTGTTTGCATATTCATCACAAGGAGAACAGCCATTGATTGCTTCTGAGTCAATGTATACTTATTTAGTAGATGAAGATGGGTGTATAAATTTTCCTATTATAGGAAAGGTTCATGTAGCGGGATTGACTCGTCAAGAAATTTCCAAAAAATTGGAATCAAAGATTTCTAAATATGTGAAAGATCCTTTAGTGAATGTTCAGCTTCTTAATTTTAGAATAGTACTTATGGGAGAATTTTCGCGTCCTGGTTCATATTCGGTAAAAAGAGATAGGGTATCAGTTCTTGACGCTATAGGTATGGCTGGAGATTTGCCTCTTACTGCAAATAGGAAAAATATTTTGGTAATACGGGATAACAATGGATTAAAAGAAACATGTCGTTTGGATATTACCAACCCAAACATATTCGAATCGCCATATTTTTATTTGAAGCAAAATGATATAGTATATGTAGAACCTATAAAAACAAAGCAACGTGCAAGAACTAGTTCGGATCGTCAGTTTACAATATCTTTATTTTCGACAGTGATCAGCTCCTTGTCTGTGATTGTTGCGATGGTGTTAAGCTTAACAAATAAGTAATATGGAAAATATGCAGAAAGATAGTGAGACTATAAGTCTGAAAAAAATAATAGTAGATTATTTATATCATTGGAAAGTTTTTTTAGTTGCAGCTTGTATTTCATTAGTTTGCGCAATACTATATATGGTGCTTTATCCTCAAACTTATGAATTTGTGGCTCGAATAAAGATTCAAGAAGATAAAAATCTTGGTAGTGGTGGAAGCATGGGATTGGGAGAGGCTGCCGGATTAATGAAATCGTTTGGACTGGGAAGTATTTCGGGGGGTGCCGTCAATATAGATGATGAAATTGCTATAATGTCTTCTAATGATTTGTTGAAGAAAGTTATTATCCGTTTGGGATTAAATGTTACATATAAGAAACCATATTCATTGATTTCTTTATATGAAGATTCTCCTTTGTTAATTATTCCGGACTCTTTGACTCAAGAAAATTTGGACTGTTTTGTTTCATTTAAAATAGAGGTAAGTAAAAATGGTGCTGTTTTAATAAAAATGAAAGAAACCGGTAAAGAGTATTCTTTTGCCTCTTTACCTGCTCAGCTTCGAGTGCCAGAAGGTGTATTTGATATATTATATGGAACAGAAGGAGATGTGACGAAGAAAATAGAAAAGCCTTTTTCTTTGAACATATCTGTATCTCCGGCAGGTTGGATGGCAGAAGATTTGGCAGAGGCAATAACTGTTGAAGAGTTTTCAAAAAATGCCAATACATTGGAACTATTGTATTCGGACTATTCAAGAAAACGGGGCAAGGATCTGTTGAATACTTTGATGGATGAGTATAATAATAGTTCTGAGTCTGTAAAAAAAGAAGAAGGACATAAAGCTATGACTTTTTTAGATGTTCGTATCAATGGTGTTTTACAAGAGCTTAATGGTATTGAGCGCACTATTGAAACTTATAAAATTAAGAATAAATTGACAGATATAGAATATGATGTTCAATTTTATGCTGATGCAGTGAAAAATATCCGAGAAAAAATTATTGAATATGAGGCGCAGAATCATATCATTAATTTGTTAGATACTTATGTGAAGGATCCTAAAAATAAGTATAGTGTAATTCCTGCCATGTTGTCTGCTGATGGCGAAAAAGGTGGAGCTATATCTGCTTATAATGAGGCTTTAATGGAAAGAGACAAAATAACTAAATCAACAAACTCAGTGAATCCTTTGTCTGAAATAGCTGATTCTCAGATAGACAAATTGAGAGATGGGGTTGTTTTGGCTATTGATAATGCACGAAAAAGCTCTCAGTTTGTATTGAATGATCTTAAGTCTCAAGAAAAAGCAATTATGAGTAAAATGGACTATGTTCCTACATACGAAAGAGAGTATCTTGATTATAAAAGACAGCAGGAAATTCTTCAAGGAGTGTATTTAATACTTTTACAGAAGAGAGAAGAAGTAGCTTTGTCTTTAGGTCAAGAGCGTGATAAGGGATTTATTGTAGATGCTGCAGTTGCTAAATATCGTCCTGTAGCTCCAAGAAAACTTTTTGCAGTTTTAGGATTTCTGATTTTAACAATTGTAATTCCAATGGGATATTTGTTCGCAAAACAGCAATTACGAGATTTGATAGATATTTATAAAAGAAAGTGAGAATTATATGCAAGTTATTATATTAGCCGCAGGGATGGGGAAGCGTTTGGGGGAACTTACTCAGAATAATACGAAATGTATGATTCGGGTAAATGGTGTGACCTTAATTGAACGTGTTTTGGATCAATTCTCTAAATTGAAGTTGAATAAGGTTATTATGGTAATCGGCTATAAGGGAGAGGAACTTCGTAGTTTTATTGGTGATTCATATAAGGGGCTACCGATTGAATACATTACAAATCCGATTTATGATAAAACAAATAATATCTATTCATTGTCTTTAGCAAAAGAACAGTTGCAGCAGGATGATACTTTACTTATAGAATCTGATCTTATTTTTGAAGACAAGGTGTTGGATAAAATTTTATCAGATCCATTTCCTAATATTGCATTAGTAGCCAAGTATGAAAGTTGGATGGATGGTACAGTTGTGATGTTGGATAATGACAATAACATTCTAAACTTTGTTGTAAAAAAAGCATTCAATTTTGATCATAAAGAATTTTATTATAAGACAGTCAATATCTATAAATTCAGTAAAGAGTTTTCAAGAACTCATTATGTTCCATTTTTGGATGCATATATAAATGCATTGGGTAATAACGAATATTACGAGCAGGTCTTGCGTGTAATTGCATTGTTGGATAAGCCAGATTTAAAGGCGTTGCCACTTCACGGTGAAAAGTGGTATGAAATTGACGATATTCAAGACTTAAGTAACGCTGAAACTATTTTTGCGGAAAAGGAGAATCAGTTGGCTTGCTATCAAAAAAGATATGGTGGTTATTGGAGATTCCCTTCTTTGTTGGATTTTTGTTATTTGGTTAATCCTTTCTTTCCTTCTTTGAAGATGAAGAAAGAGATGCGGGCTAATTTTGATATTTTACTAAGTGAGTACCCTTCTGGGCTGAATGTAAACTCTCTATTAATTGCGAAATATTTCGGATTGGCACAACAATATGTTTGTCCGGGAAATGGTGCTGCCGAATTGATTAAGTATTTAGTGGATGAATTAACAGGTTGCTTGGGTGTTGTTTATCCGACTTTTGAGGAGTATCCTAATCGTATGCAGGAAGATAAGGTGATTGCTTATGTCCCACAGAATAAAGATTTTTCTTATACAGCTGATGATTTGATGGCATTTTTTGCAGTTCGTGAGGTTGCTGCTATTTTATTGATTAATCCGGATAATCCTTCTGGAAATTATATTTCAAAAGTTGATGTAGTTCATTTAGCTAAATGGTGTAAGGATAAGAAGGTAACATTGGTTGTCGATGAATCGTTTGTCGATTTTTCTGAACAATCAGTGGATAATACTTTGTTGACTAATGAAATACTTGAAGAAAACCCTAATTTGGTGGTTGTGAAGAGTATATCCAAATCTTACGGAGTACCAGGGTTACGGTTAGGAATTTTAGCTTCATCAAATTTGCTTTTGATCGATCGTGTACGCAAAAATGTTCCGATATGGAATATTAATTCATTTGCAGAGTTTTATATGCAGATATTTAATAAATATGAACAGGATTATAAACAGGCGTGTCGTTTGTTTATCCGTGAGCGAGATCGTTTTTATGTGGATTTACAGCAGATAGGTTATCTACGTGTCATACCTTCACAAGCAAACTATTTTTTGTGTGAGGTTATTAGTAAATATTCTTCTAAAGAATTGACTGAATTACTTTTGAATGAATATAATATTTTAATAAAAGACTGTGGAACGAAGAAGGCCTTCCGAAATGGCGAATATATACGAATAGCAGTACGTTCAACTTTAGACAACCAACGTTTAATAGATGCATTAAAAGAATTATAATTGTTAAAAAAGATGGCAATGAAAATAATAGACTTTGAAACGATACGAAATCTTTCCATATCTCCGGCTGATTGTGTAAAGTGGGTAGAAACAGCATTAAGAATGAAATATGATAGTTGTTTACCTCATAAAATTAGTATGACAATAGAACCGGATGTCTTTTTTAATACGATGCCATCTTATTTGCCTTCTTGTGGACGTTTTGGGGTTAAGGTCGTTTCTCGTTTTCCGAAACGTGAGCCTGCATTGGTTAGTGATATTTTGTTGTATGATGCGACAAATGGTGATTTTTTGGCACTGATGGATGGAAGTTGGATTACTGCGATGCGTACTGGTGCTGTTGCGGCATTGTCCATACAGTATTTGAGGACTTCTTCAGCTCGGGAATATGCATTTATGGGACTAGGCAACACTGCTCGGGCAACACTGTTGTGCTTGATGGCTGTGTTAGAGGGGCCGTTGAACATTCGTCTTTTGTCTTATAAAGGGCAAGAGCTGGAGTTCATGAAGCGCTTTAAAGAATATTCTCGATTAAATTTTTCTATTTTTGAAAATGTGGAAGATTTGATTACAGGTGCAGATGTGGTTGTATCTTGCGTAACTGTTGCACATGGTCAGTTTGCATCGGATACATGTTTTAAGTCGGGAGTATTGGTCGTACCGGTTCATACGCGTGGATTTCAGAATTGCGATTTATTCTTCGATCAGATTTTTGCTGATGATGTCGCTCATGTAGAAGGATTTAAATATTTTAATCAGTTTAAACAGTTTGATGAGTTCGCCCGTATATTGTTAAAGCAGAATCCGGGTAGAACTTCAGATCAGGAGCGTATTTTGGCTTATAATATAGGTATTGCTTTGCATGATATTTATTTTGCTTCTCAAGTATACGACAAGGTCAAAGATTCATTACCAGATATTTCTTCGGATAAGTTAAGCGAGAAGTTTTGGGTATGAATTAGTTATGAATAGCAATGAAGTTTGGTCAAGATAATAAATACAAAGTAATTGTTCATAATACAACGTATTTGTCTGTACTTGAGATATTAAAAATGGTAATGCCTTTTGTAGCATTACCTTATTTGATATCTACAGTTGGTGCGGATAAGTACGGTTTGGTCGTTTTTGCACAGGCTATTATCTCTTATTTTATTATATTTATCAACTTTGGTCTGGATGTTTCGGCTGTAAAGAATGTTTCTATAAATCGTTCTGATAACGAGAAGCTATCGGAAGTTGTATCTTCAGTTTTGATTATTAAAGCTTTTCTTTTTATACTTTCTTTTTTAGCATTAGGAGTTTTATTATTATGTGTGAAGCAATTTAGAGATAATTATGTTTTATTTTTATTGTCTTTTTTATCTTGCCTTTCAGAAATTTTGTTTCCTGTTTGGTTTTATCAAGGGGTAGAAAAGATGAAATATATTACTTTGATTCGTTTTACTTCTATTTTCTTTTATACTGTTACAGTCTTTATTTTCATTAAAAATGAAAGTGATTATTTACTGATACCATTACTTCAGTCTTTAGGGTGGCTTTTATCAGGGGTTATTTCCTTTTTTATGCTAATTCGGGTAGAAAAGATATCCTTATTTGTGCCAACTATAGAATCGATTAGGCGGTATTTTAAAGAGAGCGTTCCGTTTTTTGTTTCTCGTGTATCAGTTGTGATTAATGCAAGTATGGCAAAGACGATTTGTGGAATTTTCTTTTCAATGCATGAAGTTGCAGTTTTTGATTTGGCCCAAAAAATTGCAATGACGGCACTTGTCCCTTTACAAATGTTGAATCAAGCTTTGTTTCCTCATATTGCAAAAACACTTGATCGGAAATTTGTCAATAAGTGTTTTCGATTGATTTTATTAGCTACAGGCTGTATCATTGTAATTGTATATATTCTTGCTCCATTTGCTGTTTTTGTTTTATCGGATGGTAAGTTGCCTGAATCTGTTGATATATTACATGTTTTTAGTTTGTTCATTTTTAGTGGAGGCATTACTTCTTTCACAGGGTCGCCAGTGCTGGTTTCTTTTGGTTATTCCAAGCCTTTTAATCGAAGTGTAGTTCTTTCGACTTTCGTCTTAATTGTAATTTATATGGTACTATATTTTACAAATTCATTCTCGATTATTAATTTTGCACTAGCCTTAGGTTTTGCAGAATTTGTAATAGCTATTTATAGGCTATATTATTGTAACCGTTATAAATTAATTATGCTTTATGGACGGGTTTAATCGTTTTAATCCAGAAGGTTCAGTGCTGAGACTTCATCAGATGAAGATGCTTCGCATTTTAGAGTTCGTAGATAGAGTTTGTAGGAAACATGGTATACGCTATTGGCTTAGTTCGGGAACATTGTTAGGTGCTGTTCGTCATGGAGGTTTTATACCTTGGGATGATGATTTGGACATAGAGATGTTATATCGGGACTATAAAAGATTGATGGAAGTCTTGCCTTTTGAATTGCCCTCTAATTTGGTGCTTCAAACAATGCACACTGATAGTAACTATGTTGCCCCTTATGCAAAATTAAGGGAAACGGATTCCTATATATCAGAAGTGAATAATATTGGTAGAAATTACAAATATAATGGGGTTTATATTGATATTTTTTATATAGAGCCTGTTAATTATCGGATGGCATGGATTGCATCTAAATTTCATGGATATATTTATAGACTTTCTTATTTAAAAAATGACCGATTAGGGATAAAAAAAGGAGTAATGAGGTGTTTGTTGTTCTTTTTGACTTATATACTTTATCCCTGCATTCGAATGATTGTTAAGTTATCTCATACAAAAGAGTACCGATTGGGATTAGGATCAGGTTTTTTGGGCGTAAGGTTGTTGGACAATATTTTTCCACTAAGTGAGGTGTCTTTTGAGGGAAAAATTTTTCCAGCTCCTGCTAATACTGATGGCTATTTGTCCTATTTATATGGAGATTATATGGTATTGCCAGATTTGAGTAAAATAACTTATCATGTAAATAATGTGGATATAAAAGAATAATATAATCGAAAATGAAAAAAGTGATGCTTATTTTTGGAACTCGCCCGGAAGCAATTAAAATGTGTCCATTGGTAAAAGAGTTTCAAAAAGATACGATAAATTTTAAGACTGTTGTTTGTGTTACTGCCCAGCATCGGGAAATGTTGGATCAAGTTTTACATGTTTTTGATGTCAAACCTGAGTATGACTTGAATATAATGAAGCAAGGGCAGGATTTATATGACATAACTTCTCGTGTTTTGTTAGGCTTACGTGATGTGTTAAAAAAAGAATTGCCGGATATCGTATTAGTACATGGGGATACAACAACCTCTTCTGCAGCAGCATTAGCAGCTTTCTATCAGCAGATACCTGTAGGACATGTAGAAGCAGGGTTGAGAACTCATAATATTTATAGTCCTTGGCCTGAAGAAATGAATCGGCAGATAACAAGCCGTATTGCTGTTTTTCATTTCGCACCAACTGAATTGAGTCGGAGAAATTTACAAAGAGAAGGTGTTGCAGACGGTAATATCTATGTTGTTGGAAATACTGTTATTGATGCCTTGCATTTAGTGTTAGAGCAAATCGGGGTAAGAAAAGATATAGAGAAAAATATTCAATTTGTATTAGAGCGCGTAGGTATTCCTCTTTCTTTATTATCTTTGTGGAAGAGTGGAGAGCGGAAAATGGTTTTAATTACAGGACATCGGAGAGAAAATTTCGGTGAAGGATTTATCCATATTTGTAAGGCGATAAAGACTTTGGCTGAGAAATATTCCATGGTAGATTTTGTGTATCCCATGCATTTGAATCCGAATGTACGGAAGCCGATTGCTGAAATATTGGGTGAAAGCCATAAAGAAACCCTAACAAATGTATTTCTTATAGAACCATTGGATTATCTTCCTTTTGTTTATTTGATGAATCACTCTACAATCGTTTTGACTGATAGTGGTGGAATACAGGAAGAGGCTCCGGGATTAGGAAAGCCTGTGCTGGTTATGCGGGATACGACTGAACGTCCTGAAGCATTGGAGGCTGGGACTGTCAAATTGGTAGGAACAGGTTATAATTCAATTATAGATAATGTTTCTGATTTACTGGAAAATAAAGATTTGTATCGACAAATGTCAAAGGCTCAAAATCCGTATGGAGATGGAAAAACCAGTCAGTCTATTGTGAATATTTTATTGTAAATCGTTTTTATGAAAAGAAAAATATTAGTTATTCATAATGGATATCCTTTGCGTGGTGATGGAGGTGATAAAGTCAGAACATTAAATATGCTTCAATCCTTGGATTCTATTGGATTTGATGTTTGTTTGTTGGCTTTTTTCAAGAAAGATTTTTCTTTGTTGGCTTTAAATAAAAAAAGTGTGCCTTCGAATATAAAATCATATTTTATATTTACATTACCAGATCGTTGGGGATTAGGAGGGATAGCAGCATTGCTTCGGGCTGTAATAACTTGGATTATTGTAAAGTGTAACCATATAGAGTTAATTCAATTAGAGACATCGCTTTCGGCTTCATGTGTCAGATATTTGAAGAAAAATATTTTGGTCGTGACTGATTTTCATGCAGATCCTGTACCTGAGTTACAAATGAATGGAAGGACGAAATCATCAATAAATCGTGCTGAAAAAGATGTTTGTTATGCATTGTCTCGTTCACAACGAATAATAGCCGTGTCGAATAATTTGGCAAATAATCTAAAGAAATATTACTCTTATGATTGTCCATTTTCTATTTTACCTTGTAGTTTTAATAGTGAAAAGTTTCATATAGATCCGGCTCAGATGATCGCTTTGCGTGAGAAAATGCATTTGAAAGAGCGTATTGTCTTATGTTATTTAGGAGGGTTGCAGAAGTGGCAATGTGTGGAAGAAACATTAGATATTTTTTTACGTTTAAAAAAGAAAGATGATAGATACTTTTTATGTATATATACAAATGATGATTTGACTCCTTTCGCAAAAAAAATAGAATTGTTGGGGAATGACTGTCTTTGTATGAGTTTGAGATATGAACAGGTTCCCTTATATTTGTCCATTATTGATGCTGGTTTTGTCTTGAGACATAATAGTTTGGTGAATATAAATGCTTCTCCGACTAAAATTGCAGAGTATATGGCTGTAGGAGCAATGGTTATTGCAACGAAATATTCGGGAGATGCCAAAGTCCTTGTTGAAGATAGTGGTTACGGCATGATTTTGGATGAGATAGAAAATATTTCATCAGAAATGATAGATGAGTTGAATTTAAAGATTCATTCTTATAAAGAAAATAAGGAAAATGCCTCTGCAACAATAAAAAATTATATATTTAAAAGTAGGCTTTGGCATGCAAATGAAATAAAATTGAAGAGTTTGTATTCAAATATATAATTCGGTTTATAATGGGTTATTTGGAAAAAATAAAATATATTCTTAGAGGTAGTCGATATTATCGTAAATATTTTCAGACAACAGTTAATAGCCTACGGTATTATTTTAGAAATTTACACTATTATTGGCAGTTGTATTCTTTTAAAAAAGATCGTGAAGTATCGGGTAATACTCTTTATTTTATTATAGATCCAAATATCAAACATCCAGGATTAGTCGATCGTTTTAAGGCAATTGTTGGATTGTTTTATGTGGCTAAAATAAACGGGTTTGATTTTAAAGTGATTTTTAATCATCCATTTAAATTGGAAGAATATTTGTCTGTGAATAAGTATAATTGGATAGCTAATCAGTCCGAATTAAGTTATAGCTTGCAGAATGTTCGGCTTATACCGTATAATGGTAGTGGAAAAATACCTAGACTGAGTAAAACTATTAAGCAGTATCATGTTTATTGTTATATAGGATATGATATTATATCTTCAAATCATGTCTTAGATGCTGAATCTGTATGGAGAAATTTATTTTTGGAATTATTCAAGCCTTCTCAAGCATTGAATGAATGTTTGAATTGTTGCAGTTTAGATAGTTCTGGTTATGTCGCTGTTCATTTACGATTTGTTAATGCTTTAGAAAATTTCGAGAAAGATCAGTTTAATAGCCTAACAGAAGATAAGCGAGAGAATTTAATACAACGTTGCCTAAAAGGCATTAGGCTGATTATAGACCAAAATAAAAATAAGCAGATTGTGGTCTTTTCGGATAGTAAAGTCTTTCTTGAACGTGTGAAAGTCTTACCTGTAATAGTATTAGATGGAAAAGTCGGGCATATATCCTTTACTGAAAACACTCATGAAGGTAAGCATCCGATAAAGTACACATTGTAGACCTAAAAACTCTTCTATTACTTTGCGTTCAAAAACGTAGTTATGAAACGATCAATGAGTAAAGAAGAGTTTTTAGCGCTATATCAGCGCCAACAGTCCAGCGGACTAACCATAAAGGATTTCTGTGATAATGAATCGTATCCTGCTTCCTGTTTTCATTATTGGAAGAAGAAATATGGATTGAGTCACCCATATACCAAACACACCGAACCTACAGGTGATTCGTTTATCCCTCTTAATATTAATCATACTCCTGCCATTCCCACTTCATCATGTGGTGACAGGCATGTAACCATAGAACTTCCATCCGGCATAAAGATCCACCTCAACATCCTAAGTAATCCGGAGATTATTTATGGCCTGATCAGTAAATTATGTAGCCATGTTCTGCCTGAATGATACGATGCGCTACTTCCTGTGTCCCGGGAAGACAGATATGCGCAAAGGAATAAATTCCCTTTGTGGGCTTGTTCATGATAAAATGGGATATGACGTTCGACTTGGCGATGTGTTTATCTTTGTCAACCGAAGCAGAACAACCATGAAACTTCTGCATACCGAAGACGGAGGTATGGTTTTATACATAAAACGCCTTGAGGAAGGTACCTTTAGACTTCCTTCCTATGATAGTGAAAGCCGTTCCTATCCCATGGAATGGCGTGATTTAGTACTGATGGTGGAAGGCATAACCGATAATCCGAGTGATAGACTCAAACGTCTTAAAGCCGGTCGAAAAGAAGGATTTTATTGATTAAAAAGAGCTTCCTAAACTTGTATAGCTGTACGATTTTCAGTATCTTTACATTATAATAAGATACTAAAAAGAATGATTCATACAGATACGATGGAACTAATAATCAAGAATCAACAGGAGCAAATAAAAGGGCTTCTGGAGACAAATCGTACCCTTGTAGAATCAAATCAGAAACTTATGGAACAGACGGGAGAACTGCAGCAAAAAGTACAGGAACTCCTGTCGCAAGTAGCCTGGTTAAACAGACAGCTTTTCGGCAGAAAGAGTGAAAAGCTGGCATCCTTGGATCCCAACCAGCTTGCCTTGTTTGATACCTTGGCTAATCCCAGGCAAGAGGAAACGGATCTTGTGGAGACTGGCGTAGGCACTAGGACATGTAAACCGGACGGAAAGAAAAAAGAATCCCGCCGTAATCGGGAACTGTTAGAGGGGCTGCCCGTTGTGGAAGTCATTGTCGAACCTGATAATGTGGATCTGAATCGATATCGTCGTATAGGTGAAGAGCGCACACGTACGCTTGAATTTGAACCGGGAAAGCTATATGTCAAAGAGACAGTACGTCCCAAATACGGACTCAAAAATAATTTAAGTCTTCCCAAAGAGGGTGAAAGCGGTGTCATAATAGCACCGCTTCCACCTTCCCCTATATACAAATGTCTGGCAGGACCTTCCTTGCTAGCCGAAATACTTCTGCAGAAATATGAATATCATGTTCCCTTTTACCGTCAGGTAAAGGAATACAGACATTTGGGTGTACGACTGCCGGAAAGTACTTTAAGCGGGTGGTTTAAGCCAGTATGTGAGTTATTAAGTCCTCTTTATTCGGAATTAGTAAAGCTCGTAACGGGCAGCGGATATGTTCAGGTCGACGAAACCACAGTACGGGTCATCAACAAAGGAAAGGGAAAAACCGATAAGGAGTATTTATGGATGGTCAGGGCAGCTATGGAAAAACTGGTCATCTTCCATTATGATGACGGTTCCCGATCCGGACAGACAATCAGAAATTTATTAAAGGACTTCAAAGGATATCTTCAAAGTGACGGATACAGTGCCTACAATGCGTTTGATGGCACTAAGGACGTGTGCCTTATTGCCTGTCTGGCCCATATCAGAAGACATATGGAGCTGGCACTGGATGAAAATAGATCACTTGCTGAATATGCTCTTAAACAAATACAGGAACTATATCATATTGAGCAGATAGCAGATGCCCGGAAACTCGATGCGCAGGGACGATGTGCACTCCGCCAGCGTTTGGCAACTCCCATACTTGACTCCTTTGAAAAATGGATGGAACAGACTTATGGCAAAGTACCACCAAGAAGTCGCATGGGACAAGCTATTACCTATACTTATCCTCTTTGGCCAAGAATGAAGAATTACCTGAAAGATGGAAATCTGAAAATCGATAATAATCTGGCGGAAAATGCGATTAGACCACTTACTTTGTCCAGAAAGAACTTCCTCTTTTGTGGTAACCACGAGGCAGCTGAAAATACAGCAATCATATGCTCACTATTAGCTACCTGTAAAGCACAGGAAATTAACCCAAGGGAATGGCTGAATGATGTCATAGCCAAACTTCCATACTATCTGGAAAGAGACTCCGGGAAAAATGTTCGTGAACTTCTTCCGGATGTTTGGAAGTTAGAGAAATCCAACACGAATCCAATTGGAGTTTAAATATTTATGTTAAAGAATAAAAGACACTGTCCAGAATTTTGTGTAAATGAAAACAGGATTCAGTTGTAAGTTTGTTCTTATATCTGGATTCTGTTTTCAAACATAAGCATAAATTGATTCATAATCAAGCCCCAGTTTGAAATAGGCATTGTCCATTTCTTTTCAATCTCCATAAGCGAAAGATATACGGTCTTTTTTACAGCATCGTCCGAAGGAAATGAAAGTTTTGATTTCGTGTACTTTCTGATTTTTCCATTCAGGTTCTCAATGAGATTGGTTGTGCAGATTATTTTTCTGATTTCCAGCGGGAATTGGAAGAAAACAGTCAAATCATCCCAGTTGTTTCTCCATGAAAGTATAGCATAAGGATACTTTCCTCCCCATTTCTTTTCCAGATTGTCAAGTTCTGTGGCTGCAACCTCTTTGTTGGGTGCATTATAGATATTCTTCATATCCGCTGTAAACTCTTTCTTATCCTTATAAACGACATATTTACAGGAATTTCTGATCTGATGTACCACACAGACTTGAGTGGATGACTGAGGGAATACACTGCGGATAGTATCCGTAAATCCATTCAGATTGTCGGTACAGGTAATCAGTATATCCTGCACTCCACGGGCTTTTAAGTCGGTCAGGACACCCATCCAGAAAGAAGAGCTTTCCGATTTGCCAACCCACATGCCAAGAACTTCCTTCAGGCCGTTCTGTTTCAGTCCGACGCAAAGGTAAACGGTCTTGTTTATGATCTTGCCGTTATCCCGTACCTTGAAGACAATACCGTCCATCCAGACTATCAGGCAAACAGGATCAAGGGGACGGTTCTGCCACTCCTGGGCAGCCTGATTGACTTTGTTGGTAATGATGGAAATGGCCGATGTAGAGAGCTCTATTTCATAAATCTCACGCATCTCTTCCTCTATGTCAGAAACGCTCATTCCTTTGGCGTATAGGGAGATAACGAGCTTTTCTATAGAAAGTCCACGACTTTCATGTTTGGGCACTGCTATCGGCTCAAACTGGCCGTTACGGTCACGTGGAATAGAAATGACAGACTCTCCATGTTCGGTCTGGATTTTCTTCGGATAACTGCCATTCCGGGAGTTGCCGGTATTGTTCCCTGTCACAGAATTCTTTTCATAGCCCAAATGGGCATCCATTTCGCCTTCAAGCATCTTCTCCAGCACCTGGGCATGCAACTGTTTCAGAAACTTGCTCACATCCGCTTCTGTCTTGAACTGGCTAAGGAACTCCTTGCTTAACACCTCATCGGGCACTACTTGATTCTTTTCTTTCATAATCTTCTTCATTTTGCAAATCTATAAAATAAAAAATACGAGACTCAAACTTGAATCCCGTATTTTCCATTTACACAAAATATTTTATAGTGCCGAATAAAAAACTCGATATTAGCTTTTGACTAAAGTTGATATCGAGTTTTCTATTTTATGAAAATACAATGTGTACTTTATCGGATGCTTACTCATGAAGTCGCAATGAAAACATTTGTAGATTTTTATGCGATTTCAAAAGCAAGTCGTGTAATTAGGATATTAGCACCTGAAATGTATAATACTGTCTTTTCTTATTATGCAGCAGTATTAGGGGGGATCATTCCTGAAGAATTACACGTTTAGTAAATTATTATATACATTAAAAGTTTGCTGGGCTATGTGATCCCAATTATATGCTTTTAAGTCATAATATACAGGATAATTGTTTTGATATATCTTATATGTTAGCTGTTGCTTTAAACTGTTCATGTGATTTACTTTGAAATAGTGCTCTTTTGATAATCCCACTGCCAAATTAGCAGGAATATCGCTAACTAAAGTATCGATATTGTAGCTCATAGCTTCTAACAATGTGATAGGTAAACCTTCATGGGAAGAGGGTAAAACGAATAATCCTGCATGTGAATAAAGCTCTTTCAATGATTCACCTTTTACCATTCCAGTCAATATAACTTGCTTTTTTCGAGCTAATTCTTTTAGATAAGTTGAATAAGATGTTTTATGGTCAGAATCTCCTGCGATAACTAAGTGATAATCCTGTAAGTTTAGATCGGAGAAGGCCATAATTAATTTGTCAAATTCTTTTTCTTTTACAAATCGGCCAACAGCTAAAATATATTTTCTGTGACTAAGTCCTAATGATTTGATATATTGATCGGTTTGAGTTGGCTGATGAATGTCAACACCGTTATAGATTAATATTGCGTTGTTTCTATTATATTTCGTTTTTAGTATATTGTCAATAACTGTGGAGATGACAATTATTTCGTCTGCCCATTTAGCGGCGAAGAATTCACCGGTTTTTAAAATGAATTTTGCAAAAAAATTCCAATTTTTACGATCATAATCTGGACCGTGATGGGTGACAACCACTTTCAATCCGAGTAGTTTTGCAAATGGAATGGCAATTGATGGTCCAATGGCATGTATATGGACTATATCTGCTTTTTGTTTATAGGCATACCAAACCCCACATATAGTGTGGATAGCACTTTCAAATCCTTTTATTTTGGGAGCTGGGAGATCTTTGAAAAAAACACCTTGATAACTTGTTAATGGAGGATTTTCCTTTACAAAGCAGGATCTTCTTACAACTGTTACATTTACTCCAAGCTTGCTGAGGCGTGGGTATAATTTTTCACAATGAGTCTCTACGCCGCCTTGTATATTGGGAAAACCTCTTAATCCAGTTACTATGATTTTCATTTTGAAGCTTTTAATATTGATTGATAAATAGAGATAAGATAGTTGAAGTGTTTGTCTGCTGAGAAATGTTGTTGTGCAAATTTATTGCAAGCTATAGACATTTCATAAAGCTTTTCTTCAGGTATTGCTATCGCTTTTCGAATAGTTTTTGTTAAATCGGCTGGGCTTCCCATTGTAAATGTGAATCCTGTTTTTTCGTCTTGTATAAGTTCAGGAATACCTCCGATATTACTGCCTATTACAGGAGTTCCCAAGGAGAGCGATTCAATAATGCTCAATGGATTGTTCTCATACCATTCAGAAGGAACGATTGTAAAAAGTGCATTTTTAACGTATTCCTTTAATTCTTGACCTTCCTTAAAACCTAAAAAAGAAACGTTTTTGGGATAGTTGTTTCCTATTTCTTTTGAAAGTGGGCCTCTGCCGATAATTTTTAAATCAATTTCGGGTATATCTCGTATTGCTTCTAATAAACTATTGATCCCCTTTTCATTAGATAATCTACCGAAATAAAGTAAGTATCTATGATTTATTTTTTTATTGATTCTTGTAGGTATATCTGGGGTAAAGTTATATAGTTGGACTGCTTTTGATGCATATCCAGGATTGAATTCGATATGTTTTTTTTGGGCGAACTTGCTGACGAAAATGAATTTGTCAATATAATTAAGTGGCTCGTAAAAGCAAGATCTGAAGCTGTTCTCCAATGAAAGTAACATACTATTTGTTAAATTTCCGTTGGAGCACCTGTTTAGTGTGCAGTGGATAAAATGTCGATCTTTGCATAATTCACAAATTTTCCCTTTTCCGTTTGTTAATGTATAAGCAGGACAAATAAGCCGATAATCGTGAACAGTCATAACAGTTGGTATTCTATATTTCTGTAAAACAGGTAATATAGAAACAGATAGGCTATTGAATAGTAAATGAATATGAGCGATATCCGGTTTCTTATCCAAAATTAGTCGTTCTAATTGTTTGGCTGCCTGTCGATTGTAAATGAATGCAGGTATGTTTGTTATTTTAGTCCAAATGTTGGATTCTGATAATTCAGGATAATCCACAAAATAAGATTCATATTCTGAAAATTTGTTTTTTTTGTTTTTTAGGGCAAAAGGTATTACTTGATGTCCTCTGTTTTCCAAGGTTGAGATTGTGTTGAAAAAAACAGTCTCAGCCCCTCCTTTTTGATAAAAATATTTATTGAGCTGTAGTATTTTCATGATTTTGAATTTGCAATTTTATTTTTCATTTCACTAAGCATTAAACCAATCATCATCATCATGAATAATCCTCTATGAGTTGTTATAGTTGAATCCGATGTCCCTTCTATTCCGAAAAAACAAATTAGTAATAATACGATGATCATTAATTTAGCTTGTTTTGTGTGTTGGAAGAATATAAGAGCTTTTTTGAATACATATATCCAGAATGTAATATAAAGCATGATTCCTACAAATCCGAATTGTGCCAATGAAGGATAATAAGTATCAGCGATGAAACTATAAAAACTTTTGCTAATCCCCCAGACATTCTCAATTCCGTATTGATTATATATGTGGGAGTAGTACAATCCTGAGGCATAGGTAGCAAAACTTCCGAATCCGCATCCGAAAGGGAAGTAGTCGATTAATATTTGGATAGAGGTTGTATAGAGTACAAAACGTGCAATTGTATCTGTTTCTGCTTCTCCTGTAATTCCTTCTATAAAGTAGAAAGAAACTTTCTTCCATGAGACGACTAATATAAGTATTAAAGTAATAATGAGAAGAATAATAGTTTTTATATTTAATTTGAAATGGTTTATGTTGGAAAAATAGATAATAACCATTACGGATAATGTGAAGAATCCATAGAATTTGGAGCGTCCGGATATAAGACCTATGGAAAGCATTATAATAAAAAGAATCCTATCTTTCATTGAAAAATCTCCTGTATAGAGAAAGCAAAGAGATGTCGCTATGACTCCTGCCGCAAAATAAGTCGCGTGAGCCATTACATTTGATAGAGTATGAGGTTTGAATATTTCTATACAAGCCAGTATTAGTAGAATCAACCAAAAAAATACACAAATTATTCTTAGTATTTTCTTTTGATTTGTTGAAAAATGAGGCCTAAGAGAATATACACAAAATAAGGCTAAATATGGCTTAAATTGAATAATAAAATCTGTGATAATAGCAGCTTTTGTGTTGCTATTGATGCACAGAGAATAACATAAATAAAACAGGAATACACCAATGGTTGTTAAAAAAGCTTTATTTATTAACCACTCCTGTGATTTGAAAAGTGAATATCCGAATAATATAAATAATAAAGTTGCGCATATTTCATCGATAAAGTCAAATCCGATAGTTCCATATAGAAGTAAACCGAATATGAGTGTAAAGACAAATAGTGAGAAAAACTGTTTATTGATGAAATCTTGAATCATATAGTGTTAATTGTTTTTTGTGTAACGGTATGCATTTGACTTTATTGTATCCAAAGATAATCTCTTTGTTTATATTTAGGAAATAAATGCGGGTGAATTTGTATTTGTAGATATTAGGGGAGGTCTTTACATCTTTTCCAATTGATTGATTTTCACGTTCTCGCTCAATGAGGAATTGGGGGAAACCTCGCTCTGTGAATATGGAATAATTTGGATTTTGGGATATTCAGCCTTGTCTGTCGGTTTGTAGGCTCCGAAGAATGTAATGTAGATTTTTTTTTCTTTGGTGTCAATGGCATATATACAAAAGCTGTTGCTGCTGAGACTATCGACTTCACGTATGACGCGATTATAGATAATTCCGACTTCGCTGGGGGCTTGATTGGTACAGAGAAGCATTTTTTGAGGGGGAATGCTTTTATTTTCATTTTCAAGATCATGTATATCAAAGTTTGTTGTAAAATGGTCATGTCCTCCTAAATAACAGATGAATTCTCCCTTACTGTCATGGAAGTTGAAATTGACAGAAATATTTTTATTATCCCTTAATTTATTGAGATATGTTTTTGATATGCTGGAGCGAGATCGGTAAGCCTCTATTATCTCAGGGATCATGAACCAAGGGTGGACAAAATCACCATCGCATAGATAAGTATTAGCTTTTGGTGAATAGGCTTGGAATGGGTAGTGGTTCAAGATGATTATACTATGTTGGTCAGTTATTCCCTTTTTTAGTGCAATATTACCTAACCAATTGATTTGTTCTTGTGAATAGTAGGCATAAATGCGTGTATTATATTCAGTGCCTGGTTGATCTAACATGTCTAATGAGATGATTCGAATAGTACCTCCTTGAGGATTGGGTATATCTGCATAGAAATAATTTTGATTTGTTTGAGTTTGCTTAGGAAATAGAATGGAGTGAATTTTTTCTTTACTGATGTAATTTTTTGAGACTTTTTCTATCATATTGCAGTCGTGATTGCCTGTGCATATAAAAGACGGGATATGATTCCCTTCGTAGAAATGTTTTGTAAATGATTCCATGAAAAGAATAGCATCTTTTCGACTGGAATTGGAAATAAAGTCTCCTGTTGCTATCAAAGCATTGATTTTGAGTTTGGATTGATTGGCGAAGGTTACGGATTGTTTTAGATTTATGGGGTTTGTATAATTGTTATTAGTAGATATTGCGGATATATGTGGATCTGATATATGAACAATCTTGAAACGTTCATATATCTTGTCGGTATCTGTTTTGTTGTACATGATCGAATCTAGGCGTTGGGTTGCTTCACTATTGTTGATTGTATATAAGTAATCATGTATGTCACTGCGTAAGGTGGATACTGTAAGATTGTCTTCTGTGTCTCTGCATGCAACAGCAAAAGGTAAGACAATTATAACATATATTAAATACAATGTTTTCTTTTCCATATAATGATTATGTTAGGTGACTTTTGGTAATTTATGAATCAATGTGTTAATACTATTTGCTAAAGATAGGGAAAAAATTGAATCTTTTTACAGATATAGAGGAAAAAGAATATGATGGAAAATAGAAAGGGACAGTGTTCTGTCTTCCCTGTTTTCGGCTGATTAAGACTGGAATCACCTAATTCCTGTGCAGTTGCTCCTATCCATTGTACTGTCTTACCAATATCCGCCGTCGGAATTCTTTTTATTTGGGGTGGGTTGCCGAAACGCGCCGAGCCAGGTTTTCGACTTGTGTCGTTTTGCCCGTATCCTGGCGAATTGTCGCTTCAAGGAGTTTTGATAGACAGACAAGATGGTGGCGGCGCGGGCTTCGATTTATATAGCGGGGAAGAACCTTGGGGTGCATTCACTGAGTTCACAGGAAACAACTGGCTTATAGTTGTTTGAGATGATGTGAAGGTGAAATGGTGACTTATCCATTGAAATAAAGATGCTCGATCAGGATTTTGGTGCCGATGCCGATCAGGATCAATCCGCCGATTAGGTCCAGTTTGAGGTCTATCTTGCGGCTGAAGTGGTTGCCGAAGTAGACGCCAAAAGCGGAGAACAGGAAGGTGACGATCCCTATCGTCAAGGCTTCCAGTGCAATGGCTGATTCGATGCAGGCCAGCGATATGCCGACAGCCAGCGCATCGATGCTTGTTGCAATGCCTAATCCGCACAGTGTCTTGTAGCATAGCGGGTTCGTTCTGCAATCCTCTTCTTTTTCCTGGGTACTCTCGTATATCATTTTGCCTCCGAGGTAAAGCAACAGCAGGAAAGCGATCCAGTGATCGAATGCCGTGATGTATTTCTTGAAGCTCATCCCCGCCAGGTAGCCCGCTATGGTCATCCCTGCTTGAAAAATCCCCATCACGCAGCCGATCTTCAGCATGTGGTGATGTCTGTAGTTTTGTATGAGAGCCCCACCGGTGACAGAAACTGCGAGACTGTCCATCGACAATCCCACAGCCAGTAACACTATTTCTAAAAATGACATATTACATTAAAATGTTTCTTCCTTGATGATCTCCTCCAACGTTTTCCGTTTTTTGGAAGTCTGTTCAAAAAGATCCGGACTTTCCGGATAACCTATCGTGAGTATAACCGCCGGCTCTATCGTGTCTGGTAAATTGAAATGCTTCCGGCATAGATCCGTGTCAAAGTTACAAACCCAGCAGCTGCCCAGACCTTGTTCAGCGGCTGCTAAGCTGATATGTTCCGTGGCGATTGCCACATCGATGTCCATATGATCTTTCCGATCCGAAGAACGTTTCCACGACTGGCTGTGGTCGCCGCAGACGAGAATGTAGAGCGGTGCGGATCGGAACCATTCGCGTGCATAGCATTCCTGTATTTTTGCTCGCCCTGCCTCTTGCCGGATTATGACGAAATACCAGGGCTGGAAGTTGACTGCCGATGGAGCCATACGTCCGGCTTCCAAGATATATGCCAGTTTCTCGTCTTCCACCGGGGAGGATGCGTACTTGCGTATCGAACAACGTTTCTGTGCCAGTTCTAACAGGTTCATAATTCTGTTTCGATTTTATATTTGTTTCGATTAGGTGAATCTCTTGAAATCAACTCTCCGATGAATCCCGCGAGGAACATCTGTGTTCCGAGGATCATGGCCGTGAGCGAAACATAGAAGTAGGGCGAGTTGGTGACCAGTGGCCGCAAATCTCCCGTGCAGATGGAAATCAGTTTCGCACTCAACACAATGACCAGTGCGATGAAACCGATGAAAAACATCACGCTTCCCCATAATCCAAAGAAATGCATCGGCTTCTTTCCGAATTTGGAGGTGAACCAGAGCGTGATCAGGTCCAGATAACCGTTTACGAAGCGGTTCAGTCCGAATTTGGTCGTTCCGTACTTGCGGGCTTGGTGTTTCACCACTTTTTCGCCGATCTTGCTGAATCCCGCGATCTTGGCAAGGTAGGGAATGTAGCGGTGCATATCGTTATAGACTTCTATGTTCTTGATTACGATGTTCTTGTAAGCCTTCAGTCCGCAGTTGAAATCGTGCAGGTTCGTAATGCCGGAGAATTTGCGTGCCGTAGCGTTGAACAGCTTGGTCGGAATGGTTTTTGACAGCGGGTCGTAACGTTTTTTCTTCCAACCGGACACCAGGTCATAGCCTTCTTCGGTGATCATCCTGTATAGTTCGGGAATCTCGTCGGGGCTGTCTTGCAGGTCGGCATCCATCGTGATGACCACATCTCCCTTTGCCCGTTGGAAACCGCAGTTCAGACCGGGGGATTTGCCGTAATTACGGCGGAACTTGACAGCGTGTACCACTTCCGGATTCTTGCTTTTAAGTGCTTCGATCACTTCCCAGGAGTTGTCCGTGCTTCCGTCATTGATAAAAATTACTTCGTAACTGAAATTATGTTCTTTCATCACCCGCTCTATCCAGGCAAACAATTCAGGAAGAGACTCGGCTTCATTGTACAGTGGTATAACTACTGATATGTCCATTATTTGTTTTTATTTTCTTCTTATTTTTCTTCGGACACAGGGCTTGCTGTTTGTTTGCGGCAAACCAGTGCTGCTACCGGTATGGATAATATGATTCCGTAAAATATATTATTGAAAATACCCTGGATAGCCATGTGGATGGGAGTGAAGTTGGTCCGGCTGATAGCCTCGATCACTTCACTGTTGAAGTCAGCGTTCTTCAGCGCCACTATGGCTTGTGTCATCGTGTTGTTCAGGAAGTCGGGCGGAGCGATAAACTGGAAGAATATGAAATGCTCGATCGAAACGATCAGGGCCGCGAAGAAATACAGCATGATGCCGAACCGCCATGCATGGAAGAAACTGATGCTTCCTCCTATGTCCTGCCGGTAACGCTTGGTCAAGTAATAGGCGATGAGAGGAACGGCAAGACTTAAGCCTTCATAAATAAAGATAAGCGAGGGTATGGAATACCCGAAAATGAGGAACAGATATTTTATCACCCAATATATGCCCATAGCCAGGCCATAAGACATCGCGCACTTCAACAGTAAACCTTTATTCTCTTCCATGATAATGCTGTTTTTTTAATGTTCTCATCAGCAAAATTAATCCTTTTGTGAGAATATACAATGCTTAGAATTGTCAATTGTCAATTGTCAATTGACAATTAACGAACGATTAACAGATAATTAACAATTGACAATAAAAAAAGACAATTGACAATCGCAATTAAATATCTTTCTTAATTGTCAATTGTCAATTGTCCATTTGTTTCGAGCCTCTTGTCGGATTCGAACCAACGACCCCGAGATTACAAATCACGTGCTCTGGCCAACTGAGCTAAAGAGGCAGGTGGGTAAGCTTACTACATCGCGCCGCTACAACCAAGTACCCTTGCTGCGGTCAAACCCTGGGGGATTCCGAGGGAGCATGCCGTGTAGGACTTACCCGGGTGCAAAAGTAGATATTATTTTTTACAATGCAAGCGTTTTCTACGAGTACGAGTGTTATTTGTTTGTAAGTGGTTGGAAACCTTTTGTTTTTAGATGTGTTAAAAAATGTATGCGATGATAGGAGGAAGATAGAGTTTGTTTATAAGGTGGGATATTTCGGATTTCTAAATAATCTTGTACCTTTGCAACCAAATTCAAAAATCAAAAACACTATTTACAATGGGTGGTTTTTTCGGAACTATTTCTAAGTCGGCTTGTTCAACTGATTTATTCTATGGCACCGACTATAATTCTCATCTGGGAACCCGGCGCGGCGGTATGGCTACATACGATAAGGAAGCCGGTTTCACACGTTCGATTCACAATCTGGAAAGTTCTTATTTTCGTACGAAGTTCGAGCCTGCTCTCGACAAGTTTGTGGGAAATGCCGGAATCGGTATCATCAGCGATACGGATGCGCAGCCGATCGTCATCAACTCCCACCTCGGTAAGTTCGCCATCGTGACGGTTGCCAAGATCAATAACATCGAGGAATTGGAACAGGATTTGCTGAAAGCGAATATGCACTTCTCCGAACTGAGTTCGGGCAAGACGAACCAGACCGAACTGGTAGCGTTGCTGATTACGCAGGGAAAGGATTTTGTCGAAGGCATTGAAAATGTTTACGACCGGGTCAAAGGTTCCTGTTCCATGTTGCTGCTGACGGAAGACGGTATCATCGTGGCCCGCGACAAGTGGGGGCGTACGCCTATTATTATAGGTAAGAAAGACGGAGCCTATGCCGCTACCAGCGAATCGAGCAGTTTACCTAACTTGGATTATGAAATAGACCGATTTGTCGGGCCGGGAGAAATCCTCCGCTTGCGTGCCGACGGCATCGAGCAGATGCGCCGTCCGAACGAGCAGATGCAGGTTTGCTCTTTCCTTTGGGTGTATTACGGTTTCCCGGTTTCTTGCTACGAGGGCAGGAATGTCGAGGAGGTCCGTTTCCAAAGCGGTTACAAGATGGGGAAGAAGGACGAGAGCGAAGTGGATTGTGTTTGCGGTATCCCTGATTCAGGCGTAGGGATGGCTTTGGGATATGCCGAAGGCAAAGGGGCTCCTTACCATCGGGCGATAGCCAAATACACACCGACTTGGCCGCGTAGTTTCACTCCGGCTAATCAGGAATTGCGTTCGCTTGTCGCGAAAATGAAACTGATCCCGAACCGGGCCATGCTGGAAGGAAAGCGAATCTTGTTTTGTGATGACTCGATCGTGCGCGGGACGCAGCTTCGCGACAACGTGAAAATCTTGTATGACTACGGGGCAAAAGAGGTACATATGCGCATTGCCTGCCCGCCTCTTATCTATGGTTGCCCGTTCCTCGGCTTTACTTCGTCGAAGAGTCCGCTCGAACTGATCACCCGTCGTATCATCAAGGAACTGGAAGGAGACGAGAACAAAAATCTGGAAAAATATGCGACGACCGACTCTCCTGAATATCAAAAGATGGTGCAGATCATTGCTGACCGCTTCGGCTTGAGCTCGTTGAAGTTCAATACGCTGGAAACACTCATCGAGGCAATCGGCCTACCGAAATGCAAAGTTTGTACGCATTGTTTCGACGGAAGCAGTTGTTTCTAAAGAGATATGATCGGATGAAATAAGGAAAATCATGTGCAGAAATGCGCATGATTTTTTTGTTGTTAGTGACACTTTAATTACTTTTATGGCTTGTAATATTAATGATAAGCTTATGACTGTAACAGATAGATTTTTGAAGTACGTGACGTTCGACACCGAGTCGAGCGAAACCACGGGTGTGACTCCCAGTACGCCGGGACAGCGCGTGTTTGCCGAAGCGTTGGTGAAAGAGTTGGAAGAGATAGGATTGGAAGACATCACCCTCGATGACAAGAGCTACCTGATGGCTACCCTGCCTGCCAATACGGCGAAGGAAGTTCCGACAATCGGCTTTATCGCCCATCTGGATACCAGCCCCGATATGTCGGGCAAGGATGTCGAGCCGCGTATCGTAAGTTACGAAGGGGGGGATATCGTGTTGTGCGCCGAAGAAAACGTGGTGCTTTCGCCGCTTATGTTTCCCGAACTGGACGATTATAAAGGACAGGATATCATCGTGACCAACGGCAAAACCCTGTTAGGAGCGGATGATAAGGGAGGAGTGGCTGCTATCATCGCCGCCATGAAATACCTGAAGGATCATCCGGAGATCGAACATGGCAAGATTCGCGTAGGGTTTACGCCCGACGAAGAGATCGGAGCCGGAGCCGACTACTTCGATGTCGAAAAGTTCGGTTGCGAATGGGCCTATACGATCGACGGCGGACAGATCGGCGAGTTGGAATACGAGAACTTCAATGCTGCCGGAGCCAAAGTCGTTTTCAAAGGGCTGAACGTACATCCGGGATATGCCAAGGACAAGATGCTGAACGCATCGTTGCTGGCGGTAGAGTTCGCCTCTTGGCTGCCTGTCGCGCAACGTCCCGAACATACGACCGGTTATGAAGGCTTTTTCCATCTGACCGGCATAAGCGGAACGGTCGAGGAGGCTTCTCTTTCCTATATCATACGCGACCATGTGCGCACTGCTTTCGAACGGAAGAAAGAGTTGCTGCACGAGTTGGTGAAGCGAATGAACGAGATGCATCCGGGCAGTACGACGCTCGAACTGCGCGACCAGTATTACAATATGCGTGAAGTGGTCGAACCGAAGAAATTCATCGTGGACTTGGCGTTCGACGCCATGAAGGAAGCCGGTGTCACACCTTTGGTGAAGCCGATCCGCGGAGGTACGGACGGTGCTCGCCTTTCTTTCATGGGACTGCCTTGCCCGAATATCTTCGCAGGCGGGTTGAACTTCCACGGACGGTATGAATTCCTCCCGGTCAAGTCGCTTGAAAAGAGCATGGAGACGATCGTTAAAATAGCAGAACTATTGGTCAAAGGTAATTATACATCATAAATCACAAATCATAAATCATGAAAACAACTCCGTTTACCGATGTGCACATTGCACTCGGTGCCAAAATGCATGAATTTGCAGGTTTCAACATGCCGATCGAATACACCGGTATTATCGACGAACACATGACCGTTGTGAATGGTGTGGGTGTGTTCGATGTCTCCCACATGGGCGAGTTTTGGGTAAAAGGTCCGAATGCGCTGGCTTTTATCCAGAGCGTTACCTCGAACGACGCTTCCGTGTTGCCGATCGGCAAAGCTCAATATACTTGCTTTCCGAATGACAAGGGCGGTATCGTGGACGACCTGCTGGTCTATCATTATGAACCGGAAAAATACCTTTTGGTTGTCAATGCGGGTAACATCGCCAAAGATTGGGATTGGTGCGTGAGCCATAATACAGTAGGGGCGGAACTGGAAAACTCTTCCGACCGTACTGCACAGTTGGCTGTCCAGGGCCCGAAAGCCGTCGAAGTTTTGCAGCGCCTGACTCCGGTCGACCTGTCTTCCATTCCTTACTATTCGTTTGTGACGGGTGAATTTGCAGGTTGCAAGAACGTCATCATCTCCAATACGGGATATACCGGAGCCGGTGGTTTCGAACTTTATTTTTACCCGGATGATGCCATGACGATCTGGAATGCCATCTTCGAAGCCGGTAAGCCTGAAGGTATCAAACCGATCGGCCTGGGTGCACGCGACACGCTACGTCTGGAAATGGGCTTCTGTCTGTATGGCAACGATCTCGACGACACGACTTCGCCGATCGAAGCCGGTCTGGGTTGGATCACCAAGTTCGCCGAAGGCAAGAACTTCACCAATCGCGCCGAACTGGAACGCCAGAAGAAAGAAGGCGTTAGCCGCAAGCTGTGTGCCTTCGAGTTGGTAGACAAAGGTATTCCCCGTCACGGCTATGAGATTGCCGATGCCGAAGGCAACATCATCGGTGTGGTGACATCCGGAACCATGTCGCCTGTCTTGAAGAAAGGTATCGGTATGGGGTATGTGAAACCTGAATTTGCAAAAGCCGGGACGGAAATCTGTATCAAGGTTCGGGGGCGTAACTTGAAAGCCCAGGTTGTAAAAGCGCCGTTCCGCAAGTAAGCTTGACGATTGATACAATCGACGGGTCGCGAAGCTTCAATCGCAAGCCTCTTTAAGCGGCTCCGTCAGGCAACGAAGCCTGTTTCGTCACACGGCGGAACAGGCTTTGATATATCTGATTATTTGTCGTACCTTTGCGCCCGAAAATAAAAGAAGGTGCTATGTTGAATTTTCTGAAAAACTGGACATTGCCCGTTGCGATGCTTGCCGGTGCGTTAGGGTATTTTATCTTTGCCAACTTCGCTTTTCTGGAGCCGACGAAACCGTTCATGAGTTCTTTTGTGGCCTATCTGACTCCCGCTTTGATCTTTGCTCAACTATTGCTGACTTTCTGCAAAGTGCAACCGCACGAGTTAATGCCTTCTCTCTGGCATGGATGGCTGTTGTTGTTCCAGCTTGTTTCGGCTTCGCTTGTAGCTGCCTTGTTGATATTCGTACACATGGATGGTGCTTACAAGGAGGTTTTCGAGGGTGCGATGGTCTGCCTGATCTGCCCGACGGCTACGGCAGCAGCTGTCATCACCGGCAAGTTAGGGGGGAGTGCATCCAGCCTGACGACTTACACGTTGCTGTCGAACGTTCTGGCGGCGATAGTTGTCCCGTTGATGTTTCCGTTGGTAGAACCTCATGCCGATATAACCTTTGTGACCGCTTTTCTGAAGATATTGAGCAAGGTGTTCCCTTTGTTGCTCTGCCCGTTTTTCCTGGCGATGTTGTTCCGCTATTTCCTTCCGGGACTGCATCATTTCCTGTTGGGTTTCCGCGACCTTGCTTTCTATCTCTGGGGTGTCGCGCTTGCCATCGTGACGGCCCAGACCGTGAAGTCTCTTGTCGAAAGTAATGCTCCGGTAGGAGTGGAGGTGCTGATAGCCTTGGCGGGCTTAGTGACCTGCGCCGTCCAGTTCTATTTGGGTAAGCGGATCGGAACCCGCTACTCCGACCGCATCAGTGCCGGGCAGGCCCTTGGGCAGAAAAACACTGTACTTGCCATCTGGATGGCTTATACCTATCTGGACCCGCTTTCATCGGTCGGCCCCGGATCATACGTCCTGTGGCAAAATCTTTTTAACAGTTATCAGTTGTGGAAGAAGAGAAAAAATGATCCCATTTAGAGCTTTTTTCAGCCGCAAGTCGGGAGCAGCAGAAGTTCGTAGTCTGCGACATCCAGCCAACGGTCGAACTTCAAGCCGACCTTCGTGAAGCGGGAAACCTGTTTGAACCCCAGTCTTTCATGTAAGATATTACTGGCTTCGTTCCCTTCCGTGATGCAGGCGATCAAGGCTCGGTAGCCATTTTCGCGACATGCTTCAATCAATCTTTGCATCAGGAGCATCCCGATGCCCTTTCCGGTATGTCCGGGAGACAGGTAGACAGTTGTTTCCAGCGTATAGCGGTAAGCTGAACGCTCTTTCCACGTATGGGCATAACAATAGCCGGTGATTTCTTTGTCTTCTTCGTAGACGAAATAAGGAAAGCGGGAAGATATTTCTGCAATTCGGGCACGCATTTCTTCTTCCTGCACCGGCTCCGTATCGAATGTAGCCACGCTGTGCAACACATATTCGTTGTAAATATTTGTGATCGCCTTTGCGTCCTGGAGCTCCACTTGTCTGATCATATCCCTTTTATCTTGTATTCTTGCCGCAAAAATAATGTATTAGAAGGAAAATAATCTGTATTTTTGTAGAATAATTGATATTGATATGAGATTAAGCAACGAGTGGTTTACCGCTCTTTCAGAGAATGAATCCGGACAACTGGTCACCGTTTCCGGTCGTGATGAATTAACTGAATTTATTCAGTCGGGCAAGTTCAAGGAACGGGTGGAAATCACCTGGAAATATGAAGGTGACGATAAAGGAATGCCTTCCGAAGCGCTTGCCGAAAAGATGGAGGAGGTACAGGAAGTTTTGCGTAAGGCGATGGAAAAAGATAAGCTGTCGATCCTGACCGGCGTTTATACCGGCGGCGGAGAGAGGATATGGGTCTATTATACCCGCACCGTCCGCGTTTTTGGTGAACGGTTGAATGAAGCCCTGGCGCCGTTTGAAATGTTGCCGATCTCTATCTATACGGAGGTGGACCCCGAATGGGAGGAATACTTGGATATGTATGAGATGAAGGAGTGGGCCATTGAATGATATGTTTTGCCCGTAGGAAAAAAATCAAGGGAACATGGTTGTAGAACTCGGAAACATGTTTGGTGATATCGTCCGGAGTTTTTGCTTCTGAGTTCTAAATAGTTTCTCTTTCCTGAAAGTTTAGAAAAACGAATGCTAAATATATTTACATATATTTGTGAGATTAGATAAAATGTATATTTACCATGAAGAATCACAACAGGAGGGATTTTATCAAGCAAGTCTCTGCTACCGGGGCTGTTTTAGCAACCGGAGCATTTGTTTCGTGTGCAGAAAAGGCATCGGCAAGCTGTTCGGGCGCCGGCACGGAAGAGAATATCCAAAGTAAACTAATCATTCCGAAGGCGCAGGGGCTGAAAATATCCGGGACTTTTTTGGATGAGATATCCCATGATATCCCGCATCAGAATTGGGGGGAAAAGGAATGGGATCGGGATTTTGCTTATATGAAAGCGATCGGGATCGATACGGTAATCGTGATTCGGAGCGGTTATCGCAAGTTTATCACCTATCCTTCGGAGTATCTGATGAAAACATTCGGCTGCTATATGCCTTCGGTCGATCTGATTGACATGTACCTGCGTCTGTCGGATAAATACGGGATGAAGTTCTTTTTCGGACTATACGATTCCGGCAAATACTGGGATACGGGCGACCTGACCTGGGAAATCGAATCCAACAAATATGTGATCGAGGAGGTCTGGAAGAAATACGGGCATCATAAAAGTTTCCAAGGATGGTATCTCTGCCAGGAGATCAGCCGTGCGACCAAGGGGGCGATCGCGGCATTCAGCAGTTTAGGCAAGCAGTGCAAGGAGGTCTCAGGCGGTCTGCCGACTCTCATCTCTCCCTGGATTGACGGAAAGAAAGCTGTCGCTGCTGCCGGAGGCGACCTGACAAAAGCCGAAGCGGTCTCTGTGGAACAGCATGAAAAGGAATGGTCTGAAATATTCGACGGGATCAAGGGAAACGTGGATGCCTGCGCTTTCCAGGACGGTCATATCGATTACGATGAATTGGATGCCTTTTTCAGTGTCAATAAGAAGATGGCGGATAAGTACGGTATCGAGTGCTGGACGAATGCCGAATCGTTTGACCGGGATATGCCGATCAAGTTCCTCCCGATCAAGTTCGACAAGCTGCGTATGAAGCTCGAAGCGGCCGCCCGGCAAAAGTACGATAAGGCGATCACTTTCGAGTTCTCCCATTTCATGAGTCCTCAGTCCGCCTATTTGCAGGCAGGGCATCTGTATGACCGTTATAAGGAGTATTTTGAAATTGGATAAATAGGTGATTGCAAAAAGTAGTACGAAGACATGAACATCTCGCCATTCAGGGTTTCGAATTGGTTTTCACCTTGAATGGCGGGATGTTTATTTTTTTGTGCAAGATGTTTATTGTGCCAACAGATAGCTTTTGAAAGTCTCGAAGTCCTTTTCCATCCCTACGCTTTGCTTTTCTCCTTGCATGAAGGCTTTTAGTTTGGCGGGGATTTCGATGTCGGCATCCAGTATTTTGTCTACCGTCCCTTTGAACTTGGCGGGATGGGCGGTTTCGAGGAACAGGCCGGTTTCGTTCGGAGCCAGTTTGTTATCGATTAAAGCCTGGTAACCGCAAGCACCGTGAGGGTCTAACACGTAGCCCGTTTCGTTGTAAACTTGCTTCATGGTAGCCCCGATCTCTTCGTCTGTGAAACGGTAACCGCTGATCAGCTGGCTGATTTCCGCGTGCGGGTTGCCGTTCTTGCCGTACAAGTCCAGGATGCGGGCGAAGTTGCTCGGATCACCGACATCCATCGCATTGGCGATGGTCGGAACGGAGGGACGCGGCGTGTAAACCCCCGTGTGCAGGTATTCCAGGAACACGTCGTTGCGGTTGTTGGCAGCCACAAAACGTTTGATCGGCAACCCCATCCGATGTGCAAACAAACCAGCTGTGATATTGCCGAAGTTTCCACTGGGGACGGATACTACCAGTTGGTCCGCTTTGCCTATTTTATCCAGTTGCGCATACGCGTTGAAGTAGTAGAAAGATTGCGGAAGGAAACGTGCCACATTGATGGAGTTGGCTGATGTCAGCTTCATGTGGCGGTTCAACTCTTCATCCATAAAGGCGGACTTGACCAATGCCTGACAGTCGTCGAACGTCCCGTCTACTTCCAGTGCCGTGATGTTTTGTCCAAGCGTAGTGAATTGGCATTCCTGGATCGGGCTTACTTTTCCCTTCGGATAGAGCACGTACACATGAATACCCGGTACGCCGAGAAAACCGTTTGCAACAGCGCTTCCCGTATCACCGGAGGTGGCCACCAACACGTTCACCTGCTTCAATCCTTCTTTTTTAATGAAATAGCCTAACAGGCGGGCCATGAAACGTCCCCCTACGTCCTTGAAAGCCAAAGTCGGGCCGTGGAATAGTTCGAGGCTGTAGATATTGTCGCGTACAGGGACGACCGGCGTCTCGAACGACAGCGTGTCCCGGACGATTGCATCGAGCGTTTCTGGTTCTATATCTTCCCCGAAGAAAGCCTGTGCTGCCGTACAGGCGATTTCATGGAATGATTTGTTTTTGAGACCGGAGATCGTATCCTTGTCCAAAGGTCGGATATGTTCCGGCATATATAAACCTTTGTCACCGGCAAGGCCTTTTACGACGGCTTCTTCCAGTGAGGCAAGCGGAGCTTGTTTGTTCGTGCTGTAATATTTCATAATAATTCTTTTATAAATTCGTCTTTCTCTAATATGCCATGTTTCCCTTCCAGTACGGAGAACTCGTCGAAACGCGTCACACTGTCGGGCTCCTGTCCCGGTTTATAGATAAGGAAAGGGACGGGAGTATTCGTATGTGTACGGATGGCACAAGGAGTCGGATGGTCGGGCAGGACGGCAATCGCTACCGGTTCATCCCATTTCTGCAATTCCTCGAAGAGGATACCGATGGCTCGTTTGTCCAGGTTTTCGATGGTCCGGATTTTCAGATCTACATCTCCTTCGTGTCCGGCTTCGTCGCTGGCTTCGACATGAAGATAAACGAAATCGTTTGTTTTCAGTGCTTCGAGGGCGGCATGCGCTTTTCCTTCGTAGTTCGTGTCGTAGAGTCCGGTGGCACCTTCCACGTCGATTACTTCCAGGCCGGCATAAACGCCTATGCCCCGTATCAGATCGACGGCCGAGATGACGGAACCCTGCTTGAAGCCATACATTTCCTGCATGGTTTGCATAGCCGGACGATATCCCGGCGACCAGGGCCATATGCTGTTTGCCGGGTCTTTCCCGGCAGCGATGCGCTGGAGGTTGACGGGGTGGTCTTTCAGTATCTCCTGCGATTGCAGGATCAGGTTGTTCAGCAGATCGGCCGTCTCTTGTGCTTCGGGTGCTTCCGGTTTGATCATCAGGGGACGGAAGGGATGTAGGGGCACATCGTGTGGCGGAGTGCAGTCCAGGCGCTTATCGCCTCCTTTCACAACCAACAGGTGGCGGTAAGACACACCGGTATAGAAATGTATGCGGTCAGACCCTAATTTCTCATTTAGAAAGCGGATCAGCTCGTCCGCTTCCTCTGTGGTGATATGGCCGGATGAATGATTCTTCAGGATATCACCTTCCACGCAGATCAGGTTGCAGCGCATGGCCATTTCACTTGGTTTCAGGTCATATCCGATACTGGCCGCTTCCAGCACGCCCCGTCCTTCGTAGACGGTCGGGAGGTCGTAGCCCAGCACTGCCATGTTCGCCACTTCGCTTCCCGGATGGAAACCGTCGGCAACGGTCTTCATTCGTCCGGTAACGCCCATTTCGGCCAGTTTGTCCATATAGGGAGTGTCCGCATACTGCATTGGTGTCTTGCCGCCCAAGGCCTCTATCGGCTCATCGGCCATACCGTCTCCCAAGATGATGATGCTTTTCATAATTCTCTTCTAATAATTGTCAATTGTCAATTATCAATTGTTTAACGGATGTTAGCGATCGAAATAATATCGGCAAAGACTCCAGCCGCCGTGACATCGGCCCCGGCTCCATAGCCTTTGATGATCATAGGATACTCGTGGTATCGTTCGGTAGAGATCATGATGATGTTGTTGCTGCCCTCCAGTTCGTAGAACGGGTGGTGGGCATCCACTTCCTGCAAACCGACTTCGCATGCCCCGTTTTCCATCTTGGCGACGAAGCGGAAACGCTTGTCTTCCGCTTCCAACTGCTGGCGCTTCTCTTCGAACCGGGCATCTAGGCCCTGTATGTTACGCCAAAAATCGTCCAGCGAGCCTTCAAAATAGCTTTCGGGAATGAAAAGGTTGCGTTTCACATCTTCCTGTTCTACTTTGTATCCGGCTTCACGTGCCAGGATTACCAGCTTGCGGATCACGTCTTTCCCGCTCAGGTCGATGCGGGGGTCCGGTTCGGAATATCCTTCTTCTTTAGCCATCATGATCGCTTTGCTGAAAGGAATGTCCGCACTCAACGTATTGAAGATATAGTTGAGCGTTCCGGAAAGGACTGCCTCCAGTTTCAGGATATGGTCGCCGCTGTTGATCAGGTCGTTCATCGTGTTGATGATCGGTAGTCCGGCCCCTACGTTCGTTTCGAACAGGAACTTGATGCCGCGGTGACGGGCTGTTTCTTTCAGTTTGATATAGTTTTCGTATGAAGAGGATGCAGCGATCTTGTTTGCCGCAACGACCGATACGTTATTGTTCAGTAATTCTTCGTACAGATCGGAGACCGCCTGGTTGGCCGTGCAGTCCACGAACACCGAGTTAAAGATATTCATCTTCAGGATTTCTTCTTTCAGATGTTCGGGCGAACTTTCCTGTCCGTTCTTTTTCAGTTCGTCAATACAGGTTTCCAGGTTCAACCCTTCGCGGCAGAAAATGGCATGCTTGCTGTTAGCTATGCCGACCACATTCAGTTTCAGCCCGTTCTGCTGCATCAGTTTCGGTTGCTGGATGCGGATCTGTTCCAACAGGTTGCCTCCGACCGTACCGACACCCGCTATGAAAAGGTTTAACACTTTGTATTGGGAAAGAAAAAAAGAGTCGTGGATAGAGTTCAATGCCTTGCGCAGGTATTTCAGCTTGATGACGAAAGAAATGTTCGTTTCGGAAGCCCCCTGTGCGCAGGCGATTACGCTGATACCTGCGCTGCCCAGTGTTCCGAACAACTTGCCGGCGATACCCGGAGTACGTTTCATGTTTTCGCCTACGATAGCGACAGTGGCCAGATCCTTTTCTGCTACCGTGTCGCTCATATCACCCTGGGCGCGTTCGAGTGCGAATTCTTCGTCCAATACTCTAACTGCCAGGTCTGCATCTGCATTCCGGACGGCAAATGTCGTATTGTTTTCCGAGCTGGCCTGTGATACCATAAACACGCTGATGCCATTCTTTGCCAATGTCTTGAAAATACGATAGTTGACGCCGATAACACCCACCATACCCAGACCTTGCACCGTGATCAGGCACGTGTCGTTGATGGAGGAAATACCTTTGATCATCGCCTTGCTGTCATCCTGCACCCGTTCTTTGGAGATATAAGTGCCCCTTGCAGTCGGGTTGAAGGTATTCAGGATGCGGATCGGTATGTTTTTGTGATAAACCGGATAGATCGTCGGAGGATAAATCACTTTCGCTCCGAAGTTGCATAATTCCATCGCTTCCGTGAATGTCAGCCGGTCGATGACATAAGCCGAACTGATCACACGCGGATCGGCCGTCATGAAGCCGTCCACATCCGTCCAGATCTCCAGCCTGCGGGCATTAAGTGCTGTTGCCAGGATAGAGGCCGTATAGTCGGAGCCCCCGCGTCCGAGGTTAGTCACTTCTCCTTCCTTGCTGGAAGATATAAAGCCGGGAACCAGCGATACTTTAGGCAGTGGGTCGAATGTTTCTTCGATCAGGCGGTTTGTCAATTCGAAATCGACGATATGCTTGTTGAACTGTTTGACCGTTTTGATGAATTTGCGCGAGTCGAACAGTTTGGCCTCGTTTATCACGTTCGAAACGATCAGAGAGGAGATACGTTCGCCGTAGCTGACGATCGTGTCGGAAGTTTTGGCCGACAAGTCGTTGATGAGGTACACACCTTTGTAAATATTACCCAGTTCGTCGAGCAAAGCCATCACTTGCTTCTGCACTTCGATCCGTTTTGTTTTGTCGGGGATAACACCTTGTATGACGTCGAGATGGCGGGCTACGATTTCGGAAAACTCTCTTTCATAAGCTACGTCTCCGTTCGTCGCCATCGAGGCTGTCTTCAGCAGTTTGTCCGTGATCCCTCCTAAGGCGGATACTACGACGATTACAGGCTCTTCAATGGCCTCTACTATCTTCTTTACACTCAGGATGCTATCCACGGAACCTACGGATGTTCCGCCGAATTTCAATACTTTCATCGATATGTATTTATTTAGTTGACAATCGGTAATCGACAATTGGCAGTTTAAAAACAAAACTGCATGCCGGTTTGAGAATGTCAGTTATTTACTGATTATTGATTGATTTGAAAAAAAGAAACGCAAGTGCAATGTGAGAATTGCAACAACGCGGGACGTGGTCTCCGCATTTGTCTATTTGTATATGCTAAACCCCCCAAGGGGTCATTGTCAGTGCCCAGGTATGATATGTGAAACCTGTTAATGTCATTTGCGATTTTCCTTGTGTTTATATTTACGTCGGCAATATTACGCATTATTTTTCAAATGCAAGCATTTTTTTGCCTGAAAGTTGAAATTTGACAGAAAAAAGTTCGATATCACGCCAAAAAGAAGGACGTAGTTCTAACAGGACTTGGCGGGACGATGTTTTAGCCGGTTTTCCTGGCCATCGGAACGGAAGATTATAAAACCATCCTACTTGCATGAGGGTATAGATTCGGTAGAAAAAAAGCCTGGAAAAAGCTTTCCTGATGGTCTTGTTATTTTACAATCTGAATATTTTTTAGCCTTTCCGATTAAAAAATATATTATTTTAGTTTGATTAATTATAAATTTAATATATTTGCATCTATTAGTGTGTCGAATACAATGTCCTGTTAGAACTACGTCCTTTGATTGAGGATCATTATGCTTTCTATACCTTAAATTAAAAGGAAACGTTTTTATAGGCCAATGTGGTTATACTTGAATGTATCATTTAAATCTATTGATTATGAAAAGGTTCTTTTGGGTTCTTTTTGTGATGTCCTTATGGGGACATTTGCTGATGGCGCAGGAAAAGGCTGTGTCAGGTATCGTAGTTTCTACCGAAGACGGCTTGCCGATGATCGGGGTGGCTGTCGTAGACAAGCAGACGATGAATGGCGTAACCACCAACGAAAAAGGAGAGTTTTCGATGACCGTTTCTCCTCGTACGAAAACACTGCATCTCTCTTACTTGGGATATAAGACAAAGGAAGTCACCATTTCCGGCCGTAGCATGAAGATCGAAATGGAGCCGGACATGGTAGCTATCGACGAGGTGATGGTTGTTGCTTATGGTACAGGAAAGAAGTCGACCTTTACAGGATCGGCCAGCGTGGTCAAAAAAGAATCGCTGGAGAAGATCAAAGCATCCAATGTAACCCAGGCTTTGCAAGGGCAAAGCAGCGGTGTGCAGGTGTTGAACAATTCCGGTGAGCCGGGCGAAGATGCGACGATCATGATCCGTGGTATCGGTTCCATGAACGCATCCAGCTCTCCGCTTTATGTGGTCGACGGAACGGCTTATGACGGATACCTGAATGCTATCAACCCGAACGACATCGAGTCCATGACTATTCTGAAAGATGCCTCGGCCACCGCTTTGTACGGCTCTCGCGCAGCCAATGGGGTCGTGATGATCACAACGCGTAAGGGCGCAAGCGAGAAAGGGCAGATCAATTTCCGTTCAACTTGGGGATTCTCCAGTTTGGCTGTAGGGTTGCCGGATCAACTGTCACCAGACCAACTATCGCAATTGACTTGGCGTGCTTTGTATAATGGCTATCTGGATTCAGGTTATCGGGACGAAGATTCCCGTTCCTATGCGTCTTATTATGTGATGGGTGAGTTCGGTAATAACCCTTATAACATTGATATGCCGGTCGGGACAGATGGGAAGATGGATCCCGATGCCAAGTTGAATTATTGGGGAGATTGGAGAAACGCTTTGTTGAAATCCCGTCTGCGTCAGGAATATACGATAGACTTCAGTGGTAAGAATAAAAAAGCCGACTACTTTATATCAGCCGGTTACCTGAACGATAAAGGTGTATTTTCTATCCAGCGTTTCGAACGCTATTCAACACGGGCAAACTTGAATTATAATGTAAACAAATGGTTGAAGGTCGGAACCAACATCAGTTTGTCTCATAGCGTGCGCGAAGGGTCTGCCAGTGATCAGACTGTATGGCTTTTGCGTACGATGCCGACAGTGTATCCTATTTATGAATGGGACAGTGCGACGAATGCCTACAGATTGGACAAGAACGGCAATCGTATTTTTGACTACGGAAACTACCGTACATCCTGGAGTGGGACTAACCCGTTGGCTGATGATACCTATAACAAGTCTCCTTGGACACATGACGATGTTTCCAATCGTACCTATTTTGAAATAACATTCATCCCGGGATTGAAGTGGCGTACCAATTTCAGCGTGGATTTTTATCAGTATAATTATGATGGCTATGTAAACAGCGAATATGGCTTTGCTGCCGGTTATAAAGGTTCAGCCTATAAGGAAAGTGACCGGAATCTTTCTTATACGATCAACAACCTGGTGACTTATGAGAAATCTTTCGGGGATCATTCTTTGTCCGTTTTATTGGGACAGGAAGCCTATGCCTTGGAATATAAGTTGTTATCTGCCGAAAAGCAGGGATTTCCTTTTCCTGGTGTTACGGAGATCGGTTCGGCAGCCGTGATGAGCAGCATGAATTCTTACACCGACAAATACCGTCTGTTAAGCTGGTTGAGCCGTGTCGAATATGATTATAAAGACCGTTATTACATTTCCGGTAGCTTCCGTACGGACGGCTCTTCCCGTTTTCATCCCGATAATCGTTGGGGGCAATTCTGGTCTTTAGGTGGTTCATGGAGAATATCCAATGAAGAATTCATGAAACCTTATAGTTCCTGGTTGGATAATTTGAAACTGAAAGCCAGTTATGGTGCTGTCGGTAATGATAACTTGGGGACTTATTATGCTTATCAAGGTTTGTATGCGACAGGCATGAACAACTACCGGGATCCAGGTGTTATGGTCAGCCGTTTGTCAAACAAGGATTTGAAATGGGAGACGAATTTGCAGTTCAATGTCGGGTTGGATTTTGCCGTGTTCAATAAGCTGAGCGGTAGTGTCGAGTGGTTCAGCCGTAAGTCTAAAGACCTGTTGTTTACATTGCCGATGGCTCCGTCTACCGGCATGAGCGGTATTGACCGTAATATCGGTGACGTTAAGAACCAGGGTGTCGAATTCTCTTTGAATTATGCTGCCATATCCAATAAAGATTTTAAATGGACCATCGATTTGAACGGGACATCTTATAAGAACCGTATAACCAAGTTGCCGCAGGCCGAAGTCAATGCCGGTGTCTTCAAATGGCGTGAAGGTGAATCCCGCTATAATTTCTGGGGAATCGAGTATGCAGGTGTGAACCCTGAAACCGGAAACGACCAATATTGGAAAACGATTTACGAAACAAACGACAAAGGAGAAAAAGTCGTGAAGGAACGGGTAAAGACCGAAAATTATAATGAGGTGACAAGCGACAGCCAGCAGAAATATCTGGGCGATGCCATTCCAAAATTGTTTGGAGGCTTTACCAATAACTTCTCATATAAAGGCATCGACCTTTCTTTCATGATCTATTACAGTATCGGCGGCAAGCTGTATGACAGCGACTATGCGCAATCCATGTATTACCGGAGAGGCTATAGCATGCACCCGGATATGTTGGATTCTTGGACTCCTGAAAATCCGAATGCCGAGTTCCCTCGCTTGACCACCTACTATAATTATGCGAATTATATGAGTTCCTATACTTCCAAATTTATTTTCAACAACTCTTTTGCGAGGTTGAGGAATATGACGTTGGGATACACGTTGCCTAAAAATTTCACGAAGAAGTTCCAGGTCAATTCATTACGCTTGTTCGTCCAGGGGGATAACTTGGTTACGATTGGTAGTGCAGCCCGTCGTGGTACGGACCCGGAACAAAGCATATCCGGAACGACCGCCAACCGGTTCCCGGTGACGAAGTCCGTTTCATTCGGTCTGCAACTTAATTTGTAAGAAGTCTAATTAAATAAATGATGAAGAATATGAAATCAAAGAACTATATATTGTCGGTTTTGGCTATAGGTCTCATGACGGGAAGTATGGTTTCCTGTAGTGATTTTTTGGATACGAAACCATCGACATCTGTCGATGATACGGATGTCTTTCAAACAACTTCCGGCGCACAGTCTGCTTTGAATGGTTGTTACTATCAAATGCGTGCCTATGGTAGCGGGGGAGCTAACCGGGGTGACGACTACGGTATACCTTCTATCCAGATGATTTCGGACATGTGCGGTGAAGATGTGATGAATAATGGTAGTGGATGGTATTTATATAACTATAATTATTGGGGAGAAACTCAAGCTAATATATTCCGTACAGATCAGTTGTGGACCTTCCATTACCGGTTGGTCAATAACTTGAATTCCGTAATCACTTATGTCGATGATTCGGAAGGCGAAGATATGGATAAGCAATATATCAAAGGGCAGGCTTTGGCTTTGCGCGGATGGGCCTATTTCGATTTGGCCCGCTTGTATCAGCAGACTTATGCTATCGCAAAGGACATGCCGGGAGTTCCTATTTATACGGAACCGACTGTAGACGGTACACAAGGTAAACCGCGTGGAACGTTGGAAGAAACCTATCAGCAGATCTTGTCAGACCTGACGACTGCCGAATCGATGTTGGAGGGCTTTGTTCGTAGTTCCAGCTATCCGAACGTGTTTGACCAAACGGTTGTACAAGGTGTTTTGTCTCAAGTCTATCAAGTAATGAATAACTGGGCGAAATCGGAAGAATATGCTAAAAAGGTGCTGGCGGTTTATCCTTTGACGACTGCAGAAGAGTATGCAAATGGATTTAATGACCATCTTACCAAATCTTGGATTTGGGGAATTAAACAGACGGAAGAGCAGAATATGGGCGACTATTCTCCTTTTGCTATGTGGTACAACGGTGATCGTAAATGTTGGACTTTTGCAGGCTTTATCCTCTCTGATCAGTTTGTGGATTTGTTTGACGAAGATGATATTCGCTTCAAACAGTTCGAGAATTGGTCTACGGGTTCTGGCCAGACGAAAAAAGAATTCTGGATTTCTCATAAGTTCAGGGATAATGAGGACTGCCGCGGATCGATGGTTGTCATGCGTTCCGACGAAATGTTGCTGAATGCGGCGGAAGCTTGTGCGCACCAGGGAAAAGATACGGAAGCGAAAGCGCTATTGTGGCAGCTTCAGGACTTGCGTAATGCCAAGCGTACGGAAGCAAGTGGCGATGAACTGATCGAAGCTATTTTAAAAGAAAGAAGAAAAGAACTCTATGGAGAAGGTTTTTCTTTGTTTGATATGCTTCGGACGCAGAAGGGCCTGGAACGAACCGGTAACCATATGGACTGGGGGGGCTTGATCACGTTGCCCGCCAAATCATGGCGTTTCATCTTCCAGTTGCCGGGAGCCGAAATGAAGAACAACAAATCTTTAGTCGATGAAATCTGGCCGGCCGGTGACCAGAATCCGTTTGACGGGGTCTATGAACCGTGAGATTTTGGGCGGTATGTCGGAGCTACCTCCTTCTTGGTCAAAGCGATGACATACATAGTCGATGATTAAAGGAGGATTTGTATTCCCATGATCACCGGCCTACATTTGCAGGAACGCAGGCCGCCGTTTATAGGAACGCAGGCTGGTGATTGCAGGAACGTCGGGAGACATTCCTTACGGGATTTGACACAATTGGCACATTTGACATCGGTTTGCTAAACTATATATAGGTAATAATATATATTCAGGTATATATATACCTACATAGGTATATTAAATAATTAATTATTTATCTCGCGTATATATATTTCTACAACCCCATGTCAAATGTGCCAAATGTGTCATCGTTTCCCTTTCTCCATGTCTTCCCGGCTTTTGCTCTGTGTCACGAGATAAACACCTGTGAAGACCAAGACAGCCGACAGGACTTTCTGCCAGGAAAGGGTGTCCTGGCCGATCATGACGGCAATGAACGAGGCGACGATCGGCTGCACGTAGTTGTACATGCTGACTGTTGTCGGGCGGATTCTCTTCAACGACATCGGGATGAGCAGGTAGGGGAGGAACGTCGCCCCGAAGAGGACGTAGAAGATCGCGCCCAGTTCCGTGAAGTCCCAAACCTCCCGGTGGAAAGCGGGAGCGTCGAGCACATGCCGGAAGGTGAAGGGGACCAGCGTCAGTGTCGTGAAGAGGAACATCCATTTCATCATCGTGACCGATGAATAGCGCAGGGAGAGCGGTTTCGACAGAACCAGGTAGATGGCATACATCAACCCGCTGACGATCATCATCATGTCACCGTCGAGGCTGCTGATGCTGTCGATGGCATGCGTGGAGCTGAAGACAAGCAGCAGGCCGCCACTGACCCCCATGAACACACCGAACGACTTCTTCCGGGTGATCGGCTCCTTCAGTATGACGGCGGCCAGCAGCAGGACGAAGATCGGCACGGCGGTGGCGATGATGGAGGCGTCGACTGGAGAAGAACGGTTCAGCCCGACGATGAACAATCCCTGATTGATTCCCACTCCGCAAAGGGCGCATACAAAAAGCATCCCCAAGTCTTTCAACGGCACTTTCTCTTTTACCGTGAAGAGAGACACGATCCAGAACATCACACAGGCGAAAGCCATGCGCATGATCGTAAGACCTTCGGGGGGAACGTGTGCCGGCAGCAGATATTTGGATATCGGCATGTTGACGGCAAACAGGATATTGGTTATCAATATCAGGATGTGACCTTTCAGTTTCTCGCTGTTCATGACAAGTGTTCTTATTTATAACGCTCTTTTTCCTTGATAAACCCGTTGCGGAACGCGTAAAGGAGTTTTTCGAGATCATGGATCTGTTGTTGCAGGTCCGCCCCCTTGTCTGTGTCCTTGACCATCTGGCGGTGGGAGTTCAGTTCGACGACGATGGTGGTCGAACGGATGTCTTTGCCCTCCTTGATGGCCTGGTCGGTCGACAGGAACGGTTCGTGCTGTACAAGCTGGAAGCCGCGCGAATGGTAGACCAGGGTATAACCTGCAATGCCTGTCTCCGGGTGGTAGGCTTTGGAGAAGCCGCCGTCGATGACAAGCAGTTTCCCGTTTGCCTTGATCGGGTTCTCGCCTTTGATGGAGCGTACGGGGACATGTCCGTTGATGATGTGGCGGTGCCGGCCGGTGACGCCGAACTCGTCCAGCAGCATGTCGCAGACCGATTCTTCTTCCCGGAGGGAATAGTAGGCGCCTTTTTCCTCCTTCTGCACCGATTTGTCGTCGATGAAGCAGCGTTCGAAAGTCGCCATCCGGCTCTTGTCGAAGAGAGGGGAGTCCTTGCCTTCCCAAAGATACCAGATGTAATCCATCGCGAAGTCCTTCTCCGGGCTGTCGTCGGCATCGAAATAGGCGGTGCGCACCAGCTGGTCCACTTTATCCAGCAGGGCTTTGCCCTTATATTCCGTTCCTTCGATACGGATCGCCTTGAGCGTGCCGTCCGGGTTCATCGGGACGGAGGCGTGGAAGAGCAGGTTGGAGTTGCAGACCTGGTACATGCTGCCGTGCGTGAACAGACAGCGCATGTGCTTTTTCAGTTTCTCGCTACATTCGAACGAGTGCTTGATGCGCCGCATCAGTTCTTCTTCTTCGATCGAAAGGGCATAGGGGTCCTTGGCATTGAGAGTCGGCCAGTTCTTGTCTTTCAACTCGTATTCCTTTCCTTCGATACGGATCGTCCCGCGGTGGAGGTCGATATGGTGGAGCAACAGGCGGTCGTCCATCCCGAATTCCGGACGGCGACGGATGATCTCGCCTTCCAGCTTGAACTGTATGATCGTGATCGCCTTGTGCATGCGGGCGATCAGTTGGGTTGTCTTTTCATCGAAGGTCGCATCCGACGCGTTCGTACGCGGGATGAACAGTTCGCAGGGGTCGTCTCCATAGACTTCCATGGCGAATGTCGCCAAGGGCAGGAGGTTGATGCCATAGCCGTCTTCAAGGGTTGCCAGATTGCCGTAGCGCATGCACATGCGGATCACGTTGGCGATGCTCCCCGCGTTGCCGGCGGCGGCCCCCATCCAGAGGATGTCGTGGTTGCCCCACTGGATGTCGAAGTTATGGTAGTTGCAAAGCGTGTCCATGATGATGTGGGCGCCCGGCCCGCGGTCGTAGATGTCGCCGATGATGTGCAGCAGGTCGATCGTCAGGCGTTGGATCAGGTTGCACATGGCGATGATGAAGTCATTGGCCCGGCCGGTCGAGATGATCGTGTTGATGATCTGGTCCACATAGGCGGACTTGTTCGGCTCGTCGCTCGACTCGTGGAGCAGTTCCTGGATGATGTAGGAGAACTCCTTCGGCAGGGCCTTGCGCACTTTCGAGCGCGTGTATTTGGACGAAACGTTCCGGCAGACGCGTACCAGTTGGTTCAGTGTGATCAGATACCAGTCGTCCAGGTCTTTTTCGCGTTGCCGGATCAGTTCCAGTTTTTGTTCCGGATAGTAGATCAGCGTGCAAAGCTCCTTCTTCTCGAAGTCGCGCAGCGTGTTGCTGAATATCTCGTTCACTTTGCGCTTGATCGCACCGGAGGCATTTTTCAGCACATGGTTGAAAGCCTGGTGCTCGCCGTGGATGTCGGACAGGAAATGCTCCGTCCCTTTCGGCAGGTTCAGGATGGCCTCCAGGTTGATGATTTCCGTGCTGGCGTCTGCCACCGTCGGAAAGCTGCGTGCCAGCAGCGTCAGGTAGCGCAGGTCGTTTAATACGTGTTCTGCTGTTATATCTTTAGTCATACCCTATTTTTTTATTGTCAATCGATTGAAACGTCTCCAAAGTAACAGTCCGAGCGTGGTCAGGCTGATCGGGAAGCCGCACCAGATGCCGATGGCTCCCCAACCAAAAGTGAACCCGCACAGGTAACCGATGGGAAGTGCCAGTCCGAAGTGGCAGAAGAAAGCCATATAAGCCATGTATTTGACATCCGAGATGCCTCGCAGAGCGTTGGCGAAGAGGATTTGCAGCCCGTCGCCTGCCTGATACAGGATCACTGACCAGGCGAGCAGGGCGACCAGTTCGACCACCTCTTTTTCCGGAGTGATGATATATCCCATGATGTTACGGAAAATCCCGATCAGGAGAACAACGATGGCTGCCGTCCCCATGACCAGATGCAGGCCGGCAAAAGATGCGTGCCGTATGGCAGGCCAGTCGTTCCGGCCCCGGAAGTTGCTTACCCGTATGGTAACCGCCGCCGCTATGCCGTAATAGACCATGAAGCCGAGCGTGGTGATCACGCCTGCCACTTGGTGGGCGGCGAGTGCCGTGCTTCCCAGCCACCCCATCATGATGACACTCAGACTAAACGAGCCTGTCTCGACTCCCATCTGGAAGCCGACCGGCAGGCCGAGGCGGACCAGGTTGCCTATGTTCGCCCGGTTGACTGTCCCTTTCTTGAACCCTTCCCTGTAAAGTTTGTAACGGGAATGCTTGGCAAACAGGACGCAGAATATCCCGAATGTCAGGATACGGCTGGCGAGTGTCGAGATACCGGCTCCGGTAAGCCCAAGTTCAGGGCATCCGAAGTTGCCGTATATAAGCAAGTAGTTCCCGATGATGTTGAGCACGTTGGCTCCTAACATGACGCACATCGGGGTGACCGTGTCTGTCGTGCCGTCGCTGAACTGCTTGAACGAGTTGAACAGCATGGCGAAAATGACCGAGAAGAGTTGCAGGATATAGTAAGGCACGATATAGGGCATCAACTCTTCCGGCTGCTTCAGGATATGGATGTTCAGAAGCAGTGTCAACATGCAGAGGCTGAGTAACAATCCCACGATGAGGTTGATACAAAGGCTGTTTTTCAGTGTCTCGCCTGCCTTTGCATATTCTTTCTGCGCAAAATACCCTCCGATGATGGGAGTCAGTCCATAGGAAAATCCCATCCCTGCGATGAACACGAGGTTGAAGAAGTTGTTGACAAACGAGGCGGCAGCCAGCTCGGCCGTACTGTGATGCCCGACCATGATGTTGTCGGCAAAGCCTACAACAATAATGCCCAGCTGTCCCAACATGATCGGGACACCCAGGCGTATCGTTTCTTTGTAATGTTCCTTGTAAACCGAAAGTTGCATCATTCCAAAACCTCTACCGACTTAATTACTACATTTTCCGTCGGGCGGTCTTGCTTATTTGTCTTTACTTGTTGGATCGCGTCTACTACGTCCAGTCCTTCCACCACTTCGCCGTAGACGGTGTACTGGTTGTCAAGGAAGGGCACGCCGCCGATCGTCTTGTAGGTCTCGCGCAGTTCGGAAGGCATCTTCGTCTCGTCTTTACGCTTTTCGGCCTCCAGTTCGGTCTTGCCGATCAGGGTGTCGCGGAGCACGGCGAGCTCTTCTTTATTGCCGCTGCGGTAGAGTTCCATGATCTTGGACTTGTTCTCTGTCTGGAGGCGGTTGAAGATGGCCTGTTTCAGGCGTCCTTCCATCTGCTTTTCCATCTGGCCGAGTTCGGCTTCCGAATATTTCTTGCCTGTGACGATATAGAACTGTGAGGCTGACGATGCTTTTTCCGGGTTCACTTCGTCTCCGGTGCGGGCGGCGCACAAGGCTCCCTTTTTATGGAAATATTGGGGATAGTTGAACTCTGCCGGAATGGTATAGCCCAAGTCGCCGGCTCCTAACTGCTTGTTCATCGGGGCGTCTTTGGAAGTGACATCGCCACCTTGTACCATAAAGTCTTTGATGACGCGGTGGAACAGCAGGCCGTCGTATTGTCCGGCTTTTGCCAGCTTGATGAAATTGTCGCGGTGCTGAGGTGTATCGTTGTATAATTTGAATTTTATCTTTCCGAGTGTGGTGTCCATCACCACTAATGTTTCTTTTGTTTCCATTCTTTGTTGTTTATTTGTTGACTATCTTCATTGACTTGATTTTGATGTTCTTGACAGGACGGTCGTCTGCGTTCGTTTCGGTGAACTGGATCTTGTCGACTGCTTTCATGCCGCTTACGACTTCGCCGAAAATCGTGTATTTACCGTCCAGGTGGGGCGTGCCTCCTTCCAGCATATAGGCTTGGCGTTGTTCGGGGGTGAAGGTGATGCCTTGTTCCTTCTCCATCTTGTCTAGCTCCATTTCCGTAAAGAACTTGCCGGTTACGATATAGAACTGGGTGGCCGACGAGGCGCGTTCGGGGTTCTCTTCGTCGCCTGTACGGGCGGCGGCGAACATGCCGCGTTTATGGAAATACTTCGGGTAGACGATCTCTGCCGGAATGGTGTAGTCCAGATCTCCGTCACCTAAGTGCTGTTCCATCGGGGCGTCTTTGGAATTAATGTCGCCTGCCTGTACCATGAATTGTTTGATGACACGGTGGAACAACAGTCCGTCATAGCGGTGTTCCTTCACATTTTTGATAAAATTATCACGATGTTGGGGCGTGTCGTTAAAAAGTTTCACTTTGATCTTTCCCATATCGGTGTCGATCAGTACCAGCGTTTCAACCTCTTGCGCTTGCAAATGGACGGATATCAGAGCCGAGAGGGCCACTAAACATATAGCAAACAGCTTTTTCATCTTCATCTTATTTTTGTATTATGGCAACAAAAATAGTGATATTTACTCGTTAAAGCAATCATTTGACACAACCTTTTCCGTTGGCATCTGTTCAAGTTGGTAATTCATCTAAACAAAAAGCATATTTATGAAAACATTGTTGAAAAGCGCAGTTCTACTGCTCGGAATGGGATTGCTTTCTACCCATTCCCAGGCTCAGAAAGTTGTGGTTGAGGATAAAGAACCGAATTCCGTCATGTTCGTCACGATCGATAAGGCGGGCAATGAGATTATCCGGATCATGAATGCGTCACAGAATCCCCGTTTCCACGAACCGAAAGCGCCCCGTTTCCTGCTGACAGACCGGAAAGGCAAGTTTGCTCTCGGTATCGGAGGATATGTGAAACTGGCAGCCGAATATGATTTTGGCGGTATTTCCGATAATATCGACTTTTACCCGGCATTGATTCCCGGCAGAGGACAGTCGTATGTACGGAACCAGTTCCAGATGGACGCCACTACGAGCACGATCTTCCTGAAGCTGGTCGGGCATACGGATCTCTTGGGCGATTTCGTGGTGTATACGGCCGGTAACTTCCGCGGTGGAAGCGGCAAGATATTCGAGTTGAGGAATGCTTATGTGTCGGCACGAGGCTTTACGGCGGGTTACGATTATGGTTCGTTCATGGACTTGGGCAATGTGCCTGCCACGATCGACTTTGCCGGTCCTAACGGGATGTCGATCTATCATGCCACACAGATCCGTTACGAACATGCGCTCGCCAAAGGTTTGAAAGCCGGTATCGGTGTGGAAATGCCGGTTGTGGACGGGCTGACAAACGAGCATGTCAGTATTGCCAAGCAGCGGATGCCGAACTTCCCGGTCTACGTGCAGTATGGCTGGAACCCTAAAAGCCATTTCCGGGCTGCGGCTATTATCAGGAGCATGACCTACGATGATTTGACGGCCCGCAAAGCGGAATCGGAGATCGGATGGGGTGTTCTGGCTTCTGCCACTTTTAACCTGACGAATCGTTTGCAGGTCTATGGACAGGGTGTGTATGGCAAAGGTATCGGGCAGTTCCTGAACGACATGAGCATGTTGAATGTCGATGTGGTCCCGAATCCTGAAAAAGAAGGGAAGATGCAGGTGCTCCCGATGATGGGCTGGTTTGCCGGCATGCAGTATAATTTCTCTCCGAAAGTGTTTATTACCAGCACATATGGGCAGTCACGCTTGTATAGCCATGATGGTTATCCTGTTACTGCTTCCGACCAGTACCGCTACGGACAATACCTGAACGCCACGCTTTTCTGGAACATCACGTCCGACCTGCAGGCCGGAGCCGAATATCTGCGCGGCTGGCGTACGGATTTCAACGGTGACACACGTCATGCGAACCGGGTGAATCTGGCGGTACAGTATAGTTTCTAAGAAGATTAGAGCCTTTAAATGATGATTTATCTGTTACTTTTGGCTTGATCCAAAAGTAACCAAAAGATCAAGGCTTAAGCAGGCTCGCTACTCCGTTCCCTTCGTTCGCTGTCGCGTCTGAAACTCGCTTCGTTCAAACAGCAGACGCTCCGGACGCTCACTCCAGTCTCTGCGCTTAACGCTCACCTGCTTAGGCCGGATATAGAGCCTGACGGCTCTTTGAGGATGGCCGATACCGACACCTATATAACAGATGGTATCGGCCATCCCAAGAGAAAGCGGAGCTTTCTTGGAAAGGCCTATGCGGACGGTTGTCAAGCGGAGGGTAAAGGTGGAGCGGCCGGAGCCTGCGCTGTTTGAGCGAGGCGAGTTTCGCAGGCGACAGCGGAACCTTTGCCCGGAGTAGACCGGACGGTTAAGCCTTGACTTTTTGGTTACTTTTGGGTCAAGCCAAAAGTAACAGTTATTATCATAGTGAACAATAAAATCCCCACAGTGAAACAGAGAGCACTGTGGGGATTCTTATTTATTGGATCTGATCTTGTTCGCTTAGAACAATTTAGCAGGATATTCGCCTGCGTCGATCAATGCCTGGATCTTATCTACCACTTCCTGACGGTCTTCCGGATAGGTGACACCGAACCATTTGCTGGCGGTATCCAGTACTTCGACCGTAGCCGTCTTGTCATTGATCAATTTATCAACCATCAGCGGAATGAAGAATTCGCTCTTCAGGTTTTCCATGTTCTTCGGATCGCTCAGGAAAGTCTTGAAGAATTCCTGGCTGTAAGCGAAGTAATCAGGAGTGAAGCCCCAGAAGTTCATGCTTACCGGAGTCGTGTCGGGGGTAGCTGTCCATTCGCCGTTGTCGTCGATGTATTTCACTTCTCCGTCGATACGCTGGATTTTAGTACGTTCGACAACCGAAGTCAACAACTTGTTTGCATCTGTACTACAGATACCGCGTGATACCGTACCGCTTTCGCTCAATGTGTTGCCTACGCGGAAACCTACCATCGAATATACGTTCTTGGAACCTTCAGGCAGGGCAGCCAGGAATTTACCCATTGTCTGGAAAGAGTCGCGTCCGTAGAAGTCATCGCAGTTGATAACGGCAAACGGTTCTTTGATCACGTCAGCTCCCATCATGACGGCATGGTTCGTGCCCCACGGTTTTGTACGTTCTGCCGGGCAGGTGAATCCTTCGGGCAGGTTGTCCAATGCCTGGAATACCAGTTCGCAAGGGATGTGACTTTCATATTTGGAGAGGATTTTGTCGCGAAAATCCTGTTCGAAATCTTTGCGGATAACGAAAACGAGTTTGCCGAAACCGGCGCGAATGGCATCGTAGATGGAATAATCCATGATTGTTTCACCATTAGGACCCAGTCCGTCCAATTGTTTCAAGCCTCCATAACGGCTTCCCATTCCGGCAGCCAATAAGAATAATGTAGGTTTCATAATCTTCTAAGTTTATATAGTGTTTTTGTTTTCTTCGGGCAAAAGTAGGAAATAAATATGATTTATGATTTATGATTTATGATTTATTCGTTTGCTCCTGACTTGATACCATAGACAACACCATGTTCAATCATAAATCAAAAATCATAAATCATAGCATCATTTCACTTCCAGTACGACGATAGACTTGGCGGGCAGGTCGATTTTGAGCTGTCCCTTTTCGATTTTCGCACCGTCGAAGGTTGCCGGTTTTACGACATCCGGTTTCTCGAAGGTGTTATGGTCATTGATGGAGGCGGAGGTCAGGATACGTCCTTTCACGCTGCCGATCTTTTGTCCTTGCAGGTCGAGGGTGATGCTTTGGGCGTTGTCGACATCTACATTGGCCAAAGAGATGTGGATACGTCCGTTCTTGTCTTTGGAGGCGGAAGCGCTTACCATCGGTACTTCTCGGCCTCCGCGCACTTTGGCCTTGTCGCAGATCAAGTCCATCGGCAGGAAAGTGGCGTCCTGGTGCACGTTATACATCTGGAAAACATAATAAGTTGGCGTGAGCAACATCTTCGGGCCGTTCGTCAGGATCATGGATTGGAGCACGTTGACGATCTGGGCGATGTTGGTCATCCGGACGCGGTCGGTATATTTATGGAATACGTTCAAAGTGAGGGCTGCCACGAAAGCATCGCGCATGGTGTTCTGCTGGTACAGGTGGCCGTTGATCGTGCCCGGCTCTTCGTCCCACCAGGTTCCCCACTCGTCTACCATCAGGCCGATTTTCTTCTGCGGGTCGTATTTGTCCATGATCTGGATATGCTTCCTGACGACATCTTCTATTTCGAGACATTTGCCCATCGTCCAGTAATAGTCGTCCTTGTTGAAATTCGTAGCCGATCCTTTGCTTCCGTTCCATCCCGTGACCGTGTAATAGTGCAGGGAGATGCCATCCATGCGGCCGCCGACGTTCTTCATCAGCGTCTCCGTCCAGTTGTAGTCGTAGTCGCTGGCTCCGCTGGCAATCTTGAAAAGGCGGTTGCCGTCGTAGTTGCGGCAATAGGTGGAGTAACGGCGGTAGAGGTCGGCGTAGTATTCGGGGCGCATGCTTCCGCCACATCCCCAACTTTCGTTGCCGACACCGATGAATTTGACTTTCCATGCTTTGTCGCGTCCGTTTTGCCGGCGCAGGCGGGCCATCGGGCTGTCGCCTTCCGAAGTCATGTATTCGACCCACTTGGCCATCTCTTCGACGGTCCCGCTACCGACATTGGCGCTGATATAAGGTTCGCACCCTAACAGTTCGCAGAGGTTTAGGAACTCGTGCGTACCGAAACTGTTGTCTTCGATCGTGCCGCCCCAGTTGTTGTTCACCATTTTCGGACGGTTTTCTTTCGGGCCGATGCCGTCCATCCAGTGGTATTCGTCGGCGAAGCAGCCGCCCGGCCAGCGGAGGTTGGGGATTTTCAGTTCTTTCAAGGCATTCAGCACGTCGTTCCGATAGCCTTGTGTATTGGGTATTTCGGATTCGGGGCCGACCCAAAGCCCGCCATAGATACAGGTCCCGAGGTGTTCGGCGAACTGGCCGTAGATATGTTTGCTGATCTGTTGGTTTCCTTGCTCAGGATAGATACGGATGCTCGCGTCTTTCTGGGCGAAGAGGGGCAGTGTGGCGGCTGCCATTAGGCTTACTAATACTGTTTTCATGTTATTTTCGTTTACTATGTTTTGTTTGAATGAAAGCTATGTCATGATATAAAATTATAGGTTATAAGTATTTTCCTGAGGACAAAAGTATATAAAATACACTTATGAACGAAATTATAAAAAGAAAAAGATATTACTATTTGCCTCAATTTGTGTACCTTTGTCGGATAAAATGAATGATTAAACGTTGAACAAAATGAAAAAGTTAATGGTAATACCGCTTGTTGCCGCTGGAATGGCCGCAATGGTGGGGTGCAGCAAAACTCCTGTGAAGGAGGCTGCAAAGAATGACGCTATCAACCTGGCCAACCTGGACACGGCTGTGGCTCCGGGGACCGATTTCTATCAGTATGCTTGTGGTGGTTGGATGAAGAATAATCCGCTGAAACCGGAATATGCCCGTTTCGGTACATTCGACCAGCTCAGGGATAACAATCAGGAACAGATCCGTACTCTTATCGAAGGTCTCAGTGAGACACCCGGGCAGGAGGGGAGCGTCGGGCAGAAGATTGGTATGTTGTTCGCGATGGGGATGGACAGCGTGAAACTGAATGAAGACGGTTATGCCCCGATCAAAGACCAGCTTGCTGAAATCAACAAGTTAGGAACGAAGGACGAACTGACCAAGATGGTTGCTACCTTGCATAAGGAGGGGATGGCTCCTTTCTTCGCCTTGTATGTCGGAGCCGATGAAAAGAACAGTTCCATGAATATCGTACAGTTATACCAGGCTGGACTGGGTATGGGAGATCGCGATTATTACCTGCTGGAAGACGAAAGCAGCCAAAAAATGCGCGAAGCCTATAAGAACTATATTACCCGTTTGTTTACCCTGATCGGAAGTTCTCCCGAACAGGCCGATGCCGCCGTCAATGCGATCATGAAGATAGAAAGGGGCATTGCCGAAGTTTCTTTCAGCCGTGAAGACCTGCGCGATTCCCAAAAGAACTATAATAAGATGTCCATCGAAGATTTCAAGGCTAAGAACGATCTGTTAAACTGGGATGTTTATTTCGAAAGTATGGGGATGATGGATATCAAATATCTGGATGCGAAACAGCTCTCGTTCTATGAAGGTCTGTCTGCCTTGATGAAGAATACGACTTTGGATGAACAGAAATATTACCTGACATTCAACTTGCTTAGTTTTGCCGCTCCTTACCTGAGTGATCCGTTTGTCGCTGCCGATTTTGATTTCTATGGGAAGACGATGTCCGGCCGTCAAGAGCAGCAGCCACGCTGGAAACGTGCCCTGTCTACGGTAAACGGTGCCCTGTCGGAAGCTGTCGGCCAGATGTATGTGGCTAAATATTTCCCGGCTTCTTCCAAAGAAAAGATGTTGAAGATGGTCGGTGACTTGCAGAAAGCGTTGGGTGACCGTATTTCCAGCCTGGAATGGATGAGCGATGCCACTAAGGCGAAGGCGCAGGAGAAATTGGCTGCTTTTATCGTCAAGATCGGCTATCCCGACACTTGGCGCGACTACAGCGGTCTGGAGATCAAGAATGATTCTTATTGGGCGAACGTACGCCGTTCCAATATCTTTGAGGTCAATTATATGTTGGCGGATGTAGACAAACCGGTCGATAAGGCTCGTTGGGGAATGAGCCCGCAGACGGTGAATGCCTATTACAACCCGACAACGAACGAGATTTGTTTCCCTGCCGCCATCCTACAACCTCCTTTCTTCAATCCGGAAGCTGACGATGCCGTGAACTATGGTGCTATCGGTGTCGTGATCGGCCACGAAATGACTCACGGATTCGACGACCAGGGACGTAACTATGACAAGGAAGGCAATCTGAGTGACTGGTGGACAGCCGAAGACGCCGCTCTCTTTACGCAACGTGCCGACCGTCTGGCTCAGCAATATAGTGATATCATTGTTGTGGACAGCGTTCATGCCAACGGACGTTTCACTTTGGGCGAGAACATTGCCGATCAGGGGGGGCTGATGGTCGCTCATTTAGCATATCTCAATTCTCTGGAAGGAAAAGAGACACCGGCCCCGATCGACGGTTTTACCAATGAACAGCGTTTCTATCTGGGCTACGCCAATCTTTGGGCACAGAATATCCGTCCCGAAGAAATCCTGCGTCTGACCAAGATCGACCCGCACTCATTAGGCAAGTGGCGTGTCAATGCCGCCCTTCGCAACATTGATGCTTTCTACAGCGCATTCGATATCAAAGAAGGCGAACCGATGTATATGCTGCCGGCTGACCGGGTGGTGATCTGGTAGAGTCCTGACAGCTATATTGTCATTAGAAATATCCTGATGTAATTCATTTTGCATCAGGATATTTTTATTTAATACAAATCAGATCTGTTTAGCTGGCCTGACAAACGAATGAGAGAAGTAAAAGTAAAATTAATTTTATGTATCTTTGCATCTTTCTTTAACACTTTAACAATTTAGGATAATAAGATGAGAAGGCTCTTTGTGCTGGCGGCTTTGCTGGCGATTGTTTGTTACGGGAAAGCGCAAAATGTGCAGTTACATTATGATTTCGGAGGTGCTCTTTATGACAAGGACTTACATGGCCGTCCGGTGCTGACCTCGACGGTGGAAATGTTTAAAGCGGATAAATGGGGAAGTACCTATTTTTTTGTCGACATGGATTATACCAGCAAAGGAGTTGCAGCCGGCTATTGGGAGATTGCCCGCGAACTGCGTTTCTGGCAACCTCCTTTTTCCATACATGTCGAATATAACGGGGGAGCATCGAACAGTTTCTCCTATAATAACGCCTATCTTGGCGGTGCAACCTATACCTGGAATAATCCGGATTTTACGAAAGGTTTCACGCTTACCGCTATGTATAAATATATCCAGAAACATCGGGAACCCAACAACTTCCAGTTGACAGGCACTTGGTATGTTCATTTTGTCAAGAACGGTCTTTGCACGTTCAGCGGTTTCGCAGACTGGTGGAGGGAACGGACCGATTATGCGGACGGTAGTCACCGGAACTTTATTTTCTTGGCCGAACCGCAGTTCTGGGTGAATCTTAACAAGCTAAAACATGTTGATGATAAGTTCAAGCTGAGTGTCGGCAGTGAGGTAGAGTTGAGCCAGAATTTCGGTGCACGTAAAGGGTTTTATGCTATTCCGACACTGGCGATTAAGTGGTCATTCGATTAATCAGATTGGAAATGCTGAAGAAGTTACTTGGGTTCGACCCACAGACAATGGCATTGCGCACGGAGATCATTGCCGGGATTACGACGTTCTTGACAATGAGTTACATCCTGGCTGTCAATCCCTCTATCCTGGCAACGACAGGGATGGACAAAGGCGCTGTTTTTACTGCAACCGCTTTGGCTTCGGCCCTCGCTACCTTGCTGCTGGCTTTTATGGCAAAGCTGCCTTTTGCCCAGGCTCCCAGTATGGCACTGAACGCCTTTTTCGCTTTTACGTTGGTGCAGGGCATGGGTTATTCCTGGCAGACCGCTATGACAGCGATGTTTGTGGAGGGGGTGATCTTTATCCTGATTACGTTTCTGAACGTCCGGGAGGTGATCTTGAATAGCATACCGATGAACCTGCGCTTCGCTATTTCGGCGGGGATCGGCATGTTCATCGCTTTTGTGGGTTTGAAGAATGCCGGCATCATCGTTCCGAATCCGGCGACTTTCGTGATGTTCGGACCGTTCACTCCGGTTTCGATCCTGGCGATGGTGGGGGTTCTGTTGAGCGGTATCCTGGTCTTGAGGAAAGTGAAGGGAGCGTTGTTCTACAGCATTCTGATCTGTACGTTGATCGGTATTCCGTTAGGAGTGACGGAAATTCCGGATGGGTTCCTGCCTGTTTCCATTCCTCATTCGATGGTTCCGACGTTCTGCCAGTTTGATTTCAATGAGTTTTTTACGTTGGATATGGCAATCGTCATCTTTACCTTGCTGTTTATGAATATATTCGATACGGTCGGTACACTGGTCGGCCTGGCTTCGAAAACAGGCATTATGGAAGAAGACGGACAGATTCCCCACGTAAAGGAGGCAATGATGTCCGATGCGATCGGTACGACGGTAGGGTCCATGATGGGAAGTTCTACGATTACCACCTATGTGGAGAGTGCTTCCGGTATTGCGGAAGGCGGACGTTCAGGGTTCACTTCGCTGGTGACGGGTGTGTTGTTTTTGCTTGCTTTGTTCTTTGCTCCCCTGTTCCTGCTGATTCCGAGTGCGGCAACGACGGGGGCTTTGGTACTGGTCGGGGTGTTTATGATGGATTCTATCACAAAAGTCGATATGGATGACATATCCGAAGCGCTTCCGGCTTTTATCACCATGATCATGATGGTACTGACCTATTCCATTGCCGACGGAATGGTTTTAGGATTGTTGTGCTATGTACTGGTCAAGTTAGGATGCGGCAAACATAGGGAGGTAAGCCCTACCATGTATGTGCTGGCAGCCCTGTTCATCTTGAAATTTATTTTTGCATGAATACTCTGTCAGAGTGTGTCGCGAAGTAACCAGAACATGTAAATCACATAGAAGAGAATCAAGACGAATCCTTCCGTCCGGGATATTTTTTGCCCGCTTTTCACCAGCGGCAAGAGCAGGACGGATATGCCCAACATGACCAGTAGGTCGATGTAGTTTACATTTTTGGCCTCGATGGGATGTATAAGCGAGCAAGAGCCGGCTATGGTCAGTATATTGAATAAGTTTGAGCCGACGATATTCCCGATGGCAATATCCGTTTTACGCTTGTAAGCGGCAACAATGGATGTTGCCAGTTCCGGCATACTTGTTCCGGCTGCGACGATCGTAAGCCCGATAACTGCTTCGCTCACACCAAGCTCTTTGGCGATGGAAACGGCATTGTCCACCAATAATCGAGAGGCAAATACCAAGACGACCAGACCCCCGACGATGGCCAGCGTATCGACAGCCCAGTGCTTAGGCTGTTCTTCGAGTTCCTGGCTCGACCCTTCTGTTCCATGTTTGCGGGAGTAGAAGAGGCTGAATATTGTATAAATGATAATACCTGTTAGAAAGAAAAGCCCTTCCGTCCGCCCCAATGTCCCGTTCCAGAAAAGGATGGTGAACAGTACGGTTGCGGCCAGCATGACCGGGATATCGATTCGGAGTAATTGCTTTTTTACCTGAAGCGGGCAAATGGTTGCCGAAACTCCTAATATGACTCCAATATTGAATATGTTCGAACCTACGATGTTTCCGATCGCAATATCGCCTTGTCCGCTGAGCGTGGCGTTCAGGCTTACTACCAGTTCGGGGGCACTTGTCCCGAATGCAACGATGGTCAGACCGACCACCAAAGGTGAAATTTTGGCTTTGAGAGCTAAAGCGGAACTCCCCTGAACTAACCAACCGGCCCCTATGTAAAGCGCTACCAGCGAGAGAATCAATAACGTCAAACTTGTAATCATAGCCCTTTTTTCCTTATTCGTTTGTTAATCTATTAAAATGTCTTGCTTCCTGTTATCCCGGCAAAGAATATTTGCCGTAACCAAGTAAACAGCAAGTTGTTTTATAGGCAGAAAAACGTACCTCGGAAAACCTCGAGATCACCACGAAGTAAACAACAGGAAGCTAATAGACATTCAGTTAGGGTTGTTAGGAATTATTCTTTAATATTCGTATTCTTCATCCTTCGGACTATTGGCTTCCTGCCGCATATGAATGAACCGTAAAGCAATCATCGCTACACTCAGCACGGCAAGACTACCCATTGTTATCTCTTTTAATAACATATTGGAGAAGTCGCTTGTTCCGATTAATACCAAGATAATGAATGACAACATCATAGTTGCATCCACAAGATCTTTATTTATTTTCATGTCTGTATTTTTTTAGGCTGTGAAACGATCTTTTATTTTTCGGGGCTGGCTGTTTCTTCCGTTGTGGAAGGAGTGCTAAGGCCTTTCATGATGCCATACAAGCCTACACCGAGGGCTCCCATGACGACTACCAGTTTCAGATAATCGTTCGGAACGATGGAACTGCAAGCGAGTACACAACCGATAATAGTAATAACGACATAAATATAGATACTGAATTTATTCTTTTTAGTAGACATAATTATTTGATTTTTTAAGTGAATAATAAAATTGTTCGCATTTCGGAAAATGCAATAAAAGAAACGGTATGGAATTCATATCCCATACGAAATCAGAGATTATTCACTTACGATCAAATAATGATTTTCCGCAGGCCATACACATGGTATCCCATGCGGCAAAGGAGGGTTGAAAAGTTAATGGTCTGACATATTGTTACCTCTTCGGATACTTTCCGGAGAAGATTGATTTCTTTCAAGCGAAAATACTGGATTGCCTTTTCTTCGATCTTCAGTAATCGTATGTTTAAAGTATTGCTGACATTCTGGATGCTTCTGCGAGGTGTCAGGCAATTGCAACCTTTCAAGTCGCTGCTGAGTATTTCCAGGTTATGCTGCATGTCAGCTGTTCCTTTTTCTATCATAACAGCCTCTTTCTGCACTTGTAAATCAAGTGTAGTATCGTTGTTCTGTACGTCTTCGGGTACAAAAAGCAACATTCCGAATAGTAGGGTCAATATGAATAGAAAATTCTTCATGTTACAAAGATATATGAATTCTTGCGTAAAAAACAAATATGTGCCCTTTTTGTTTTTATTTTTGCATGCAAATTATGCTGAAAACAGATATGGAAGATAAAAAATCTCTTGCTGGGGCTTGGGTGGAGGCGGCACGTCCCAGGACCTTGCCGGCCTCTGTCAGTCCGGTTTTATTGGGGTGCGCATTGGCCTATTATGACGGGATGTTCGATATAACACCGGCAGTATTGTGCCTCCTCGTGGCTCTCTTCGCCCAGATAGCCAGTAACTTTGCGAACGATTATTTCGATTTTAAGAAGGGAGCCGACCGGGAGGATCGGTTAGGGCCGGAGCGAGCGGTGGCGCAAGGCTGGATCACTCCGAAAGCCATGCTGACAGGTACGTTCGCCATGTTGGGACTGGCTTGCTTGTCCGGTTTGTTGTTGATCTGTTTTGCGGACTGGCGGCTGATATGGGTGGGACTTGCGATCGCCATATGTGTGCTGGCCTATTCTGCCGGTCCTTTTCCTTTGGCTTATAACGGACTGGGAGATGTCTGCGTATTGTTGTTTTACGGGGTTATACCGGTTTGTTTCACCTACTATATACAGACGTTGAGTTTCTCCTTGTTGTCTTTCTTGCTATCTGTGGCCTTGGGGCTTTTGTCTGTGAATATCTTAGTTGTCAATAATTACCGGGACTACCTGCAGGATAAGGCTGCCCGCAAACGGACGACAATCGTTTTGTTCGGTCGCCGTTTCGGTCGGGTGTTTTATATTTTGAATGAATGTGTGGCGTTTCTCTTGGTTCTCCCGCTTGTTCTGGATGCTCCTTGGTGGATTCTGTTTTTATTCGGGATCCTGTTCGCCCTTTGCTTTTACACGACACGGGAATTGCTTACACTGGAAGGAAGGGCGTTAAACCGTACATTGGGACATACGGCACGCAATGTATTTCTTTTTGCGGCAGTCCTTTCCCTTTTATTCGTATATGTGGGATCGAGTCTGTAGCCGGACTGCCGTAGATTCTCTCTTGCAAGAGTAAGTACCGTCGGCCCGCACTTATAGTTCTGAGAGTCTGCGATACTTTAATCGCAAGCTCTCAGAACTATAAACGTAAGACGCCGATTGTAAGGACTTATTTCGAAACCTGAAAATGGGCCGCTTTCCTGTATAATTTCCGTAATGTGCCCTGGATCGATTTGGACAGGATAATCATCGTTACAGCAATGATGATAAGCAGGATGCCTACTGCCAGATTGGGGGTGAAAGGCTCGCTGAAAACCAATATCCCGACACATACGGCGGTGATAGGTTCTACGGCGCCCAATACGGCGGTAAGCGTTCCGCCGATATTGTGCACGGCAAGCACGAGGGTGATATTCGAGATGACTGTCGGAACGATCGCCAACAGTATCAGATTGACAAATGACATGCTGTCGGGAATCGGTTGGATACCCTGGTTGGTTCCCGCCTTGATGGCAAACAGAGCCGTGCTGACAATGAATACATAGAAGGTCAGTTTGCGTCCACCCATCTTTAGCCTGGAGGTTGATCCCCCGGCTAAGAATTTATTGACGGTCGTGATATAGAGCGCATATCCCAGGGCCGACAGCAGCACGATGAACACACCTAATGCGCTCAGTCTTATTTCTTCTTCACCTATCGAAAGACGTGCCACCCCGCAGATTGCCAAAACGATCGCCATCAAGGTAATCCAGGATGTCTTTTCCCGGAAAAACAACAGCATGATAAGCGTTACGAATACCGGATAGGTGAAATGCAGCGTTGTGGCGATCCCCGCCGACATAAAATTGTATCCCCAGAACAGGAACATGGCGGAGGCCGTATAGAAAAAACCTAACAATATTAATACCGGGATATCTCTCTTGTCTGCGTGGAAAGATTCTTTCTTTGCGGCCATAATACCTGCCAGGGCCAATGCCGCGAACAGGAAACGGTAGAACAGGATGGAATCGAATTGCATTCCTTTTGCCATCAGGGGCAAGGTAAACAGCGGGATTAACCCGAAGGTTGCGGATGTCAAGATACCAAAGGCAAATCCTTTTAAATTATTCATCGTACTGCGTATTCTTTTTGATAAAACTGATGCAAAGGTAGTCGAAACGGACATTTGCACCAAAATTTGCGCTCGGTGTCTTTTATATGGTATCGGAATATAAAGGGTAAAGGAGGACGATACTCCGGTATTGTTACGGAATGTTTGCAATTAGTAAAAGATGGAAGGTGCCCCAAAACAGTCCTGTTCTCACACCAAAGATGGGAATAAGGGCTTTTAGGACACCTTCTATCAATGTGGACTGATCTTTTTCTTACAAAAGCAACCCTGCGGCAACCTCTTCCGCAACCGCATCGTTCTTGATGGCTGCGACCAGGGCGAGGCCAAAATTCATGACTAATCCGGGGCCTTTGCCGGTTATCACATTGTCGGAGACTTCAACGGCTTCACCGGTGACGTTCGCACCGATCAGCTTCGGTTCAAAACCCGGATAGCAGGTCGCCTTGCGGCCCTTTAACAAGCCGAGTCCGCCCAATACCATAGGAGCGGCACAGATTGCAGCTACGATACGGCCTTCGCGGTATTGTCCGAGCAATGCTTCTTTGACGGTCTCCGAATCGTTCAGGTTCGATGCACCCGGCATGCCTCCGGGGAGAATGAGGGCATCGGCATCATTTAACAGGGCATTGTTCAATGTCGTGTCGGCTGTGACCGGAACATTGTGTGCACCGATGACAACCGGATCGGTTGTGATGGAAACAGTTGTAACTTCGATTCCACCGCGACGCAGAATATCGACAGTCCCCAGGGCTTCCATTTCTTCGAAACCGTTCGCTAAGAATACAATTGCTTTCTTCATGATTTATGATTTATGAATTATGATTTATAATTTATGATTTATCAACTGCTCATAAATCATAAATTATTTAAGTTTATACAGATAGGTAATCGTACCACTCTGGTTGTTCGCTCCGCTGATGCTGTTGAACTTGGCGCGTTTGGCCGCGTCCAGGGCGCTCTTGCGCATGGAACCGTTGTCGATGTTGGTACCTTTGCCTATTTCTGCAAATATAACATTTCCTTTCGGATCTACCGTAATGTTGATTACGATTCGTCCTTCTTCCTGGATCGTGTAAGCTGGGCGTGGTAGACCTCCCGCTCCGATCGAACGTCCGTTCAGGTTGAACGAACCATATCCGCCAACACCTTCATTAGCCCCGTGGTCGGAATTTCCGAACGGGCTACCCTGATTGCCGGTTCCGGATCCGGCATCTCCCTGGCTGTTCCCTTCTTGGCTGCCTATTCCGAAAGCACCTGCGACCTTGTTGCTGATGGCCTGTTCTTTCTTGCGGCGTTCTTCGGCAAGGCGTTTCTTCTCGGCTTCCTCCTTGCGGATGCGTTCTTTTTCAGCCTCCTCTTTCCGTTTTTTCTCTTCTTCTTTCTTGCGTTGCTCTTCTTTTTCTTTTTTCTTCTTTGCTTCTTCGATTGCGACGCTTTCTTCGATCTCCTGCGTCACCAGATCTTCCTTAGGAGTTTCTACCTTCGGTTCCGGAACGGGAGGGGGAGGAGGAGTCGTTTCTTGTGGAGGTTCCTGTCCGGTATATTTCGGTTCGAAAGTCCCGGCTGCCGCATTGACATTTCCGAAGTTCACCAATATACCGCCGTCTTCATCGGGAACGACGGTTTTGAGAACCGTGAATCCCAGAATCAGCAGGATGAACAGGTGGAATGCCACCGAACCCGCTATGCCATATATGTCATCTTTATTTAACTTCATGAATTATGAATTATAATTTATGATTTATGAATTCTGATTTATCATCGACGCATCAATCATAAATCAGAATTCATAAATCTCAACTATTTTTGTGATCGGGTGGCAAGCACCATCTTGAATTTATTCTGATTTGCGATGTTCAGAATACGTACGATTTCTTTATAAGGGACCGTCTCGTCTGCATACAAGGCTACAAACATTTCCGGTTCTTTTGCATAACTGTCTTGCAGGAATGGGGTGATCTCTTCGAAAGACACCTGTTTTTCCCGCTGGTTACCGAAAGCGACATAGTAATTCAGATTCGCATCGATCGTGACACGCGTCAGTGGCTTGGCAGCAGTCTGCTTTTGTGCCTGTGGGAGCGTCACCTTGATGGCGTTCGGAATCACGACGGTGGAGGTAACCATAAAGAAAATCAACAGCAGGAATATGACGTCCGTCATGGAAGCCATGCTGAAGCTTTCGTTTACTTTTGTTCTTCGTTTTAAAGCCATAACTTTTTGAGTTATGATTTATGATTTGTGATTTATGATTGTATCTGTGTCGGGATAAATCATAAATCACAAATCATAAATCTTTAGTTTGCAGGTTCATTCAATAAGTCCATAAATTCCATCGTGCGGGCTTCCATCTTGTTTACCACGTTGTCTACCTGCGAAACCAGATAGTTGTAGGCAAACAGGGTGATGATACCGACAACCAGGCCACCTACCGTTGTTACCAGCGCTTCGTAGATACCGCCCGACAATAAGGTTACGTCTACATTCGTTCCTGCATTAGCCATATCGAAAAAGGCGCGAACCATACCGGTTACCGTACCTAAGAAACCCAACATGGGAGCGCCGGCGGCTGTCGTGGCGATCAGCGGGAATCCTTTTTCGAGTTTGGCGATCTCCAGGTTACCCACGTTCTCGATGGCAACCAGTACGTCGTTCATCGGGCGTCCCAAGCGGGTGATACCTTTCTCGATCATACGGGCGGAAGGGGTGTTGGTGCTTCGGCACAGGTTCAGGGCCGAATCAACCTTCCCTTCATGGATGTAATCTTTGATGCGGTTCATAAATGTTTCATCCTCCTTACCGGCGCGGCGGATGACCATCAGGCGCTGGATAAATATATAACATGCCATCAGCGACAATAGCAATAAGACAACCATAATCCACCCCCCTTTAAAAGCCAGGTCGATTACATTGATTTCAGCTTCCGTGGGTGCTGTTACCGCCGTGAGGTCCGGCATTTGTTCTGCTGTTTGTGCCCCTACTGCTTGCAGGGAAAGTAAAATGCTCATATTTGATTTGTGATTTGTGATTTATGAATTATCTGTTAATTGTCTATTGTCAATAGACGAGACATTCTTTATATAAACGGATTGTTTCCTTCAGCCCGTAATAGAGAGCATCGCTGATCAAAGCATGACCGATGGAAACTTCATCCAGTCCCGGGATGTTTTGATGGAAATAAGCCAGGTTTTCCAAACTCAGGTCATGACCGGCATTTATGCCTAATCCTAAGTTTTTGGCAAGTCCGGCGGCAGAGATGAAAGGAGCGATTGCTTCTTCGCGGTTTACAGGGTAGAGGGTCGCATAAGGTTCCGTGTATAACTCGATGCGGTCGGTTCCTGTCTTGGCAGCCAGTTCGATATTCTCAAGATCCGTTCCGACGAATATGGAAGTACGGATACCGTGTGAGGTAAAAGTTTCGACTAACTCGCTCAACTGGTCGAAATGGGCTTTCACGTCCCAACCTGCATTTGATGTGATGGCATCGGGAGCATCCGGCACTAGTGTCACCTGCGTCGGTTTTACTTTCAGAACCAGGTCTATAAACTTCTCGCAAGGATAACCTTCTATGTTAAACTCTGTTTTTATTTCCGGTTTCAAGGCATACACATCGCTGTATCGGATATGACGTTCGTCCGGTCTGGGATGAACGGTAATCCCTTGTGCACCGAAAGTTTCACAGTCTAATGCTACTTTTAATACGTTTGGTACATTGCCACCGCGTGCGTTGCGAATGGTTGCGACCTTGTTAATGTTTACACTTAAATTTGTCATCGTATATCGTTATATCTTTTTTCTTTCATTACATTTGCACAAAAGTATCGGCAAATTTAGCAGTATTTAGGGAATATACAGAAGAATGTTGGTGAAAGATTTCATAACGAAGGAACTTCCGGTGTTAAAAAGTTTTGACACTGGGGAATACGCATTAGCCTTGATGGATGATTTTAAGTTAAAGCATCTGCCATTGTTAAGCGAAAACATATATCGGTGTCTGGTTTCGGAAAAAGACCTGTTGGCGATGCCTGATCCAACTGCTATTATCGGTGATCCGGTTCTGTTTTCACCGAGTGTTCAAGAAGATACCCATATCTATGAGGCGTTGGCACTGGTCACTCGCTATCAGTTGAGCCTCCTTCCGGTCGTAAGTACGGAGGGAGAATATCGCGGGGTCATTACGCGCGATAAACTGATCGATATCCTGTCCGAGCTTTGCAATGCCGATACGGCCGGAAGTGTTTTTGTGCTGGAAGTGATGCCGCAGGATTATTCGATGACGGATATCGCCCGTTTGATCGAGGCGAATAATGCGCATATCTTGAGCCTGCTTTCCTATACGGATAAGACGACCGGACGATTGCATCTGATTATCAAAATAGATCTGGAAGACGTCTCTCCTGTGATCCGTAGTTTTGAGCGTTTTAATTATACTGTCCTCTATTATTTCATGGAAAAAGGAATGGTGGACGACCTGTTGCAGCAGCGGATGGAAGAATTGGTCCGTTATATGAACATATAAACAATTGACAATTGATAATTGACAATTAGAAAAATACGAATCGGGGATGAAGAAGGTTGGAATATTTGGCAGTGAGTATCAGGCGGACAAGCAACTTGTGATTAAGCGTTTGTTTGAAAAACTGGCTTCTTTGGAGGCTGAGGTTTTCGTGGACCGTGACTTTTATCTCTTCCTTACGGATGCATTGAACTATGAACCGCCGGTATCGGGCATCTTGACAAGCGACGAGTTTGATTTGGATGTGGCGTTGAGTCTGGGAGGAGACGGGACATTCCTGCGTACTGCCGCCAGGGTGAATAAGCAGGATATCCCCATTTTGGGCATCAATACCGGCCGCCTCGGTTTTCTGGCGGATGTGGCGAGCAATGATATTGAAGATACACTGGACGAATTATTTAAAAACTACTATAAGACGGAAGAACGTACTTTATTGCGCCTTCATACGGAAGACCGGGTGTTTCACGGTTATAATTATGCCTTGAATGAGATTGCGATCCTGAAGCGGGACACCTCTTCCATGGTTACGATCCATACGGCGCTTAACGGGGAATATCTGACGTCTTATCAGGCTGATGGTTTAGTCATTTCTACACCGACAGGTTCGACGGCCTATTCGATGAGTGTGAACGGTCCGATTATCATTCCGCAAAGTAAGAATTTGGTGTTGAGTCCGGTCGCACCTCATTCGTTGAATGTCCGTCCGCTGGTAATTCCGGATTCCTTTACGATCACCCTGGGAGTGGAAAGCCGGAACAAATATTTTCTGATCGCCCTTGATGGGCGTTCCGAGATATTCCCGACCGGCATACAGCTGCGGGTGAGTAAAGCCGATTATACGACCAAGGTGATCAAACGATATAACCATACTTTTTATCAGACTCTCCGTGAAAAACTCATGTGGGGAGCCGATACGAGGATGAAATAGGCCTTCCTCTCCCTTGTGTTATCGTGTGTCCGATACTCCGTTTGTTGCTAGCGGAAGCGTGAACCAGAATGTGGAACCTTTTCCTAAAGTGGAGCAGACACCGATATTACCACCTAGTTTTTCTATGATGCTTTTACTGATGGATAGTCCGAGACCCGTTCCTTGCTTGTGGGCATTCAGTTTGACAAAACGGTCGAATATGTTTTTGCATGCTTCTTCGCTGATTCCGATGCCGGTATCTGTTACGGATACATATATCTTATTTTCTTTCAATCGGTAATCCAGTTTGATTTCGCCATTGGATGTGAATTTGATTGCATTGGTCAGGAAATTGGAGATTACCTGTGTGAGCCGTTTCGGATCGGAGTTAAGTTTGACGGAGGGTAAGTCCCGGTTGAAAGAGAAGCGTACATGATCCGGTATTTTTAAGGTATGGACGGCATAGATCTCCTCGCAAATTTCTTTGAAGTCGAACTTCTTCGGATGAATGTCGAATGTGCTGGCTTCTATTTTTGAGAAATCGAGAATATCGTTGATCAGCTGTAAGAGCAGGTCGCTGTTCTTGTTCAGCCGCATGCAGTTTCTCCCGTATATTTATTTCATTCGTGGTATCGATCAAATTGCTTTCTTTGTCGTATAGCTCGATACCTATCGGAAGCTTCTGGTAAATATTTTCCAGGTTCAGCTCTTTTTTCAAAGGGTTGTGTGTAGGAAAATGAGGCATATCCGTTTTTTTGCATATGATGTCTATTGTGTTGCATATAAAACATTAATCTATTGCATATAAGATCCTAACGCCAATTTCAAAACAGATCTGTTTTTTCTTTTGTTCCGTCTCTTGTGATCTTTTGTATATTTCGTTTATTGGTTTGTTTATTTATGATAAAAGTTATGATAATCATGTGATTTCGTAAAACATTGTAAAATTAGGGAATATAAATGGATTGTTATTCTTGATACTCGGATAAAGTTATGCGAATATGCTGTTTTTGTATACAAAGCCGGAACTGGAGGTTCTCGAAGAAGCTAAATGTGTATCTAAAATTATGTTTTGTAGCATGATTTTGTTAAACATGGTTAAGTAAATGAATTTTCCAAGTAAAAATGTATGCTACATAACATAAAGTTCATATATTTGCACTGTGTTTTTCATGGTATTAGATTTAAGGTTAACAATGAAGATTGGCTGTCCGTGAGGATAGCCTTTTTTTGTTTTGCTATTTTGGGTATATAATATTTTTTTAGCGTAGGTTCTTTGTTAAGAGATAGGAACTTTATATAGATGTTTTAAAATGGTCGAATGAAATATTCGGATAATCAAATGTTATTGGAATATGTAAAAGGGAGGGTTATTTTTTGTTTCTATATTTTTGAAGATAAGTGGGTTGTTTAAAATTGAATAATGTTGCATTCTTGAATGAATGTATTACTTTTGTGCCGTAAATTTAAAAAAGACAAAAGTATGAAGAAAGGTAGATTTTCATTGTTAGGCATTGTTGCTTTGTTTTTAGGTCTGATATTGGTTAGTTGTAGTGACGATGATGATCAGGGAGGAGTAATTGATACAGGTATACACAAAATTGTAGTGGAACAATCTGGTGATATAGACGCGTTTGAATTAGGACTTGTTTTTGGGGCGGTTAATACGACTAGTGGGCCTACGAAATTGTATGATGAGGACGGTAAGTATTTAGGAGAATCGCACTCAGTAACAAGAATGGAAGATGCTAAGGTATCCTGTCAGACAGGGGATGATGCTTTCTTTATGACTTGTGCAGGTTCTGTAACAAGTACTTCAGATGTATCAGGTAAAAAACTGAAGGTGCTGGTTACTGCTTATATAGATGGAAAAGAAGTAAACCAATTGGTGAAAGAATATGAAACTAAAGGTGAGATATTGATAGAAAATTTTAGTGTATCGACAACTGCAAAGTAAATAAGGAGTATTATTGATACTGTTTTAATAAGAAATCAAAAAAGGCTGTCTAAATTAGGATAGCCTTTTTTGTTTGTATTTGAATATTAAAGATTAATGCAAAAAATGATATTGCTGCTGTTGGATATTTATTTTTATTGATGGTTAAGACTTGCCGTGATTAGTAAGAAAAGATTGTTTATTGTTTTTTTTATGCTTATGTTTGCAACTTTAATAGTATTTATCAATTCAATAATTTTGCGAAATATGAGACAGCTTAAAATCATACTATTATTAGTAGCCTTTTCTTGTTCCGTATTTGCACAGGATAGGTTATCTCTGTTTATAAGCAGGGCAAATAAATATGCCTCAGTGGAGCTATCAGATTATCGAAAGCGTTTATGTGTAGAATATAATATGTCCAATAATTCATTGGATGATTATTACAGGCGGTGCGGAAGAAATTGGGGGAATGTCGGTTTGGCTCTTGAAATAGCCAGAACTTCCGGTAGGCATATGCGGGATGTTTGTGATTATTATAAACGTTATCATCGACATGGTTGGGATCGCGTATTGATAGAGATAGGTATAAGACCGGGATCAACATGTTACAAGCCTTTTTATGACAGGATTCATTATCATAGTAACTGTTGGCATGAACATTATTGCTCGTATTGTGATCATCACGATAAACACCATTATAAGCATCATAAAAAACATAAACACCACAAACATCATAAACATCATAAATGGCACGATGGCTATGACGATGATGATTGGGATGACGATGATGATTAACATTTATAGATATAAAAGTATATTGAAATGAGAAAGATTTTAATTTTTTTAGGACTATTGTTTGTTATGTTGAGTAACATTTATGCTCAAAAAGGCAGACAAGCGATTGGATTCGGATTGAGTTATGGGACAGAAATTGAAAGTATTGGTTTAGGGTTGAAATACCAATATAACATAACTAACCCCATACGTCTCGAACCGTCTTTGAATTATTTTATAGAAAATGACAATGTTAGTATGTTGGACGTGAATATGAATCTTCATTACTTATGTCCTGTGGGGAGGAGTGTCAAATTATATCCTTTATTTGGTTTTACATTTTCCAATTGGATGTTTGATTTGGGCGATGGATTTGATATAGATGTGGATGGAGATCATATTCATATTGACAAGGACGATGACCATCATAATGAATGTAGAGTAGGAGTGAATATTGGTGGTGGAGCCGATTTTGTGTTGACAAGTAATTGGATTATGAATTTCGAATTGCGATATCAGTTAGTTAGTGATTTTGATCAAGCTGTTTTTAATTTGGGATTTGCTTATCGATTTTAATTTACTCCTTAATTAAGGAACTATAAAAGGAAATTTGTCAGAATTCACAGGATGCGATTCCGGATCAAGCCCAAATCGCATCCAATATTCTTTCTTTCACCTGCGAGATGAAATCTATTTATGAATAAAAACCGTATCTTTGCGCAGAATTATATGTCGATATCCAAAAATAAGATATGAAGAGAGTTTTCTGCCCCAAGTGTGATAATCAGTTAGCGTTTGACGAAACGAAATATCCGGAAGGTAAAGTGTTGGCGTTCGTATGCCCGCAATGTGGTTCTCAGTTTAAGATCAAGTTAGGACGAAAAATAGTCCGTACCGAATCGGGACAGGAAAAAGAGGTGAAGGAACCTGACTTCTCCTGCGGCTATATTACGGTAATCGAAAATGTCTTTGGATTCAAACAGGAACTTCCACTTGTAATGGGTGATAACGTGATCGGCCGCCGCAATAAAGATACTGACGGAGTCGATGTCCCCATCATCACAAGCGATCCTAGCATGGGGCGTAAACATTGTGTGATCAATGTGAAAGAAGATAAGGAAGGAAAGCTCATTTATACATTGCGCGATTTCCCGAGTCTTACCGGAACATTTCTGTGCAGCGTACTTGTCGGAAAGAAAGAACAGGTGCGGGTTGGAGAAGGCGCCATTGTAACGATCGGTGCTACCACCTTTATTCTTCATGTACCGGGAGGGGAGGAAGAGTAGCCTTTTCTATTTGAACTTAGATACTGTCCGGAGTGAAACTGACCTCTACATCAAGGCGATAAGGGAGATAGGGAAATTGGCGTAGGTTTCGGGAGAGATGGATGCAAAAATCCTTTTCGACTCCGGGGGCAGTAAACTAAGCTAAAGAATCATTATTCATGCTTTTGTATTCGACTTCGAATATAAAACAACTCATATCGGGTTTGGCTCACGCCCTTTTACATAAAGAACTACAAATATACTAAACGAAAGTTTCATAAATTATGGTCAAATAGACCTTAAAAGGCTATCAGTTAGTCTGTAATCTTGGCGTTGTATTAAAATGTAAGTGTTAAATCGGATATTTCGAACAATCTTTCTGACAGATCTCTTTTTTATATGTACTTTTGTAATCGAAAGAGGCAATGAGGTTAATTAATGGAACAGAACAAGGTACAGGCCACTACGGGGATCACTTTCCGTATACTGGTCGCTTTGAGCATATGTCACTGCTTGAATGACACATTACAGTCCGTTATCTCGGCTGTTTATCCACTATTTAAGGAAGATTTAGGGTTGAGCTTTGCCCAGATCGGGTTGATAACGCTTGTCTACCAGTCGGCTGCATCCGTATGTCAGCCGTTGACTGGACTTTTTTTTGACAAATGGCCCTCGGCATGGTCGTTGCCGACAGGGATGAGTTTTACGCTTGTGGGGTTGTTGAGCTTGGCTTTTGCCAATACGCTGCCATTAGTCCTTTGTTCGGTGGCATTGGTAGGGATCGGCTCGTCGGTCTTCCATCCGGAGGCCTCCCGGTTGACTTCACTCGCATCGGGTGGAAAGCGAGGATTGGCGCAATCGTTGTTCCAGGTCGGAGGAAACTTGGGAGGATCGTTGGGACCGTTGCTTGCAGCCGTTTTTGTCGCCCCCTACGGGCGGAGGCATATCGCCTTGTTTACGATCCTGGCTTTTACTGCGATTATGGTGATGATCCCTGTTGGGCATTGGTATAAAAGTTTCCTGCTCCGGTTGAGGAAAGCGGAAGGAGAAACGCTTAAGACGAGTGTCTGCAGACCACTCCCGATGGGAAAGACCGTATTCTCGATAGCGATCCTGTTGATCCTAATCTTCTCCAAATATATTTATATGGCGAGTTTGAATAGCTATTACACCTTTTACCTGATTCATAAGTTCGGGGTCAGTGTGCAAGCTTCTCAACTTTATCTCTTTGTTTTCCTGATTGCGACGGCAATCGGAACGCTGTTAGGCGGACCGATCGGTGACCGGGTAGGACGGAAGTACGTGATCTGGGCTTCTATCTTAGGTGCAGCCCCGTTTACACTAATCATGCCTCACGTGGAAAACCTATATCTGACGACGATTCTCAGCTTCTGTGTCGGCTTGACCTTGTCGTCGGCTTTCCCGGCTATTCTAGTGTATGCACAGGAATTATTACCGTATAAATTAGGTCTGATCTCCGGTCTTTTTTTCGGTTTTGCCTTTGGGGTAGCGGGGATTGCATCGGCTGTGTTGGGGAATATGGCTGATCGGTATGGCATAGAGGCGGTTTATAACGTATGTGGCTATATGCCCCTTATCGGATTGGTCACGTGGTTCTTGCCTGACCTTAAGAAGAAACGGTAGTAGCTGGGGAACAATAAAGGCGATCGCCTTGTTATAAGTCATAAAATTCGCACAAACTAAATTTAGACACATTTATGATTTGTAACTTTACTCACTTCAGCATCGCCCTGCTGTGGTTTCTTCCTGTCTTTTCCTCTGCCCAGACAGAGCCGATGGATTTGTCGCTGGAGCAATCTCTTACGCTCTTGCGAAGCGAGAACAAAAGCCTCAGGATTGCCGGGAAGGAAGTGGAGCTGGCGAAGAATGAACACCAGAAGCTCAATGCTTTTTGGTATCCCACTATCAGTGCTGCGGGAGCTTATGTGCATATGTCGAACCCGATCGAGGTACGCCAATCCCTGAACCAGTTCACCGATCCGGCGAAAGAATATGTCCATTCTATCCTGCCCAACGACCAGTTTATCTCATCACTTCTCGATAAGATTGGACAAAACACATTGACGTTGCCGCTCATCTCGCAAAATATCACGTCGATCGATGCAAACTTGACCTGGCCCATTTTTACTGGCGGCAAGCGCATCTATGCTGGCAAGATCGGCAAGAAACTTGTCTCCGTTGCCGAAGTCAACCGCGAACAGGTAAGCGCGAACCAACAGACTTTGCTGATCGAAAGTTATTTTGGCTTACGTCTCGGCCAGCGGGTTGTCGAGGTCAAGACGGAAACTTACAACTCCCTGAAAATCCATTACGACCAGGCTTTGAAGTTAGAGCAACAAGGGATGATCAACCGGGCTGAGCGTCTTGTAGCCCAGGTAAGCATGGAAGAGGCGAAGCGCGAACTCGAATCCGCCCGGAAAGACCTCGAAGTCGCCAGTCAGGCACTCAAGAGCTTGATCAACATAGGAGAAGAACAGGTGATCCGCACGACGACTTCCCTTTTTATCAACGAGAGTATCCCCTCGGCCAACTATTTCAAGGAGATGATCCCTTTTAACAATTACTTGGTCAACCAACTGAAGCTACAGGAAAATATCGCCGGCGACCAGTTGAAGATCGGTCGTTCAGGTTATCTCCCCAATATCGCCCTGATCGGCAAGCAGACTCTCTATGCGGATGGAGTCGACAAATATCTCATGCCGCGCACGATGATCGGGGTTGGCTTTACCTGGAACATTTTCGACGGACTCGACCGGGAAAAACGTATCCGGCAGGCACGTCTGACCAGTCAGTCGCTAGCCATCGGGAAAGAGAAAGCCGTGACCGATTTGCAGGTAGGAGTCGATAAGTTCTACTCCCAGATGCAGAATGCGATGGACAATGTCAAGGCGTTAAATACTACGCTTGAGATGAGCAACGAACTGGTTCGTATCCGCGAGAAATCCTTCAAGGAAGGAATGGCGACCTCGTCGGATGTGGTAGACGCTGAGGTGGTTCTCTCGAAGGTGAAGACCGCCTTCTTGCTCGCCTACTACCAATACGATGTGGCGCTTGCTAATCTCCTGTCCATTTGTGGTATTCCCGAAGCTTTTCACCAATACCGGATGGACGGTAAAACAGAGATCTTATAAACATAAAACCGTATAATCATGGACAAATCGAAGAAATATCTGGCGATCTCCTTTATAGTAGTGCTGATTGCCGTAATCATCCTGTCTTTCGTGGGTATGTTCTTGTTGAAGGATAAACCTGTGATCTTGCAGGGACAAATCGAAGCAACCGAGATACGTATCTCCGGAAAACTGCCTGGCCGTATCGATACATTCCTAGTAGAGGAAGGACAGAATGTAAAGGCCGGAGACACCCTTGTTGTCATCAACAGCCCTGAAGCGCTTGCCAAATACCAGCAAGTGAACGCTCTCGAAAGTATCGCCCGTTTCCAAAACCAGAAGGTAGACGAGGGAACGCGCAAGCAGATCATTGCCACTGTCCAGCAGCTCTGGAACAAATCGAAGTCGGACCTCGAACTGGCAAAGACCACCTACAACCGTATTGAAGTCCTGTATAGGGACAGCGTTGTTTCTTCGCAACGGCGAGACGAAGTGAAAGCTTTATATGATGCTGCCGTAGCCGGTGAACGGGCGGCCTGGAACCAATACCAGATGGCGCTCGACGGCGCCCAAATACAGGATAGAGAGAGTGCCCGCTCTTTGGTGAACGCAGCTAAAGGCACGGTCGAAGAGGTTGCAGCCCTCTTGCAGGACGCCCGCTTGACAGCCCCGGAATCCGGCCAGATATCGACAATCTTCCCGAAAAGGGGAGAGCTGGTAGGAGCAGGGATGCCTATCATGAACTTGATCGTGCTTGACGACGTGCATATCGTACTGAATGTCCGTGAAGACCGCCTGCCGTTCTTTCCGATGGGAGGGACGTTTGTTGCCGATATCCCGGCTATTGACAAGAAGAACATCGAATTCAAGATCAATTATGTCAGCCCCTTAGGTAGTTTTGCTACTTGGAAATCGACTAAGCAGACGGGCAGCTACGATCTTCGTACGTTCGAGGTACATGCTTTGCCTGTAAGAAAGGTGGAAGGGCTGCGCCCCGGAATGTCGGTATTGGTTGAATTGACAATGGATAATTGATAATGAACAATTTTAAGAATAGTGTGATGAATTGTCAATTTGTTCGGGTTTTTCGAAGAGAACTTGTACGGATGGTCTCGAGACGTCTCTATTTCGGGGTGTGCGTCGTGCTGCCGCTGTTCTGTATCTTCTTCATGTCCACGATCTTCGGAAACGGACAGATGGAGAACATACCCGTCGGTGTCGTCGATGAAGACAATACCTCCATGTCGAGGGAAGTCGTGCGGACTGTCGAAGCCGTTCCCACTTTCAAGGTAACACACCGCTATGTCGACGAGACGGCAGCCCGGCGTGCTACCCAATCGAAAGAGATATACGGCTACCTCGTGATCCCCACCGGCTTCACGGCTGATGCCATAGCCGGACGGCAGGCGACGCTTGCCTACTACTACCACTATGCTCTTCTGAGCGTAGGCGGTGAGGTGCGCGGCGCTTTCGAAGCCGTCCTTCGTCAACTTTCGATGGCTCCGGTCGTAATGCAAGCCACCGCCTTGGGTATCGGGGAGGAGCGGGTTGCCACCTTTCTGCTCCCCGTCAAGGCGAGCAGTCATCCTCTGTTCAATCCCGATCTGGACTATTCGGTCTACTTGAGCAATCCTTTCTTCTTTATCCTTTTCCAGGTCATTATCCTGCTGACAACGGTCTATGTTATTGGTGGTGAGGTCAAGTTCGGGACAGGGGCGGAGTGGCTCTCAACAGCAGGCGGCAATATCATGACGGCGGTAGTGGGAAAGCTGTTGCCCTATACCGTTATCTTTAGCCTGATGAGCATATTGGCGAACTACGTCATGTTCGGCCTTATGCACATACCGTTCTCATGCGGTTTCTGGCCGCTCAACCTAACGGCGATCTTGTTTGTCGTCTCGACACAAGCGTTGGCGGTCTTCATCTTTTCCGTTTTTCCCGTGCTTAGTATCATTATCAGTATCGTGTCGATGGTCGGTTCGCTCGGTGCAACGCTGTCAGGGGTGACTTTTCCCGTGCCCTCAATGTACGCTCCGGTGCATTATGCCTCCTACTTGTTCCCTGTTCGCCACTTCACTGAGATATATCAGAACTTGCTTTATGGGGATTACGGCTTTGCTTGGACTTGGATGAATTACGTTGCGCTGCTCTGCTTCCTTCTTCCTGCGCTGCTGATGTTGCCTCGTCTGAAGAAAGCGATTGTGAACGAAGAGATGTGGAGGCATCTCGTCTCTTAAAAAAGAAATATGAATATGAAGGTAATATCTGTTATACACGATGAGTTCAAGACGATTGCCGGCAGCTATGCCATCCTGCTTGTACTGATGGGCGGCATCTTTGTTTACGGCTTGCTCTACAATTATATGTACGCTCCCGACTTGGTCCGTAAAGTTCCGGTTGCCGTTGTCGATCATTCTCATAGTGAACTGAGCCGCCACTATGTCCGCCTGCTTGACGCTACCCCGCAGGTCAATGTCGTGACTACGGCTACCGGTTATCCGGAAGCCCAGGATATGATGAAGTCGGGCAGGGTGGCTGGTATTCTCTATCTGCCGGATGACTTCGAAGATCGTGTTGCCCGTGGTGAAGAGTCTGTTTTCATCATGTACGAGACGACAAGTGCTTTCCTTTACTACCTTGCCATGCAGGAAGCTTCGGCCGCCTCCATGTTGGCGCTGAACGATGACTACCGGCCGGAGATGTTGGTATTCCTGCCTAAGGAGGCTACCACGAAGCTAGCCTCTGCCCAGGCAGTCGAGGTGGTCGGAACTGCCCTCTACAACCCGACTGAGGGTTATGGAACTTACCTGATTCCTTCGGTTCTGGTCGTGATCATCTTCCAGACGTTGATGATGGTGATCGCTATGATTAGTGGCGACGAACGGCATAGCGGCTTGATTGTCCGTTTTGCCGGCAATCCTGTGAACCTCTCTTTGGAACGGATGGCGCAGGTTGTGATCGGCAAGACATTTGTCTATGGTATGTTGTATGCGGTTTTCGCTTTGTTCCTATTAGGGTTGATCCCCTTGATGTTCGGCCTCCCAGATATCGGCAACCCGCTATATGTCATTATGCTGATGATTCCTTTCTTGTTGGCGACTAGTTTTTTCGGGCTTACGGCGTCCCTGTTCTTTACGGACTCCGATGCGCCGCTTCTGATGATCGCCTTCTTTTCTGTCGGCCTCATCTTTCTTTCCGGTGTCTCATACCCGATGGAACTGATGCCTTGGTATTGGAAATTGGTGCATTATCTCATCCCGGCAGCCCCGGCGACAATGGCCTATGTCAAGCTGAACTCGATGGGGGCTTCGATGAGCGAGATACAACCCGAATATATTATCTTGTGGGTACAGTGCATATTTTATTTTGTGACGGCATGTTTGGTTTATAGGTATAATATCCGGAAAGCGGTGGCAAAAGGTACTTCTCTGGTAATAACCGATGACTTTTCATCCCATAAGTCATAGCTTTTGCAGGTGTAACTGATAGCTTTTGTTGTCACCTTTTGCTTGTACCTTTTGTTTCATAAAGGTTTAAGAGATGAAGATAAGCTCATGTCCTCCTTCACTCTTACGAATTACCTTCACCATGTCTCGTCCTGATTTTGGTTGACTGTGTATTAAAAAAATCCTGTTATAGGTTGTCTATAAATGTAAAAAAACAGACAATCCTTTCTTAATCCTAAAATAAGTTACCTTATCCTGTTTCACTACAGGACAGGGGGCTTTTCACAGCCAAACTCATCGGCCGGGGAGCGCCCAAGCGGCAAGGGGCAGGGCCACCTGTCCCGACGAGCGTTTCCGGTCTCTGTTCTATTTTGTTGCAAATATATCAGTTTGATCCTGTTCATAAAAGAATAGCTTGTTTACGTTTATAAATAGTTTTCCATTTTCTTTTTAAAGGCCCCTTCTTCGCATGCGCCTCTTCAGGTGTCAACATTTCCACACTACTGTGAGGGCGCCGGGTGTTATAAATATCGATCACTTTCCTCACTATATCCCGAGCCTGGCCGAGCGTTGTTATCATTTCTTTATTCAACCATTCTTCTTTTAATATTCCATTGACACGTTCAGCTATTGCATTCTCTCTGGGATCTCCGTTTTCTGTCATACTTATACGACATTTAATGCCTTGTAAAATTGAGATATAATCTTTGCTACAATATTGTACTCCTCTATCCGAATGATGGATCAGATCGCTTCCCGGGGGAAGTGTTTCCAAGGCCATATTCAACGCTTTTATCGGACCGGACATCTCCAGGGAATCCTCCAGGGCCCAACCGACAATCTTACGGGAGTATGCATCTGTGAGCAAACTCAAATAATAGAATCTCCCTTCGACATTGCGGACATAAGTGATATCAGCTACATATAACTGATTGGCTGATAGCGGATCATAATCTTTTATCAGATTTGGATACTTATGAAAACGGTTCCATGACAGAGTTGTTACCGGCCGATAAACCCTGGAATGTCTGATCAACAAACCATTGTCGCGTAGCAAGTCAAAAAACTTATCGCGCCCTATATCCAAATCAGGATGTATCTTGGTTTTTAGGATATGATACAACTTACGACCACCTAAAACCGGTTGGTCCTGACGCAGGCTGTTTACCATTTTAAGGATTATTTCCTCACACAACAATTCCGATTGTAACTGTTTTTCTCTCTTATAATAGGCTTGCTTGCTATACCCAAACAACGAACAACAATCAGGGATACTTATTTCCGGCTGATTGTCATGAAGCCTTTTCACTGCTTGGTGCCAGAGTTTTTTCGGATATCGATGTTATAGTGTTCATTGGCTAGTTCTATTAGGATTTCCATCGCACGGCGATGAGCTTGCTCATGCTTCAGTTCCTTCTCTTTATCCTTTAACTCCAACTCTTTTTGTTTGAGGGCGCGTTCCAGTTCTTTGATCCGTTTGGAAAGATCCGATTCGTTTTCTGTCATTTTTATTGATCGCTTTTTGAGTTTCAGTGGTTTTATTGACACTGATGATTGTCTTTTTGCCTCAAATTTACGAATCCAATGCGATATTACCGTAGGGTCGCTTATGGAATATTTAAAGGCGATCTCTTTACGGCTTACTCCTAAGCGATATTCACCTATAGCTGCTAGGCGAATCTCCAAAGGATAAGGTTCACCCTTGCGACGAGTCAATGACTTCTCTTTTTTCATCTTTGTTGACTTTTATGAAGTCAACCTATTTCAGGACGAGACATTCCATAAGCCTTGTTAAACAAAGCATATGATTAGAAGGTGAATGGTAAACCATAAAGTTGTCGAAAACATTTATTCAAAAGTAGTCGTGAGTCGTTTTATTAGGTTTCCTGTCCCTTGGAAGATAGCCTAAAGGTGAAAAAATATAGCCTATGACCTATACGAGGACAGGCTATAGGGAGATGATAAAAAGGGTATAGGCTTTTCGGAAATAGCCTATACCCTTTTGAGAATGCTGCCGACAGTTTGTTTTATGAAAAACAAAATATAACACCCATAAAGCATAGTGTTATCTTTATGAGTTAGGGTAGTTAATGCATAGCGTTATGATCTGCCAAGTCTCTCTTGGTGTAAAGTTATTCTTCAATTTCCATCTCATCCAACAAATATCCCGCTCCGGCATATTTGTCCATGATGAAGAGAACGTAGCGGATGTCGACAATGATACTGCGTTGGTAATCGGGGAGATATTGGATGTCGCCGCCGACTCCTTCCCAATTGCGGTCGAAATTGATACCGATCAATTCACCGTCTGCATTCATCACAGGGCTACCGGAGTTCCCACCGGTCGAATGGGTGGTTGTGCTGAAGGCAACTGGCATTTTTCCGTCGGAAGTTTTGTAGCGTCCGAAATCTTTGGCAGCATACAGTTCTTTCAGGCGGGTTGGTACTACGAATTCCCAGTTGGTGGAATCTTCTTTTTCCATCACTCCGTCCAGTGTTGTCTGATGGCCATAGTAGTCGCAGTCGCGCGGGCTGTACCCTTTTACCTGTCCGTAGGTGAGGCGCAGGGTAAAGTTGGCGTCGGGAAAATTGGCACGATCGCCGTACATGGCCAGCAAACCTTTTACATAACTACGGTGAGCCATTGCATACCCATCTTCAAATTCTTTTAACGCATTCTTCAGATTGGCTTCTTCTGCACGGACAGACTTGGCAAAAAGAATCATCGGGTCGTTTTCCAGTGCTTTGACAGACGGACGAGAGAGGAATTTATTGAAATTATCCTCACTGCCGAAGATGGATTTCTCGAACAGATAGTCGACGAATCGGTCTGTGTCTCCTTTGAACTTCTTGTCGATTAATTCGAAATAGGTCGGTTGTGCTTTCGGATCGACTTGGCTGCGGTACTCTTTCAGCATCACTTTGGCGATTTTCTTATCTACGTCGGCCGAGTAATTGCTGTTGGCAAATCCATGATAAGCCCGTTCCAACAGCCGGAGTTGTTCCTGTTTGGCTTTTTTGTCTTTCCCTTTCAAGGCTTCTATGACCATATCCATTTGGGTTGGCACACTTGTAAATTCAATTCCTCGCAGGATCGCTTCATCCAACATCCAACTGCGGAAACGTAGGTCTTTACGGTCCGATACGATCTGTTCGATCGCCATCAGGGCATCGGGGTAGCTCGGTTCGCACATTTTGTTGGACCAGGCAATCAGTTTGTCCTGTTCCTCCTTTTTCATTTGTTCGAAATTACGTTTTTTTATGGCCCAGTTGCTACCGATCGCATTTTTGTAAGCATTCGTTGAGCCTGCATATTTGCTGGCATACTGAATCCGGACAGCTGGATCTTTCAACATCTCGTCCAACATGACTTTCTGGCGCAAGTCACGGATGTGGATACGGATCGTGTTGTCAATATCACGGCGTTCCGCCACTTCCCAGGAAGTATAATATTTATTGGTACGGCCGGGAAATCCCATCATCATGGCATAGTCATTTTCCTGGACGCCTTTCAATGAGATCTTGAACCAGCGTTTCGGACGAAGCGGGACATTCTTGTCAGAGTAAGGAGCCGGATTGCCGTTCGCATCGGCATAGACACGGAAGACGGAGAAGTCGCCCGTATGGCGCGGCCACATCCAATTGTCGGTATCTGCGCCGAACTTTCCGATCGATGAGGGAGGAGCTCCTACCAGGCGGATGTCGGAATAGATTTTCTTTGTGAACATGAAATACTGGTTGCCGCCATAGAACGCCTTTATCTCAACTTCTGTGCCTGGATTGTCCTGCAGGAACTTTTCTCCGACTTTTGCTTTTGCCAGTCCGTTCAGAAATTTCGGAGATAGGAAGTTCATGCTATTAGGATCGGTATCTTTTTCCAGTTCCTTTTTCACATAGTCAGTCACGTCTTCTATTTTATCGATGAAAGTGACGGTCATGCCGGGGTTCGGAAGTTCCTGATCGCGCGACATGGCCCAGAAGCCGTCTGTCAGGTAGTCATGTTCCAGCGTGCTGTGGCGCTGGATGCAACCGTAGCCGCAATGATGGTTGGTCAGGAGCAATCCTTCCGGCGAAACGATCTCGCCCGTACAACCGCCTCCGAAAATGACGACGGCATCTTTCAAGGAAGCTGAGTCGGGGCTATAGATATCATAATCCTGCAATTTAAGTCCCAAAGCTTGCATTTCTGGGAATCTTTGTCCTTTCAGTAGAGGCAGCAGCCACATACCTTCATCGGCTGCTACCGGTAGCGACAGGATGGCTGCCGCGAGGGAGATGATGAGTTTGTTCATTGATTTATGATTTGTGATTTATAAATTATGATTTCAGGTTTATGACTTTATCGTCTTCATAAATCTGAAATCATAAATCTTACCATTGTTTGTACGGATATTTTGTCAGCATCGAGTTGTAGTAACGACGATCTCCGCTGACCTCGTGTCCGACCCAGTCCGGCCGTTCAAAAGGTTCGTCTTCAGAAGCCAATTCGATTTCCGCTAAGATCAGTCCTTCGTTGTCGCCGTGGAAGACGTCGACTTCCCAGGTGTGCTTCCCGACAGGGACCAGATTGCGTACTTTGTCGATAATACCGGGTTCGCAGAGTTTCAACAGTTCTTCCGCATCCGCGGGTGGTATCTTCTGCTCGAACTCGTAGCGGCTCAACCCATTCTCGTCCGATGCACCTTTGATCGTGAGGAATCCTTCTTCCCCCCGGATGCGTATCCGTACCGTCCGTCCGGGTTGTGAGCAGATATATCCCTGCATGATACGTTCGGATTTGGAAACCTGTTTGCTGAAATCCCCTTTTACCAGAAATTTCCTTTCAATTTCAATCGCCATGATCATTTGATTGTTACCATCGTCGCCCCGAAGCCGTATTCACGGAAAGAGGCATCCTGGTAATAATATTGTTTGTATTTTGTTTTCAGTTCTTTCTCGATTGCTTTGCGCAGTACCCCGTCACCTTTACCGTGGATGAAGACGATTTTCTGTCCTTTGTTGGCGGCATATTTGGCGAGCACTTCATGGAATTTCTCCAACTGGTAATCCAGCATATCCGCATTACTCAGCCCGTTGGTGTTGTCCAGCAGTTCGGTGATATGCAGGTCCACTTCCAGAATTGAGCTGTCGGTTACTTTCTTCTTGACGATCGTTTGGGGGACACGGCGGTCTTCGTGCACCTTCTGCTGCATGGCTTGCTGGAGTTCGGCAGCAGAGATCAGTAATTCTTTTTCGGGGATGTCCTGGCGTACGATTGGGTATACCATTGCATCTTCATCGAAAAAATCATTTTCCATGAAGCAGTGTTGTTTGTAAAATTTGACCGTATCGAGATGGAGTTCTACCGAAATGGCATTCTTCAATGAATAAGGTTTGTCTTTTTTGAAAGCGATCAGTTGTACGCAAATACGTTCCAAGTCGTTCAACTCTTCTTTACCGAATTCTTCCAGGAAGATCTGTGTATTCGGCTCCACAATGCCGTTATAGCGGCTGATCCAGCTATTGTTCTGGCGATTCATATAGTTGAAAAACAGATAGTAATTGCTGTCATTGATAAAATAGGTTTCATAGCCGTTTCCCTGTATCACTTTGGCAGGCTCTATCGGGAGGTAAGCCAAATAGATGTTCAGCCGTTCGCCTTCTATGGTTTCCGTTACCTTTTCTACTTCGGGTTGAGGTTCCGGTTTCTTAGGTTGCGGGACAGCAGCCTGTGTCACGGAAGGCAGTGGTGAGCGTCGGGAGCTGTGTACCTGCATCTCGCTGTCTCCTACGACTACACATTCGCGGATCAATACCGGTACTTCGAATCCGTCTTCATCTTCCACCAAAACTTGATCTTTCCCTTTGAAACTACGAACGACACCTCCACCGGTGCTGTTCAGGAAACGCACTTTGTCTCCTACTTTTATGTTACTCATCATTCTATTTACTTTTGTTATTTGCTACAAAAGTAGTAAATCCTGAAGAGTAATACCTGTTCTTGTTGATATTTTCTGGTGAATGCACTTGCCGACTAAAAGTTTCATCTTATGAAACGGTTTGGAACTTCAAGAGCCGCTTATAAAGCAGAAAGGGTTTTTGACTATTCGTATTTATTTTTTGAGTTCTTTCGGGATATTGATCTCCATGCAATATGAAAACGGATAGTTTTTTCCCTGTTTTCTGTTCTCGGTTATTCCGTAAATGGTTTGGCATACTGGATCATGCCTTGTACGTCTTTAAGGCTTTTCGGACGCAATTCGATTGCCATGCAATATTCGTGGGGAACATCGAAAGGAAATTCGATGCCGAAGTCTATGGCTTGTTTATAGCCGAATCTCGGATAGTAGTCCTTATGTCCTAGTAAGACGACAGAACCGTATCCCAGTTCGGTGGCTCGTTTGTGTGCTTCACGGATCAAGGCTGATCCGATCCCCCGATTTTGATATTCAGGGAGAACTGAAACGGGAGCTAACCCTAAAGAGGTGACGGATTTGTTTTCTGAAACGATTTCGACTTTTGTCATCAGGATATGGCCGATAATTTCTTCGTCAACCTCGTCAACCAATGAAAGCTCTGGGATAAAAGCGTCTGTTTGACGTAGTTGATCTACTAAAAAAGGTTCGCTATGGTCGCTGTCTTCCATATCTCTGAAAGCGAGTTCTACTACTTTATGAACTGCTTCATAGTCTTTTATCTGTTCTTGTCTGATATTGAAATCCATCGGTTTATATCTTTAGGTTTATAATTTTCTGCTAAGATAAGAAGAATACGACAAAATGTCAATAAATTTGTACTTTTGCAATCCGGTTCGATTAAAAGAGCCTGTAATAGTAAAAGTCATGACAACAAAGACGCAACAGATACGCATCGAAGATTTTGATTATCCGCTGCCTGACGAGCGGATCGCCAAGTTTCCGTTACCCAAACGGGATGAATCGAAGCTCTTATTATATAAGGAAGGAAAAGTCAGCGAGAGTATATTCAAGCATATTACGGATTATTTGCCGGAGGGTTCTCTGATGGTATTCAATAATACACGGGTGATCCAGGCACGTCTTCTGTTTCAGAAAGAGACAGGGGCGAAGATCGAGATTTTCTGTCTGGAGCCGGTCGAGCCGCATGATTATGCTTTGGTTTTTCAACAGACTGAATGTTGCCGCTGGACTTGTTTGGTCGGCAATCTGAAGAAATGGAAAGAAGGACTTTTGAAGAAGGAGGTGCAGCTCGACGGTGAGACTGTTATACTGAAAGCGGAAAAATTGCAGACCTGCGGGGACAGCTACCTCATCGAGTTTACGTGGGATCATCCGACTTGTACGTTTGCTGACCTGTTAGATGCAGCGGGCGTATTGCCGATTCCTCCTTATTTGAATCGCGAAACTGAGAAAAGCGATTTGCAGACCTACCAGACGGTTTACTCCAAGATAAAAGGTTCGGTGGCCGCCCCGACAGCGGGTTTGCATTTTACACCGGAAGTTCTGGCTGCTATCGATGCTCTGGGAATCGGACGGGAAGAACTGACGCTCCATGTCGGAGCCGGGACGTTCAAACCCGTGAAAAGCGAGACGATCGAAGGGCATGAGATGCATACCGAATTTATTTCGGTGCGTCGGAGTTCGATCGAACGGATCAAGAATAACCTCGGTAAGATTATTGCGGTCGGCACGACTTCGGTCCGTACGCTTGAAAGCCTCTATTATATGGGTGTCACGTTGGCTTCGAATCCGGATGCCACAGCCGATGAACTGATCGTCAAACAATGGATGCCTTACGAAGAGACGAATAACAGGTTGACAGCTGATGAAGCTTTGCAAAATATTTTGGATTATCTGGACCGACACCAGGCGGACAAGTTGGTGACGGCTACCCGGATCATTATCGCTCCAGGCTATGAGTTCAAGATCGTACGTGGTATTGTGACCAATTTCCATCAGCCGAAAAGCACGTTGTTGTTGCTGATATCCGCTTTTGTGAAAGGAAATTGGAAAAATATTTATGATTATGCCTTAAGGCATGATTTCCGTTTTTTGAGTTACGGGGACAGCTCGCTGTTGTTGTAATGATCATACAATAAATAGTACATAATCCTGTTTATATAAAACATAGATTATAGCAAATGAGACAATTTACCCCATATTTGTTCCTGTTGTTGGCTGCGTCTTTTCTGTATTCCTGTAAATCAGCGAAGTTGAGCGATGCGGAAGAGAAGCAGCGTATCGGCGAATATTTTGAAGCGGCGGCCATTTACCGGAAAGTATATACGAAGACTCCTCCTGCCAAGCGAGACTTGCGTGGATATATCGCTTTCAGGATGGCAGAGTGTAACCGTCTGATCAACAATACACCGCGTGCGACCAGTGCTTATATGAACGCGCTCAGGTATAAGTATCCGGACAGTATCGTGAATCTTCGCTTGGGACAGATGTACCAGAAGAGCGGACGTTATGGGGAAGCAGTCAAATATTACAACGACTACCTGCTGGCGGAACCGGGCAGCGTATTGGCCTTTAACGGCGTGACCGGTTGCGAGGAGGCCGTGAAATGGAAACAGTCGCCGACCCGCTATACGGTGAAGCGGATGGACAAGTTTAACTCCCGCCGTTCCGAATTCAGTCCGATGTTGTACGGTGAAAAGTACGATCAACTGTATTTTGCTTCTACCCGTGCCCCGAAAGGAGCCGGGAAAGATAAGGAAGAAACGAATAGTGCCATCACCGGACAGCGTAACAACGATTTATTTCTGGTAAAGCAGGACGAGAATGGAGCTTGGTTGGCTCCGGTCGAACTCGAAGACGAGGTGAATACCGAGTTTGACGAGGGAACGCCTTCTTTTTCCAAAGACGGGAATACGATGTATTACACCTATTGCGCACAGGATCCGGAAGGGCCGCGTACTTCTGAAATCTATATATCTTCCCGCAGCAGTGCCAAATGGGGAAAAGGAACCAGGGCGAATATCGTAAAAGATTCGGTGACGGCTCTCGGCCACCCTTCGATATCGCCGGACGGCAAGTATCTGTATTTTGTGTCGGATGCCGTAGGTGGTTATGGAGGCAAAGACCTGTTTCGGGCGCGTGTCGTGGGCAGTGACTTCGGATCGATGGAAAATCTGGGGCCTGATATTAATACGCCTGGTGATGAGATGTTTCCTTATGTGCGGGATTCCGTAACGCTTTATTTTGCTTCCGATGGACATCCGGGAATGGGTGGGTTGGATATTTTCAAAGCAACCTTGGACAGCACGGGCAAGTGGAATGTCGAGAATATGAAGGCGCCGATCAACTCGTCCGGCGATGATTTCGGTATCACGTTTGCCGGAAATAAAGAAAGTGGCTTTTTTAGTTCCAATCGCAATGATGCGCGTGGATATGACCATTTGTATTCTTTCGAATTGCCGGTTATCACTATCTTTATCGAAGGTATCGTGTCGGATGTGGACGAGAACCCGATAGAAGATGCTACGGTCCGTATTGTCGGAAGGGATGGTTTGAACGAAAAAGTTTTGGCAAAGAAAGACGGTAAGTACAGGGTTGAACTGGAACGTGATATCCGCTATGTGATGATGGCAAGCGCACGTGGATACTTGAATCAGAATTTTGAGTTGAAAACAGGGCCGGAGGAGAAGAACGAAACATATATCGTGGACTTTTTCCTTTCCCCGATCAGTAAACCTGTCGTGATCGAAAATATTTTCTATGATTTCGACAAGGCGACTTTGCGTCCGGAATCAAAGAAGGCGTTGGACGAAATGATCAAGATTCTGAACGATAATCCGAACGTCACGATCGAGTTAGGAGCGCATACTGACCGGAAAGGTTCGGAGCAGTACAACGAACGGTTGGCGCAGCGGCGAGCACAGTCGGTTGTCGACTATCTGATTGCCGGAGGAATTGCCCAAGACCGACTTGAGGCTAAAGGGTATGGCGAAAGTGTTCCTAAAGCAATCAATAAGAGGATGGCCAAGAATTATGATTTCCTGAATGAAGGAGATGTCCTGACCGAAGAATTCATAGAAAGAATGACTCCTGAGCAGCAAGAGATTGCAGATCAGATAAACCGTCGGACGGAATTTAAAGTCTTGCGGACGAACTATAATTTATTTTGATTTATCGATAAGGTAAAAAAATATAAGGTACCTCGAATTTTAACCTGTAGCTCGTAAGAGGTTATCTACAGAACACCGACATTTTTTTCTGAATGAGCCAGTCGGTTTTCGGATAACCTCTTACTTTTTTCCATAAGACCGTTAATTATTTGTTTCTCTGGTTTTTTAATTGCTGATAAATCATATCTTTGCGGGAATAAAAACAAGATACTATGAGGATAAGAATACTTTACCTATTATTTTTTATATTGATCTTTTGCAACTGCAACGGCCAACAGGTGGAGAAAACGGAAGCAGGAAACACGAAAGAACATACTTTTCAAATGGTTTCTGTTCCCAGTGTCATTACAGAACCGGAAGAACGCGCCGCTTACTTGGTAAAACATTATTGGGATAAGTTCGATTTTACGGATACAACTCTGATTCATTTCCCGGAAATTACGGAGCAAGCGACTTCCAATTATATCGATATGATGAAATATGTCCCGGCGAAAGTGGCTGCTTCTTCTATCAAAGAGATGATGAGTAAAGCGTCGACCGATAGTTCGATGTTCGTCTATTTTTCCGGCCTGTATGAAAAATATCTTTATGATCCGAATTCTCCCATGAGGGATGAGTCTTTGTATATTTATGTATTGGATGCTGTATTGGAAGCTCCGTTTCTGGATGAAGTCAGTAAAATACGTCCGGCCCATTTGCTCGAATTAGCTCTTAAGAACAGGGTGGGAGAACCGGCTACAGATTTCACGTACACGCTGGTGGACGGTAAAAAAGGAACTTTGTATCGTACGAAAGCTGATTGTCTACTCTTGTTTTTCTATAATCCGGATTGCCATGCCTGTAAGGAAATTACGGATCAGCTCGCTGCTTCGCCGTTTGTGACGGAGTGGATCAAGAATAACAAGCTTAAAATCCTGGCTGTTTACCCGGATGAGGATTTGGAGGCCTGGAAAAAACATATTTCCTATATGCCTGCAGGCTGGATCAATTCTTATGACAGTACGGTGAGTTTGAAAAATGATGAGATTTATGATCTGAAAGCGATACCGACCCTTTATCTGTTGGACAAGGATAAAAAAGTTGTATTGAAGGATGTGACATTTAATCAGGTAGAGAATTATTTAAAACAATAACAAACGATATGAAAGTAAGGACTATTTTATTATCAATGGTTTTAGTTGCCGGAGTCAGCCTGAATGTTTCGGCTCAGTTTAAAATCGGAGGTAAATCCATCAATACTAAAAAATTAGTGAATGCAGCATCCGATGCAGCAAAAGCGGTGACTTTGTCGGATGAGGACGTGGCTGCCATGGCTCGCGAGTATATCCAGTGGATGGATACGCATAATGAGATTGCCGGACCGGAAACGGCGATGGGACAGCGTTTGGCAAATCTGACGAAAGATATCAAGGTCGAAGGTCTCGATCTGAATTTTAAGGTGTATAATGTGATCGACGTGAACGCGTTTGCTTGCGGCGACGGAAGCGTTCGTGTTTGTGGAGGCTTGATGAAGATTATGGATGATAATGAAGTGCTGGCCGTTATCGGTCATGAGATCGGTCATGTTTTACATACGGATTCGAAAGACGCCATGAAGCAGGCTTATCTGACTTCGGCCTCCAAGAATGCTGTCGGGGCTGCCAACAATACGGTTGCCAAGCTGACCGATTCGCAATTGGGGAGTTTGGCCGAAACGCTTGCCAGTGCACAGTATTCGCAAAAGCAGGAGAATGCGGCAGACGATTATGGCTTTGAGTTCAGTATCGCGAACGGTATCGATCCTTATAGTATGTATAATTCGCTTAATAAACTCTTGGAATTAAGTGTGGAAGCTCCCAAATCATCTAAGTTCCGCCAACTGTTTTCGAGTCATCCCGAAACACAAAAGCGTGTCAAAAGGATGAAAGAAAAAGCGGATGAATATACAAAGAATCAGCAATAAACTGTTAATCACCTTTAAACAGTCGATTTGCAGGCTAAAATAATGCTAAAAAATTAAATATTCTGCCGTAAAACTATGCTGAATAACATAAAATCTATATATTTGCACTGTGTTTTTCATGGTATTAGATTTAAGGTTAGCAATGAAGATTGGTTGTCGTGATGACAACCTTTTCTTTTTTTAGGCCCTTTGTATTTTTCTTTTCTTTCGAAAGTTTTTAAGATTCCGAAATAATATTACTTTTGTGTATTGACTAAAAAACTAAATAGTGTGGATACAAGAATAAAATTGCGGGTGCAAGGTTTAACGAACAGTCAGATACAGTCAGGTGCTTATGCCTTGATTCTTGCTGAAGAAGATGGGGTTCGCCGCATACCTATCATTGTTGGGACATCGGAAGCCCAGTCTATTGCGATCGCTTTGGAACGCATCACGCCTCCTCGTCCTTTGACGCATGATTTGTTTGCAACTTTTGCACAGGCATTCGGTGTTCGTTTGTGTGAGGTTTTTATCTATAAGTTTGAAGATGGTGTATTTTATTCCGAACTGCTTTTTGAGGATGGAATAAAACAGATTCGCTTGGATTCGCGTACTTCCGATGCTATCGCCATCGCTTTGCGTGTGAAATGCGATATCTATACGACACCTGAGATTGTCCGTGAATGTGGTGTCGTGCTTGAAAATTCCGCAGAGGAGAAAGACAAGGATGATGATTCCATATTGGCTCTGGAGCCGGAGGAAATACATGATGAAACAAAGCTGAAAAAATGGCTTTCCCTTTTGGATGTCGATGAATTGTCGGATCGTTTGGATGAAGCGATAGCCGATGAGAACTACGAGTATGCAAAGATGTACAAAGATGAAATCCGGCGTCGTGAAGAGGAGGGCAGGTCTAGATGATAGAACAACAACTTGGTTTTAGTCTTGAGTCTTTTTTACGTGGTATAGTAGGGATTTCTACGGTGTTGGGGGTTGCTTATCTGATGAGTTACGATCGGAAACGGGTCGATTGGAAATTGGTGGGTGGCGGATTGTTTATGCAGTTTGTCTTTGCTCTTGCCGTATTGTATGTCCCTGTAGTCGGAATTGTTCTGGAATGGGTGGGCAAGGCTTTTATTAAGTTGATGGATTTTACTCAGTCCGGGGTTGCTTTCCTTTTAGGGCCGTTGGTAACTAAAAGTGAAGGGTTTATCTTTTTGTTGAACTCACTTCCGGTGGTGATTTTTTTCTCGGCCTTGGTTTCCTTATTTTATTATTGGGGGATTATCCAGCGCGTAGTGGGAGGATTTTCTTGGCTGCTACGACGTTTCATGAATATTTCCGGAGCCGAAGGATTGGTTGCGTCTGGCAATGTGTTTTTGGGAATGACGGAATCCCCTGTTTTGATCAAGAATTATCTGCCGGCGATGAACCGGTCGGAAATATTTCTGGTTATGGTTTCCGGAATGGGGACGATAGCCGGAACAGTGATGGGAACTTATATCGGTATGTTGGCGGGAGGTGATCCTGTGTCGAGGGTTCTGTTTGCGAAACATTTGCTTTCGGCCTCGCTGATGGCTGCTCCGGGTTCTATTGTTCTGGCTAAAATCCTTTGTCCGCAAACGGAAAAGGTTGACGACCGCTTGGTGAAGATGGAGAAGGTCGGACAGCATTCCACTGTATTGGATGCGTTGGCTGCCGGTACGTCGACGGGTGTACGTCTGATGGTGAATATCGCAGCGATGTTGCTTGTATTCATAGCAATGGTCGCACTTGCCAATTATATTTTGGAGGGTGTGATCGGACGCTATACCGGATTGAATGACTGGATTGTATCCATTACAGACGGGAAGGCTCAAGGACTGACATTCCAGTTTATATTGGGAGTGATCTTATCTCCTTTTATGTGGCTGATCGGAGTTCCTTATCAGGATGTAATGTTGGTCGGTTCTTTGTTGGGACAGAAAACCATTTTAAACGAGTTTGTCGCTTATTTCCAGTTACAGGAATGGAAAGATGCCGGTTTGTTTCTGTATCAGAAATCTATTTTAATGTCTACCTATATCTTATGTGGTTTTGCTAATATCTCGTCTATTGGTATTTTGCTGGGAGGGATGGGCGTGTTGGCTCCCGAAAAGAGGGAACTGATCACTCGTTTCGGCTTTCCGGCTATGATTGCCGGTGCGTTGGTATCGGTACTTTCGGCTACGATAATAGGAATGATGTTAATTGTCAATTGACAATGGGGAAATCTTTTAATTTTTAACTTTTAATTTATTCAAGTGCAGATATTTTATACGCCGGAGATAGCTGTGAACCTAGAGCTTCCGGAAGAAGAAGCCGGGCATTGTATTCGTGTACTCAGGTTGACTGAAGGTGACGAGATTTTGTTGACGGATGGTAAAGGCTTTTTTTTTAAAGCGGCAATCAGCCGTGCCCATCCTAAGCATTGCGAAGTGAATATTCTGGAACAGTGGGAACAGCCTGCTTTATGGAACTTCAATCTTCATATAGCAGTGGCTCCGACCAAGAATATGGACCGTATGGAGTGGTTTGCGGAGAAAGCGACCGAGATCGGTATTAATGCCATTACTTGTTTGAACTGTCGTTTTTCCGAACGGAAGGAAATTAAGCCTGCCCGCTTGGAAAAGATTTTGATCAGTGCAATGAAGCAATCACAGAAAGCGACTTTGCCGGAACTAAACGGAATGACCGATTTCCGCACGTTCGTTAGTCTGCCTTTTGCCGGTCGTAAGTTTATTGCCCATTGCGAGGAAGGGGTAAAACCTCTTTTGAAACAAACGTATCATCCGGGAGAAAACGCACTTGTCCTGATCGGTCCGGAAGGCGATTTCAGTCCCGAAGAAATAGCGCTTGCCTTAAAATGTGGATTCGAACCTATTTCGTTAGGCGAAAGTCGTTTGCGTACGGAAACGGCGGCATTGGTCGCTTGCCATACGATACATGTGTTGAATCAGTAATAACAAGCAATGACCGAAAAAGAAAAATGCCGTCTCGGCCTGTTGTACGATGCTAATTATGATCCAGAAATATTGGCGGATCGTGAGCGTGCAAAAGAGTTACTTTATGATTATAACCGTTTACGTCCTTCCGAGCAGATCAGGCGGACGGAACTTCTGAAAAAACTTTTGGGGAAGACCGGGGAGAACTTGATCATAGAACCTCCTTTTGCCTGTGACTACGGATATAACATAGAAGTGGGAGAGAACTTTTATGCGAATGTCAATCTGGTTATATTGGACGGGGCAAAGGTCTGTATAGGAGATAATGCTTTTATCGCCCCCAATGTCGGCATTTATACGGCAGGACATCCATTGGGTGCATCCGATCGCAACAAGGGCTTGGAGTATGCTTACCCGATCACGATCGGTAATAATGTATGGATCGGTGCCGGAGCCATCATCCTTCCTGGTGTTACAATAGGTAATAACGTGGTGATCGGAGCCGGTAGCGTGGTGACAAAAAATATACCCGCCTATTCACTTGCTGTCGGAAACCCTTGCCGGGTGATCAAGCGAATAGACGAGTAATATTTTTGAATGTTTCCTTTTTATCTTATTCCCATTCGATCGTCGCATTGGGTTTCGGAGACATATCGTAGCAAACGCGGTTGACGTTTTTGACTTCTTTTAGAATGCGGTCCGTAATCTTCATTAGGATATGCCAATCGACGGGTTCGATAGTAGCCGTCATGGCATCTACCGTATTGACGGCACGGATGATAACAGGCCATTCAAAGGAACGTGCATTGTCGCGTACACCTACGGATTTGAAGTCAGGCACAACGGTGAAATACTGCCAAACTTTTTTGTCTAATCCGGCTTTTTGGAATTCTTCACGCAGGATGGCATCCGCTTCTCGAACCGCTTCCAGTCTGTCGCGTGTGATAGCACCTAAGCAACGCACTCCTAAACCTGGACCGGGGAACGGCTGGCGGAAGACCATTTCGTAAGGCAAGCCCAATTCGAGACCGCAAGCGCGAACTTCGTCCTTGAACAACTGGCGTAATGGTTCGACCAATTCGAATTTCAGGTCTTCGGGCAGACCACCTACGTTGTGGTGGGATTTCACCATCTTGGCTGTCTTTGTACCGCTTTCCACGATATCGGGATAGATAGTACCTTGCGCTAAGAAGTCGATGCCATCCAGTTTGCGTGCCTCTTCTTCAAAGACACGGATAAATTCGCCACCGATGATTTTGCGTTTTTCTTCCGGATCGGCAACGCCAGCCAGCTTATCTAAGAAACGATCGGTAACGTCTTTATAAATCAGGTTTGCATTCAACTGGTTCTTGAAAACTTCAACGACGTTTTCCGATTCACCTTTACGCATTAGACCGTGATTTACGTGTACGCAAACCAACTTGTCCCCGATAGCTTTCAGAAGCAATGCGGCAACAACGGAACTATCGACTCCGCCAGAAAGTGCCAACAATACCTTTCTGTCACCGACCTGACGTCTTACCAGTTCGATTTGGTCATTGACGAAGTTCGTCATGTTCCAGTTCGCTTCGGCTTTACAAGTGTCGAATACGAATGTTTTTACCGATTCTTTGATTGCCTCCATGTCACTGGAGAATTCATTTAATTTTACTTCGCAGAGAGCCTTGTCATGGCCGGCTGCCATAACAGGGATTCCAATCGAATAGATTCCCGGATTTACATCGATGGCGACACCGTCGATTACATTGTTAGGACCACCGTTGATGATGATACCTTTTACATTCGGAAGTGCTTTGAGTTCTTCAACCGTAATGTCGTGCGGATAGATTTCGCTATAGACACCCAACGCGCGGATTGCTCGTGCCAACACAGTGTTTTCATGACTGCCCAAATCCAGGATAACAATCATATCTTGTTTCATACGATTCTTTATTTTTTATTGGTTTTACATTATGTATACTTGAAATGCGGATATGGAATTTTACTCCCACTCGATTGTTGCGGGCGGTTTTGAGCTGATGTCGTAGACAACGCGGTTTACTCCTTTGACTTTGTTGATGATTTCGTTGGACACTTTCGCAAGGAATTCGTATGGGAGTTGCGCCCAGTCAGCCGTCATGGCATCCGTCGAGGTTACAGCACGCAAAGCAACCGTATTTTCGTAGGTCCGTTCGTCCCCCATAACACCTACGGACTGGATCGGGAGGAGAATCACTCCGGCCTGCCAGATTTTGTCGTACAAGCCCCATTCACGCATCAGCGACATATAGATATCGTCGGCCTCTTGCAAGATTCGTACTTTTTCCGGGGTGATATCACCTAAAATACGAATACCTAAACCGGGACCGGGGAACGGATGACGTTTGATCAGATGTGGTTGCATACCTAACTCCATACCGACACGACGTACTTCGTCTTTGAACAGAAGGCGTAGCGGTTCGACCAGTTTCAGGTTCATTTTGGCAGGCAGACCGCCTACATTATGATGGCTCTTGATAACAGTTCCGGTAATGGATAGCGATTCGATTACGTCCGGATAAATGGTACCTTGACCTAACCATTTTATATCTTTCAACTTGTGGGCCTCTTCGTCAAACACATCGATAAAACCTTTGCCGATGATCTTACGTTTCTTTTCAGGTTCGCTGACACCTGCCAGTTCCTTATAGAATTTCTCTTTGGCGTCGACTCCGATCACGTTCAGTCCCAAGTGTTCGTAATCTTTCAACACGTTTTCAAATTCATTCTTGCGCAACAAGCCGTGGTCGACGAAGATGCAAGTCAGGTTCTTGCCGATAGCCTTGTGTAGCAGAACAGCCGTAACCGAAGAATCCACACCGCCGGAAAGCGCTAAGATTACTTTGTCGTCTCCCAATTGTTCTTTCAGTTCGGCAACGGTCGATTCGATAAAGGAGGCCGGTGTCCAGTCTTTGGCGCATCCGCAAATATTCAGGAAGTTGTTTAATAATTTAGTACCGTCTGTCGAGTGGAATACTTCCGGGTGAAATTGTACGCCCCAGGTTTGTTCACCTTCCACATGATAGGCAGCTGCTTTTACATCGTCCGTGCTGGCGATTACTTTGAAGTTTTCAGGAAGGACCGTGATGGTGTCTCCGTGTGACATCCAGATTTGTGAACCTACATTGATGCCTTTCAGCAATTCGTCTGTATTGTCGATATACGACAGATTGGCACGTCCGTATTCGCGGGAGTCGGCCGGTTCAACGTTTCCACCGGATGTATAAGCCAGGAATTGGGCTCCGTAACAGATTCCCAATACAGGATATTTACCGCGTATTTCACTTAAGTCAGCTTTGAACGCATTGGCGTCATATACGGAATAGGGACTTCCGGAAAGGATTACGCCTTTTACACCTGTAGCATCGTGGGGGAATTTGTTGTAGGGGACAATCTCGCAATACATATTCAACTCACGGACTCTACGCCCGATTAATTGAGTTGTTTGCGAGCCGAAATCAAGAATAATAAGTTTCTCGTGCATGCAAATTATTATTTAATTGAGTGGCACAAAGGTAGGAATAATATTCGAAATTTAAATCATTTTTCATACCTTTGCGTGTTCATTTTTAATCGTAACCGTATGGATGCTGAAAAGAAAGAGACAAAAGAAATAAATAAGATGTCATTGCTGATCATGGCAGTGGTTGTGTTATTGTTGATTATCGCCGGTGCTGCCTACTATATTTTCCATCAGAATCAGCAGATGGAGGACTTGGAGCAGGCTTATGTTCTGGATAAGGAATCATTGGAAGACGAATTTAACGAATTGTCTCTCCAATATGAAGGATATAAATTTAATATAGGTAACGACTCCTTACTGAATCTATTGTCTACCGAGCAAGCTAAAGTACAACGCTTACAGGAAGAACTTCGTACTGTAAAGGCGACAAATACGAAAGAGATTGCCCGTCTAAAGAAGGAATTGCAGACATTGCGTAAGATCATGCGTAATTATGTAGTTCAGATCGACTCTCTGAATCGTGCTAACGAACAATTGAAAGTTGAAAAGAATGAAGCGGTAAAGAAATACAAGCAGGCTTCTTCTACGGCTACCACTTTGAAGAAGGAAAAAGAGAAACTGACGGAACGTGTCACATTGGCAAGCCGTTTGGATGCGACGGGTATCAATGTAACTCCTGTCAATGGTCGCGGAAAAAAGGCAAAGGTGATCAAGAAGATGGAACAATTTGTCGTTGACTTCCGGATCAGCAAGAACATTACGGCTCCAGTCGGAGAGAAGACGATCTATGTGCGCATCATGAAGCCGGACGACGATATCCTGTTGAAGAGCCGTGCCGATGTATTTACCTTCGAAGGAAAAGAAATCAATTACTCCATGAAGAAACTGGTCGAATATGACGGTGAGGAATTGCCGGTTACGATGTACTGGAATATCGAAGAATTTCTTTCTCCGGGTACATATCGGGTCGATATATTTGCGGATGGCAATTTGATCGGCCGTAAAAGTTTCACACTCGAAAAATAGCAATGGAAACAGATGTCCATTTTGCGCGACTACTTGCCGACCTTCCGGAAGCCCTCGTCTGTGATGAAGCTTTTCTCGGCGAACTGGCAAAAAACGCAAAGTTGATCTCCGTGAAGAAAGGAGATTATCTGTTGCGTACAGGTGAGTTGTGTCAGGATGCCTATTTCATCAACAAAGGTCTTTTCATCAATTTATATGTAAACGAGAACGGTAATGAATGTGTCACCGGTTTTGCGGCTGATAATATGTTTCCGTTCCTTTCCGCCATTGGCTATTTTACCAAGCAACCTTCTGAATTTGAGATTAAGGCGCTTGAAGCCGGCGAGTTGCTCTGCTTTTCCCGCGATCATATCGAGAGCCTTTCGTTCCGTTATCCTTTGTTTGCATCTTATTATCAGAATATCATGCTGACGATCATCTATAAACTGGATGTTCTGTTGGCCGTTCGCCTCTCTTCCACAGCGGAAGAGTTCATCCAGTTTCTCTACACGAACTATGCCTGGATGATCAACCGGGTTCCCGATAAGTATATCGCCCATTATATGGGAATTAGTAATGCCTGGTATTGCAAGTTGAAGCGGAAAGTCCTCTCATTCACTAGGACAGAATAGGTGGCGGAACAAGTTTCATGGGCATGGAACTGTATTTTTACTGGTGGGAAACTATATTTTCATCGGTGGGAAACAACGGTTTCTTCAGGATGAAACCATGTGAAACTATATGCTTGTGAACGTATAAGAAAGCAGTTATTGAATTAGTTCAATTGTATATTTAAAGCGAACCAGTACTTTTGCACCGTTTAGGAAAGAATCCGAATAAAACAAGATAAAGATGAAGAGATTTGTCGTATTAGTTGCATTACTGGTTTCGTCGGGCTATGCAAGTGCCGGGCGTACGTTGACGCTGGAGGAATGTCGTGAATTGGCTATTCAGAACAACAAAGAGTTGAAGATCTCGGGAGAAAAGATTAAAATGGCCGGCTATGAGAAAAACGCCGCTTTCACCAAATATTTTCCTCAACTATCGGCGACCGGAGCGTATATGTGGAACCAGAAAGATATCAACCTCTTAGATATGGGAGCGTTGAGCACTTCTATCGGAGGGGCTCTCGGACCGATCGCCCAGTTACCCGTGTTTGGAAAGTTGATGGAAGGGGTGGACGACTTGCAACACCTTGACATCCAGAATATCTGGGTGGGAAGCGTTTCACTTGTGCAACCTGTGTTTATGGGGGGCAAGATTATCAATTACAATCAGATTACCAAGTACGCCAAGCAATTGGCCGAGTCGATGAATGACCAGCAACTGCAGGATGTCATCTGTAAAACCGATGAAACCTATTGGCAGGTGATTTCTTTAGTAAATAAGAAGAAGTTAGCTGATGCCTATGTCGATTTGCTCCGTAAGACCGATCATGATATGACAGCGATGATCAATGAGGGAGTAGCGACCGAAGCCGACGGACTCTCCGTCAAAGTCAAACTGAACGAGGCAGAGATGGCACAGACGAAAGTCGATAACGGTCTGGCTCTTTCCCGCATGTTATTGGCACAGATATGCGGGTTGCCCTTAGAAGACCCGCTTGTTTTAGCAGATGAAGATATCGAAAGTTTTCTGACAGAGCCTTCCGTTACGGCGGCCGATGTGAACGAGGCCTTTATGAATCGTAACGAGCTGAAGAGCCTTGACTTGGCGACTAAGATTTATAAGAGGAAGGAACGGATTGTTTTGTCGGATATGTTGCCGAATGTGGCATTTATGGCAAACTACTTGGTCACGAACCCTAATTCCATGAACGGCTTCAAAAACGAATTTGCCGGGATGTTCAATGTCGGTGTAATGGTGAAAGTTCCGCTTTCCGGCTGGTGGGAGGGCAGTTATAAGCGCAATTCGGCTCGTGCCGAGACACGCATCAAGTCTTTGGAGTTACAGGATGCACGCGAGAAGGTGGAATTGCAGGTCAATCAATCCGTTTACAAGGTCAATGAAGCAAACAAGAAGCTGATCGTTTCCACCCGCAATATGGAGAATGCGGAAGAGAATCTTCGTCATGCCAATCTCGGATTTGAGGAAGGCGTAATCCCGGCTCTTAACCTGATGCAGGCGCAGACGGCTTGGGTGTCGGCGCGTTCCTGCCTGATAGATGCACAGATAGAGGTGAAATTGACGGAAGTCTACTTGACGAAAGCGATGGGAAAGCTGGGGGATGAGCTCTCTGGAAGAACCAGGAACGCGGATTAAGTGGATGAACACGGACTTGATACTTTTGAGGACACTATCTAAATCATACAATCATAAATCTCAAATTATAAACTCATGAACGAGAATAAAAAATACTCAATCAATAATATGTTATTGGCATTTATCACATTCTTAGGTGTGGTCGGATTAGTTGCATTAACCGGTTTCTTTTTACTGACGCCGCCGGATGATATCATCATGGGGCAAGCGGAGGCTACGCAAGTTCGTATTTCGGGAAAAGTTCCCGGACGAATCGAAGCATATCGTTTCAGTGAGGGCGACAAGGTGAAAGTGGGTGACACGCTTGTCTTCCTGGATACGCCCGAAGTTCTTGCCAAGCTTCAGCAAGCGGAGGCTGTACGTCGTGCCGCTGAAGCTCAGAACGCAAAGGCTATTAAAGGTGCCCGTGCACAAGAGATAGCTGGAGCATATGAAATGTGGCAGAAGGCGAAGGCTGGATTGGATATTGCCCAGAAATCATATACGCGCGTACAAAACTTGTTCGATAAAGGGGTAATGTCTGCCCAGAAACGCGATGAGGCAGAAGCCAGTTACAAGGCAATGGCCGCTACTGAGAAAGCTGCCAAATCCCAGTATGATATGGCTGTAGACGGAGCCCGTGTGGAAGATAAGGCCGCGGCTGCCGCTCTCGTAGGGCAGGCTGCCGGAGCGGTTGCCGAAGTGGAATCCTACTTGAAGGAAGCGGCACTTGTCTCACCGATCGACGGGGAGGTGTCCGAACGTTTTCCTGAAGTGGGCGAGTTGGTCGGTACGGGTGCTCCGATTATGAATATCACCGACCTTAACGATATGTGGGTGACCTTCAGTATCCGTGAAGATCATCTGAAAAACATCAAGATCGGTACCGAATTAGACGCTTTTATCCCGGCGTTGGATAACCGGCCGGTCAAACTGAAAGTTTATTATATGAAGGATATGGGAACTTATGCCGCCTGGAAAGCGACAAAAACGAACGGACAGTTTGACTCCAAGACATTCGAGGTGCGTGCCCGTCCAATGGAAAAGGTGGCCGACTTACGTCCTGGAATGTCGGTCATTAAGAAATTGACAATTGATAATTGATAATTAAAGAACAAGGTTAAATGAATAATGAAAAATTAAATAGTACCCCAAAATTGTCAATTGCAAAGCGTGAGATATTCAGGATTTGTAAAGACCCGGTCTACTTCTTTTGTATGTTGGTGGCTCCCACTATCTGTGTGGTCTTTTTTCTTTCGTTGATGAAGGAGGGTTTGCCTACCGATATGCCTGTTGCGGTAGTAGATCTGGACGGCTCTTCCAACTCCCGTAACTTAGCCCGCCAGTTGGATGCATTCGAGCAGACGAAGGTGATGCTGACAACCGTCTCGTTTGAGGAAGCTCGCCAGGCTATGCAGGAAGGGAAAGTTTATGGTATTTTTTATATTCCGAAGGACTTTGGTGTGGATGCGACAGCTGGTCGGCAGCCTAAGCTGTCGTTCTATACGAACGGTACTTATCTTATTGCTGCATCTCTGTTGTTTCGGGATATGAAAACCATGTCTGTCTTAGCAGGTGCTTCGGTCGGGCTTCAGACGGGGCTGGCGCATGGCTATACTGAAAACCAGATCATGGCGCAGCTCCAGCCGATCGTGATCGATACACACGCGATCGGGAATCCTTGGCTTAACTATTCGGTCTATCTGAATAACACACTTTTGCCTGGTGTTTTGCAATTGATGATTTTTTTGGTGACGGTATTGAGCATCGGTTCCGAGATTAAATACTCGACGGCCCGCGAATGGTTGCAGATGGGTGGAAATTCGCTTACGGTGAGCCTCATAGGGAAGATATTCCCTCATACGGTGATTTTTACGATTGTGGCATTCCTGTATGCGGTGGCCTTGTATGGGTTTAATTCGTTCCCGTTGAATAGTGGCTGGTTACCGATGCTGTCAGCTCTATTTCTGCTGGTGATTGCTTCGCAGGCGGTCGGGATTTTCATGATAGGGGTGTTGCCGACTTTTCGTTTAGGGTTGAGCTCTGCTTGCCTATTCGGGATGATCGCTTTTTCTATCGTCGGATTTTCTTTTCCGGTATTGAGGATGGACCCTACTTTGCAGGCACTCTCCAACCTGTTTCCTCTCCGGCACTATTTTCTGATCTATGTCGACCAGGCTTTGAACGGAAGGCCTTTCTTTTATAGCTGGGCTGAATATGCCTGGCTTATGGGTTTTCTCGTTTTGCCTTTCCTGATTGGAAAAAACTTGAAGAACGCATTGTTGTACTTTAAATATATTCCGTAAAACAGAAAGTAATGAAAAGAGAATATCGTTTACGAGATATGATCAAGGAAGGGATCTTGGACATCTTTTACATTTGGAAGGATGAATTGAAAAATGTCTTCAAAGACGAGGGCGTGCTGATCTTCTTTTTCCTGGTGCCTTTTGCCTATCCGTTGCTTTATTCCTTTATTTATAATAATGAAGTGGTACGCGAGGCGAAGATGGTGGTTGTGGACCAGTCCGATTCCTATCTAAGTCGCGAGTTTACCCGTCGTGTGAATGCTACGCCCGATGTCAGGGTAGTCGCCGTCTCGACGGATATGGAGGAGGCCAAGCGGATGCTGGACAGGAAGGAAGCCTATGGAATCCTTTATTTCCCGACCGAGTTCAGTAAGAATTTGCATACGGGCAAGCAGACGACGGTTCCCTTGTATTGCGATATGAGCAGCCTGCTGTTTTATAAAGCGTTTTTGCTGGCGGCAACGGAAGTATCACTCGACTTAGGGAAAGAAATACGGATGCATAATGCTCCGGGTGCATCGGCAAAGCAGGAGGAAATAACGGTCAATCCGATTCCTTATGAATCCGTGACCCTCTTCAATACGCAAAACGGCTTTGCCAGTTTTTTAGTTCCGGCTATCCTTATTTTAGTTATCCAGCAAACACTGGTTTTAGGGATCGGTATGTTAGGGGGGACAGCACGTGAAAAGAACCGCTTCCACAGCCTTGTTCCGATTAGCCGGCATTTCAACGGGACGTTGCGTATCGTGTTAGGCAAGTCTCTGACCTATATCTTGATTTATGTAGTTGTCTGCATCTGGGTATTAGCCGTCGTGCCGAAACTCTTCTCCCTGCCTCAAGTGGGTGATCCGGTTACGATCTTGCTGTTCATCCTGCCGTATCTGTTTGCTTCGATCTTCTTTGCCATGACATTGTCCGGTTTTATGACTACCCGAGAGGCGCCTATGCTAGTGTTTGTCTTTACATCTGTGATCTTGTTATTCATATCCGGAGTCTCCTGGCCGAAAGAAGCGATTCCTCCGTTCTGGCAGGCTATAGGATATCTGTTTCCTTCGACACCGGGGATTCAGGGATTCATCCGTATCAATACATGTGGGGCGGCATTGAATGAGGTGGTACATGAATATCATACGTTATGGATTCAGGCAGGTGTCTATTTCGTACTGGCCCTCGTGATATATCGCTTTCAAATTATTCGTAGCCGGAAAATGATTATAAAGCAGCATAGGTATATGAAGATGAAGCAGACTTTTTAATGGTATTCCTCTTATGGCTTCTCTTGTCGTCCTCTTAAGAGGTTGGTAAAAGAAGATAAGAAGGTTTTATGACTCCGTTTTGATGATTTTAACGTTATTATGTTAGAATCCACCGAATATAGTTTTACTTTTGTAGAAATTCTCAAAGCAAACTTAATTTTTTAGTACTATGCAGAACAGACGTGAGTTTTTAAAGCGGGCTTCGTTAATGCTCGCAGGGGGGATAGTGATGCCTCAGTTGTTAACATCTTGTGCCGGTAAAGCCTCAGCTTCCGAGTCCTCCAAGTATATCGGGCTTCAGCTATATTCTTTAAGAGACCTTGTAAAAGAAGAAGGAATCCAGAAGGTATTGGAAACGGCTTCGAAAATGGGCTATAAGAATCTTGAAACAGCTAGCTATGACAATGGCAAGATCTATGGTTTGGCTCCTGCTGAGTTCAAGAAGATGGTGAATGATTTGGGCATGAAATGTACGAGCGCTCACTTAGGACAAGCTTTCACAAAGGAAAAAGAAGCTGAAGTGATGAGTTGGTGGGATCAGGCTATCGATGCCCACAATGAATTAGGTGTCAAATACATGGTTCAGCCGTGGATGCCGGTTACCGACCAGACGACTTTGGACGATTTGAAGATGTATTGCGACTATTTCAATACCGTTGGCTACAAGACGGCAGCCGCCAGCATCGCATTCGGTTACCATAACCATGCTTTTGAATTCCGTAAAATCGGAGATCAATTGATTTACGACTTCTTGTTAGATAATGTAAGTCCGAATCATGTATTTTTTGAAATGGATGTGTATTGGGTACAGGAAGGCGGTGGTGATCCGGTTGCTTACCTGAAGAACCGTCCGAGCCAGTTCAAGGCTGTCCATATCAAAGACGAAAAGGAAATCGGCGCCAGTGGTAAGATGAACTTCAAACCTATTTTTGACCAGATGTACGCAAATAATATCAAAGATTGGTATGTTGAAGTCGAACAGTATACCCAAAACGATCCGGTTGCCAGCGTCCAGCAGAGCTATGATTATCTGAACAAGGCGGATTATGTGAAGTAAGACGTTTTTGTATAAGTTTTTTAGGCACAGGTTACATCAATTGTAATCCGTGCCTAATTTATTTAAGAGATCTTGATTGCATTCATAAGGTTGTCCCAATCCTTCGCCAAAGCCGTCATGTCCGGATAAAGTAGATCGGCGCCAGCATCGAGTAAAATTCGGTCGTCCAAAGGACCAGTATTGACTGCTATCGTGAAGATCCCTGCAGCTACTCCCGCTTGTATGCCCATCGGGGCATTCTCTACGACAAGAGCTTCATAGGGTTTGACTCCTGCCTTTTCCAATCCCATCAGATAAGGTTCGGGATGAGGTTTGCCTAACTTCACGTCAAAGGCCGTCACCATCTTTTCCCGTTTGAAATAGCCTGGGTAGGTATGTTCCAGCTTGTTGATTAAGCTGTGTTGTCCGGAACCGGTTACGACAAGTGTTTGCAAGCCGGAGGCTTTTACTTTTTTCAGTACTTCGGCCGCTCCTTGCATTGCCTTTCCATCGTTATATTGATTGAACAAGATAGCTTTTTCTTCATAGATGGATTTCTTTTCCTCATCGGTCGCATCTCGCAGGAAAGTTTTTTGATACAATTCGTTGATCGTGCTTTCACCCGTCCGGCCTTCATACAGGTAGAATAGTTCCGGGGTGGAGATCAACTGGTGGTGGGTAGCCGTTTCGTACCAGGCACGGGCATGAAAACGCATGGAATCGTAAAGGACACCATCCATATCGAAAAGTACGGCCTTGGGAGAAAATAAAACTTGTCGCTGTTTTTGCAGATATTGGGCGATTGCTTCTTGAATCATTTTTAATTGCTTGCTAATAGATATTTTTCAGGCACGATCCTTTTGAAGGAGAGTCGTGCCTGAAAAATTTTTATATTATGTGATTGTTGGCTACAACCGTGCGCGGATCGCTTCGCTTTCCTTTTCGTAACCCGGTTTGTTCAGCAGGGCAAACATGTTCTTTTTATAGGCTTCTACACCTGGCTGGTCGAACGGATTTACTCCCAACATGTAACCGCTGATGCCGCAGGCTCTTTCAAAGAAGTAGAATAGCTGGCCGATGTAGTAAGGGCTTACTTCCGGCATTGTGATCTTCAAGTTAGGAACACCGCCGTCCACGTGAGCCAATTGAGTACCTAATTCTGCCATCTTGTTCACTTCGTCCACACGTTTACCGGCGAGAAAGTTCAAACCGTCCAGATTTGCTTCGTCGGTTGGGACGACTACTTTGTGGTTCGGCTCTTCAACAGAAATAACAGTTTCGAAGATCGTGCGTTCACCATCCTGGATCCACTGGCCCATAGAATGCAGATCGGTTGTCAGATCGACGGAAGCAGGGAAAATACCCTTACCGTCCTTGCCTTCGCTTTCACCGTACAACTGTTTCCACCATTCGGCGATGTAGTGGAGTTTCGGATGGAAGTTGGCGAGGATTTCAACCTTCTTGCCGCTCTTATATAATTCGTTACGGGTAGCAGCATAGATTTCTGCCATATTTTCAGCAAAAGGAACGCTTACGTCTGTTGCTTTTTCCATCGAAATAGCTCCGGCAACCAAATCGCGGATGCTGATACCGGCAACGGCAATAGGTAACAAACCAACTGGAGTCAGTACGGAGAAACGACCGCCGACGTTGTCGGGAATAATGAATGTCTTATAGCCTTCCTGGTCAGCCAGCGTGCGGAGAGCGCCTCTTTTGGCGTCTGTGATGGCGACGATACGGTGTTTGGCTTCTTCTTTGCCGACTGCGTCTTCCAGTTGCTTTTTCAGCATGCGGAAAGCTAAGGCCGGTTCGGTAGTCGTACCGGATTTGGAGATATTGATCAGACCGAACTGTTTGCCTTTCAGGATTTCGCAAAGTTCATACAAGTAATCTTCACCGATATTGTGTCCGGCATATACTAAAACCGGATTTTTACGGTTCGTATGTAACCAGTCGAAGCTATTGTTTAATGCTTCTACCACTGCTTTTGTTCCTAAATAGCTACCGCCGATACCGATGGCGACAATAACTTCACATTTGGAACGAAGTACGTTAGCTGTATTTTCGATGTCTGTCAGTTCAGCATCTGTAATAGAAGAGGGGAGGTGCAACCAACCTAAAAAGTCGTTACCTGCACCATTACCATTTTGTAAAGTGGCATTACATTCGTGGGCCTTTGCAGCCTGAGCATACACCTGTTCTTTCGTCACAGTACCCAGCGCTTTGTCAATGTTAAGACTGATGTTCTTCATATTTACATTATTATTTAAATGTTTCAGTCAACTGCCGTATCGCGGTAGTCGGCGATTTCTTTTCGTATAGAATACTATATAAAGTATCCAAGATCGGCATGTTTACTTTATATTTTTCGTTTATCTCCCGAATACATTTTGTCCCGTAATATCCTTCGGCGATCATCTCCATTTCGAGCTGGGCTATTTTGACGGAATAACCTTTCCCGATCATGGTCCCGAACGTACGGTTCCGGCTGAAGCGAGAATATGCGGTTACCAGAAGATCACCGAGATATACCGAATCTGTCACATCCCGTTCCAGGCCATGTACGGCGTTGAGGAAGTTACGCATCTCTTCGATCGCGTTGCAGATGAAAACTGCCAGAAAATTATCTCCGTACTTCATACCGTGGCAGATACCTGCGACGATAGCATATACGTTTTTCAATACGGAAGCATATTCAATACCTGTAACATCCTTGCAACAGGAGTTGTTCAGATACTGGTTCTTAAATACGGAGGAGAAAGCTCTTGCATTCTCGATATTAGGGCAAGCCAGCGTGATATAGGACAACCGTTCGAGAGCGATCTCTTCGGCATGGCACGGACCGCCGATGACAGCGATATTGTCAATCGGGACATTGTAGTATTCGGCAAAATAATCGGCTACGAGCATGTTTTCGTCCGGAACGATTCCTTTGATGGCCGAAATGATGAATTTGTCTTGCATGGAGGTCGTCACCTTCATCAAATGTTGTTTCAAAAAAGGAGAAGGGGTGGCGAAAATCAAAGTGTCCGAATCTTTGATTACTTTGTTGATATCCGTGTAGAATTTGATTTTGTCAGTATCAAATTTGACGGCGGAAAGATAGCTGGGGTTATGTCCCAACAACAGAAACTCTTCTACTTGGTCTGGCCGACGCATATACCAGTTAATACTATCTTGTGTAGAAAGTACAATCTTGGCCAAGGCGGTAGCCCAGCTACCACCTCCCATTATTGCAATTTTTCCGGGCAACTTCATAGTATTACTCTTATTTGGCTGCGCCTGCAATCCATGCCTCTACTTCTTCGGCAGTGGGGTTTTGCAATTCCAGTTTGTATTTCTTATTCATTTCGCAGAGTTCCTGTCTCAGCTTGTTGGGATTAGCATCTACCAACGTGTCGGTTGTGAGATATCCGGCTTTATGTAAAGCAGGAACCCATGCTTCATCGATACCCAGTGCGACATATTTGTCTGCGGTGTCTTTCTTAACTGTCTTTTCCGGGCGCATCTGCGGGAAGAGCAACACTTCTTGAATAGTCGTTTGGCCAGTCATCAACATCACCAGACGGTCGATGCCGATACCGATACCAGACGTCGGAGGCATACCGAATTGCAGTGCACGCAAAAAGTCCTGGTCGATGAACATCGCTTCGTCATCTCCTTTTTCGCTCAGGCGCAATTGCTCTTTGAAGCGCTCTTCCTGATCGATCGGATCGTTCAGCTCACTATAGGCATTTGCCACTTCTTTACCGTTGATCATCAATTCGAAACGTTCGGTCAATCCAGGTTTGCTCCGGTGCATCTTGGTTAGCGGACTCATCTCGACCGGGTAGTCGATAATGAAAGTCGGCTGGATAAACGTGCCTTCGCAGAATTCACCGAAGATTTCATCGATCAGCTTGCCTTTACCCATTGTTTCATCGATTTCAAGGTTCAAATCCTTGCAAATCGTGCGTATCTCGTCTTCGCTCTTGCCATTCAGGTCGTAACCTGTCTTTTCCTTGATGGCATCCAGAATCGGCAGACGGCGGTAAGGAGCCTTAAAGTTGATGGTCTTGCCGTCGACTACACTTTCACATGTACCGTTGACGGCGATACAGATACGTTCCAATAGCTGTTCGGTGAAGCTCATCATCCAGTTGTAGTCCTTATATTGGACATAAAGTTCCATACAGGTAAATTCCGGATTGTGGGTGCGATCCATACCTTCGTTACGGAAGTTTTTACCGATTTCGTAGACACCTTCGAAACCTCCGACGATCAATCGTTTCAGATACAGTTCGGTAGCAATACGCAGATAGAGGTCGATATCCAGCGAGTTATGGTGCGTAATGAACGGACGTGCGCTTGCCCCTCCGGGGATGGATTGCAGGATCGGAGTTTCCACTTCCGTATATCCAGCTTCGTCCAGCGCGGTACGCATGGTCTTGATAACTGCCGCACGTTTCATGAAAATATCCTTTACGCCATCATTGACCACCAGGTCGACATAGCGTTGGCGATAACGCAATTCCGGATCGTTGAATCCATCGTATGCTACACCGTCTTTGTATTTGACGACCGGTAGCGGCTTGAGTGATTTGGATAATACCGTTATCTCTTGTGCATGGACGGAAATTTCGCCCATCTGTGTACGGAATACGAAACCTTTGATTCCGACAAAGTCGCCGATATCGAGCAATTTCTTGAAAACAATGTTATACAGATCTTTATTTTCTTCCGGGCAAATGTCGTCACGAGAGATATAAACCTGTATTCTGCCTTCTGAATCCTGCAATTCCATGAAGGAAGCCTTTCCCATGATGCGGCGGCTCATGATGCGACCGGCAATACTTACAGGGCGGGGCTCTGCATCGTCTTTAAAATTCTCTTTTATCTCTTTGGAAAATGCATTCGTTACATACTCAGCTGCGGGATAAGGTTCTATCCCCATCTGACGTAACTGCTCCATGCTGTTACGTCTTATGATTTCCTGTTCACTCAGTTCTAATAGATTCATTACGCTATTATTTTGTATAATACGGCGCAAAAATACAAAACTTTTCTTACTTATTGCCTAAAAACGTATGCGACTTTACGCTTTATGTTCTTAAAAGGTATTGTTTTGTAATGGAAAAGGCAGATTACGTATGGCTTCGGGCAGGAAGAAGCGGACATCTTTTCCGGTCTTGAAAGCTTCGCGTATAAAGGTTGAGGATATTTCGACCAAAGGGGCGTCTACTTTTTTTATGTGAGGATATTGTGCCGGAATTTCAACATCGAATCCTTTGCGCGGATAGATGAAGATCGGATAATTGGAAATGATGGCTTCGTATTCTACCCACCGGGTAATATATTTCCAATTGTCCGCACCCATGATGAAATAGAATTCACGGTCCGGATAACTTGCTTCCAATGTCCGGAGTGTGTTGATGGTATAAGTGGGTTGAGGAAGAGAAAACTCGAAGTCACTGGCGTGGAACTTAGGGTAACCAGCGATGGATTTTTTTACCAGTTCATAGCGAAGCCGGTCATCCATCAGTTCTTCCTTCTCTTTTAGCGGGTTATGGGGGGTGATCAGAAACCATAGCTCGTCCAACTCCGTAAATTCACACAACCAGTTGGCTAATGCCAGATGGCCGATATGAACCGGATTGAATGAACCGGAATAAATGCCGGTTTTACGTTTGCTGACCGTATTTTCTTTCAGTCCCGTTTCCACTTGATGATATTTATGACTTGTGCACCGAATACCAATCCGGTACCGGTCGCTATGATATACTCCTTATAATATAGGGCGGCTGTACAAGTGGCAAGAGCGACAAATGCTATACCAATGAATGTATATAGCCATTTCTTGGATAACTTCTTGCCGTTCATGCTTTTTTAAGGAACTCTTTTATCACTTTTAGTGCTTCTTTTTGTGCGACTTCCAGCTTGTCGTTCACCACGATTACGTCAAATTTGTCGGCAAAACCCAGTTCAAATTCGGCTTTGGCAATGCGGCTTTCGATTACTTCCGGAGCATCCGTACCGCGTCCTTCCAGACGACTCCGCAAATCTTCGATCGAAGGGGGCTGGATAAAGACCGAAAGAGCACGGTCGCCATAAAACTTCTTGATGTTGCAACCTCCTACGACATCGACATCGAATATGACGTTATCGCCACTCATCAGCCTTCGTTCCACCTCGCTTTTCAGCGTGCCGTAATATTTGTCGGTATAGACCTCTTCGTATTCCAGGAAATCTCCTGCTGCTATACGGGCACGGAATTCATCCGGTGTAAGGAAATAATATTCCACTCCGTCCTTTTCCGTACCACGTGGGGCCCGGCTGGTAGCCGAGATGGAAAAATGCAGGTTCAGATTCTGCTTCAGCAGGAAATTGATGATAGTGGATTTGCCCGAACCGGACGGCGCGGAGAATATGATCAGTTTGCCAGCCATATATCGTTTTTATAATACGTTTAATACTTGTTCTTTGATTTGTTCCAGTTCGTCTTTCATCTGGACGACAAGTTTTTGCATCTCGGCATGGTTGCTTTTCGAACCAAGGGTGTTGATTTCACGTCCCATTTCTTGGGCGATGAAACCGAGTTTCTTACCTTGTCCGTGTCCGCTCTCCATCGTGCTGATGTAATATTTCAGGTGGTTGTCCAGGCGGTTCTTTTCCTCGTTTACATCCAGTTTTTCGATATAATAGATCATCTCCTGTTCGAACCGGTTCTTGTCGTAGTCCTGTCCGGCAATCTTTTCGAGATTGTCCATGATACGGGCTTTGATTTTTTCGATCCGCTCCTTTTCATACTGTTCTACTTCTGAAAGCAGGCGGGAGATATTGGCAATTTTCTGTTCGAACAACTTTTGTAACATGGCGCCTTCCTGAATACGGAAATCGCAAAGGTGCCCTATGGCCTCTTTGATCGCTTTCTCAACCACATTCCATTCCTCTTCGTTTACTTCCTGGGCCTCTGTCTTGATCACGTCCGGCATACGGAGCAGGGTCTGGAACCAGTCGGCGGGAAGTCCGATGTTCAGGCGGTCGGCAATATCTTTGATTTGATTGTAATAGTTTTCTACCGCAGCCAAGTTGATCTGTGTGGGCGTGTCTTTACCGATATATTCGACAAATATATTAAATTCGACTTTTCCACGTTCAAGCGACTGGAGTAACAAACTGCGTATTTGCATTTCTTTTTCTTTGTAGATGGAAGGAATGCGGGTCGACAAATCCAGTTGCTTGCTGTTCAGAGCTTTTATTTCTACGGTTACTTTTTTAGAAGGAAGTTCGGCTGTAACCTTACCGAATCCAGTCATTGATTGTATCATTGTTCTAAAAATTTGTGCAAAGATAGCTAATCAATTGATAATTGACAATTGACGATTGACAATATAATTGAGAAAAAGCCGAAACCATCCGTGCTAGCCTTAATAAAATCGGTTTTGATCATGAGATTACAGTTATGTTTTATACTTTTGCATCCATTATCAACCGATTGGCTTTTGACACATATTTTAATTGTCAATTGTCAATTGTCAATTGTCAATTAAAATGTCTTGTATATTAAATATCGAAACATCGACTTCTGTATGCTCTGTAGCGTTGTCTATGGATGGTGAAGTCCTTTTTGCGAAGGCTTCGTTCGACGGCCCTTCGCATGCAGCCCTATTAGGCGTATTTGTTGAAGAAGCTCTTTCCGTATTGAAAAAGAAGGGGAAGAAAGCCTTGGATGCCGTAGCGGTCAGTAGCGGTCCTGGTTCTTATACCGGACTCCGTATCGGAGTGTCTGTCGCTAAAGGTCTTTGCTTTGGTTTCGGTATTCCTCTGATCGGCATTCATACGTTGGACATCATGGCTGCTACTGTCAACAGTAAGGGCGATTCGCAAATCGTCTCTATTACTGATGATTGCCTTTATTGTGCTATGTTGGATGCCCGGCGTATGGAGGTTTATGCCGCTATCTATGATGCTTCCTTAAAGCCTGTCCGCGAGACGAAGGCCGATATTGTGGAAGCCGGTACGTATGCTTCTTATCTGGAAAAAGGGAAAGTTTGTTTCTTTGGCAACGGTGCTTCCAAATGCAAATCGGTCATCACTTCTCCGAACGCCATCTTTATCGAAGACATCCATCCTCTTGCCGTAAACATGATTCCGCTCTCGGAACAAGCTTTTGCCGCCGGCAAGTTTGAAGACACCGCCTATTTCGAACCGTTCTACCTGAAAGAGTTTCAGGCGACGGTTGCAAAAAATAAGGTGCTTTTAGCTCGATGATGTAGTTGTGTGCTATGTCGGAATGGCACGTTTGTCGAAATTTTTATGTAAGTCCGGTCAATCGGAAAAGAACTTAGATATGCAAAATCGTCCTGTTTCTTGTGTTTGATAGCTGTAATGTCAAACATGGAAACGGGACGATGTGTTATTTAGGGTTGCCATCCATGTAAGTCTTCCTCCTGCAAGCAATATAAATAAGTTGCTGTAAACATCCACCTATTATATACATAGGATTTTTTTTAAATCTAACTATCATACTATCATATTTTCTTATAAATGTCTGTATATTAGTTTATAAAAATATGATAGTATCTATTTTCAACTATCATTTCATACTATCATACTATCATGTCGTATATCACATGATTCTGTCTTCGTGCTGGGGAAAAATAAGTGTAGATATAATTGAATAAAGTGCTGTAAATATTTGCATTATAGATGTTTTATTTGTATATTTGTAATAAGAAAAGAAGCCCGTCATCCGGGTGTCGGAAGGGGTGAGACCCGGGGGTTGATACCGTTCAGATGGGGGTGTAAAAAGTGTTAAAATGGGCGTCTTGAGAAGAATATCTGGTTGTTTAATATTAAAAATACTGTTATTTATGGCACATTACTATGTAGTCCGGCAAAAACTGGACAAGACGGGAGCGGAAGATAAAGTACGCTATTATGGTGTTCCGGTTACGTGCGGGCGGGTTTCAACGAAAAAGCTGGCTGATTTGGTTGCCGATCGTTGCTCGTTGAGCCGAGGTGATGTGTTCGCTTCGGTTTGCGAGATCGGAGGGATGATTCTTGAATTGTTGAAAGACGGCTATTCCGTGGAGTTGGACGGGTTGGGTGATTTTTATCTTTCGGCAGGGAGCGAAGGCTTCGAAGATCCGAAAAAATGTACTCCCCATCGGGTGAAGGCGCGTCGTGTCTGTTTCAGGATGGCTCCCTGTGTGAGAAAGAGCATGAAATTTGTCAAATTCGAAAGAAATCCTTGGTAATGCAAATCACATATTACAGGCATAAAAAAGGCGTGTTGCGGATGCACTCGCGTGATATGGAATATATTGTCGGGTTGCTGAAAAACGGCAAAGATGCGGAAGCTATATTGTCGGTTCGTCGAAAATTGAATATGGCGTTTTTGGCACGAACCACGGATTTGTCCGGAAAACTACCGGTCCTGGCTTTTGGCTCGACGTTCAAGAAGAATGGCGATGGAATACAGTTGAGGCGCTATAACGGGTATGTCTTGTTGGAAGTGAACGGCTTGGAAAGCCAGAGTGAGGCGGAGGCCGTCCGCCGTGAAGCTGCCGCCCTGCCGCAGACCTTGCTGGCGTTCGTCGGGCTGAGCGGGCGTTCGGTCAAGATCGTGGTTCCTTTTGTGCTGCCCGACGGCTCGCTGCCGAAAAAAGAGGAGCAGGCCCGTATGTTTCATGCTGCGGCTTATCAGCTGGCGGTGCGGCATTACCAGCCGCAGTTGGGCAGCATTATATCGTTGAAAGAACCGTTCCTGTCGCGGGGGTGCCGGATGAGTGTGGATCCGGACGCCTATTACAATCCGGATGCGGTGGCGATCCGGATCGAGCAACCTTTGCAGATGCCGGACGGGGGTGACTTGAAGATCGTGCCTTCTCCGGTTCGGGATCCGTTGGAGATGATGGCTCCGGGAGCGGATCGGAACGGGCAGATCGCCACGCTGTTCAGTGTCATCCTGATGGAGATGACGCGCCGGTTTTCAGAAAGCCCGGAAGATGATATCCAACTGCTGTTCATCGACTTGGCGCAAGCTTGCTGCCGGCTTGGAATACCGGAGGAAGAGGCGGTGGGCTGGACATTGCGCTATGAGGCTTTGAAAAAATATAAGATAGACGTCCGTATGGCTTTCCGTACGGCATATACGTTGGAGAATGTTTCAAACCGTGCGGAGCCGCTCTCTTCCGTCCCGCCATCCATGTCGTTGGTGTTGCGGTTGGACGAGTTTATGAACCGGCGTTATTTCTTCCGGACGAATGAGATGAGCGGTGGAGTGGAATATTTGGACCGTTCGATGATACAGTTCGTTTACAAGCCTTATACGACGAAAGTCCGGAATTCCATTTGCCTGGAAGCCCAGCAGGAAGGGTTGAATGTATGGGACAAGGATATCGACCGGTATGTCAATTCCGATCGTGTTCCGATATATCATCCTATCGACCATTTTCTTGGGAATCTTCCGGCTTGGGACGGAAAAGAACGCATCAGGGCATTAGCCGGGCGTGTCCCTTGTGACAATCCGGTATGGGGAGATTTGTTTTACCGCTGGTTCCTAAGCATGGTGGCACATTGGATGGAACTGGATTCGGAACACGGGAATAGTACGACACCTCTGTTGGTCGGTGGCCAAGGGTGTGGGAAGTCCACGTTTTGCTTGAATTTGTTGCCACCAGTGTTGCGTCCTTATTATACGGACAGTATCGATTTCGGCAATCGCCGTGGGGCGGAGTTGGCTTTGCACCGGTATGCGTTGATTAATATCGATGAATTTGATTCAGTGAAAAGTTCTCATCAAAGTTTTTTGAAGCATATCCTGCAAAAAGCGGTTGTGAACACTCGTTTGCCTTATCAGAGTGCGAGCCGTAACTTGCGTCGCTATGCCACGTTTATCGCGACCAGCAACAATTATGATTTGCTGACGGATCCGACCGGTAGCCGCCGTTTCATTTGCGTGGAGGTGAAGGGGCGGATCGATTATGCCCAGCCGATCGATTATGATCAGTTGTATGCGGAAGCGAAAGAATTGTTGAGGCGTGGAGAACGTTTTTGGTTTACTCCGGAGGAAGAGGCGCTGATCACTGAAAACAACAGGGATTTCCAGCAGCAGCCGGCTGAAGAGCAACTGTTCCTGCGTTATTTCAAGATCGCGGAGGATATTGAAGAGGCAAAGCCGCTTCTGGCGTCCGAGATACTGGATATGATCGCGGAGAAACAACCCGGTTTTAACATTACAAAAACGATGATCTTTAATTTCGGCAAGCTTTTGAAGCGGAATAGCGTGCCGAATAAGCGGACGATGAGGGGGACTTGTTATTATGTGGAAGAAGTAGATGGTTGATATATAATTGATTGACTAATTTTATGTATGATGGTATGATAGTAGCCATGACAGTTGTTTTGCGAACTGTCATGGCTGTTTTGTGTTGATATATAGTGGGTTATTGCCAATTATGATGGTATGATAGTTGGATCGTCTATTTCCAACTATGTTTGTAAGTGAAGAAAAAACATTCTTTCTAAAATATTTACTCAGTTAAATAAAGAACAAAAGTAAGGAACGGTTAAACCAAAAAAGGGGGTGTCTTGTTTAATTTTCAAATCAATATTGAAGAATAGACATGAGACGAAAGAATACGAATGTACTGCTGGTCTTTGGTGTGGTGATCGCGATTATCCTGTTAATGATTTGGTTGTTTTTGGGGACAACATTGGAACAGGAGGCAAATCCAGAGACAGATCCGATGACCGTCGAACAAAATATCTGATAAGGTCGGATATAAAAAGGGAGGCTGTGTCGTAAATAGTTTTTTATGATACAGCCATTAATATACTTCTGATGAATCGTTGTGCGCATATACAAACTTACCCAAGAATACGTTAAAGTCCGTAAACTTGGGTAAGTTTTTATATTTGGAGATGACTTGGAGTTCAGCTCCTTTTTATGTAGAATAAGTGAATTATCCTAAGAATCCCAACAGGATACCGGCTGCTACGGCAGAACCGATTACACCTGCTACGTTCGGACCCATGGCGTGCATCAACAGGTAGTTGGTCGGATCATATTCCAGACCTACGTTCTGAGAGATACGGGCAGAGTCGGGCACGGCAGACACACCGGAGTTACCGATAAGCGGATTGATCTTATTGCCTTCTTTCAAGAACAGGTTGAAGAACTTCACGAACAGGATACCTGCACATGTTGCGATCACGAATGACAACGCTCCCAAACCGAAGATCTTGATGGAGTTCAATGTCAGGAACTGAGTTGCTTGAGTAGAAGCACCTACCGTAATACCTAACAGGATCGTGATCGTATCAATCAGCGGACCACGGGCTGTTTCAGCCAAACGACGTGTTACACCACTTTCTTTCAACAAATTTCCGAAGAACAGCATACCCAACAGAGGCAGACCGGAAGGAACAAGGAAGCAAGTCAGCAACAGGCCTACGATCGGGAATACGATCTTTTCCGTGGAAGAAACGGCTCTCGGCGGTTTCATACGGATCAGACGTTCTTTCTGAGTCGTCAGCAGGCGCATGAACGGAGGCTGGATAATAGGAACCAGCGCCATATAAGAGTATGCTGATACTGCAATAGCACCCATCAAGTTCGGAGCTAACTTGGAAGAAAGGAAGATTGCTGTCGGGCCGTCGGCACCACCGATGATACCGATTGCACCGGCCTGGTTCGGTTCAAATCCCATTTGAAGAGCGATGATATATGCTCCGAAAATACCGAACTGAGCCGCTGCACCGATCAACATCAGTTTAGGATTGGAGATCAATGCGGAGAAATCGGTCATGGCCCCGATACCGAGGAAGATCAACGGCGGATACCATCCGGAGGTTACACCCTGGTAGAGGATGTTCAGCACAGAACCTTGTTCGTAAATACCCACCTGCAATCCTGCATCTTTGAACGGAATGTTACCGATCAGGATACCGAATCCGATAGGGATAAGGAGCATAGGCTCGAATTCATATTTAATAGCCAGGAAGATGAACAACAGACCGACAAGGATCATGATAAGGTGACCCGGTGTCGCGTTGTAGACTCCTGTATAAGTGAGGAACAACTCCAAGTTTTCTCCCAAGAACTGGAGAAAGCTTTCATGAGCCGTACCTGCTGCCTGTAATAATACTGATCCTAACATAATATTATCCTATTACGACGAGGTCAGCACCTTCCAGTACGGAATCCCCTTTGTTTACTTTTATTTCAATGATTTTGCCGTCACGGTCGGCGTTGATGTTGTTTTCCATCTTCATGGCTTCGAGGACAAGTAGATTCTGGCCTCTCTTGACAGTATCACCGACTTTACAGTTAACCTGCAGGATTACACCTGGCAGCGGAGATTTGACAGCGCCCTTGGTGGTTGAGGCTGCCGGACGGGAAATAACCGGTTCGCCACTTGCCGTTGTAGGAGCTTGAGCCGGGCGTTTCAGTGTAACCATCTGTTTTTTTGCCGGTTTCTCCATTTTTACCTGATAGGGAGTACCGTTTACTTCTACTTCAGCGATGTCATCCACTACCGAGCTGATATGTACTTTATATACGTTACCGTTAATAGTATATTTAAAACTTTTCATTCTTGTTTGTTTTTAGAGATAATTACTTTTTGGGAACTTCACGCAGACCGTAAATCTTGGAACTCCACGGAGAATAAGATCTTTGAACCTTGCGGATCGTCAGAACCGTATGTTCGATGTCGTGGTTGTCGTCGCTCATTTCGTATAGAGCCGCACCGATAGCCGCAAAGATTTCCCCGGATTCCTGACCTGCATTGTCTGCAATAACAGCCGCTCCGGCCGCTTTCTGTGCATTGCGTTTGCTGGCCGCGATCGAGAGCTTTCCGATTTGTTTAAAGATGATGAACAACAGGAATAATCCGGAGAACACAACTGCCATGGCAGTCAGGGTCATACCGATACCCCAAGAATCATTTTCTTTAAAGTTTTCGATTTTCTCGTTAGAATCCAATGTTACGTTATTGGTGCTGGGTGTAACTTTTGTCAGAGCTGTCCATTCACCTTGTCCGTCTAAAGTTCTACCATAGCTGACATCTGCTTTTTGTGAAGCAGGGATAACGATCTCATCGATCAGAGTTTTACCGTCTGCATCGTATAACGCAATGTAATTTTCTTTTGATGGGTCGAGCGTGAAATTGACATGGAATGTTCCCCGATCCGGTTCTCCGTCTGCCCAGAACAAAGTGTGCTGGCGAGGAGGAATTACTGTTAGAACGTCGCCCTTCGGAATCGGATACTTTTTCGGGTTGCTCTTGTCATTAGTCAAGTAGCAACCGGCGATATTGACCGAACCGGCCGAATTGTTGAACAATTCGATCCAGGCATGGCGTTTGCCGTAATCATCAACAAAGTTATCTTCGTTGATGACCAGCACTTCATTTATTCGCATGGAGGTTGCACGCTGTGCTTTTGCTCCGAATGAAACGAGCAACGCGAACAGCAGCAATACCCCTATTTTCTTATTAATCATATTCATTTCCTGTTTTAAGAATTATAGAGGCAGATTGTCATGTTTCTTGGCAGGATTGCTTAACTTCTTGGTCTGCAATTGTTGTAAAGCACGAATAATACGGAAACGAGTGTTACGAGGTTCGATAACATCGTCAATATAGCCATATTGAGCTGCATTGTATGGGTTTGCAAATGCTTTTTTGTATTCGGCTTCTTTTTCTGCAGCGCAAGCTTTCGGATCTTCCGAGGCAGCCACTTCTTTTGCAAAGATCACTTCTACAGCGCCGCTTGGGCCCATAACTGCGATTTCGGCTGTCGGCCATGCGTAGTTCATATCGCCACGCAGATGTTTGGAGCTCATCACACAATAGGCTCCACCGTAAGATTTACGCAATGTTACAGTTACTTTAGGCACTGTGGCTTCGCCGTAAGCGTAAAGCAATTTGGCTCCGTGCAGGATAACGCCGTTGTATTCCTGGCCTGTACCCGGTAAGAATCCCGGTACGTCAACCAATGTAACCAAAGGAATGTTGAAAGCATCACAGAAACGGACGAAACGACCTGCCTTGCGGGAGGCGTTGCTGTCCAGACAGCCTGCCATTACTTTCGGCTGGTTGGCTACGATACCGACAGTCTGGCCGTTAAAACGGGCGAAACCGACGATAATGTTCTTGGCATAGTCGGCATGTACTTCCAGAAATTCGCCGTTATCGATGATGGTTCCGATAACTTCATACATATCGTAAGCCTGGTTAGGATTGTCAGGGATGATGTCGTTCAGGTTGTCATCCAGACGGTCGATCGGGTCTTTACATTCGATCAGAGGAGTTTCTTCCAGGTTGTTCTGCGGCAGGAAGCTGATCAATTTGCGGATCAACTGTAAACCGTCTTCTTCCGTATCGACTGCGAAGTGGGCCACACCGGATTTGGTCGTATGTACGCTTGCGCCACCTAATTGTTCCTGTGTAACGTCTTCGCCTGTAACTGTTTTTACAACTTTCGGACCAGTCAGGAACATGTAACTTGTTCCGCGGGTCATGATATTGAAGTCTGTCAGGGCAGGAGAGTAAACCGCACCGCCGGCACATGGACCGAAGATACCGGAAATCTGAGGAATAACCCCGGAAGCCAAGATATTACGTTGGAAGATTTCTGCATAACCGGCCAAGGCGTTGACACCTTCCTGGATACGTGCGCCACCCGAGTCGTTCAGACCGATAACGGGAGCACCCATCTTCATGGCCTGATCCATTACTTTACAGATCTTCATGGCCAATGCTTCGGATAAAGCACCGCCGAACACGGTGAAATCCTGAGCATAAATATATACCAGACGTCCGTCGATCGTTCCGTAACCTGTTACGATACCGTCGCCCAAATACTTAGTTTTTTCAATACCGAAGTTTGTACAACGATGTTGTACGAACATATCGAATTCTTCAAAACTTCCCTCATCCAGCAACATGGCAATACGTTCGCGTGCGGTGTATTTACCTTTTTTGTGCTGAGATTCGATTCTTTTTTCTCCACCACCTAAACGAGCTGTTTCGCGAAGGGCGATAAGCTCCTTTACTTTTTCAAGTTGGTTACTCATTGTACTATAGATTTGTTGTTAGAAATGAACTTATTTAATTGGCAATTAACGATTGAGAATTGACAATTGAATAGCATCAAATAATTGTCAATTCTCAATTGTCAATTGTTTCTTATTTTCCCGGCATGCAAAGTTCGGTCAGAACGCTGCATGTCGATTTCGGGTGAAGGAATGCAATGTTCAAGCCTTCTGCACCTCCACGAGGAGCTTTGTCGATCAGCTTGATACCTTTTGATTCGGCTTCGTCCAATGCTGCCTGTACGTCGGGAACAGCAAATGCAATGTGGTGGATACCTTCACCTTTCTTTTCGATAAATTTAGCGATTGTACTGTCTTCACTTGTCGGCTCCAGCAACTCGATCTTAGTCTGGCCTACTTTAAAGAATGCAGTTTTTACTTTCTGGTCTGCTACTTCTTCGATGTTGTAGCATTTTAGTCCTAAAACTTCTTCATAATACGGCAGGCAAGCTTCGATGCTCTTTACTGCGATACCCAAATGTTCGATATGTGTAAGTTCCATGTCAATAATAATTTAGTAATTTAATATTGCTTTTTGTTCTATGTTGGCAAAGGTACACTCTTTTTATTAATAGAGAAATAATTCGTTAATATTTATCAGCATGATCCGGATATGTTTAAAAAGCATATTTTTGAAATCATGTGGTTAAAAATCAACGATAAGTCGAATATTCAATTGTCTTCCGGTCAGGTAATTAGGGATTGCGTACTGGTGGTTGTCTATATTGGTAATCCAATAATAGGAACTAGTGTTCTTTATGTCGAACAAGTTGAAAATATCCAATCCGAGCCAAATGTTCTTGAGATTGCGGAAGAATCCGCGATCCATGATTGCATCCGTTCCCCCGGCAAGCTGGTAGGAGAAACCGAGGTCCACGCGTTTGTAGGTCGGAGTACGGAAATAGCCGTCCTCGTAGCCTGTACGTGGGGCTGTGACGGGAAGGCCGCCGGACAGTACGCCTTTCAGATTCAGTTTGACACGTTTGTATCCGGGGAAATAATCCTGAAAAAAGAGCGAGACATTATAACCTTGGCTGTTAGGCATCGGTACATATTCGCTCCCTCGGATGCTTTGCTCCGCTTTCATTAGGGAGAAGCTGATCCAGGAGTCCGTACCCGGAACAAATTCGCCGAAGAATTTGACATCGAGCCCCATCGCATGGCCTTGCGCACAGTTCTCGCCGTAGTATCGGATTTTGACATTATCCACCGTATAGGGGTTCAGGTTATCCAATTTTTTATAATACATATCGGCACTGACTTTGAAATTTCTGCCGGATGCCCGGAATGTATAATCGCCTCCTGCAATGACATGGATGGAACGCTGTGATTTCAGGTTTTTGTTCAGTTGTATGATACTGTTGCCGTGTTCGTCCTGCACAGTTGTACGTAATTCCTTATAGAACGGAGACTGATAATACAGACCGGAAGCCAGCCGAAATGTCAGGTTCTGGTCGAAGTTCGGAATGAAACCTATTGAAGCACGCGGGCTGAATATAAATTCCCTGTTATAACTCCAATAGCTGCCGCGTACACCACCAACCAGCGTGAACAGTCCTTGTTTGGTACGAAACTTGAATACATCCTGCAAATAGCCGGAAATACGTGTGCTTTCCAGTTTGTTATCCGAGAACAGGTTTGCGATCACGTTGACATTCCCGCCCCCTTGCGGTAACGAGTATCCGGCGGAGTCGCGTTTTTCCCATTCGCTGATCTTGTCGTTGATTTTCTCCAACTGGACGGTAGCACCCCATTTCAACGTATTGTTTTTTATGCGAGCGACACCATAATGCCCGACATTCATGATATTGGAGTGCAGACGGTTGCGAGCGTGCTCGTTATAGCGTGCGATGGATAATTTCTGTATTTCTCCGCCTCCTTCTTCGGCTGCATCTCCCAGCCAGTAATCACCGGCAATATCATATCCTTCCTCTTCCTTACTGGTAAAGGCGGATGCTTGCAAGCCGAGTTCCGTATTGTCGTTCAGGTTATGCTTTAAAGTGAGTGCTCCGAATAACGTTTCGAACTTATCCCGTTCCTGGCCACTCATGAATACTTTAAATTTTTTGGCATTTGTTGCCGTTCCAAAAGAAGTCTCTCGGGTGTGGGGAATGAACTTATAATTGTTTATGGCTAAGTTTCCGAGAAAGTTGATCTCCCATTTGGGAGCAAGCTGGTATGTCATATAAGTCTGCAAATCAATGAAATTAGGATCATATTCGGCATCCGTATCGGTTGTTTTCAAAAGAGATCGTCCTGTTTTGTAACGGAAACCGGTCACCTGTGTGAACTTGCCGGAAGAACTGCCCACATAAGCATTGGCTCCCAGCAGGCTGGCGGAAGCCGAACCTTCGAATCCTTTCGGTTTTTTGTAGGTGATGTCCAGCACGGAACTCATCTTGTCCCCATAACGGGCTTCGAATCCTCCGGCGGAGAAATTGACGGCTTCCGTCATGTCCGGGTTGATAAAACTCAACCCTTCCTGTTGTCCGGAACGGATGAGCAGCGGACGGAACACTTCCAGTCCGTTCACATATACGATATTTTCGTCATAACTGCCGCCGCGTACGGAGTATTGCGAACTTAATTCGTTATTGGAAGTAACGCCTGCAAATGTAACGACCAGACTTTCAATGCTTCCTCCGGCAGGGTCGGGGAGTAGTTTGACGCGGTCGGCATTCAGGGTTTCAAGGGTGGTTGTCTGCTTTCGGATGGCGGTAGCTACGACTTCTCCCAGTTCGAGTGATGTATAGTTCATCTGCACGTTGAGACGCATATCTTTGGTTACCTGAGGTAGGATCCTTTCGGCCTTGTTGTAGCCCAGGCATGAATAGATAAGCGTCACCGAGTCACCGGTTGCGACCGAAAGCGAGTAGTGGCCTTTTTCATTACTCATCGTCCCGTTTAATGTGTTCTTGACCCGGATATTGACCAAGTCCAGCGGATTACCGTCCGCGTCGCGGATATAACCGCTGATTTTGGCACGTCCCTGCCCGAAAGCACTTATCGAAAATAATATAAATAGTAGTGTAGCTATTGCACGAATCTTCATATTCCATCTAATTATTAAATCTACAAACGCGGGAAACAACGATTTATTTTCAACGAAAGGCAATTTCTCACTATCTTTGTGCCTTGTATAAATAATTAAGGAAAGAAGATGCCTTTAAACCTACAGAAGAACTTGCCAGCTGTTGAGCTGTTGAAGAAAGAGCACATCTTTGTGATGGACTCGTTGCGTGCGTCTGAGCAGGACATTCGTCCGCTACGTGTAGTTGTGCTGAACTTGATGCCACTGAAGATCACGACGGAGACGGACCTTGTTCGCCTCCTGAGCAATACCCCCTTGCAAGTGGAGCTCGACTTTATGAAGATAAAAGGCCATACTCCCAAGAACACGCCGATCGAGCATATGAAGGAATTCTATAAAGACTTTGACGAGATGCAGGATGATTTTTACGACGGCATGATTATCACAGGTGCTCCGGTAGAGCAGATGCCTTTCGAGGAAGTGAACTATTGGGAGGAAGTGACCGAGATATTCGATTGGGCGCGTACGCATGTGACTTCTACCTTATATATATGCTGGGCGGCGCAAGCCGGGTTGTACCATTTTTATGGTGTCCCCAAATATGATCTGCCAGCCAAGATGTTCGGCGTGTTCCGCCATACGTTGCGCGAGCCCTATGTGCCGATCTTCCGAGGCTTCGACGACGAGTTCTATGTGCCGCACAGCCGGCATACGGAGATACGCCGCGAGGATGTGATGAAAGTTCCCGATTTGACGCTCTTGTCCGAAAGCGAAGAGTCTGGTGTCTATATGGCGATGGCGCGCGGAGGACGCGAGTTTTTTATCACTGGGCATTCCGAATACTCGCCTTACACGCTGAATGACGAGTATATGCGCGACGTGAACAAGGGATTGCCTATTGCCGTTCCCCGTAACTATTACCGTAATAACAATCCGGCCCTCGGTCCGGTGGTCCGCTGGCGTGGTCATGCCAATCTTCTGTTCACCAACTGGCTGAACTATTATGTCTATCAGGAAACCCCGTTCCGTATCGAGGATATCAGCAAGTTGGGTGATTTGTAATCAAGAAATAAGAAATAATAGCATGCAAACAAAATCCCGTCCTATAGAACTTCTCTCTCCGGCTAAAGACCTCAATTGCGGGATTGAAGCGATTAATCACGGTGCCGATGCCGTCTATATCGGTGCGCCCAAGTTCGGTGCGCGTTCTGCTGCCGGCAACTCTTTGGATGATATACGTGAGCTTTGCGAGTATGCGCATCTGTATGGCGCCCGCATCTATGTTACGCTTAACACGATATTGAAAGAAGATGAGTTGGAAGAAGCCGAACGGATGATCTGGGATCTCTGGCGTGTCGGGACGGATGCCCTGATCATTCAGGATATGGGGATTACCCGGCTGAACCTGCCTCCTATTCCGCTTCACGCCAGCACGCAGACGGACAACCGCACACCGGAAAAGGTCCGTTTCCTCGAAGCCGCAGGCTTTACACAGGTGGTTCTGGCACGTGAATTGTCGCTGAACGAGATTCGCCGGACATCGGAAGCGACTACCGTTCCGCTGGAAGTATTTGTGCACGGCGCCCTCTGCGTCAGCTATAGCGGGCAATGTTATCTGAGCGCCGCTTTGAGTGGACGTAGTGCCAATCGCGGAGAATGCGCCCAATATTGCCGCCTGCCCTATACGATGGTCGATGCGACAGGGACGGAGATCGTCAGCAACAAACATCTGCTTTCGCTCAAGGACATGAACCGTTCGGATCAGCTGGAAGCCCTGTTGGATGCAGGTGTTTCTTCCCTCAAGATCGAAGGGCGGTTGAAAGATGCCGGCTATGTCAAGAATATCACGGCTTATTATCGGAAGAAGTTAGATGCAGTCCTGTCCCGCCGTCCGGAATATCGTCGTGCTTCTGCTGGTCGAAGCACTTATACGTTCGAGCCGGTAGCTGAAAAGAGTTTTAACCGTGGGTTCACTACGTTCCTTTTGGAGGGGCGGACGGCGGATATTACCGCTTTCAATACACCTAAGTCGTTGGGCGAACCTGTCGGGATGGTCAAAGAGATCAAAGGCAATTCTTTTACTGTGGCCGGCTTGAAGCAATTGAACAATGGAGACGGGCTTGTTTTCTTTAATAGGAAAGGCGAGTTGGAGGGTTTCCGCGTCAACCGGGTGGAGGCAAACCGGGTGTTTCCGCTGGATATGCCGCAGCTTACCCCCAAGACTCCGCTTTACCGCAATTTCGACCAGGCATTTGATAAACTGCTCGCCAAGCCTTCAGCCGAACGCAAGCTGTCCGTGGAGATCGAGTTCTTGGACAATCCCTTCGGTTTTACGCTTTGTATGGAGGATGAGACGGGAGCACGGATCATGCTGACCGAGCCGTTTGCGAAAGAGCTGGCGCGTCGTGAACAGCAGGATAATATACGGACACAGCTATCCAAGTTGGGGAATACGCCTTTCGAGGCATCGAAGGTGGTGGTCGGTTTGTCTGAAAACTGGTTCGTTCCCTCTTCTCTGCTTGCCGATATGCGCCGTAGAGGAGTGGAGAAGTTGCTGGAAGCACGCCGTGCCCGCTATCCTCGTGAGACAGTGAAACGTGTGCAGCCGTCCGTGTCGATACCTTTCCCCGAACGCCAACTTACTTATTTGGGGAATGTTGCCAACGGGAAAGCCCGTTCGTTCTACCAGGATCACGGGGTGGAACAGATTGACCCGGCATTTGAACTGTCTCCCCGGAAAGATGTTCCGTTGATGTTTACCAAACACTGCCTGCGCTACAGCATGGGGTGGTGTCCTACTTATCAGAAAGACAAGTCTCCCTACAAGGAACCGTATTATCTGCTTTATAAAGATACGCGCCTCCGGTTGCAGTTCGACTGCAAGCATTGTCAGATGTTGGTATTTGAAAGTTGAAAATTATGAGAACGCTATTGTCAGAACGGATAAGAATGACTGTCCGGTGAAAGAAGCCATGATCCGTTTGACAAAAGTATTCCAGCAATAAAGGAGCCGATAGGTATGTGATAACAGTTTCATAAGGATGGAACGACAGTTTCATGGGGATGAAAAAGAAGTTTCATCCCTATGAAAATAAAGTTTCCCTTGCATGAAACTAAAGTTTTCTTTAAGGGGAACGGGAAGGTAGTGCAAGGTTATATTGCCTTTCCTAATAACTCCATATATTTTGCCACCCCTTTCGTGTCTTCTGGAGCCGGACTCCAGGGAGCGAAATTTTCCGGAGCGAGCGGAGCGAACGGCCCTTCCTTGATTTCATATATGACAGAGCCGGATTCTAGAACTAACAGCCCGTGCCATGTTCCCGCCTTTATTTCGGCGCCGTAAACACCTTCTTTCGGATCGAGTATCTGTGTTTGGGTGATTTCCCCTTTGTTGTCAAAGAGGAATACAGCAATGCGACCGCGCAGCAGGAGGAATATTTCATCTTTTTTAGGGTTCAGATGGCGGTGTGGGCGGAGGTAGGTTCCCGGTTCCAGGGCATTGAGCAAACGGTTGACGGGATCGTCCAAATGCTCATGAAAGTTGTAGTTCATGCGTAGCCGAGGCGACTGTTTGGCACGCCCGGTCGTTTCATTCAATAAAGCTTCGTTTATGATCTTCATGCGAATAATTGATTACTGGAGGACGAATGTACAAAATAAATATTGGCTGGTATGCCATTTCTCCGTACATTTGCAGAAACCTGTAAATAAAACAGAATGAAACCTGCTCTAACTTATTACGCTCTGCTGGTCTTACTTCTGGCATCCTGCTTTTCCTGCAAAACAGATTCGGAGAAGAAAAAGTTTGTTATCGGCGTCTCGCAGTGTACGCTTGAAGGTTCTTGGCGTAAATCGATGTTGCTGGATATGAAGGTGCAGGCCTCCGAATATCCGGGCGTCTCCCTGTTAGTCGAGGATGCAGCGGACAGTAGTTTGTTGCAGGTGGAGCAGATACGCAGCCTGATAAAACGTAAGGTCGATCTATTGATTATCTCCGCCAATGAATCGGAACCTGTCACTCCTATTGCGATTGAGGCCTACCGTGCCGGCATTCCGACTATCCTGGTAGACCGGAAGATCAGTTCGGACGAATATACGACTTATATCGGTGGTAACAATTACGAGATCGGTCGCCAGGCCGGCTTTTTCGTGAACCGACAGGTGAAAGAGAAATATCCTACCGTATTGGAAGTATGGGGCTTGTCCGGTTCTTCTCCGGCGCAGGATCGCCATCGCGGTTTTATGGAGGTTTTGAACTCCCGCATCAAGGTGAAGGAAATATTCGGGAAATGGAAGCCGGAAACGGTGGAGAAGGAGATAGCGGAAATGGATTCGCTGGAGGAGGTGGATGTTGTGTTTGCCCATAATGATGTGATGGCAATGGCTGCCCGCAGGGCAATCGAAAGGATGCATCCCGGATTGGCGGACAGGATTTGTTTTGTGGGGATCGATGCCGTTTCGGGACGGGGATCGGGGCTGGAAGCCGTCATGCACGGAGAGTTGGCCGCTTCGGTCTTGTATCCGACGGGTGGGAGCCTTGCTATCCGTGTAGCCATGCAGATATTGAACGGAGAAGATGTGTCCCGGCAATATTTGCTCTCTTCTGCCTTGATCGATAAGAACAATGCCGGAACGCTGTTTATCCAGTCCGAACAGGTGGTCGACTATCAGCACCAGATCGAGTTGCAACGGGAGAATTTGGAGAGTATGCTTTCCAAATACACGTTCCTCCAAAACTCCGTCGGCATTATCCTTTTGCTGATGGGGATGTTGCTTTTGTCCGCCTTGTACGTGGTCCATGTGAACCGGGCGGTGAAGCGGAAGAACCGCGAGCTGAAACGTACGAACTTGCAGGTGCAACAGCAAAAAGAAGAATTGGCTGAGGCAAACCGTTATATTGAGAAGTCGACGGCTCAGAAACTGCAATTCTTTACCAATATCACACACGAGATCAAGACGCCGTTGACGTTGATCCTCGGTCCGCTCGGCAAGCTGTCGAAAGAGGCTCCGGAAGGTTCTTCATTGGCAGACGATATCCGTATCATTCGGAAAAATGCGGAAAGGTTGAAGAGAGTCGTGGACCAGTTACTTGATTTTCGAAAGGTAGAGAGCAATAAGATGAATATGCGGGTCGGAGAGGTAGATTTAGTTGCTTTTGTGGCAGAAGTGAAATCTTATTTCGATACGATGGCTGCCACCAAACAGATACATTTCACGTTTGAGCATGACTGCCCTTCTGTTAATATATGGGTAGACAGAGATAAGATGGAGAAGATTCTGGCCAATCTTTTGTCCAATGCATTCAAGTTCACGCTGGACGGAGGTACGGTCACGATCCATCTGAAAGATAAAGGAGATCAGGTCGAGCTTTCTGTCGAAGATAATGGCAAAGGTATTCCGTCGGAAAATATTGCTTCCGTCTTTGACCGTTTCTTTACCGGTGACCAGAACTATGTGACGGGAACGGGGATCGGTCTGCACTTGACGCGTGAGTTCGTCCACATGCACAAAGGCACGATCCGGGTGGAGAGTGTTCCGCATAAGAGTACTGTCTTTACGGTCATCCTCTTGAAAGGTAAATCTCATTTTGACGAATCTTGTACATTCGATCTTTCCGTAACCGAGCTTTCCAGTGGTGTCGCCGACTTGAACACGGATGAATTGCAGGAGGTTTTGAACCGTACCTACAATTATACTGTTCTGGTCGTAGAAGATGATCTTGATATACAGAGTTACTTGCAGGCGGAATTAAAACAGAACTTCCGTGTGTTGGTTGCCGATAACGGCGTGAAGGCTTTGGAGGTGCTGATGAGCGAAGAGGTTTCGATGGTTATCAGCGATGTGATGATGCCGGAAATGAACGGTTTCGATCTTTGTCGTAAGATCAAGTCGGATATTGTCCTGAGTCATCTTCCGGTTATGCTGTTGACTGCTTTGTCCGACGACAAGCAACAGATGTACGGGGCTGCCAGTGGTGCGGACGCGTATATCCAGAAACCTTTTAACATAGAAGTCGTGAAACTGCGTATCATCAAGCTGCTGGAGGATCGTGTCCGGTTGCGTGAGGCTTATGCTCGCGATGCTTCTTCGCCTGCTGTTTCCGTGAAGGAGGAAAAAGCGGGAAGCATGGACGATCTTTTTATGAATCGTTTCTTGAAACTGATCGAAGAGTCCTATGCCGATCCGGATTTCAGTATTGAGAAAGGTAGTGAAAAATTGGGCTTGTCGCGTGTGCATCTTTACCGGAAGGTGAAGGAGCTTGCCGGAGTGACACCGACCGATTTCCTGCGTAACTATCGTTTGAAGAAAGCTGCTGCTCTACTCCGACGGAAAGCCGGGAATGTGAATGAGGTGGCTTATGCGACGGGCTTCGGTTCGCCTGCTTATTTCTCGAAATGTTTTAAAGCCGTTTACAATATTACTCCGACGGAGTATCTGGAAAAGGAATAATATTCTTCTCTTTAATAACGCTCGTTACATTTGTGTAACATTTGTGCATGTAACTCGAAAATAAGAGTATAATGTAACAAGTGTTATCAATCTTGTAGCATTAGTTATCGTCGCATCTGCTACCTGTCTCTATCTTTGCATCGTAGATAATAAATTATCCTTGTCAAATAAACTATAATGAAACAATGCAAAGCAACAATAAGAAACCGGTCGTAGTAGGCATAGGAGAACTCCTGTGGGACATGTTGCCAACAGGAAAGAAAGCAGGTGGTGCTCCTATCAATTTTGTCTACCATGCGTCGCGGTTGGGAGCGGAAGGATATGCTATCAGCGCCGTGGGAGACGATGGGCTGGGGCGCGAAATCCTCGAAGAACTGGATAATAATTCGATCCGGTATCTGATCGAGAAAGTCCCTTATCCGACCGGAACGGTACAGGTTACTCTGCAGGATGGTGTCCCTGACTATATTATTAATGAACGTGTAGCTTGGGATCATCTTTCTCCGACGTCAAATGCGATTGATTTGGCCGAACGGGCGGATGCCATTTGCTTCGGTACGTTAGGACAGCGTTCCGCACAGTCGAGAGAGACGATACAGGCGATTCTTTCTTTTGCCCCGGACGATGCTTATCGTTGTTTTGACATCAATTTGCGTCAGCATTATTATACGAAAGAGTTGATCGAAGAGTCGCTTTATCTAGCAAATATGTTGAAGGTGAATGACGGGGAGTTGGTCGTCCTGCGGGATATGTTTCATTTGGAAGGAACGGACAAGGAGGTGGCTCATTGGTTTATAGAACACTATAATCTCCGCTTGGTGGTTCTGACGGCCGGAGGAGCTTATAGTACGATATATACCGCTAATGAAGAATCGACTTTGCAAAACCCGGAAGTGCAGGTGGCGGATACGGTTGGAGCAGGTGATGCTTTCTCCGGAGCATTGGTCATTTCGTTGCTGAAAGGGGCTTCGCTAAGGGAAGCGCATGAATTTGCCGTCCGCACAGCTGCTTATGTCTGTACGAAAGAGGGGGCATGGCCGGCATACGAGGAATAGGAAACAAGGGAAATATATATATGATTTGATAGGTTTAGTTTTTAGGTTAGAAAGATTGTTTAGTAGTTAGTAAACCTTAACGTATAGTAGAGCAAAAAGAAAAAGATGGTTGATGTTTAGGTTTTTAGGTTTTTTTGTTTTGGTTGATTGAATGGCTCGGAACTTCCGGGCCATTTTTATTGTTGAATAGCTATAGAAACATAAATAGTGAATGATATGAACAAAGATTTTGCCAAGATTCCGGAGAATGCCGAATCGAAAGCTGTGGATAGGGAAAAGGAAGAATACCCCGTACAACAAGTAGCTGTTACTTATCCGATAGGTGAGAAAGAAGTGAAGGATGCTGTCAAAGAACTCAATCCCGATACGGATAGCCTTGGAAGCAGAGGATAAAGGGATTTTAAAATGGAGAATTGAAAATTACATCTGTAGCTAATTTTTAATTCTCCATTTTAAATTTTTAAATAGCTCCTTCTATTTTATATCTTAACTGATCCAGCATCAGGGCGACTTCGGCTTCTTCTATACCGGCGATCAACAGGTCTGCTACATCTTGGCTGAACTGTTCTTGGAACTTAAGGATGTTGCCGTTTTCCATTTGCACCGCCTGCTGGTAAAAGGAGAGAGCGCCCTTGATATTCTGCAGTGCCCATTCGGTATGTCCGGCATTCAGCAGATCTTGTGCGTGGGGTTGGTTATCCAGTATCTTTTTGTAGTAATTCCGTGCTTGGTCATATTTCCCTGTCAGGAAAGAACACCATGCAATAGGTCGCCATGCCTTATGGCTTTTGTTATCCAGGTAATCGACTTTGAAGAAGCATTTCAACGCTTCGTTATAATCCTTTAGTTCGAGATGGCAATGGCCAATGCTGATTTGAACTGATAAATTATCCGGATTTAAAGCTTCGTACCGGCGGTAATATTTCAAAGCCTCTTCCGGTTGTTTAAGTGAACGGTAGCAACCGGCGATTCGTCGGATTACCCATTTGCTTTCGGAATTCAACAAGTCTGCGTGTAGGTAGGCTTCCAGGGCGCCCTTCAAGTCTCCTTCCATTTGCTTGCAATAGCCGATTTTCTGGAAAAGAATGTCGCTATCTTGATCCGTTTTTGCCAATTGGTTGAATATGGTCAGTGCATCGCTAAAATAGTTTTTACGGAGATAATATTCAGCGATGTTTGTAAGGCTTTCTTTATCAGAAATATAAGGGCGAAGGATGGCAAGATTGTGGAAGTCGAGCGGCATCGTGAAGATATCCGTAAAATCCAAATGGCCCGGATATAGTTTGAAGAAACGATACAGGTCTTGTATGTACTGTCCGATGATCGTATCCTGTTTTCCACGTTTGCTGATCAATTCTTCTTTATTCTGCTGGATCATTTCTGTGGCCTGGCTGTCGAATTGGTTCATCATCATCTTTCGGGCTTCTTTCGGTAATTGCATCATGCTGAAATAAAGCGAATATTTATCCGAATTGCACATAAAAGCAGCGAATGTCATAGAGTCGAGCATCTGCTTTTCAGCTTCGTTGTCCGGAGTGAACTGATCATCGAAATAAGAATGCTCGATTGTGAATGGAAGTAGCCAGTTGCTTAATTCATGGAAAAACGGGAAATTTTTCAAATGAACGAAGGTCGAGTGCATGACGTCGGCCCCTTCCTGTTGAAGCTCCCCGAATTCTACCATTTTCTTTCCGAGGGTACTGTCAGAAAAGAAGCTTTCCCATTCTGGGTTCATTTCATTTCCTGTCAAATCTTCAGGGGTGAGTTCGTTGAGATTGATCTTTTTGCTGAGCTTTGGACTCAATTTTAACATTTCCGGGATGATCTCATCCTGTAGTTTGCGGGTGATCTTCTCTGTCTCGCGGGCTAAGATGAAGCGTAGGATGATTGTGCGGATCGTTTTGATGAACCCCGGAGTTTCGGCCAAAGCCGCTAGCCTGTCAGCTATCTGCGGATATAACTGCGTCCGTTTTCTATATGTGTATAAAGTGATCAGGATTGAAATTAATGCTCTGACTTTGACCTCTTCGTTCGGATGGCTGGCTGCGTCGAACAATAAAAGTATCTTTTCTCTGTCGAACGCCTCTTGCAATCCTAACATCAAGGCGGAAACAATCTGGCTACCGGTTGTAAAAGGTAGTGCATTGTCGTGTAGCATGCCGCGGATATCTTCAGCTTCCTCTCTTTTCAGAAAAGAAGATACCCATATCTTATTAAAGATGAGAATATTGAATGCGTCACTTTCTTTGTGCTTTCCGGCTTCATGTTCTAAGAGCAGTTGGTCATGCAGCTGTTTGTAAGTGAGAGAAGGCTGTATGTTCAGGCTTCTTCGGCGGCTGTAATAGGATAGGGGAGATTCCACAGCTACTGCTTTCTGCTTGACTGAATCGGCCAATTCATAAGTCGATGCCTGTAGATTGTTGTATATCTGTTCCTGCATCGGATCTTTTGCTCCTTCAATCCGGTAGCGCAGCATATATTTGTAGGTGTCCTGCAGTTCGTTCAGCTTGTCCTGAAAAGAATATTCGCGACTTCCTGCAATAAGAGCCTGTAAGGAATCGAAGGCATTCTTCAATTCTTTACTGTCTAATGAACCGACTATGCGGTTGTATGCTTTGTTTATTTCTTGTAGTGTCATATATTATTAATAACAAATGGTATGCCAAATGTATAACAATTTAGCCTAAATTTCCTATCTTTGCACACCTAAATAAGTTTAGCAGATGAAGAATATCCGCAATTTTTGTATTATTGCTCATATTGACCATGGTAAAAGTACTTTGGCCGACCGTTTGCTTGAGTATACCAAAACAGTAGAAGGTAAAGATTTGCAGGCGCAGGTTCTGGACGATATGGACTTGGAGCGTGAACGAGGCATTACGATCAAGAGTCATGCCATTCAGATGAAGTATAATTATAAAGGAGAAGAATATATCCTGAATCTGATCGATACTCCGGGACATGTCGACTTTTCATATGAAGTATCCCGTTCGATTGCAGCTTGTGAAGGTGCTTTGCTGATTGTTGACGCAGCTCAGGGTATTCAGGCACAGACTATTTCCAATTTGTATATGGCAATAGAAAATGATTTGGAGATTATTCCGATCATGAACAAGATAGACCTTCCGAGTGCAATGCCGGATGAGGTGGAAGACCAGATTGTCGAACTGTTGGGGTGTCCTCGGGAAGATATTCTCCGGGCCAGTGGTAAGACGGGAGAAGGGGTATATGACATTTTAAATACAATTGTCGAAAAAGTGCCGGCTCCGAAAGGTGATCCGGAAGCTCCGTTGCAGTGCTTGATTTTTGACTCTGTGTTTAATCCCTTCCGTGGCATTATTGCTTACTTCAAAGTCGTAAACGGGGTGATCCGTAAAGGAGATCATGTCAAATTTATTGCAACCGGTAAGGAGTATGATGCCGATGAGGTTGGAGTATTGAAGCTTACGATGTCTCCTCGTGATGAGATTCGTACCGGGGATGTCGGTTATATTATTTCTGGTATTAAAACTTCTCGCGAGGTCCGGGTTGGAGATACTATCACCCATGTGGCCCGTCCGGCGAAAGACGCGATAGCTGGGTTCGAAGAAGTGAAACCGATGGTCTTTGCCGGTGTTTATCCGATCGACAGCGAAGATTTTGAGAATTTGCGCGCTTCTTTGGAAAAACTCCAGTTAAACGACGCCTCTTTGACATTCCAGCCGGAAAGCTCAGCGGCATTGGGCTTTGGTTTCCGTTGTGGTTTCCTGGGGTTGTTGCATATGGAGATTGTGCAGGAACGTTTGGACCGTGAGTTCAATATGGATGTGATCACGACCGTTCCTAATGTGTCTTATAAAGTTTACGATAAGAAAGGCAACTGTACGGAGGTTCATAATCCGGGCGGCTTGCCCGATCCTACGTTGATCGACCATATTGATGAACCGTACATCCGTGCGTCTGTTATTACTAATACGACTTTTATCGGTCCGATCATGACACTTTGTCTGGGTAAACGTGGCATATTGATCAAGCAGGAATACATTTCCGGTGATCGTGTCGAGATTCATTATGATATGCCTTTAGGTGAGATCGTAATCGATTTTTATGACAAACTGAAAAGTATTTCTAAAGGGTATGCTTCTTTTGATTACCATATCCATGATTTTCGTCCGAGCAAGCTGGTTAAACTGGATATTCTTCTGAACGGGGAACCGGTGGACGCTCTTTCGACGCTGACTCATATGGACAACAGCGTTGCCTTCGGCCGGCGTATGTGTGAAAAACTGAAAGAGCTGATTCCTCGGCAACAGTTCGATATCGCTATCCAGGCGGCTATCGGAGCCAAGATCATTGCCCGCGAAACGATAAAGGCGGTTCGTAAAGATGTAACGGCTAAATGTTATGGCGGTGATATCTCCCGTAAACGTAAGTTGCTTGAAAAACAGAAAGAGGGAAAGAAACGAATGAAACAGATCGGTACAGTTGAGGTTCCACAAAAAGCGTTCTTGGCTGTATTGAAATTGGATTAAAGTTTTTCATGCTCGTGTATTCAAAACCGGAGGAGCATGGAATCGGGACGGCAAGCAATAAAAAAGGATGAATCTGTCAAGACTCATCCTTTTTTATTACCGTGGATTGGATTTTTAATATTGTCTTTCCAGAATCCATGCATCCTGGAAGTTTGGAGCGTATTTTGCTTTGATTGCATCGCGGCTGTCCGCAGCATCGGCTTTGTCATTGAAACTGGCGACGATCACACGAAGCATACCTTGTTCGTTTTCTCCCAAAACAGCGTTATATCCGTCGTTCTGCATACGTTCTTTCAAAGCGTAAGCATTTGTTTTGTTCTTGAAACTGCCGATAACGACACTGTAACGTTTCAGTCTGCTTGCATCTTCACCTTGTGCAGCATTAATTCTTTCTGCGCGTGTACTGACGTTGGAAGTTCTCGGTTTAGAAACCGGAGTTACCTCTTCAACTACTTCCTCTTCTTCGACCACCTCGACCGGAGCTGTCGATTCTTTTTCTTTTGCTTGTTCGTAAGCAGCCTTATACGCACTCTGTTTAGGTTTACAAGAACCTAATGCTAAAACCATACATATGGAGGCTCCAAATAACCAAATCTTATTCATACTGTTCAGTTCTTAAATTAATGGGACAAAGATATAAATTATATTTTGTACTTTCGTGCCCAAAACACAATATATTATAAACTACATGAATAAATCTATCGGAACAATGGTTATGGCAACATCCTTATTATTTGGAGCTTGTAGTGGGGATGGAAAAACGTGCGATCGTGCGACCCAACAGAAAGGAAACACGGAAAATGTGATCGGGCGTTCGGATATTAAAGTCAAAGACGGACGGATGACGCCGGAAGTGCTTTGGGCAATGGGACGTATCGGGGGGATGAATGTATCTCCGGACGGACAGAAAGTAGTGTATACTGTAGCCTACTACAGCGTACCGGAAAACAGAAGTAATCGCGAAGTGTTTGTTATGAATGCAGACGGGACGGACAATAAGCAGATTACAAAAACGTCTTATTCCGAAAATGAAGCTGTTTGGATTAAAGGTGGAAAAAAAATCGCTTTCCTTTGCAATGAAAGCGGCAGCAGCCAGCTTTGGGAAATGAATCCGGATGGAAGCGACCGCAGACAGCTCTCTGAATATGAAGGGGATATCGAAGGTTTCGCCTTCTCTCCCGATGAGAAGAAAGTCCTGTTTATTTCACAGGTAAAGACAGTCAAAAGTACGGCAGATAAATATCCCGACCTGGATAAGGCTACTGGTATTATTGTCACAGACCTGATGTATAAACATTGGGATGAATGGGTAACAACAGCCCCGCATCCTTTTGTTGCTGATTTTGATGGTAAGGCAATCAGTAACCCTGTCGATATTATGGAAGGCGAACCGTTTGAAAGCCCGATGAAACCATTCGGAGGAATTGAGCAGTTGGCATGGAATACTACATCGGACAAGATTGCTTACACGAGTCGTAAAAAGACCGGAAAGGAATATGCGTTGTCCACCAATTCGGATATTTATGTGTATGACCTGAATACGAAAAAGACGGCCAATATCAGTGAAGGTATTATGGGGTATGACACGAATCCCCAATACTCTCCCGATGGCAAGTTCATCGCATGGCAGAGCATGGAGCGTGACGGTTATGAGTCAGACCAGAACCGCTTGATGGTCATGAACTTGGAAACAGGTGAAAAGATATTCGCCAGCAAGGATTTTGATTCCAACGTAGACGGGTTCGTTTGGAGTGCAGATGCAAAGGCTCTTTACTTTACGGGGGTATGGCATGGTGAGTCCCAAGTATATAAGATCGATCTGACGGATAGCAATAAAATCACGCCGCTTACTTCCGGAATGTACGATTATGCCGGTGTGGCTTTGTTGGGTGAACATAAGCTGATCGTGCAGCGCCATTCTTTGAGCATGGGAGATGAAATCTATTCGATCGATTTGGCTGATAATAATAAAATAGCCCAGTTGACAACAGAGAACAAGCATATCTATGATCAGTTGACAATCGGTAAGGTGGAAGGTCGTTGGATGAAAACGACAGATGGTAAACAGATGCTTACCTGGGTGATTTATCCTCCTCATTTCGATCCGAATAAGAAATATCCTACCTTGTTATTCTGCGAAGGTGGTCCTCAAAGCCCGGTAAGCCAATTCTGGTCTTACCGTTGGAATATGCAGATTATGGCTGCTAACGACTATATCGTGGTTGCCCCGAACCGCCGTGGCCTTCCCGGTTTCGGTATGGAGTGGAACGAACAGGTCAGCGGCGACTATGGAGGCCAGTGCATGAAAGACTATTTTACGGCTATTGACGAGATGGCGAAAGAGTCGTTTGTCGATAAGGATCGTCTGGGTTGTGTGGGAGCGAGCTTCGGAGGCTTCTCCGTTTATTGGTTGGCTGGTCACCACAACAAACGTTTCAAAGCCTTTATTGCACATGACGGTATTTTCAATATGGAAATGCAGTATCTGGAAACAGAAGAAATGTGGTTTGCTAATTGGGATATGGGTGGTGCTTACTGGGAAAAACAGAATGCGACGGCACAACGTACATTTGCCAATTCCCCGCACTTGTTTGTCGATAAATGGGATACACCGATTCTCTGCATCCACGGTGAAAAGGATTATCGAATTTTGGCTAACCAGGGTATGGCGGCGTTTAATGCAGCTGTCCTTCGAGGTGTTCCGGCCGAGTTGTTGATCTATCCCGACGAAAACCATTGGGTGCTGAAACCTCAGAATGGCGTGCTTTGGCAGCGTACATTCTTCGAATGGCTGGATATGTGGTTGAAGAAATAAGGATTTATTCATAAAAGAGAAAACGCCGTTCCGAATAGTCTGGGACGGCGTTTCTTTATTTATACTAAGCAATTGTGATTCCCGGGTCCAGATATACATCCTGTATGGTGTGCAGCAGCTCTACACCGTCTTTCATCGGACGTTGGAACGCTTTTCGCCCGCTGATCAGTCCCATACCGCCTGCCCGCTTATTGACGACAGCCGTGTAGACCGCATCTTTCAAGTCGGAAGCTCCGTGAGATTCACCACCAGAGTTGATGAGGCCGACACGTCCCATGTAGTTGTTGGCAACCTGGTAGCGACAGAGGTCAATCGGGTGTTCTGTAGCTAGTTCGGTGTACATCTTTTGGTCGATTTTGCCAAATTTGACAGCTGTGAATCCTCCGTTGTTTTCCGGTAGCTTCTGCTTTATGATATCTGCTTTGATCGTAACACCCAAATGGTTGGCTTGGCCTGTCAGGTCGGCTGCGGCATGATAGTCAACACCGTCTTTTTTGAATTCACTGTTGCGCAAGTAACACCATAAGATGGTGGCCATTCCTAGCTCGTGCGCATATTCAAAAGCCTCTGACACTTCGACCAACTGTCTTCTACTTTCTTCCGAACCGAAGTAGATGGTAGCGCCTACGGCTGCAGCTCCCATGTCCCAGGCTTCTTTTACGGAGCCGAACATGATCTGGTTGTATGAATTGGGATAAGTCAGTAATTCGTTATGATTCAGTTTGACCACAAACGGTATCTTATGCGCATATTTACGTGCTATGGAACCTAAGATTCCGAACGTAGAGGCTACTCCGTTACATCCTCCTTCAATAGCCAACCTGACGATGTTTTCCGGATCGAAATAGATCGGGTTCGGAGCGAAGGAAGCTCCCGCCGTATGTTCGATATCTTGGTCCACAGGCAGTATTGAGACGTATCCCGTATTTGCCAACCGTCCGCTTCCTAACAGGCGTTGCAGGTTGTTTAATGTTTGGATATTTCTATCCGAGCCGATCCATATACTGTCGATGACAGACGGTGAAGGAATGTGTATAAGTGATTTATCGATCGTTTTACAAGTGTGTCCCAACAGGAATTCGCTTTGTTCGCCCAGTAGGCTGATAATCTTTGAAGTGTCCATATTTATGAAAGTTTTTTAATATAACATGGGCCGTAAAGGATAGGTTTCATAGTTTTTATCAATTAACAGATAGAATAAATTTATGAGTTTTTGTAGGGCTTGTTTTAGAATGTTTCCCTACATTTGCAAAGAACAAATAACGAGTGTTACAACTATTTTAGATTATACAACCAATAAAAATTTACAAAGATGAAAAAGAAATGGATTTGCACAGTATGCGGTTATGTACACGAAGGTGATGAAGCTCCTGAATTCTGTCCTCAATGCAAGCAGCCGAAGAGTAAATTTAAAGAAATGGTAGAAACTACCGGTGCATTGACTTTTGCCGATGAACATGTGATCGGTGTTGCTAAAGGTTGTGATGAAGAAATGATTAAAGATTTGAACGCGCATTTCATGGGTGAATGTACTGAAGTCGGTATGTATCTGGCTATGAGTCGCCAAGCTGACCGTGAAGGTTATCCTGAAGTAGCAGAAGCATTCAAACGCTATGCTTGGGAAGAAGCTGAACACGCTGCTAAGTTTGCCGAACTGCTGGGTGATGTTGTTTGGGACACAAAAACAAACTTGGAGAAACGTAAAGACGCTGAATGCGGTGCTTGCGAAGATAAGAAACGTATTGCCACTCGTGCAAAACAATTAAACTTGGATGCTATCCACGACACAGTTCACGAAATGTGTAAGGACGAAGCTCGCCACGGTAAAGGATTTGAAGGTTTATACAACCGTTATTTCAAATAATTCGCAAATTCGTTAACAAAGGAAGGGCATTCTTTTAGGAGAGTGCCCTTTTTATTGGAAAAAAATGCTTTTGAGGGGACAACGAATTTAAATTTTCCCTACATTTGTACTCGCAAACGACGACCTAAGGAAAGCTGCCAGAGTGGTCGAATGGGCCGCACTCGAAATGCGGTGTACGGGTAACTGTACCGGGGGTTCGAATCCCTCGCTTTCCGCAGAAAAGAGGATGTGTCCACCAAATATCATGACACACCCTCTTTTTCTATGTCGTCACTGATTTAGTGCCGATATGGAACTGACAACTTCACACATACAGTTTATCAAAGAACATGCAACAGACGATTTAACCCGCCTGTTGCTTTCCGCTGCCAAGTATCCCGGAATGGATATTCCCTTTTTAGTCGATCAGATTGCTGTCCGAAGGCAGATCCGGGAGAAGTTGCCGTCGTGGTTTGAGAACGGACAATTGGTTTTTCCAGCTAAGATTGCGGCGGAACAGTGTTCATCTGAACAGACAGCAGCTTATAAACAGGAACTGATTGGTGAAAGTTGGACCATTTGCGACCTGACGGGAGGACTGGGAATCGATAGCTATTTTCTTTCCCGAAAGGCGAAACAATTGACTTATATAGAACGTTTTCCTGTTTATTGTGAAGCCGCGAAACATAATTTTTCTGTCTTGGAGGCCAACAATATAACGATCATAAATGCTGATGCCGCCCAAGTTGTTGATACCCTTCCGGAGGTCGATGCTTTCTATATCGATCCTGCACGCCGAGGAGAATCCAACAAGCGGGTTTTTGCTTTGCAGGATTGTGAACCTAACCTGCCCGGACTGTTGCCGGCGCTTCTGAAACGTTCCCCGCATGTCATTGCAAAGCTTTCGCCGATGGCAGATATACAAATGACTTTGGAGTTGTTGCCGGGGACGACATCCGTGCATGTCCTTTCGGTTAGGAACGAATGCAAGGAACTGCTTTTTGTGGTGGAACGAGAGGCGGATGGCAGAGAACCGTTAGTCCGGTGCATCAATTTCGGACTGGATGGAATGCAATCTTTCTCTTTTACATTAGAAGAGGAACGTAGCGCCGTATTGGTTCCTGCCGGTCAGGTAGGTACATATTTGTATGAACCGAATGCCTCGGTTTTAAAAGCCGGCGCATTTAAGCAGATTGCCGTCCGGACGGGAGTGAAGAAGTTGCAGGTGAACAGCCATCTATATACATCGGACCATTTAGTTTCCGACTTTCCCGGTCGCAGATTCCGAGTGGATGAAGTGCTGTCTTTTACCGGAAAACTCTGTAAAGGACTATCAAAGACAATCCCCCAAGCAAATATAACCGTGCGTAATTTTCCTCTCTCCGTAGAAGAACTGCGTAAGCGGACGAAGATCACCGACGGAGGCCATGTCTATCTCTTTGCAACTACCTTGGTGGATGGAGAAAAGGTGCTGGTCAAGTGTTCCAAAGCCTGATCGATCAGGTGAATAACATCAGCACCAATTGTGCTGAAATCACGCGGATAAACATTGAAAGCGGATAGACGGTGGCATAAGAAACGGAGGGTTCGTCGCCATCGACAGTCGTGTTGGCATAGCTCAGTGCCATCGGGTTTGCCATGCTCCCGCAGAGCATACCCACGTTGTGCGCATAATCGAGTTTGAAAAATTGCGAAGCTATGAAACCGACGATCAGCACCGGCACGATCGTCAGCAGAAATCCAAGCCCGATCCAAAGCAATCCTTCTGCCCGAAAAACCGTTTCGAAGAAATGTACACCCGAATCGATCCCCAATCCCGCTAAATAAATAATGATCCCCAGTTGACGAAGCATCAGGTTGGCACTCATTGTCGTGTAGGTTGTCAGGTGGAAACGAGGGCCGAATGCGCCCATCAGGATTCCGACGATGATCGGGCCTCCGGCGATCCCTAATTTGACTGGCGTACTCATCCCTGGTAACGTGATCGGCAATGCTCCTAACAGCATCCCCAGCGATATACCAATGAAGACAGCCAAGAGGTTCGGATTGTTTAACCGCTTGATCTCATCCCCTAAAATCTTTCCGACTGTGTTTACCGAATTCGCTTCTCCCACGATAGTCAACCGGTCACCGATTTGCAGGCGCAGGTCGGGAGAGGCCAGCAGGTCTATACCGGCACGGTTCACACGCGTAATATTGATACCGTAGAGGTTACGAAGGCGGAGAGAGCCTAATTTCACACCGTTCACCCGGTTGCGTGTCACCGCGATGCGGCGCGAGATCAGTTGGCTGTCAATGGCATTCCAGTCGATATCCGCCTTGTTCCAATCTACATTCTCCTGCTCGCCGAAAAGGACTTTAATATTTTCGACATCCGATTTAACGGAGATGATCAAAAGGTGGTCATGCTCGTGAAGTAAGGTGTCCGAAGTCGGAATGCTTACTTTACCGTTTCTCCATACACGTGAAATAACGAAATGCTTGTCCGTCAGCTTCATTACGTCCTTGATGCTCTTTTCGTAGATAGCCGGATTGCTTACATGAAACTCGGCGACATAGGTAGTCGTGTCGCGTTGTTCCTTTAAGTCTTTCTGTTTCTTGTCGGCAAACAAGGCTCTCAGGATAATAATCGCCAAGATCACGCCCACTACGCCGAGCGGATAAGCAACGGCACACGCCAAAGCCATGTCCGTCACCCCTTTGGTATTGGTCGGATCTATCTGCAACAAAGCCTGTTGGGCGGCTCCCAAAGCAGGCGTGTTGGTAACGGCCCCACAAAGCAAACCGACCATATTGGAAAGGGAAACTCCTGTTACCCAGTGCAGACCGACTGTCATAATGAGTCCGAGCAGGATAACGCCTAACCCCATCATGTTCATAGCTACCCCTCCCTTCTTCAGCGAAGAGAAGAAACCGGGACCAACCTGTAACCCTAATGCATAGACGAAAAGGATCAAGCCGAAACTTTGAGCAAAATACAGCATATCCTTATTCACGACGATCCCTAAATGCCCGGCCAAGATACCGGCAAAGAATACAAATGTGATACCCAGTGAGATCCCGAATATCTTGATCCGTCCTAAATACAATCCAAGTGCAGAGACCAGTGAAATAATGATGACTGCCTGCACCATCGTAGGCTCTAAAAAGGCCTCTTGTAACCAATTCATAAAGTTCCCCTGTTTATTGACGGCACAAAGATAGGACAATAATTTGATTCGTCATCTATTTCTCTCGTTCCCGCGCTTGACACAGGCTCCCCTTATTGTCTTTGTTCGTTTGTTTCATTACCTTTATCCCCAAAATAAGATCAGATTCATATTTGTTAAATCTGGAAAAACATGTCATTGAAAATAATCCATACTGCCGACTGGCATCTTGGGCAAACCTTTTTCGGGTATGACCGTGATGAGGAACATGAGGCATTTCTTTCGTGGTTGATCGATATATTGACGCTACGGCAGACTGATGTCTTGCTGATAGCAGGCGATGTTTTCGATGTTGCCAATCCGTCGGCAGCCGCCCA